>NZ_CAMYMD010000019.1 GCF_947259555.1 uncultured Roseovarius sp.
CGGGCAGTTGGGTGATGGTAGTCTTTGACATGTGGCATATCCTTTTCTCACCAGAGAATTGACGGCGTCTGAACACCGCCATGATATGCCGCCCCTCAGGGCATCACCAACTTTCGCGCGTTTCCCGATCGCCGGTCGTCATTGTCCATTTTGCAGGAGAGCCATTCATGCTCGTCGATCTCTATGCCAAACTCGATCAAGGCGTACCCATCGCGGATGAGGACGCGCTTGTCATTGAATTCGTCTTCAGTGATCCGGTTGCCCCGGACATCCTTGCCGCGCGCCTCTCCGACGCGCTTGGCGGTGTGGACGTGGATGTGAACCCGGTCTTCGAGGCCGGCCCGGACCGCTATCACTTTGCTCGCTTTGCGGGCATCACGGGCCAGGGGCAAGAGGCCGTGGCGTTTGAATTCGCCCGCGCCCTGCGCCCCGTGGCCAAGGCGGACGAGGCCAACCCGGTTCTTGCCGACAGCCTGATCGGTGCGGCGGCCGTGGGCGCGGCAGATACCGAGAGCCTCTCGGGGGCCTGCTCGACCTCGCGCGACGACAGCCTGCCCTGGGGCTGGGTGCATCCGCGCATCGGCACGCTCGCGGCCTGGGGTCATACCCGTGGCGCGGGCAGCACGGTTGCGGTGATCGACACAGGCCACTCCACGCATCAGGAACTGAACGGCTCGATCCGCCAGCAAGGCCAACGCAATTTCGTCGAAGGCGGCAGCGATGCCTCGGATCGGTTTTCAAGCGGTATCCTCAAGCATCCCGGACACGGCACGCTGGTTTGCTCGGTGATCGCGTCGCGCGGCACCGTCGATCAGAATGGCGACGTGACTTCGGGCGGCGGCATAACCGGGGCGGCCCCCGAGGCCATGATCCTGCCCATCCGCGCGATCAAGTCGGTGATCAATTTCACCCAGACCACCATCCCGTCCGCCATCGCCCACGCCATCAACGAAGGTGCGGACGTCATTGCCATGGCGCTTGGCGGGCCGACACGCGTGGCCTCAACGGAACGCGCCCTGCGCATCGCGGTGGAGCGTGGCCTTGTCGTGGTCTGTGCCGCCGGCAACTGCTGGCCGCGTGTCGTGTTTCCTGCCGCCTACGCGTCGCAGGGTCTATGCACCGCAGTGGCCGCCCTCAACCCTGACCTCTCGCCATGGGCCAAGACCGGCTCCGGCCCCGAAGTGACGATCGCCAATTTCGGCGTCAATGTCTGGGGGGCGGCCAAGAACAAGGCGAGTGACCCCGACCATGGCATCCGCCCGGCTCAGGGCACGACGCTCGCGACCTCGCTGACCGCGGGGGCTGCCGCGCTGTGGGTGGCCCATCACGGCGGGCGCACGGCCCTGCGCCACAAGGCAGCGCAGGCGGGGACCACCGTTCAGGCCATGTTCGTTCATTGCCTCACCCAAGGGATCATCCCGCCATCTGTATGGGGGGGCGCAGGCGCCTATGGCGCGGGGCTCATCGACGCGAACAGGCTCTTGGCGTGTCCCTTTCCAACCGGCACCGAAGCGCCCGCGCCAGCCGCCCCCGGCCCAACCGGCACAGCGCCGACGCTGGCCGTCCTGCAATCTCATCTCGCGGGGCACGCCCCGGATGCGGCGGCCGACCTAGCCCCCGATCTCGCCGAATACGCGAGTGAGTTGATCTGGCTCAGCCACCGCGCACAGGCCCGCGAGCGCGCGGCGCAGACAACCGAGACGGAAACCTTCAGTGGCCTTGACGTCGCAAGCCCCGGTCTGGCCGACAAGCTCTTGGCCAGACCCGCCCTGCGCGCCGCGCTTCGTCGTCCGTAAGAGACCCGCATGCCGACGCCTCTCAACCCCACCACGCTGGCCCCGCTGCTGCGGGATCACCAGGCGCTGGTCGAGGCGGTGATGGCTGATATCTACGCCGACCGCGCATGGAAGATGACGCTCGACATTCTCCAGATGATCGCCAGCGACAACCAGATCACCCTGGCCGAAATGTTGTCTCAGACGCTGGAGCGCGACGGCCTGACGGGTGCTTTCATCTCGGTGCTGCGCAACCGCGCGCCGCAACTCCTGCCGGTAGACGGGTTTGCCGTGTCCGACAGCGTTGACGCCAACGCCATCGCAGACCCTCATTTCAATCCCGATAAGCTGACGGAATTCTCCTCGGTCGCCGATGCCCGCCGATGCCGGATCGCGATCCGCTTTGACAAAAACCAGCATCCCGTGGAAAAAGGCAGCGGTATTCTTGTTGGTCGCCGCCTCGTGCTGACCGCCGCGCATGTGATCGCGGATGCCCTGCAAGACCTCGGCAGGCTTGACCTCAAACGCAATGGCCTGTCCCGCGCCTCGATCCTCGTCACGGACATAAACGGCAAGGATTACGCGGCATGGCCCGCGTTCCTCTCGCCGCCGCACGCACGCGAACTCGCAGGCCAGAAAGCGCCGCGCTCCGCCTATGCCACCCATACCGATGTCGCGCTGCTGCGGCTCTTCAAACCGATCGGGCGGGCGCATAAATTTGGGCATTTCGATCTTGATGGCACCACGGCGCCGCAAACCGGCACGCGGCAGCTATGGCTCCTGCATTTCCCCGCAGGAGACGACAAGGGTTACACGCAAGCCGCCTATCGTCGTTCCGCCGCCGACGACATGTACCTGCCACATTCCGCACCGACCGAGGGCGGCTCATCGGGCGGTGCGGGTTTTTCCGGCGAGTTTCGTTACCTCGGTCATCATCAGGCCGGGCGAACCGCCGGAAATGGCGGGCGGATCGTTCCTTATGAGCGTTACGCGGGGAATGCCGCCTTCCTCGAGCAGATCAACGGTGACAGCCCCCCCGATTACCTCTGGTCCACCGACGAAAGCCCCGAGGGGCATTTCATCATCGGTCGCAATACTTTTTTCGACGGTCTCGCCGCGATGATCGAGAACAAGGCACCAAACCTGCGCGGCATATGGGTAAAACGGATCGACGCCACCCTGCCGCCGACGGGCCTTTCCTTTGGTTACGACATGCTCACGGCGTATCTCAACGCCTATGACAGGCCCGACCGCATCCATCGGGTCTCGACGGACCTCATCAGCGACGATCTGCTGCATGAGGTCAACGCCCGTCTGCTCAGCCCCGATCGATCGCTTTTGGCATCAGCCGGTGTCCGGCCGGACGAAACCAGCCTTGCCGCCGAGGCCCGTGACCGCGCGGTTACGCTCGCAAATCGGCTTGACGCTGCGGCGGCGCAGTCGGGCGCGCCCCATTGGATCTATTTCGACAATCCGCCGTCGGGCCTGTCGCGTGAAGCACAGGTGCAGATGGAGCATCTGGTGTCGGAGATCCTGAGCCGTCGGCATCTGCGCCTGATCCTGTCCGGCTTCGAAACCTTCACGCTGCGCAACCGGCTTTATTCAACGATCCGAGAGGCGCGGGATCAGGGCCAGCCGGGCTTGCTGGTGGAACATATCGGCGAGTTCACCCGCGAAGATGTCTTCCAGACCGTGGCAGCGATGGCCGACAGTCTGGGACTCGGGTGGAAAAAAGACGTGATCGACGCCGCTGTCCGGCAAGCGCTGGCAGGTCTCTCCTCGACCGCCGGGGTCTATTCCTCTGCTGTCGCGGGCATGGTGGCCAAGGCCCTGCGCGCGCAAATTCGGACACAGGGGGTCGGTTCGCCATGATGACGCTCGACCCCGACCTTGAACAGCTCTTCGAACGCGCCAGCCTGTATGGCGCGCTGCACGACAGCTTTGCCCCGGCCGATGCGGTACGGTGGGCCAACGCGGGGCGAATGCCGCGCGACATTCAGGTTGTGGCGCGCGTGCTGGCCCTTCTGCAACCTGAATGCGCCGATACCTCGACACCATCAAAGGCCGGTCAAAGCTGGACGATGCGCCCCGCCGCGCGCCACCATATCCTGTCCGCCGAGCAATTCGACAATGCCCGCGCCGAGATCGCCGCGTCGTTCGATACGCCCGTCGCGGATGCTCGCCTCGGTCGCGGTGTCTTTGCGCCTGCCGCGCTGCAACGGATGATCGGGCTGGGTGACATCGGCGGCGATCTGGCCTTCATAACCGGCACGCTTGACCGCGCCGGCCCTGATGCGCCCGGCGCTGATTATCTTCTGGCCTTGCGCGGCCTCCTCAACCGCCTGACGGCCGAGAAACGCACCGAATCTGTCGTCGGGGATGATTTCGTGGGCCGCGAGACCGAGCTTGAACGCATTGCCGAGGCCCTCGCCAACCCGCAATCCGAAGCCCCACTCACGGCGATCTATATTTCCGGCGTCGCCGGGATCGGCAAATCCCACGTGCTTGAGCGCGCCCTGCAACTTGCCCGGCTCAAGGAGCAACCGGTCGTCGTGCGGCTCGACTTTGATCGCTCGGGTCTCGACATCCTCGATGCGCAGCATTTCTTTGACGAGATTTCACGCCAAGTGGGCGACAGCCTGCCCGGCAGCGCCGTCGCCCTGCGCGACCTGCGGCTGGAGGCGACGCAGGAGGCGGTCGCAGTGACCCGCAAGTCCACGGCGGCGCAAGTTGCAGCCTCCGGCCAACCGCCCCTCGCCCGCCTGCTCGACACCATAGCGCAAGCGATCAACGACGCGGACAAGCTCCTGCTCGTCGTTCTCGACACGCTCGAAGTGCTCCGGTCCGAAGGAGAGACGCGTATCCCGCTCCTGTTCGAGCGGCTCGACCGGCTGGCGACCTCCGGCATCGATCGTATCGCCATCATCGCCGCCGGTCGGGGCGACGCCATGGCACCCGCAGCCGATCGCATCTTGGGACCGCCCCTTGAACTTCAGGGCCTCGATGCCAAGGCGGTGCATAAACTGCTACAGGAACGCAACGTGCCCAGGGACCTCTGGCCGAGGATCAACCAGCTTGCGCAGGGCAACCCCTTGCTTCTCAAACTTGCCGCAAAGGCCGTCAGTCATGATGATTTCGACGAGACCGAGATCCCCGAGGATGCGGGGGACGACATTGTCGGCGGCTATCTCTACCGCGCAATCCTGTCACGCGTGCCAAAGGATCTGCGCGGTCTCGCAACCGAGGGGTTGATCCTCGCAGAGGTCGATCTCGGCGCTCTGAAAGAGGTGATCGCGCCTGTCGTAGCGCCCGACATGCCGGAGCGTGAGCTTCGCACCATGTTCAATGCCCTGCGTGACCAGCACTGGCTTGTGACCGAAGACAGCGGTGCCGGCACCTTGCGTCACCGCTCGGACGTGCGGCGCGCATTTCTTCCGCTGATCTACGAGGCCGCACCAGAGACCACGACCGCGATCAACCGGCGCGCGGTCGCGTGGTTCGAGCGTCAGGATAATCCGTTCGCGGCGCTCTATCACCGGCTGCAACTGACCCGCACGGGCAATCCGATGCCCGACATCCCGGCGGATCTGGCGCGCCGCTTCGATCCCTTCATGCTGGACGAATTGCCCGAACCCGCACGCGCCGCGCTGCGTCAGGCCCAAGGGGTACGGTCAGATTTCGGCAGGGCCGGACACGCGCGGGAAGCCCCGGCCGAGACGCCACCTATCTCCAGAGAACAAGACTTCGCAGCAGATTCTTCGGGCGATACATTCGTGCGCTTCGACGCGAACCGCAACCGGGTTCAAATTGCATCTGCACTGCCTGATGGCGCGCGCGCGCCAGATCCGCGCGCGCTCTCGGATCTAGAGCTCACACTCTCCCGCGCGGACCTGCGTGAAGCAGAATACGTGGTTCAGAGCGCGCTCGATGGCTGGCTGCCCGCCGGGTCGCGCACCGGTCGGCTCTTGATGGCGTATCTCTGGCTGACCGGGCGCTGGTCCTCTGCCCGCAAACTCTTTGACGTGCAGCCCTATGGCGCTCTGGACGCCGCGCTGGAGAACGCGCCGCTGCTCGAAGGGCGTGTCCTGCTCGACATGACGGCAGAGTTTCGCTTTGACGCGCTTGTCCAACGGTTGCGCGACGCGGACCTGCGCGCACGTATCCTCACCGCACGCGCAGAGTCCGCGCGTATTGGAATAGAGGATGGCGCGCTCGATTTCGCCCTGCTCTGTTCGGTGCCTGCCTCGGATCTTGAACGACACGACATGGACACCGTACTGGGCCTTCTCGCCCATAACGGTGGCGAGCATCGCGAAGCCGAGGAACGGCTGCACTACGTAAGCGCAGGCATGCGCCGCCAGCACGGTTTTGTCTCCGATCCCGTTTTTCACGAGCAAGGCGGCGGCGTCGATCCGGCGGACGAGTCCTACGAGTTCGCAATCCTCAATCCCTATGCCAGTATCCTGTCAACCGTATTGCGCCGCGCGCCGCGTGGAGCGCTCGCCACTTTCATCGCCAACGCCCACGACCTGCCCCGCGCGGCCGCCCCACACCTTGCCCCGACCCTGCGCAACGTGTCCGAGGCACTGCCCGATCGCTTTACCTCGCCACTGGAACTGGGCGAGGCGTTTCGCGGTATGGGCCTCGCCGCCGAGTGGATCGAGGGATTTACGTTGTTCAACCCGGTGCCGGATCTTCCGATGCTGGCGCACTCCCTCGAACGCTGGCGCCGGACCGTCGCCGGCGCGTGGTGTTTCGGGCGCACGCCACCCGAGGACTGGTTAAAAAGACGTACGATCGACCGCGTCACACAGGGTCGGGCGTGGCGGCTCTTCTGGTCGGATGCGCCGATTGAAGCCGCCCGCACGCAGCTCATGTTCTGGTCGCGCCCCACGCATGACGGCCCCGCCGCCGCACGCCACCTCGAGAACCGTTTTGGTCCACGCTACGCCAAGGCGATCGCGGCCCTGCCGCCCGACGCCGAGCCGCGTGACGCGATGCGCACCGCTCTTGAGCTGTTCCATGATGCGGGCATCACCGCAATCGCCGCTGCCCCGTTGGCCGTCCTCGCCGCCCACCGCTTGCCCCCGAACCGCGTCTTCGCGCCTCTGGAGTAAGCCTCCATTCAAAGGAAAACACCCATGACCGACAGCCGCATTCAGGAAAGCATCGCCCGCCTCGGCACTTTCGCGCAGGACGGGACGCTCGACGCCGTGCTCACCTCGTCACAGCAGGGTAACCCGCTGATCGACGAACTTGGGCTGAGCATCGACAGCCTCAAGGATATGATCGAGACCCCACCCCATCAGCTTCAGAACCGGGGCGAGTCTCCGGTCCGCATGGAAGCGATCATCGAACTCATCCGCCGCCCGCCCCTGATCGTCGAGAACGGCAAAGTCACCGGCAAGGACACGCTTTCCGCCTTCTTTGACGGGAACATCTCGGGCGATATAACCGCTGTCGAGAAATTCATTCCCTCGATCGGGCGGATCGAGTTTCTCAATCATGCCCGAGGCTGGGGCGGAACGGGATGGGTGATCGAGGACAAGGGCGACACGCTGCGCATCGTCACCAACCGCCACGTCGCCAAGATCGTCGCGCAGCGCACCTTTCGCGGCGATGCCGTCTATGCCTACGGGCCCGGCAACGTCAAATACGGCGCGCAGATCGACTTCGGGGAAGAGGCGAATTCCGAACCCGATCCGGCACAGCTCTTCGCCATTCACCGCTTCACCTATCTTGCCGACGACATCTCGGCCGACGTGGCGATCGGTGAAATCGACAAGCCGGCAGACGTGGATCACATCGCGCCCCTGCCGCTCGCAGGGGCCGACGGTCAGGACGGGGAAACGGTCGCCACGGTTGGCTATCCCGCCTATGATACCCGCAACGCGCATGTGCATATGGAGCGGTATTTCAAAGGCCTTTACGACGTGAAACGCTTCGCGCCGGGGCTCTTGATCGCCACTGGCGACATCCTCAGCCACGACTGCACCACGTTGGGCGGCAATTCCGGCTCGCCGCTCCTGTCACTCGACAGCGCGACCGTGGTGGGGTTGCACTTTGCCGGGGCGTATCGCAAGACCAATTCAGCGGTGCGCGTCTCAACCCTAAAGGCATTGCTCGCAGGCAACTCGCACGCCGCTGCGGTCGCCGACCATGCCAGCGGCACGACGGAGGCCGCCGACAGGACGCATGACGCCAGCCATTTCGAGGGCCGCCGGGGCTATGACCCCGACTTTCTGCGCGCCGCCTCGGTACCGCTACCGGTCCTGCCCGACGCCCTCGGGCTTGCCACGCCCTCCGACGCCACGCCCGCCCGCCCGCACGAATTGCGCTACCAGCATTTCGGCGTGCTCTATTCGGCCCCGAACAAGGGCCCTGCGGTCACCGCCTTCAATCTCGACGGCGCGCTCTTCCGCCCGATCAAGCGGCATAATTCAACCTGGTTTCACGATCTTCGGATCCCCCGCGACATCCAGCTTGACCGCGAGGACTACGGCCATGCCGACATAGACAGAGGCCACATGGTCAGGCGCTACGCGACAAACTGGGGCACCGAGGACGAGGCCATGCGCGCCAATCTCGACAGCTATCACTATACCAATGCCGCGCCTCAGCATCGCGCGCTCAATCGCTCGTGGTCGAAATGGCTCGGTCTTGAGAATTACGTACTCGAAAGCGCCCGCACCCACGGCTTTCGCGCCAATGTCTTTACAGGGCCGGTCTACACGCCCGGGGACAAGGAACTCGGCAAGACCGGCGCGCCGTTGCCAACGCATTTCTGGAAGGTGCTGATCATGCTCGCGACAGGCCCCGACGAGGTCATCCGCCTGCACGCCACCGCCTACATGCTCTCTCAGGGCCAGCTCATTCAGGACATGCTGCTCGACGGCGGCTTGACCGAAGCGACCGAAGGGTTCGAATACGGTGAGTACAAAACTTTTCAGATCCGCATCCGCGACCTCGAAGCCATGACAGGCTATGATTTCGGTCCGCTGCGAGATTTCGATCCACTCAACCGTCTGGCACAGAGCGAAGCCACATTTGCCGCAAAACCGGTGATCGAAATCGATTATCTTGAACAGATTGTTCTAGGATCAGACCACACTGAGCCAGGCTCATAAAGGTGGTGAAATTTGTCGGATGGCCTCTGTGCGTTTGATGGAGATTGAACACTGGCAAATACGGAATTTATTACGCACTGCTTTTATTTGAGTGTGGCCAGCGTTTGTGGTTGTCGTGTGTGGTTGGTGTTTCGAGGTAGTGCCCCACCGGGTGGTGTAAGAGGCCGCGCGCGGAGCCTTTTGGCGTAGCGCGGCGTGCGGCCGGGGCTGGCGGCGGCCGACATACGCCACCATCCACCGCATGATCGTCAATCCGGCCTACGGCGGGTCCTATGCCTATGGCAAGACCCGGATAGCGGCGGGGTTCGGGACATCGGCCATTCGCAGGAAAGATCGCGACGAATGGGTTGCATCGAAGCCGGGTGCCCATGAAGGCTACGTGAGTTGGGAACGGGCGGAGGCGATCCGCAAGATGGTCAGCGACAATATCCCTCAGAGCCGGCATCACGGCGCAGCCAAACATGGGGCCGCCCTTTTGACCGGGCTTCGGCGCTGTGGCCGCAAGCTGACGGTTCGCTATACCGGCAAGAAACACGATATTCCCCGCTACTCCTGCTGGCGCGGTCCTTTGGATAATGGCGAGGCGCGCTGCATCGCTTTTGGCGAATTGCGAGTCGACGATGCCATTGAACACGCACTCCTGCAGGTGGTCGGCCCGGGCGCCATCGCCGCGGCGGAGGCTGCCGCCCTGCAAGTGGCGCGTCAGCGGGATCAGGTTCGCGATGCGCTCTGTCGCGACCTTGAGGCCGCGCACTACGAGGCAAATCGCGCGTTTCGGCAGTATGATGCATCCGATCCCGAGAACCGCCTTGTGACCGCCGAACTGGAGACCCGCTGGAACCGGGCACTCACGCATGTCCAGGAGGTCGAGAATAAGATCGCTCACCACGATACGGACACCCCGAGGGGGACAGCATTGCCGGTGGAAGACCTGACGGCCCTCGGGAGCGATCTCGAACAAGTCTGGTTCGCGCCGACCACCGATGCCAAGCTCAGGAAGCGCATCGTTCGCACGGTGATCCGGGAAGTGGTGGCGGAACTCGATGATATTGCCTCCGAGATCGTTTTGCTGGTTCATTGGGCCGGGGCCGCCCATACCGAAATCCGCCTGCCCAAGCGCCGTCGCGGACAGCACAACGCAACAGCACCGGATATTGTCGAAGCCGTCCGCCAGCTTGCGCGGATCGCCAGCGACGATGTCATCGCGCGCATTTTGAACCGGAACGGTTGCGCCACCGGAAACGGCAACCGCTGGACAAGGGAACGGGTTACGGCACTCCGGTCCTACCGCAAAATACCGGTATTCAAGCCCGAACCCAATGGTCTCGATCTCTGGCTCAATCTCTCCGGCGCGGCCAAACTGCTCGGAGTAGCCCCAAGAACGTTGCGCTTGGCAGCAGAAGCAGGTGATATCAAAGCCAATCACCCGCTTGCAGACGATCCATGGGTATTCGAGCGCGCGGAACTATCAAAAACGGCGGCACAACAGATCAAGAAACGGGCGCGGCAAAACCCCAAACACCCCGCAGTATCGCACCCGGATCAGCAAAATCTATTTTCTTCAACAACAAAGAAAGATGGGCGTAATGAAGCAAAGTTGTAGTGTTTTCTCCAGCCCGCGATGATGCCCTCGGCTTGTCATCGAAGACATCCGATACGCCATCGAGCAGCTGATCTTTCCACTGCTTGATCTGGTTTGGGTGGAGGTCGAACTGCGTCGCCAGCTCGCTCATCGTTCTGTCGCCCTTCAGCGCCGCCAATGCGACCTTTGCCTTGAAGGCAGGGCTGTGGTTCCGTCGCCCAAAAACACCTTGCGCAAGGGCCGTCCATAGATTCGCTCCTTCGTCCCGACAAAGCTGCCGGATTGGGAGCAGAAAATCCACCTAACTCATCTGTTCAGATTTGCCGAGCCACCTCTATGTCCGAAGTCTCTCGACGTGAAAACACACTTGGGCCGTTCTCTGGTCCGTAGGACGCGCCACGCCGCCAGAAGTCGCCCCTTAATCAGGGAATAGGCTCCACCTGACTTTGCCCGAATCAATCCTTCTGCGCTTGCGCGGCATTCGCCACAAGCCGCCTGGTGACCAGGCGCATCACGGCCATGGCGAATTTGGGGTCTTCATACTGCAATCGCGTAAAGCGCTTCTCGTTGAGTTCGTAAACAACCGTATCCTCCACGCACCGAACCGTTGCCATTCGCGCGGCACTGCTGTTGAAGAACGCCATCTCACCGAAAATCTTTCCCGCAGGCACAGTCACATTCTGACCCTCGATTTCAACGAGGCCCTCGGACAGATAATAAAGGCTGTCAACCGGATCGCCCTTCTCAAAAAGGAAATCGCCCGACTGGATGACACGTTTTTTGCCATAAGACATGGCGGCGGAGAAATCGGGTTCGGACTCGTCCGTCATATGCGTCACCAATCTGCTAAGCGCTATGAGTTCGTAGAGGCGATAAGCGTTGATGGAGAGCAAGATGACTTCAATCGCCAGAAGCGGCCAGATCTGAAACAAAGCGCTATAGATGATGAAGCAGACCGATGACAAGATCACGAGGACACGCAGCCAGATCATCGAATTCATGGAGAACGTCGCCAATTTGAACGCAACAGCGAGCCAGCCAACGGCTTCAATCATGTGGTGTGTGGTGATGAATTCCATTTCCCTATTCTCCTAATGCGCCCGCCGAGCCAGGAACCATGTCAAGGATCTGGTCAAACGCTACGGTCCTGTTGTCGCTACCATTCAGAAATGTACAGTTTCAGTCGGCGTCAGGGTTTTGGTCCCTCGGTCAGGATCATTTGTCTTCCACATGCTTCTGGAGTGTATGGGCAATGAGGCTGCCATGGCCAAAGAGCGCGCTATGGCTCCGGTGCCGCATGCTTTCTTGCGGAGGGTTCTTTATCAGCCGCCATCCCAACCATATCGCGATTGAGGCAAAGATTACGCTACCGAGCGCCTGTCCGATCAAAACCCCTTGCGCGCCCATCAGGACCCCTCCAGCGACGACAAACGGCCAAGTGCCCAGGGTGTTCTGCCCCCAATTCAACCACATCGAATAAGACGGGCGGCCCAGCGTGTTGAATGACGCGCTCGCCACAAAGACCGAGCCACTGAAGAACGATGACAGTGCCAGGGGGAAGCAGTAGAGGTATATCAGTTCCCTCGTCAGGTTCTCGGCATTAAAGAGATCAGCAATCGGGCCACGGAAGGCAAACAATATCATGGTTATACAGAGCACATAGATCGCGACAAACTTGATGGCATCGAGATAGGCGCGTTTGACCCGATCAATATGGTCGGCACCGAAATTCTGTCCGATGATTGGCCCGATGGCACCCGAAAGCGCCCAAATTACGGAGAAGGCAACCGGCGTCATCCTTCCGATCACGGCCATCCCGGCCACCGCCTCTGGCCCGAATTTTGACATTTCTCGGGTCACGATCGCCGTGCCAATGGGCGTGGCCACACTGGCCAGCACGGCCCGATTGGCGAAATGTGTCACCGTCTGGAGGTCACGCCAGAGCAAGCGCACGCTTGGGGGGACAAACGCATTGTGCTTGCGCAACGCCGGATAAAGGGCAAGGCCCAGCGTCACGAAGCGCGCCGCCACCGTTGCCCAGGCCGCACCCGGCAAGCCCATGCCCAGCGCGAAGATGAAGATCGGGTCAAGCACCGCATTGGTCAACGCGCCGAAAAGGGATGGGTACATCGCCAACCGGAGCTCACCGTAGCATCGCAACGACGCGACTGTGACCATGGACAGGCCCGACACCCAAGTGAATGGCAAGACAATCCAAAGATAGGTCGCCGCAAGGTCAGCCACCTCTCCCGTGGCACCGAGAGCTCTTACGAAAAACTCAATATTGGTCAATAGAATCAGCGGCATGGCGATCCCGATCACCATAACGAGCATCGCTGTGCTCGTGGCGTATTCTCGGGCCTCCAACTCATCATCCTCGCCGATTGACCGCGATACCAAAACGCTGGCTGCGACTGACAGGCCAATATTGATTGCGCTGGTAAAGAACATGAGAGCGCTGGCATAGCCAGCGGCGGCGGCCATTTCCTCATACCCGAGCATCGAAATGAATATCAGGTCGATCAGATCGACCGCATAGATCGCCATCAGGCCGATGCTGGCCGTAAAGGATGAAACCGAAACGTGACGCATGATGCTGCCGGTCGTGAATTTGGCGTTCTTCCCGGGCGTCATCTCAGGTCCTTCGTAGTTGGGCCGGTCATCGACAGCAAGAGCATCCCGGGGCCACATGAATTCCCCGTTGCACACGACGAGTGTACAAAGGTTGGGCAGAGGCCGGTAGCCTAGAGTTTCATCGAGGTGGTTCCGGAAATCTGAACAGCCGGGATAGGTGGATTTTCCGTGCAACGGCGGCATGATGCTCCGAGCAAGGAGAAGACCATGGCAAGACGGCCGCGCCGGAATCACAGCCCGGCATTCAAGGCGAAAGTGGCTGTAGCTGCGATCAAGGGCGAGAAGACGCTGATCGCACTGGCGCAGGATTTCGACGTTCATTCGAACCAGATCAAGCAGTGCGTGACCAGTTGCTTGAGGGCGCGACCGGGGTGTTCGGCGACAGCCCGAAGGCCGCGGCGGAACCGGCGATCGACGTGAAGACCCGGCAGGCGAAGGTCGGAGAGTTGACGCTGGAGAACGATTTTTTGCCCGGCGCGCTCGGCAAGGCGGGCCTGTTGCCGAGCGCAAAAGGATGATCGATCTCACTGCGAAGCTGAGTATCAGCCGCCAAGCCAAGGTGCTGGGGATCAGCCGGGGCAGTGTCTAATACAAGCCCCGCCCGGTGTCGGACGCCGATCTCAAGCTGACGCACCGGATCGACAAGCTGCATATGGAATTCCCGTTCGCAGGCAGCCGGATGCTGCAGGGGCTACTGGTCCAGGAGGGCTTCAAGTCACCGATCAACTACGAAAGGACCGCCACTGAAGGGCTGGTATCTCCAAGCCCATAACCGTCCACGAAACCGGTGGAAACTCCGCTTTAACGGCGGATTTGTCGGTGTTTCGGGGCTCGTCCTTTGGCTTCGGGGATAGCTTCTTACTTCATCGCTGTCAGGTTTAAGGTGTTGATCCGATTTTGACTTGATCGCATTGCGTGTCACGTCGCTGGGCTTCGGCACCTGCCGATCCAAATCGTCTCTGTGGAACTCCGGCCACGCAACGATTGATCGGCTAGTGGGGTCAGTTGAGCCGTCTCGGCCCAGGCTAGCGCCCGGCTTTCGCTGGCGATCAGGGCATCCGACATGGCCAACTCTGCGCCCTGGGATTTGGCAAACTCTTGCAACCTGCTGGCCGTGTTGACGACATCGCCGCTGATAGAAACAACCCTGTGTCGCTTTCCACCAAGAATGCCAAGCTGCACTTTCCCGGCGTGGCCGCCGATGCGTAAACTCACACCGTCCCTTGCCGCAGCATGGAATAGTCTTTCGGCGAACTCCAGCGCATGCGTGGCATCTCCCTCAGCCGGTTCGGGAAGGCCGAATACAACAAGGAGACCATCGCCGGAGAAGTCCAGAATTGCCCCGCCCAGCGGATCGGCAGCGGCCTCTACCTGTTCGTGAAAGGCGCTCAAGAAGTCGGCCGTGCCAGCGGGCCCCATACGTTCTGCCATCGTGGTAAACCCGGCTACGTCGACGAACAGGACGACTGCTTGCTGAGGCGCAAGACGACTCAGCGGGTTAGTTTGAGAGGCGATGGCTTCGACCAAGCGCGGTGACTGAAAGCGCGCGAGATTGGTCGCACGACGTCGTGTGTTCAGAAAGCGCAACGTCCCTCCGACCGCCAGTCCCACCAGAAGCGCCCCCAGCACGGTTGTGGCGTCGAGCCACCAGCCCGCTTCGAACGCCGCTTGCAATGCAGACAGCGTTGCCGCCGCTAAAAGGGCGCTGACCAGCAAGGCAAGCCATGGTCGCGCAAGCCCCCCGGCAAAGAGCCCTGCCAAAGCAACAGTAACGGCCAGTGCCCCGCCGAGACCCAAGGCCATCAAATCGCGGCGCAGAACCCGCCCGTCGAGCAGGTTGCCGGCGAAGGTCGCATGTGCTTCCACACCGGGCAGCGTTGCGTCAAGACTGGTGGCATGGCGGTCGCCAAAGCCCGTCGCGGTTGCGCCGATAAATACGATCTTGCCATGCAAGTCAGCGTCGGACAACGCGGCGGCGGAATGGATGGGAATGGTTCCACTGGGGCCGTAGAAATTGAGTGGCAGCGCACCCTGCAAGTCCAATCTTGCTGTGGGCCATGCGCCCTCCAACCGTCCCCCGGGAAAACCGCCTGATAGGATCAGGTCGGGCCGGGACCGCTGTACTGAAATCGCCGCGATTGCCAGCCCCGGCACGGTAACCAACCCGTCGGGCGTCTGCACAGTCAAAGCTGGCCACATTCGGCGAAGCATGCCGTCGCTGTCGTGCCGGACTGTGACATGTCCCACGGCCGCATGACCTTGCAGTCCGGGTGCTGGCCCCATCGCGGGCAAGGCCGCCGTTGGGCGCGGGCCAACGACCAGTCCGAATCCACCAGGAATGGTCAAGGCCGATGGGGTGGCCTCTGAGCGTGCCTCAGCGACACCCAAAACCGTGGGCCCCAGTTTGAGCGCCTCGGCCAGCGTTGGGTCATCGTCGCGCGGGTCCACCAAAAGCAGGTCAAGCGCGACAACCTCAGCGCCAGCGGCGAACGCCTGCCGAACGATTCTTGCGATATCGGCGCGGCTTGGTGGAAAGGCCTCCAGTGTGGACACCGCAAGATCGTCGAACACCACGATGGCCACCGGATCGGACGGCGGCAATGGCCCCCGCACCGCAAAGCGCAGATCAAGCAGCCGCCCCTCAATGCCCGCGCCAATCCTGCCTCTTTCACCCGGATGCCATATAACGAGGACCAAGGCGCCGATCAGTACCAACAGGCCAACGCGCGCCCAGCGTACAAGGGCTAGGCCGCGGCCTGTCACCAATCGGGCCCCAGCAACTCAGCAAAGCGGTCAATCCGCAGCTGGCCCCATTGGACAACTGAACCGACTGTGCCGTCCGCCGTGACATCGACACCGTCCCCCGGGCCTAACTGCACCGTTTCGGTCTCGCCAAAGACAAAGACTGCTCCTTCGCGCGCGAAAACCGCGCTGGCGCCCTCGGTAACACGCATGGCCCATTCGGTGGAACGCACGGCGGCCACGGCCGACGGTGTTCGAATCTGAATGGTCTCGCCGGTATCGTCGCCATCGGAGAAGAACCCCGCGATACCCTGCATTAGCCGCATACCGAATGTCTGCTGCGCGTCGTCCACGAGGCGCGCGACCGCGATTTCGGAGGCCGGACCGACAACGACGCGCAGCTCGCTATCACACTGCAGCGTAACGCGGGCATTGTGCTCGGTGCGCAGCGTCGCGCCACGGCCCAATCCAAGCCCGACCTCCGCTGCCCGGCGGCCATTGCCCGGCGCCGACACCACGCTGGCGCCCTCGACAGAAAGAACAACGCAGATGCCCCGGACATCCGTCTGCGCCATCACGGGGAAGCCGGGGGCATAGGCCAGTGCAATGGAAAGGCATATTGTGCGGAACATATTTCTAAACATATGTGAGGCGCCGTCCCAGGACGTCGACCGAAGCCAGTGCTTGAGTCAAAAGAGCTTGGCACCAAACCGAAGCCAGACGGTTACCCATCCGAGATAGAGCCGACATTTCCCAAGTGATGTTGTCTTGAGGAGAGGTTGGCCGATTTTGCGACCGTTTTCAAGCTCGCTCACGCGAGATATGGCCAAAAGTTGGTGATGCCTGATCAGGCGGCAGCTTGAACTTGGCGGACCCCGTCTCGGAACTCAATCCCCTGAATGATCTCAGGCAGGCGATTTTGACCGTCGAGTTTGCGCCATTTCTTCTGTGCTGACATCATCAGCCTGAAGGCCATGGCCAGTCCTGTCTTGCGGCTCATGCATCCTTTGGTGCGTTTCGTTCGATGCCTGACGGTGGCAAAGGTACTTTCGATCGGATTGGAGGTCAGCCATCCGCGCCTTGAAGTAGACGCCGTCCGCCCAGAGGTAGAGAAACTGCCGCGCGCCAAGGTCGCGTTTCTGCCAAGCCTCGTAGTCCTCCCACCAGTCGGATTTGACACGCGTGATAGTCTTGGCGGACAGGCCCTTGGCATTCGGGCCCAGCAACGCCTCCAGCGCCTCGGAAGAATTGCCCGTGGACACGCCCTTGAGGTAAAGCCACGGCAACAGTTCTTCGACCGATTTGGCCTTGCGCAGATACCGGGGCAGGATGCTGGGCGTGAAGGTGATCTTGTCTTCGCCAGCGCCCCGGTCCCGCACACGCGGCACTTTCACTGGCACCGGACCGATCCCGGTCATCACTTCCCGTTCCGGTAATTGACCATGTCGCACCAGGCTCAGGGCCCACTTTTCCCCGCGACAGCCATCGCCGCACACGCCAACAGTGGGTTCAAAGGAACAGGCTTCGCGCGCCGCCCATGGAAAAGCACCGAACCGGTTCGCAAAATCGTCAATGATGCATTTTCTCAAGCTGGCTTGCCGAACTACGGTCCGCATGCCTTTCGGCACATGCTGGCACGCCAAGCAGCGAATACATCCACCTCGGTCGCGGAATTTGTCGCAAACTCCCAAAACCTTGGCCATACTGACGTTTTAACGACGCTTCGCAGCTATGGCTAGATCAGCAGTGAACGCCAACGAGAACTGATCACCGTACGAAACCCAGAAGAGTGACATGTCTCTCCATGCTC
Source organism: uncultured Roseovarius sp. (assembly GCF_947259555.1). GTDB lineage: Bacteria > Pseudomonadota > Alphaproteobacteria > Rhodobacterales > Rhodobacteraceae > Roseovarius. Next base: position 17,671 of record NZ_CAMYMD010000019.1, read on the forward strand.
GGGATCAGACATTCAGGGAATACATTAATAATATGTGGGAACATGTGTGGGAACGCCCAATTAAAATCCAGGATAAGTTCCAAAATTTCAATGCACTAACGTTGTTTAGTGGCGGAGACGATGGGATTCGAACCCACGAGACCCTTCCGGGCCTACTCCCTTAGCAGGGGAGCGCCTTCGACCACTCGGCCACGTCTCCGCCGACGCGTATAGCCGGGCAAACCAGAGGTTTACAAGACGAAATTTCAAAAACTTGAGCGAGCTCCGTCAGAGCGGCCAGATCCTTGAACCGCATAGAAATCGTATCTTGGACAACCAGAGGCAAACCGACATCAGCATGCATCATCACCGGGTCGCATGTCGCGGACGCTGACCTCGTAAGCGGATGCTCAATGCACTCTGGCACCACACGAGGCGTTGGTCGCTGTCGCCCAAAGCCTCGCCCTGTTTCAAAACGCCGGACGGGCCTGCCAAAACTGGATGAATGCGCATGCATGACAGAATTACATGACACTGTGTGCTGCCTCGCGCATATTCACCTCACAACGCGGTCCAGAAAGGCGAAGAACGGCGCTGAGAAAGGCTCGGGCCGTTCGATCAGGCCAAGATGCTTTAGGTGCGGCACAACGCGGGATTCTGCGCGAGGGATTTCAGCGGCGATGGCGTGGCTCATAGCAGTAGTCGAACCGCTGTCATAGTGCACGGTGTGTCGTATCATGGCGAATTTCCCGGAGTAGCCCGGATTGAGCCGCCGGCCGCTATCGTCCAACATACTGCGATCTTTCCCGGCCTCGGAAAATGGCTGCGTCAGCGGCCAGCTCATGATGTTACAGTCGTGCGCGATCGCGTAGTCAAAGGTGATCGGCGAGCGCGCCGCGACCCAGATCGGAACCTCCGTCTGCAGGGGTTTGGGACAGGATGTCGAGCTGGGGAATTGCCAGTAGGTGCCATCATGTGCCACGTCGCCAGCCCGTAGCCTTTTGAGCAGCGGCAGCATCTCTTGCAGATAGCGCCAGCTGTCCTTTTGATCGAGCCCCGGAAACATCCGGTCGAATTCGCGCTGATAGGCACCTGAGCGAACGCCGAACTCCATCCCTCCGCCACTCAGCAGATCGCACGGCGCGGTCCACATCCGAGGCTGAGGCTTCGGGTATCGCGGCCCAGTTTTCGCCTGTCGCCGGGTTGAAACTCGGGAAAGTACCGCCCTCCGAGGACGCGACCCAATTCCCGTCGATCAGCATCTTGCAGGTCTTCATTCGCACGCCTTCAGGTAGCAGCCACATGGGCCGGTTTTGTTTGCGGCAGCACCCGGTGATAACAGCCATCTTGACAGGTCAGAGGCCGGGCTCGGCTGGGCAGCGCGTCGCAGACATGACCGAGAACGATCAAGTGACTGCCTGATCGCACCGTTGGTGCAGCTCACAGCAAAAGACGGATGCTCCGTCTATTTGTGGGGCGGCTCCGGGTGCGCCGCAGCACGCAATCCCGGAAAACCGGTCATCGATCCACTGATCGTGGCGACCGGCGAAACAGGACGCCTCGTTCGCGCCTCGCAAAAGATGAACGTGACCCAATCCACCGTCACCGCGCGACTTAAAACGCTCGAGGACGAGATTGGGCAAACTCTGCTCAACCGTCACAAATCGGGGGCGACGCTGACACCAGCGGGCGCCAAGCTTTTGCAATATGCGCGCATCATGACCGGGCTGTGGCGCGGATCAATTTTGACAGTTCATGGTGGGCGCTCCAATTCATTCTCGACAATCGCGGCTCCGCCTGCTTGTCCGAGGCGCTCGCTGATCGTCCCGTTCGTGCCGGGCGGATCTTTGTCGTCACTGACGCGCCGGTCTACACGCGCAAAAATGCCTTGTGGTCAACGAAAGCGCCGCTCAGGACTGGAATTGGTTCCGGAACCTGGTGGGACGATTGACGCAAGGCGCGACGTTCCTGCGAGATTGAGGCAACAAAACCTGTCGACACCTCCAATATGCCCCTGCAAGAGTTTCGTGACGGATTGGTGTTGCACGCTATGCTATAACAGGATCGCAGCTGACAGGTGACCGCTTTTGACGCGAACGGGTTTGATAAAACAACTCCTGCTCTCCGCCCTACTGATCGTCGGGGCGGCTGTCGCGTGGCACTTTCGCGCGGACGTGGCGGCACTATGGGCATCGGATACAGCCGCGCCATCGTCGGATGCGGTGCCCGAGGCACAAGGCGCACCGGTCATTGTCTCGCAGGTCGAGACAGCCCGGGACGATCTGACGTTCTCGGCCATAGGTACCGGTTTCGCTCAGCGTTCGATCACGCTGCGGGCACCAGCAGGCGGAGAAATCACCTCCCTTGCCATCTTGCCCGGGCGCAAGTTTGAGAGACAAGACACGCTGATGCGGCTGGACGACACCGATGAGAGACTCGCGCTTGCCCTTGCCGAGGCCCGATTACAACGCGCCACATCGGAACGCGACCGCTATCGCGCATTGCAGGACACCGGGGCCGCCGCGACCGCGCGGTTCGAGGAAGCCGAGACTGAGTACAAGGTCGCCCAAATTGCCGTTGAACAAGCGCGGGCCGATCTGGACGACCGGACACTGCGCGCGCCCTTTGACGGTGTATCGGGGCTGGCCAACGTGGAGGAAGGCGACAGGATCGTCGCCGATGACGCGATTTCCAGCTATGATGACCGCAGCCGCATCCTTGTGGAATTCGACCTGCCCGAGGCACTCTTGAGCCGCGTCAGGATCGGGTTAGCCATCGTCGCGCACACCCCGGCCGTCGAGGCGCGCAGCTTTGACGGCGAAGTCGTGGCCATCGACAGCCGCGTCGAGGCCGACACCCGCACCGCGCGGGTGCGGGCGGCCATCGACAATGCCGGTGATCTGTTGCGGCCCGGCGCATCGTTTTCAATCCGGCTCGATCTGCCCGGCATGAGGTATCCGGCGGTGCCGGAACTGGCGCTGCAATTTTCGCGGGGCGCTTTGCAGGTCTGGCGCGTTACAGACGGCAAGGCAGAGCAGGTGCCGGTGCAGCTTGTGCGGCGCCGGGCGGGTCTCGTGATCTTGGATGGCCCACTGGCGGAGGGCGACAGGGTCATCGTGGAGGGTACGCAGCGGCTGCGCCCCGGTATCAAGGTCAAGGTCCTGAACGATCCCGACGCGGTCCGCTCATGAGCATGGGCGGCCGCGGCATTTCCGATCTGAGCGTTCGACGGCCCTGGCTGGCGGCGGTGATGAGCCTGCTGATCGTGATCGCAGGCATCGGCGCGCTCTTTGGCATCGAGGTGCGGGAATTGCCCGACGTGGACCGGCCCATCGTGTCGGTGCGCGCCAATTATCCCGGTGCCTCGCCCACAACGGTCGATGCCGAGGTCGCGTCCCTGGTCGAGGGGGCGGTGGCGCGGGTTGCCGGGGTCGAGGCCGTGCGGACGTCTTCGGAAGAAGGCAATTTCCGGATGCGGGTGGAGTTCAGTTCGGATCGCGATCTGGCCAATGCCGCCAATGACGTGCGCGAGGCGGTGAGCCGGGTCGAGACGCGATTGCCGGACGGGGTCGAGGATCTGTTCGTGGTGAAATCCGAGGAGGATGCCGATCCGGTCGTCGATGTCGCGGTGTGGAGTGACGCGCGGTCCATCGGGGAATTGACCCGGCTGGTCGAGGATGCCATCGCCACCGAGTTCACCGCCGTCGATGGCGTGGCCGAGGTGGTCTTGTTCGGGGATCGGCAGCGGGTCTTGCGGGTCGAGGTCAGGCCGGACCGGCTGGCGGCCTTTGGCCTTTCGATTGGCGAGGTTGCGGAGGTCTTGCGCGCGGCGCAGTTCGACGTGCCGGTGGGCAGTTTTTCCTCGGGGCCGCTGGAGGTGCTGGTGCGCGCCGATGCCACCGTGGCCGAGCCTGCGCGCATCGAGGAGTTGCTGTTGCGCGACCGGGTGCGGCTGGGGGATGTGGCCGGGGTCTATTTCGGACTTGCCACGCCCGACAGCGTCGCGCGGCTTGATGGGCGGCAGGTGGTCAGCCTCGGGATCGTGCGGCAGGCGCAGTCCAATACGGTGCGGATCTCCGACGAGGTGAGCAGCGTGATCGAGCGGCTGAAACAGCGGTTTCCAGATCTCGGCTTTGCCGTCACCAGCGATGATGCGGTGTTCATCAAGGGCGCGATTTCCGAGGTGCTCAAGACGCTTGGCGTGGCGCTGGTGATCGTGATTGCGGTGATCTGGGTGTTTTTCGGCCGTCTCGGGGCCACGCTCATCCCGGCCGTGACCATCCCGATTGCCTTGGTGGGATCGGTCGCGGGGATCTACCTGATGGGGTTCTCGATCAACCTGATCACGCTGCTGGCGCTGGTGCTGGCCACCGGGCTGGTGGTGGACGATGCCATCGTCGTGACCGAGAATATCCAGCGTCGGCGGCAGGAGGGGATGGGCCGCCGCGCCGCCGCCGTTCTGGGATCGGGGCAGGTGTTTTTCGCGGTGATCGCAACCACGGTAACGCTGATCGCCGTCTTTGTGCCGATTTCCTTCCTGCCGAGCGATGCCGGGCGGTTATTCACCGAATTCGGTTTCGTGCTGGCGGCGACGGTGGCGATCTCGTCCTTTGTCGCGCTGACCATGTGCCCGATGCTGGCCTCGCTCTCGGAGGGGTTGGGGCGCGGTGGCGGGGTCTTTGGTGGACTGGGAACTCGGCTGGCGGCGCTTTACGGCGCGCTTATCCGCCCGATGATCCGCGCGCCGTTGGTGACGCTGGTGGGCGCCACGCTGATCGCCGGGGGCGCGGTTCTTGTCTATGAACGTTTGGGCGAGGAGCTGGTGCCGCCGGAGGATCGCGGCATGGTCTCGGTCTGGGTGCAGGGGCCGGACGGCACCGGGCTTGATTACACGGACAGGCAGGTGGTGCAGGTCGAGGACATGCTGCGGCCCTATGTCGAACAGGGCGTGGCGCAGAGCCTCTATTCGATCACCGGGCGCTATGACCTCAACCGCGGCAGCATCGGCGTGCGCCTCGTCCCCTGGCAGGAGCGGGATGTGTCGCAGGCGGATATCGAGGCTGAGATCCGTGATGAGCTTGAAGCCCTGCCCGGCGCGCGCCCGCGCATTCGCAGCGGCAACAGTCTGGGGCTGCGCGGCGGATCGGGCGGCGGCCTGAGCATCGCGCTCACAGGGCCGAACTATCCGCAGATCGCCGAGGCTGCCGACGCTTTTGCGCAGGATCTGGCGGGGATCGAAGGGCTCTCGGGGATCCGGATACAGTATCAGGCGACGCAGCCGCAGCTCAGCATCGGGGTGGACCGGCAGCGCGCCTCGGATCTGCGAGTGCCGATGGCGACGCTCTCAGGAACGCTGCGCGCGCTCATTGACGAGGACGAGGTGGCGGAACTGACCATCGACGACGAGGCGGTGCCGATTTTTCTGCAATCCGCCGCAGGAGCGGTGCGCGATCCGGTCGACCTGATGAACCTCAATATCCGCTCGGATGCGGGCGACCTGGTGCCATTGAGCCAGATCGTCACCCTGAACGAACGCGGCGTCGCGGCAGAGCTTGACCGTCATGAGCAGCGTCGCGCCATCGAGATCGACGCCTCGGTGGCGCCAGAGGTAACACTGCGCGAAGTGATCGACGAGGTGCGCGCGCTTGGGCAGGAGCAGCTGCCGTCCGGCATCGGCCTCATCTTCCTTGGTGAAGCGGCCTCGCTCGACGAGACCTCTTCAGCGCTCACGGCAACCTACGTAATAGCACTTCTGGTGGTGTTCCTCGTGCTACTGGCGCAGTTCGAGAGCCTGACGAGCGCGCTGGTGGTGATGACGACGGTGCCGTTCGGCGTCTGTGCCGCGATTTACGCACTGCTGCTCACGGGCACGACGATCAATATCTACAGCCAGATCGGGGTGCTGATGCTGATCGGGGTGATGGCCAAGAACGGCATCCTGCTGGTCGAGTTCGCCAATCAGCTGCGCGACGAGGGGCGCGAGGTGATGGATGCGGCCTATGAGGCGGCGCTCGCGCGGCTGCGTCCGATCGCGATGACGCTCATTTGCACGGTAATGGCCGGCCTGCCGCTCATTCTCGGGACCGGGCCGGGGGCCGAGGCGCGGGCCTCGATCGGGTGGGTGATCGTGGGCGGTCTTGGCATGGCTGCCGTTTTCACCCTCTTCCTGACCCCTGCGGCCTATGCGTTGGTCAGTGGCCTTGCCAGCTCACGCGCCTCCTCAGCCGATGCCCTCGAAAAAGAGCTGCGCGAAACAAAAGCTTGAGCACATTTTTCGGGCCAGCCTGTGAAGTGCGCAACGTTTTCAAGGGGTCAGAATTGCTCCCAGATCATACGGTACTGCCCTACGAGATGGTGTAAGAGGCCGCGCGCGGCGCCATTTGACATGGCACAGGGCGCGACCGCGCTGACGGCCACCTTAGCCAGCGCCCATACCATGTCTTATGAGGCTAAAGCATTTTGTTTCGATCGCTAACGTTGATCGCAAGCTCGACATCAACAGCCAGTATCTCGGACGTGAGATCGACGTCCGGCTCGTTCTCAAGAGGACCGGCCTCGTTGATCCGGCACGTGGCAAGATCCGAGGCGATATGCTTGATCTGATCAAAACCCGGATCATTCCAAACTACGTCCCTCTCGATATTGATGAGCCGCGACCGAAGCCCGCGCGGCATTGCTATCGGCTTGCGGCGGGCGCACTGCTCGGGCAAGAAAGGCCATGGCCCGCCTCATTCTCTTCAACAAGCCATATGGCGTTCTTTCGCAATTCACGGACGGCAAGTCCGACAGCCCGCGTGCCACGCTCTCGGATTATATCGACATACCCGGCGTCTACCCCGCAGGTCGGCTTGATCGTGACAGCGAAGGGCTCTTGCTGCTGACCGACGACGGCAAGCTACAAGCACGCATCGCATCGCCGCGTTTCAAGACCGAGAAAACATATCTCGTGCAGGTCGAGGGCGAACCAGAGGACCAGGTCCTCGATGCCCTCCGCCATGGTGTGATGCTCAAGGACGGGCCAACACGCCACGCCAATGTGCGCCGGATCGACCCACCTGATCTATGGCCACGTGACCCGCCAGTAAGGTTCCGCAAATCGGTGCCCGACTGCTGGCTGGAAATCACCATATCCGAGGGCCGCAACCGGCAGGTAAGGCGCATGACCGCGCATGTGGGTCACCCGACCTTGCGCCTTGTCCGCTGGCGGGTGAGTGACTGGTCATTGGTGAGCCTCGCCCAAGGCCAGTGGCGCGACGCCTGAGCGCATGAAATCCGCGTCAGTATTTACCGATATCGACATTACTGACGCTGTCCAGAACCTTGCCGTTTCGATCAATAGCCTTGAGATCGACAGTGTAGCGATTGCCACGCCCGCCCGAACACGGCGGCAGATAGCCAGGGCTGGCATAGTCACCAGTCGCACGCGCCGCCTTGATCACCCGGGCACCGCTCGGCAGGTTGGATGTCATTCCCGGCACCGCCGGAAGATCGGTCGTGGCCCCCTTGACCGGATACCCGATCGTGCCGTGCCCGCCATTACGCGATAGCGGCCCATAGGACTTGTCGTTGAAGTAAGCGATGATCCAAACAGAGCCATCCGGGACGCCGGACACGCGCATCGGCGGTGTGCTGCCCTTGCCGCCAAAGAGGCGGCATTGTTGACCAGTGGGAACCTTGTTCCCATCCCACCCGCCGCCCAAGCGGACAGTCATGTCGGCATGCGCAGCACTCGCCGCAAGGGACAGCACGAAAACCACACCACTTTTCATCATACTGAAATTCAAATTAACTCTCCCAATCAGCACTGCAATCGAGGAAGGTTAAGCGGCAACCTTCGCAAGATCAAGGCGGATCGCTGATGTCTTGACCCGTGATCCGCGCAAGCAGGTCTACTCGCTTGTTTGCGTCAAAACCGCCGACACCGGGGCCAGCGCCACGCTCGTTGCGCGATCCTGCAATCCCCAGAGCAAGAGCGCGCTGATCGTATCGGCCCGCAGACGCCCGAGCATGATCACGCCCTCTTCCTGCTGCCCGGCCCTCATCGCGGCCTGATCCAGAAACCGGCGTATCGCTGCCGCGTTCTGCCCGTCGCCGTCGAAATCACGAAACAGGCTGGCAGATGGCACGCCCTCGCGCGCAATGAGTTTCTGGGCCGTGTTCAATCCGTTGGAATGCATCACCAGACCGTGGCCGCTCTCCTTGAGGATTGGTGCAAGCTGAGCGCTCGCTTCACGGCTCGATTGCAGGCCATTGCCCGTGCCCTCCAGCACCGCAACGGCCTGAGGTACCTGATCGAGCCATGCCTGCATGGCCACCTCGGTATCCTCGGCCCGCGCGCCCTCGGGCAGATCGGCCATCGCCAGCACTTCGAACCCTGCATCGCGATAGCGCGCCGCCGCCTCGGCCGCACCGGGCCAGTCGACATCCACCGCAAAGCTCAGGGGATAGGGAAAACTCTGCACGGCCTCCAAACCGATCGGGCTCTGGCCATCATCCATCAATATGATCGCCATCAAAGGTTTGTCATCGGGATTCTCGAAACTCACGGAGTTGCGCTCAAGGGCGCCCTGCGGTGCCGAGACATCGGCACTTTCCTCGGCGTCCGGCTCAGCTTCGCCGATGCGCGGTAACCGGCTGGTTGTTACGCCCTCCGCACGGTCGTCGATCGTACCGCTCGGAGGGAGCGTCTTGGCCTGCTCATCGCCGGTGGTGTCCGGCTCCGCTTCAGACGGTGCAACAGCGCCCTCATCCGGCGCGACGGGCTCTATCGAGCCCGCATCACCCGTTGTCTCTGGCAAGGGGACTGGCGCGGGTTCTTCCTCGGGAAAGACGGGCACTGCACTGCGCGCGTCTTCCTGGGTCGGCAACTCCTGGCTCTCTGTCTGAGGGGCGGTGTCGTCTGGCGCCGTCAGACCGGCATTCTCTTCGCCCGTGTCGGGCGCGGGCGGCTGCGCCGGATCGGTAGACACCGAAACACGTCCCTCGCCCTCGGGCACAGCCGGAGCAGGCACCTGCGGACTGGGCAGAACCGGGCTTTCGCTTTCAACCTCGACACCGGCGCTCTCAGAGGTTGCGGCGGGGGCTTCGGCCAACCCGTCCGCGGTGCCGGTCTCAGGCTGGCGCGCGGGTGCGGTATCCGCGCCGCCAAGTGACGCAAGATCATCCGGGACGGGAGGCACGATCTGCGACACCCCACCGCTCTCGGGACCACCCTGAACTTCGGGCAAGGCCGCCTCCCGGTCATCGCGCTTCAGATCGAACCCCGATCCGGGCGTGACCTCCACGGTATCCGCCTCCGGGGCAACGCCCCCCGGCATCTCAATCAGAACCGATGCTGTCCCGAGCACGAGCCCCGAAACAACCGTTCCCGCAATCATTCCCGCCAGAACTCCGCGTGCCACTGCCTTTGCCCCCGTATCCGCCTGTTTTACCTTATATCCGGCCTAGCGCCCCTTGACGGTGCCGCGCAAGCCTGAACAAGTATATCGCGACCGGGCCCAAGGCCTCCAGCCCCCTTTACGAGAGGACAGGCGCAAAATGCTACTCTTGATCGATAACTACGACAGTTTCACCTACAATCTCGTCCACTACGTGGGCGAATTGGGATCGCAGACCGTTGTCAAACGCAATGATGCGCTCAATGTGCAGGACGCGATGGCGATGCGTCCCGCCGGGATCCTGCTCTCGCCCGGGCCCTGCGACCCTGATCAGGCGGGGATCTGCCTCGCCTTGACGCTGGCCGCCGCCGAGGCGGGAATTCCCCTGCTCGGCGTGTGTCTGGGGCATCAGACCATCGGGCAGGCGTTTGGCAGCAAGGTCATTCGTCATTCCGAGATCGTGCATGGCAAGATGGGGCATATTCAACATTCCGCAAAAGGTGTGTTTGCGGGCCTGCCCTCGCCGTTCGAGGCGACGCGCTATCACTCGCTGGTGGTGGAGCGCGACAGCCTGCCCGACTGTCTGGAAATCACGGCAGAGCTTGAGGACGGCACGATCATGGGCCTGCAGCACCGCGAGTTGCCGATCCACGGCGTGCAGTTCCACCCCGAATCGATCGCCTCGCAACATGGCCACAAGCTATTGCAGAATTTCCTCGACGTGATGCAGGTTCCGGCATGAGCGACCGGCTGAAACCGCTGATCGGGGCCGCCGCCGACCGCGCGCTCAGCCGGGAAGAGGCCGAAGCCGCGTTCCAGATCCTCTTTGAGGGCGAGGCGACCCCGGCGCAGACCGGCGGCTTCCTGATGGCCCTGCGCACCCGGGGCGAAACGGTCGACGAATACGCCGCCGCCGCCGCCGTGATGCGCGCCAAATGCAACAAGGTGCGCGCGCCGCAGGGGGCTATGGACATCGTCGGCACCGGCGGCGACGGCAAGGGCACGCTCAACATCTCGACCGCGACCGCGATTGTCGTCGCAGGCGCGGGCGTGCCGGTGGCCAAGCATGGCAACCGCAATCTGTCGTCCAAATCCGGCGCGGCGGATGCCCTGACGCAACTCGGGCTCAACGTGATGGTGGGGGTCGAGGTGGTCGAGCGCGCGCTCTCGCAGGTCGGCATCGCCTTCATGATGGCACCGATGCATCACCCCGCAATGGCCCATGTCGGCCCGGTACGAACCGAGTTGGGCACCCGCACGATCTTCAACATCCTCGGGCCGCTGACCAACCCGGCCGGCGTCAAGCGCCAACTGACCGGCGCGTTCTCGCGCGATCTGATCCGGCCCATGGCCGAGACGTTGGGGCAATTGGGATCAGAGCGCGCATGGCTGGTTCATGGCTCGGACGGCACCGACGAGATGACGATCACCGGCCTCACCTGGGTCGCCGCGCTGGAGGAAGACGGCACCATCCGCGAGGTCGAACTGCATCCCGAGGATTTCGGCTTGCCCGTACATCCGTTCGAGGCCATCCTTGGCGGCACACCCGAAGAGAACGGTCGCGCGCTTCAGGCGCTGCTCGACGGCGCCCCCGGGGCCTATCGCGACGCGGTTCTGCTCAATACCGCCGCCGCGCTCACCGTGGCCGGCCGCGCGCCCGACCTGCGCGCTGGCGTTGCCATGGCCGTCGAAAGCATCGACAGCGGGGCCGCGCGCGCGAAAATCACCGCTCTGGCGAAACTCACATCGGAGGCCGCATGACCACCCCTACCATCCTCGACAAGATCAAGACCTACAAGCTGGAGGAGATCGCCGCCGCCAAGGCCGAGCGCCCGCAGGATGAGATCGAGGCCGAGGCCGAGGCTGCGCCGCCCGTGCGGCCGTTTGCCGAGGCGTTATTTCGGGCCAGCAAGACCGGCTATGGCCTGATTGCCGAGATCAAGAAGGCCAGCCCCTCCAAGGGCCTCATCCGTGCCGAGTTCGACCCCGCCGCACTGGCTGAGGCCTATGCCGAGGGCGGCGCCTCCTGCCTGTCGGTTCTGACTGATACGCCGAGCTTTCAGGGCGCGCCGGAATTTCTGGAACAGGCCCGCGCCGCCTGTGATCTGCCAGTGCTGCGCAAGGATTTCATGTACGACCCCTACCAGGTCGCCGAGGCGCGGGCCTGGGGCGCCGATTGCATCCTGATCATCATGGCCAGCGTCTCGGATGCGCAGGCGGCAGATCTGGAAGACGCGGCCAGCCGATGGGGCATGGACGCGCTCATCGAAGTGCACAACCGCGAGGAGCTGGACCGGGCCAACGCGCTCAAATCCAACATGATCGGCATCAACAACCGCGATCTCAACACCTTCGAGACCTCGCTCGACACCACCCGCAAGCTGGCGAAATTCGTTGATCCGGACGGGCTGATCGTCAGCGAAAGCGGGTTGTCCACCCCCGAGGATCTGGCCGAAATGGCCCGCTACGGCGCGCGCAGCTTCCTCATTGGCGAGACGCTGATGCGCGCCGAGGACGTGGCGCAGGCGACGCGCACGCTGCTCGCCAACCCGATGACGGCAGGCGGTATCTGATGAGCGATCTGACGCATTTTGACGGTCAGGGCCACGCCCATATGGTCGACGTGTCCGACAAGGATGTGACCGCGCGTGTCGCCGTCGCCGAAGGCCATATCAGGATGGCCCCCGAAACCTACGATATCATCGCCGAAGGCCGCGCCAAGAAGGGTGATGTGCTCTCCGTTGCGCGACTCGCCGGCATCATGGGGGCCAAGAAGACCCCCGATCTGATCCCGCTCTGCCACCCGCTTCCCGTCACCAAGGTGGCAGTCGAGCTGACCCTCGACCCTGACCTGCCCGGTGTGCGGATCGAGGGCACGGTCAAGACCACCGGGCAGACCGGCGTCGAGATGGAGGCGCTGACCGCCGTCTCGGTGGCCGCGCTCACGGTCTATGACATGGCCAAGGCGGTGGACAAGGCGATGGAGATCGGCGGCATTCGTGTATTACTCAAAGATGGCGGTAAATCAGGGCGGTATAAGGCGCAATGATCACGGTTGACGCCGCCCTTTCGCATCTCTTCGCTCTCGTTGAGCCAGTGGCAATCGAGGAGGTGCCGCTGGCCGAGGCCTCGGGCCGTATCCTTGCCCGCGAGGTCACGGCGCGGCGCGATCAACCGCCCTTTGCCGCCTCGGCGATGGATGGCTACGCGATCCGCGCAGACGAGGCCACACCCGGCGCGCGGTTCACTGTCATCGGCGAGGCGGCGGCGGGGCATGGTTTTGGCCGGCCTGTAAATGCCGGAGAGGCGGTGCGCATCTTCACCGGCGCGCCGCTACCCGAGGGGGCGACCCGCGTCATCATTCAGGAGGACGTGACGCGCGGCGGCGACACCATCACGCTCGGCACCGATATCGGAACCAAGGACCATATTCGCCCCGCCGGCTGCGATTTTCGCGAAGGCCAGAGCATCGCCGCGCCGCGCCTCCTGCGCCCGGCGGATATTGCGCTGCTGGCCTCGATGAATATCGCCGACGTCCCGGTACGCCGCAAACCGCAGATCGCGCTCATGTCCACCGGCGACGAGCTTGTCATGCCGGGCGAGGCCCCCGGACCCGACCAGATCATCGCGTCCAACACGTTCGGTCTCAAGGCCCTGCTGGACAGCCTCGGGGCAGAGGCGCGTATCCTGCCAATCGCGCGCGACACGGTTTCGTCTCTCACGGCCGGGTTCACCCTCGCCCATGGTGCAGATCTGATCGTTACCATCGGCGGGGCCTCGGTGGGCGATCACGATCTGGTGGGCCAAGTGGCAGGCGATCTCGGGATGGACCGCGCCTTTTACAAGGTAGCCATGCGCCCCGGCAAGCCGCTGATGGCCGGCCGCATGGGCGATGCCGCCATGGTCGGACTGCCGGGCAATCCGGTCTCGGCGATGGTGTGCGGGCACGTCTTCCTCGCGCCAATGCTGCGGGTCATGTTGGGGTTTGGCGCGTGTCCGACACCGCGCAAGACGGCCCCTCTCGCGTGCCCCCTGCCCCGAAACGGGCCACGTGAGCATTACATGCGCGCCGCGCTCTCGGCGGACGGTATCAGACCCGAAGACAAACAGGACAGTTCTCTCTTGAGAATTCTTGCGAATGCCGAAGCGTTGATGGTGCGTCCCGCCAGTGATCCCGCGCGCAGCGCGGGCGAGATGGTGGAATACCTGCCTTTATGAGACCTGGCTTGCGGCGCGTTTGCGACCTCCCAGCCATTATGGACAGAAGATGTCGTTGAACAGCGCGAACAGCATCAGCGACAGCACCAGCGTCAGGCCAACGCTCATCAGGATACGCAGCGCCCGCTCGCTCGGGGGGCGGCCAGTGACCGCCTCATAGGCATAGAACACGAGATGTCCGCCATCCAGCACCGGCACGGGAAAAAGGTTCAGCAGCCCGACCGCGGTCGACAGTACCGCTATGAACCACACGAAGCTCTGCGCGCCCTGACTGGCCATTGCGCCTGACACCTGTGCTATGCCGATCGGGCCGGACATATTGCAGCTACTGATCGCCCCGGTGACCATGTGATAAAGACCCGAGAGCGAGCTTTGGATAATCTCGCCGGTCTGGCCCACCGCATCGCCCATCGCCTCGAACAGGCCAAGCCGCTCCGTTGCCGGCTCGAACGCCATTCCGCCGGCAATGCCGATACGCCACTGGGTCTGGAACCCGCCCTCAGGCTGAGGCTCGTCGACGCGGCGCGGCGTGATCGTGACATCGTAGGTCTCACCTCCGGGACGCCACATCGACAATGCCAGAGGCGCGCCGTTCGAGCCCTCGACCACGTCCTTGAGTTGGGAAAAAGCGACAACAGGCATGTCATTCACGGAGGTAATCACATCCCCGGCCCGCAAATCCGCCGCAAACGCGGCCGATTGCGGAGCCAGCCCACTGATCAGCGGCGGCATCAGCTGCGGGCCCAAAGCCTCTTGCCGTCGGCCATCGCGCTCGATCTCATAGCTGAGCAGCGGCTCCATCGGAAGGCCGTCGATCAGGTCGTCATAGACCTCTCCGCCTGCGACGTCCGGCAGGCTCTGGCCTTCGATCGCCAGAACCTGATCCCCCGGTTCCAGCGTTATCCCCTCGACCGGCAAGGGCTTGAGCGCGCCCACCGTCAATGGATCAGCGGTCTTGCCGCCTGTCATCATCACAGCAGAGAAAATCAGGATCGACAGCACGAAATTGAACACCGGCCCTGCCGCGACGGTGGCGGTGCGCGCCCAAAGCGGCGCACCGTGCATGGTCTGGCGCAGACGTTCCGGCGGCAATTGCGACATCGCCGCGCCATCCTTGCCGCTTGCCGCATCAGAATCGCCCAGAAACTTCACAAAGCCACCAAAGGGCAAAGCGGCCAGTTGCCAGCGCGTGCCATGCCTGTCGATCCGCGAGTACAGCACCGGGCCAAAGCCCAAAGAGAACACCTCGGCCTTGATCCCAGACCAGCGCCCGACGATGTAGTGCCCGTATTCATGCACCGCCACGATCACGGAGAGCGCCACAACAAAGGCGAGTATCGTCATGAAAACATTGCCAAATTGCGGCAGAAACGTCAGAATGTCCACGCTTTATCCTTGATTTGTTCGCTCAGCCACGACCGTGTCGGCGTGCTCTCTTGCCAAATGGTCCATATGGGCCACCACATCAAGGGTCAGATCCGAATTGCGCGCGTCCGGCGTGTCGGTCAGCGCGTTCAGCACCTCTTCGACTACAATGTTCATGTCGGTGAAACCGATGTGACCGGCGATGAAATGATCAAGCGCCCGCTCCTTGGCCGCGTTGAAAATCGCCCCCGCGAGGCCGCGCGCCTCCATCACCCCGCGCGCGAGCCGCAAGGCAGGGTAGCGTGCCGGGTCGGGCGGGCGGAACTCCAGCGTGCCGACCGCTGCCAGATCCAGCACCTCGACCGGCAACGCCTGACGTTGCGGCCAGTTGAGCGCGTAACCGATCGCATGGCGCATGTCAGGCGGACCCACATGAGCCATCAAAGCGCCGTCGCAAAACCCGACCAACGCATGAACCAGCGATTGCGGATGCACCAGCACCTCGATCTGCGACGGTGCCAGGCCAAAGAACTCGCGCGCTTCGATCATTTCCAAGGCCTTGTTGAACATCGAGGCCGAGTCGATCGTGATACGCTGGCCCATGTCCCAATTGGGATGGCTGGAGGCCTCGGCCACGGTGGCACTCTGAAGCTGGTCCAGCGGCCAATCCCGAAACGCCCCGCCCGACGCGGTAAGGATCACTCGACTGACCGCCGCCGCATCCTCGCCAACAAGCGCCTGAAAGACGGCTGAATGCTCACTGTCGACGGGCAGTATAGTCGCACGGTTCGTGCGGGCGGTACGCATCATCAGTGGCCCTGCCGTGACCAGCGACTCCTTGTTGGCCAAGGCCAGCGTTGCGCCCGCCTCCAGAGCCGCGAGGCCGGGCGCGAGACCCGCCGCGCCCACAATGGCCGACATCACCCAATGTGCGGGGCGGCTAGCCGCCTCGACCAGCGCCTGCGCGCCAGCTGCGGCCTCAATATTGGTCCCGGCAAGCGCATCCCGCAGATCGGGCAATAGTGCCTCGTCTGCGGTCACGGCCACATCAGCCCCGAGCGCAACCGCATCGGCGGCCAACCGGGCGATATTGCGCCCCCCCGTCAGCGCAACGACATCGTATGTGCCGGGCGCGCGCGCGATCAGGTCAATCGTGTTCTGCCCGACCGAGCCGGTCGCGCCCAGAATGGAAACCCGTTTCATGCCACCCCCGGCAAAAGACCAAGTGCGCGCAGGGCCAGAACGACCAGGGCCGCACCAAGCATCGCGTCAAAGCGGTCGAGGACGCCGCCATGTCCGGGGATCAGCCCGGAGCTGTCCTTTATGCCGCGCAGGCGCTTGACCGCGCTCTCCGCGATGTCACCGAGCTGCCCCGCAAAACCGACCAGCACCGAAACCACTACGAGAGCAAGCCCAGCTCCGGTCGGCGCGGCAAAGATCAACCCGACAATCGCCGCACCCAGCCACCCCGCGATGGTGCCCGACCACGTCTTTTTGGGGCTGACGCTCGGCCAGAATTTTGCGCCGCCCAAGGCGCGTCCAGCGAAATAGCCCGCCACATCCGAGACGACCACGACAGCAACCAGCCAAAGCACCCAGATCATACCCGCATCGGCGCGCAGGGTCGCCATCGCAAAGCATCCAAGCAACGACCATAGCGCGAGGGCGAAAAACGGTCCGCGCTCTCGCTCGACAGAGCTAGTTGCCACAATGACGGCTGCGAGCAGGACCGGTACCGCCATGATACCCGGCAACCACAGCACAAGCGCCAGTGATGCGGCGGCCAGAGCGCCGGAGCGAAGCGCATCAGGAGCGCTGAACATCCGTGCCGCCTCCCAGATCATTGCGCCGCCGAGGGCGCAGACAAACCCGGCGAACGGCAGGCCGCCCAGCCAGATCAAGAGCGCGCCAACCGCGATCATCACCAGCCCGGACAGCACACGTGGCATCAGATCGGACCAGCGCGCGCCCCCGCTCATGCGGATACGGCGCCGAAGCGACGGTCCCGAGTGCCATATTGTGCGAGAAGACCGGCAAAAATATCAGGCGTGAAATCCGGCCAAAGCGTATCGATGAATTCGTATTCCGCATAGGCCGATTGCCAGAGTAGAAAATTGGAGATCCGCGCCTCGCCGCTCGTGCGGATCACAAGATCGGGGTCCGGCAGAACACAGGTATCAAGATACCTTGGCAGGGTTTCCTCATCCACATCCGCAGGGCTGAGCCGCCCTTCCGCGACGTCGA
Organism: uncultured Roseovarius sp.; assembly: GCF_947259555.1. Classification (GTDB taxonomy): domain Bacteria; phylum Pseudomonadota; class Alphaproteobacteria; order Rhodobacterales; family Rhodobacteraceae; genus Roseovarius. The sequence goes on from NZ_CAMYMD010000019.1 coordinate 34,854, forward strand.
GCGCGAGCCGCTTGGTCGCGCGCGAGACCTCATCGCGGCCCCCATAATTGAGTGCGATGGTCAGGTTGGTACCGGTGCAATGGGCAGTCATGCTCTCTGCGTCGTCCATCAATCCACGCAGCTTGGCATCCAGCCGAGGGCGGTCCCCGATAAAGCGCACACGCACATTTTCGCGCACGAATTCCTGCATTTCCTTCATGATGTAGCGCCGAAAGAGGCTCATCAAACCGGCGACCTCGGTTTGAGTTCGCTTCCAGTTCTCGGTCGAAAACGCGAAAATCGTCAGGTACTTGACACCAAGACCGGGACAGGATTGCACGATCTCGCGCACGCGCCGGGCCCCGGCGTGGTGACCAAAGAGACGCGGGCGTCCGCGCTTTTGCGCCCAACGCCCATTGCCATCCATGATGATCGCCACGTGGCGTGGACCCTCGCCCTGAGGTGATTTGCCTGCCATGCGCGCGTTCTTCGTCATCAGACCTGCATGATCTCCGCTTGCTTGGTCTCAAGGGCTTCGTCGACATGCTTGATGTATTGATCGGTCAGTTCCTGCACCGAGGTTTCCCAGAATTTCTGGTCGTCCTCGGACATGCCGTCGGCCTTTGCCTTCTTGATCTGATCCATCCCGTCGCGCCGCACGTTGCGCACGGCCACCCGCGCGTGCTCGGCATATTGCGATGCGACCTTGGTCAGCTCCTTGCGCCGTTCCTCGTTGAGTTCAGGGATCGGCAACATGATGATCGTGCCGTTGAGCTGCGGATTTATGCCCAGACCACTCTCGCGAATGGCCTTTTCGACCTTGCCGACAAGGCCCTTGTCCCAGACATTGATCGTGACCATGCGCGGCTCCGGCACGTTTACCGTACCGACCTGATTGATCGGTGTTTTCTGGCCATAGGCGTCGACCATCACCGGCTCCAGCATCGAGGCCGAGGCGCGGCCTGTGCGCAGCGATGCAAACTCCGCCTTCAAAGATGTCATCGCGCCATCCATCCGGCGCTCCAGATCGCCTGTGTCGATTTCGAAATCTTCCGCCATTTTATCCTGGTCCTTCTTGCGGCACGTGTCTTTGCGTCCTGTTTAGCCTTATCCGTGGACGGTTGTATAGGTGCCCTCGCCCGCAAGAATGCCTTTGAATCCATCCGGCTCGTCAAGAGAGAAGACGATGATCGGTAGATTATTGTCGCGCGCGAGGGCGATGGCGGAGGCGTCCATAACCCCCAGATGCTGCGCCAGCACCTCGTCATACGTGACCCGGTCAAAGCGCGTTGCATCTGCGTGTTTGATCGGGTCTTTGTCATAGACCCCATCCACCTTGGTGCCCTTGAATATCGCTTCGCAGGCCATCTCGTTGGCGCGCAATGTCGCCGCCGTATCGGTCGTGAAATAGGGATTTCCCGTGCCGGCGGCAAAGATGCAGACCCGCTTTTTCTCGAGGTGGCGCACGGCGCGGCGGCGGATATAGGGCTCTGCCACCTCGTCCATGCGGATGGCTGAAATCACCCGGCAGAACACGCCCATCTTTTCAAGCGCGCTCTGCATCGCCAGGGCATTCATCACCGTGGCCAGCATCCCCATATAATCGGCAGTGGTCCGTTCCATACCCTGCGCCGACCCTTGCAGCCCGCGAAAGATGTTGCCGCCGCCGATCACCATGCAGATTTCGACCCCCAGATCATGCACGATCTTGACCTCGCGCGCGACCCGTTCGACCGTTGGCGGATGCAGACCGTACCCCTGATCGCCCATCAATGCCTCACCGGAAATCTTGAGCATGACGCGGCTGAACTTGGCTCTTTCCGGGGTGGTCATGGGCAATCTCCGCTGCGTCTCTTCAATCCCGCGCAAAATGTCGCAAATGCGCCCAAGGTGCAATCGCAGAAAGCGGTGCCAAAATGGAAAAGGCGGCAAACCGCCTCGCCAAACCAGGCGATTGGCGCTAACCCGTGCCCATGAGCCTGCTCGCAGACATCGACCCGCACCGCCCGGTGCTGATCGCTGGCCCGACCGCCAGCGGCAAATCCGCCCTCGCCATGATGATCGCGCGGGCGCAAGGCGGCGTGGTCGTGAACGCCGACGCGCTACAAGTCTATGAAAACTGGCGTATTCTGTCGGCCCGCCCGAGTGTCGAGGATGAGGCGGCCCAGCCCCATCGGCTGTTTGGACATATCGGACCGCTTGCCGAGTATTCCGTCGGGCATTGGCTGCGCGAGGTGACGCCGCTTTTGCATTCTCCGCATAGGCCGATTATCGTCGGCGGAACCGGGCTATATTTCACGGCGCTGACCGAAGGGCTGGCCGATATACCGGCCACCCCGCCCGGGATACGCTCGGAGGCCGATCACCTGCTGAAAACCGCGGGGCTGACTGTTATGCTCGACGCGCTCGACCCTGCCACAGCCGACCGGATCGACAGGTTGAACCCGATGCGCGTGCAGCGCGCGTGGGAGGTGCAGCGCGCTACCGGGCGCGGATTGGCGGCATGGCAGGACGATACGCCGCCGCCCGTCTTGCCGCTTGACGCGTGCACGCCTCTGTTGGTCGAGGCCGGCAGGGAATGGCTGAGCGAGCGTATTGCACATCGCTTCGACGCCATGCTCGCGGCGGGGGCGCTCGATGAGGCGCGCAGCAACCTGCCTCTTTGGGATCCGGCGCGCCCCTCGATGAAAGCCATCGGCGCACCGGAACTTATCGCGCACCTAAACGGCGAAATCACGCTCAAAACCGCCCGCGAGGCCGCCACCATCGCCACCCGCCAATACGCCAAGCGACAGCGAACGTGGTTCCGTGCCCGGATGAAAAAATGGCGGACGGTTGCCGCAGAAACATTATCAGGCTGACTTGCGGCGTTCGCATTTCGTGCAGCCAATTCGCATTTCGTGCACGAAACTGCGGGTTTCAGGACATGTGAGGCGACAGCTGCAAGGCCGACCGCCCAAATTCAAGGCATGGCCGATTGGCCGTGTCTTTGGGAGGAGACCGCATGATTCCAGCCGCTTTCGAGTATTACCGACCCGATGATTTGCAAGGCGCGCTTGCGCTCTTGCACGAACATGGTGACGAAGCCAGAGTCGTGGCGGGCGGTCACAGCCTCATTCCGATGATGAAATTGCGCATGGCCGAGGTGCCGCATCTGATTGACCTTCAGGCCATCGACGCCCTGCGCGGGATCACCGTCGACGGCAACCGCATCACGCTTGGCGCGATGGTGACGCAGGAAGAAATCATCGCCCATGAGGGGCTTGCGACGCTGGTCCCCATCCTGCGTGAGGCCGCGCTTCAGATCGCGGACCCGCAGGTGCGCGCAATGGGGACTGTCGGGGGGAATGTGGCCAACGGTGATCCCGGCAATGACATGCCCGGCCTCATGCAATGTCTCGGGGCCACGTTTCACGTCACCGGTCCCGATGCTGCGCGCGAGATCGAGGCGCGGGATTTCTACGAAGCGGCCTACATGACCGCTCGCGAGGATGACGAGATCCTGACCGCTGTCAGCTTTGATGCGCCCAACGGCGGGCAATCCTATCAAAAGCAAAAACGCAAGATCGGCGATTACGCCACAGCCGCCGCAGCAGTGATCCTGACCCGAGAGGGCGAGCATTGCACAGGTGCCTCCATCGCAATGACCAACCTCTCGGATGTGCCCGTCTGGGCCGAGGCAGCTGGCGAGGCACTCATTGGCACCGATTGTGGCGAGGACGCTGTAATCGCGGCGATCAACGCCATGCAGGAGGCGATAGACCCGACGGAGGACAACCGCGGCCCCGTCGCGTTCAAACGCCACACTGCCGGGATTATCCTGGCGCGCGCGATCGCCCGCGCATGGTCACGCGCCTGAAAGAGAGAAACCACATGTCCAAAAAGATGCAGATCACCCTTAATGTGAACGGCACACGCCACGAGTTGCTGGCGGAACCGCGCACGCTTCTCATTCATGTCCTGCGCGAAAACCTCGGCATCACCGGGCCGCATATCGGCTGTGAGACATCCCATTGCGGAGCCTGCACCATCCTGATGAACGAGCGCTCGATCAAGTCCTGCACGGTTTTTGCCGCGCAGGCGGACGGAGCCGAAATCACAACAATCGAGGGCCTCGGCACACCCGACTCGCTGCACCCGCTGCAAGAGGCGTTTCGCGAACATCATGGGCTGCAATGCGGCTTTTGCACGCCAGGCATGATCACCCGCGCAGCACAACTGCTCAAGGAAAACCCTGACCCGACCGAGGAAGAGGTGCGGTTTGGCATGGCAGGCAATCTCTGCCGTTGCACCGGATACCAGAACATCGTCAAGGCGGTGCTTGCCGCCGCAAGCGAGATCAACACCGCCAAGGAGGCCGCGCAATGAATGACCTGACCCCCGACCGCGACGACCGCACCGCAAACCTCAAGGGGATCGGCTCTGCGCGCAGGCGCGTCGAGGATGCGCGATTCACTCAAGGAAAAGGCAATTACGTCGACGACATCAAGCTGCCGGGCATGCTCTTTGGCGATTTCGTCCGCTCGCCTTATGCACATGCGCGCGTCGTCTCTGTCGATACGTCTGCGGCCATGGCCCTCGATGGGGTGGTGGCCGTACTGACAGCCAAGGATCTGGAGCCTCTGGGCCTGCATTGGATGCCCACCCTCGCTGGCGACAAGCAGATGGTGCTGGCCGATGGCAAAGTGCTCTTTCAAGGGCAAGAGGTGGCCTATGTCGTCGCGCGCGACCGCTATGTCGCCGCGGATGCCGTGGAACTGGTGGAGGTGGAGTATGAGGAGCTACCCGTCATCACCGACCCGTTCGAGGCTCTCAACTCCGACACCGTGCTGCGCGAGGATCTGCAACCCGGTGCTGACGGCGCCCATGGCCCCCGGCGCCACGCCAACCATATTTTCCTCTGGGAAGAGGGCGACAAGACCGCCACCGAAGAGGTGATCGGCAGCGCTGATGTGGTGGTCGAGGAAATGATCTATTATCACCGCACCCACCCCTGCCCGTTGGAGACCTGCGGTTGCGTCGCCTCGATGGACAAGGTCAATGGCAAGCTGACGGTCTACGGCACCTTTCAGGCGCCGCATGTGGTGCGCACCGTGGCGTCGCTGCTTTCGGGCATCGACGAACACAACATCCGCGTGGTCAGCCCCGACATCGGCGGCGGCTTTGGCAACAAGGTGGGCGTCTACCCCGGCTATGTCTGCTCTATCGTCGCCAGCATCGTGACCGGCCTGCCGGTCAAATGGGTCGAGGACCGGATGGAAAACCTGATGGCCACCGCCTTTGCCCGCGACTACTGGATGAAAGGCAGGATTTCGGCCACCAAGGAGGGCAAGATCACCGCGTTGGAGGCCCATGTCACCGCTGATCACGGTGCGTTCGACGCCTGCGCCGATCCCACCAAGTTTCCGGCCGGTTTCTTTCACATCTGCACCGGCAGCTATGACATCCCCGTGGCCTACGTGGGCGTCGACGGCGTCTATACCAACAAGGCCCCCGGCGGGGTCGCCTATCGCTGTTCGTTCCGTGTGACCGAGGCGGCCTATTTCATCGAACGGATGATCGAGATTCTGGCCATCGAGCTCGGCATGGACGCGGCGGAACTCAGGCGCATCAACTTCATCCGTGCCGATCAATTCCCGTATCACTCGGCACTCGGATGGGAATATGACTCGGGCGACTATCAAACCGCGTGGGACAAGGCGCTGAAAGCCGTGGATTACGACGGCCTGCGCACCGAACAAGCCGCACGCGTCGAAGCATTCAGGCGCGGCGAGACGCGGCGGCTGATTGGCATCGGTCTCACACATTTCACCGAAATCGTCGGCGCGGGCCCGGTCAAGAATTGCGACATACTCGGGATGGGCATGTTCGACAGTTGCGAGATCCGCATCCATCCCACCGGATCGGCCATCGCCCGCCTTGGCACGATTTCCCAAGGCCAGGGGCATGCCACAACCTTTGCCCAGATTCTCGCATCTGAAATCGGCATACCAGCGGACAAGATCACGGTAGAGGAAGGCGATACTGACACCGCCCCTTACGGCCTTGGCACCTATGGCAGCCGCTCGACCCCAGTGGCAGGCGCGGCCACGGCCCTCGCCGGGCGCAAGATCCGCGCCAAGGCGCAGATGATCGCGGCCTATCTCTTGGAGGTACACGACGATGACGTCGAATTCGACATAGACCGTTTTGTCGTCAAGGGCGCGCCGGAACGCTTCAAAACCATGGCCGATATTGCCTATGCCGCCTACAATCAGGCCATTCCGGGCGTCGAGCCGGGGCTGGAAGCGGTCAGCTACTACGACCCACCCAACATGACGTATCCGTTCGGGGCCTATATTTGCGTCATGGAGATCGACGTGGACACCGGCGAGGCAGAGATCCGGCAATTCTACGCGCTTGACGATTGTGGCACCCGGATCAACCCGATGGTGATCGAGGGGCAGGTGCATGGCGGTCTGACCGAGGCCCTCGCCATCGCCATGGGACAAGAGATTGCCTATGACGATATGGGCAACGTCAAGACCGGCACACTGATGGATTTCTTCATCCCGACCACGTGGGAGACGCCGCACTATACCACCGACCATACCGAAACCCCGTCGCCGCATCATCCCATCGGGGCCAAGGGCGTGGGTGAGAGCCCGAACGTGGGCGGTGTTCCGGCCTTTTCCAACGCTGTTCATGACGCGCTGCGCCCCTTTGGTCTGCGGCAAAGCCACATGCCGCATGATCACTGGCGCATCTGGAAAGCGGCGCATGATCTGGGGCTACATGGTTGAGGGCAGAGGGGGGCGCTGCCCCCCGCGCCCCCCGGCGTATTTCAGGAACAATGAAAGAGCGGGACAGCATGGCGGACTGGCGCGATCTGCAACAGGGTATGGCGGCGCAGGGCTATATCGCGGGCGACGATCTGGCGATGGCTTTGCATATCGCACTTTCACTGGGGCGCCCCCTCCTGCTCGAAGGAGCGGCGGGGGTGGGCAAAACCGAGGTGGCGCGTGTGCTCGCCGCATTAAAATCCGCGCGCCTCATCCGGCTGCAATGCTATGAGGGGCTGGATGCCGCACAGGCAATCTACGAATGGAACTACCCGCGCCAGCTTCTCGCTATCCGCGCCGCAGCCGAAGGCGGGGAGACAGGCGCGGGTGTCGAGGCGCGTATCTTTTCCGATGACTACCTGCTGGAGCGGCCGCTTTTGCAGGCGATCAGGCAAACGGAGCCCCCCGTGCTCCTGATCGACGAGATCGACCGCGCCGATGAAGAGTTCGAGGCTTACCTGCTTGAAATCCTGTCAGAGTTTCAGATCACAATTCCCGAGTTGGGGACCATAGCCTCCACTGTGCGACCTATGGTGATCCTGACCGCCAACGGCACCCGCGACCTCTCAGACGCGTTGCGCAGACGCTGCATTTATGCCCATGTCGATTACCCTGATCGCGTTGCAGAGCTTGCGATACTGCAAAGCCGGTGCCCCGGACTCGACCGACAGCTTACCGGGCAGATCGTCAGCTTCGTGCAGCAAATCCGTCGTGAGGATCTGGAAAAGACACCCGGTATCGCGGAAACTCTTGATTTTGCGGCCTCGCTCGCCGGGCTCGGGATCAATGATTTGACTCACGACCCCGTGGCCCTGCAAGCCGCTTTGGCCACCCTGCTCAAGACCCAAGCCGACCGCGCCAATATTACGACCGAAGTGGCGCAGCGCCTCGCGGGGCAAGCTGCATGAGCCGCGTCACCCGCTTTGCCGCCCGCGATCCGGGGCCATCAGCGCGCGTCGCAGGCTTTATAAACCACCTGCGCGGCAATGGTCTCCGGCTCGGCGTGGGAGAGACACAGACCGCGCTCGCCGCGCTGACCCATGTCAATGCGGCCAACCCGGAAGAGACGCGGCGCGCACTGAAATCGGTCTGTGCCAGCAACGCGGGTGAGGCCTCACAGTTCGACGCGCTCTTTGACAGCTACTGGCTCAACGCGGGCCGGGTCCGCGAGAAGACCGCTCCTACCGCGCGCAAAGGAGAACACAGTGAAAACAGCCGCGACGCGCAGGGCCATAGCAGCAACGCGCCCGGCAAGGTCCATTCCCCGGACGACGGTGCAGGCGACGCGCATGGCGACGGGACCGGCAAACTGATCGCCAGCCGCACCGCCAACTTGATGCGCGAGGACATGCGCAAACTTGTGAGCCCGCAGGACATCAAGGCAGCCGAGGACGTGGCCCGGCGCATCGCACGCAGCCTCGCTTATCGTCGTGCGCGACGCCGCCGCGCCGCACGCAAGGGCGACCAGATCCACTTTCGTCGTCTCATACGCGCCAGCCTGTCGACCGGCGGCGAGCCGCTCAGCCTGCCCCGCAAAAAGCGCCCGGACCGCAAGGTGCGGATTCTGGCTCTTTGCGATGTCTCGGGCTCCATGACAATTTATGCACGAGTGTTTCTTGCCTTTCTGTCAGGCCTTGTCCGTGCTGATGACGCCACGGATGCCTGGCTCTTTCACACCCGTCTGCTGCGCATATCGGACGCGCTGCGCGATCCCGATCCGCTTCGTGCGCTGAACCGCCTGTCACTCTTGGCCGAAGGGTTTGGCGGCGGCTCAAAAATCGGCGCATCGCTGGCGCAATTCGCCCAGGGACCGGCGCGCCATTGCGTCAATTCCCGTTCGGTTGTGGTGATCCTCTCGGATGGCTACGATACAGACACTCCCGAGGCGCTCGTCGATGCCCTGACCCGCCTGCGCAAGCGCGGTGCGCGCATCCTATGGCTCAACCCTTTGAAAGGCTGGAAAGAATATCAACCGGTGACAGCCGCCATGGCTGCCGCCCTGCCCCATCTCGACCATTTCGCCGCCGCGACGACGCTGAACGATCTGGCCGCACTTGGTCCGCAACTGGAGCGTCTGTGACATGGGCACTGACACACTCGATCTCGCCACGCACCGTCTTGCAACCGCTCGCGAACCCTATGCCATCGCCACCGTGATCCGCACAGTAGGTGCTACTGCCGCGAAGCCCGGCGCGCGCGCGCTTGTCCTTGCAGACGGCACCATATCGGAGGGCTGGATCGGCGGCGGATGTGTGCGCAGCGCGATCAGTCGCGCCGCACGCGATGCGATTGCCGAAGCCACCCCGCGCCTCATCTCGATCCAGCCCGAAGACGCGTTGAGAGAACACGGCCTGTCCCCCGGTCAGACCCATGAGGGCCGCGAGATCGCGCGCAACGGCTGTCCCAGCAAGGGCGCCATGGAGGTTTTCGTGGAGCCCGTTCTGCCCCGTCCTGAACTGGTGATCCTTGGCGCATCGCCCGTCGCCCTCGCGTTGGCCACGCTTGCCCAGCCGTTTGAATTTGACATCACCACGCCCGAGTCGGGCCCATTGCCGGCGCCAACCAGCGCCCGAATGATAGTCATTGCGACACAAGGGTCAGGCGATCTTGCAGCGCTGAACACGGCCCTTGCCAGCGAGGCGGATTATATCGGCTTTGTCTCCAGCCATCGCAAATTTGCGGCACTTTCCAAGAGGCTGGAGGCCGACCCCGACAGCCTTGCGCGCATCCACTCGCCAGCCGGTCTCGCCATAGATGCCGTCACGCCAGAGGAAATCGCGCTCTCTATCCTCGCACAGATCGTCAAGCACCGCAGGCAAGGCCAGCGTCAGACATGAATTTCGCTTTTATATCAAGGAGTATGCTATGGACCTCGCCGATGAAATCAACATCCAAGCACCGAAAGACCGGGTGTATGCGGCGCTGAACGATCCCGACATCTTGCGGCAGAGCATTCCCGGTTGCGAAGAGTTGGTCAAACATTCCGATACGGAGATGGAGGCGCGTGTCTTGCTCAAGATCGGACCGGTCAAAGCGCGGTTTACCGGAACCGTCACGCTCGACACATCCGGCGCACCGGATGCGTTCTCTCTGAAAGGCCAGGGCAATGGCGGCACTGCCGGACACGCCAAGGGCGGGGCTGATGTGACGCTGACCGAACAGGACGGCGTGACGATCCTGCGCTACGAAGCGCATGCCGATATTGGCGGCAAGCTCGCGCAGTTGGGTAGCCGGCTCGTTCAAAGCACGGCCAAGAAGCTCGCCAGCAAGTTCTTTGCCAACTTCCAGGAGGCCGTGGCCCCGGCCGAAGTCTGAGCCCGGCCGGGGCGCACGCCTCAGAGCGACGCCATAAACGCCGCGATCCCGGCCTCGGCCACCTCGCGGTCCTGCGCGGGCGTGCCGGAACTCACCCCGATGCCGCCCACAACCTCGCCGTTGACCTCAACTGGCAGGCCACCGCCCACCACCATCAGCCGCCCGCCAATGGCCGAGGCGATACCGTAGACCGGCTTGCCGGGCTGACTGACCTCGCCATATTCATGCGTCGCCTTCTTGGCGCCCGCGGCGGTGAACGCCTTGTCGATGGCGATGGTGATCGAGGTCACCTTGCCACCATCCATCCGCTCGAACGCGACCAGATTGCCGCCCTCATCGGTGATCGCGATGCACATCGGCACGCCAATCTCGGCGGCCTTGGCGCGCGCACCTGACAGCAACACACCTGCATCCGCCAGATCCAGCCTCTTGATCGTCATCATCGCCAGTCCCCTTATGCTGCCTTGACGCCGCGCCGCGCGGGCTCTGTATAGCCCGAGGGCTGCTCGGCCGATCTTGCCATCGAACGCGCGCCGCTGCAAAGGCCGACACGTCGAACTCCGGCACCATCGGGCGGTTTTCCGGGTCATCCGCGTTTTGCGCGTCCACCTTGGGGGCCATCCGGCGGAGTGACGCCTCGATCTCTTCCGCCGAGCGTACGCCATGAATCAGCCAGTTGGCCAGATATTGCGAGGAAATCTGCGCGCGAGGCCGGGTCCGAGCCTTTGAGCGCCTCTTGCAGCCCCGGCACATCGACGTGGTGATACTGCGTGGCGTGCGAATTGCGCGGTGTCCGCAAGACCAGTCACCTGCCCCGCCCCGGTCACGTGCAACCCAGGCTCCGGAGCAATCCGGTGCCGCGCAGGCGGGTTAACGAAAGGTTGCACGGGGCGCGCGGGGGGAGCGGCGAAAGGGGCAGAATCGTCAGGTTAACAAGGGGGATGGGCGATTTTGGGCTGTCTGTATCGCGTCGGTATTGCGACGGTATCGCGACGGCGTGGGTGTGGGGAGAGGGGGCGGTTAACGGGGCGTGTGTAGCGGCGGGTGCAGACGTCATCCTCCGGCTTGACCGGAGGATCTGCTGGCGGGGAGATCCTCGGGTCAGGCCCGAGGATGACGGGGAAAGAGAGGGCGGTTGGGTCAGGCGTCGGGGCGGGACACGGACGTCATCCTCCGGCTTGACCGGAGGATGACGGGGAAAAAGAGGCTCGGTTAGTCGTCGGGGAGGACGGCGAGTTGGCTTTGAACCCCCGCGATATGCGGATGGTCGGCGGGGAGCGTGGCGCGGAAGATGGCCAGCGCCTGCTCCAGCAGCGGACGGGCCTCGGTTGCGCGGTTAAGCTTTACCAGCACGCCTGCGAGGTTTTTGAGGCCGACGGCATAGTCCGGATGCTCCTCGCCGATGGTCGCGCGCTCTATTTCCGACGATTGCCGGTAGAGCCCTTCGGCCTCGGTATACCGCCCCTGCGCCTGCACCACGAGCGCAAGGTTGCCCATGCGGTTAGCATACTCCGGGTGCATCTCACCGATGGTCGCGCGGTCGATCTCCAGTGCCTCGCGGTAGAGCCCCTCGGCCTCGGCATACCGCCCCTGCGCCTGCACCACGAGCGCGAGGTTATTGAGGCCGATGGCATAATTCGGATGCCCCTCGCCGATAGTCGCGCGCTCTATTTCCGACGATTGCCGGTAGAGCCCCTCGGCCTCGGCATACCGACCCTGCGCCTCCAGCACAAGCGCGAGGTTGTTGAGGTTGGTGGCATAGTCCGGATGCCCCTCGCCGATGGTCGCGCGACCGATCTGTAGCGCCTCGCGATAGAGCCCCTCGGCCTCGGCATACTGCCCCTGCGCGTTGATTGTCAGGGCGTGGTCATTCAGGGCCGCCGCGGTCTTCTCCGGCTTGCCGTCCGTTCGGGCGAGGGCCACGAGGTCTGCCCCGTAGCGATGCGCGGCGTCGAGATGTCCGGCGCGCCAGGCGTATGCGCGGGCCTTGAACAGGGCGTCATATCCCGGGTTCAGCCGTGCCGCGTCGGCGTAGTGGCGGGCGGCGTCGTGCCAGCGGACCTCGGCCTCGGCGACCTCGCCCCGGCCATAGGCGGCGCGGGCGGTCTCGGAAATGGCGAGTTCGTTGCGCGCCTCGATCTCGGCGAAGATGGCGTCGGCGAGGGAGTAGTCGCCCTGTTCCAGCGCCGCCTTGGCCTCGGCAATCCGGTCGCCGCCGATATGGTTGGCCTCGCGGTCGAGCAGTGCCTCGAGGTCGGCGATGCGTTTGCGGGCCTCGGCGAGGGATTTTTCCGGGTTGGCGATCTGGGATTCGAGTTCGGCGATACGGGCGCGAAGCTGCGTCTTTTCTCCCTCTGCGGCCTCGGCCAGTTCCTGTTCGAGATCGGCCTTGAGTTCGCGGCGCAGGCGGATGAATTCGGAGACGGTGAGGGCCGGGCCGTCCCTGGCCTGTGACGGCTTGATCTGGTCGATGGTCTCGGGGGCGAGTTGGGTGGGTCTGTCGCGTTTGAAGGGCCATTTGACCCAGCCAATCAAGACGGCCAGAGCCGTTATGATGGCCGTAAGCGGCACGACCCAAGCGGCCTCGGCGACCAGCCACTCCTTTACGGCAATCCAATACTCCAACATCACCGACCCGCTCGACTACCCTCGGCCTCACAATACCCGTTTGCGGCGATGTGGGAAGAGGGCGTCATCCTCCGGCTTGATCGGAGGATCTGTTGCCGGAGAGATCCTCGGGTCAGGCCCGAGGATGACGGGAGGCGGGGGAATGGGGACGGAGACCGGGTTGTACGGGTGGTCTTTGATGCGCGGCCAGGTTTGGCTTGGAGCGGACATTGACGTGAGCCGCGCATCGACGGGCCGTGGTGCGGCGATCCAACGCTCGTTCGGCAGAACTTTATCCCTGCCAAGTCAGGAAAACATCTAAGCAATGCGCAGGTTGCAGCCAAATCGCCGTGCCGTCGGGGCGGCCCGTCGATGCGCGGCGGTCTTCGACCGCGTATCGCGCGGGTGCTTTGATCCAAGGTCCGCTCCAAGCCAAAACCACGCCCCTAGCGCAGCTTGAGCGTTGCCAGCCCGATCATCGCCAATATCAGCGCGATGATCCAGAAGCGGATGACGATCTGCGGTTCGGCCCAGCCCTTTTTCTCGTAGTGGTGGTGGATGGGCGCCATCAGGAACACCCGCTTGCCGGTGCGCTTGAAATAAAACACCTGAATGATCACCGACAGGGCCTCGACCACGAACAGCCCGCCGACGATGCCCAGCACCAGCTCGTGCTTGGTGGCGACCGCGATCGCGCCCAACGCGCCGCCCAGCGCAAGCGACCCGGTATCGCCCATAAAGACCGCCGCCGGCGGCGCGTTATACCACAAAAACCCAAGACCGCCGCCCACGAGCCCGGCCACGAAGATCAGGATCTCGCCGGTCCCGGGCACATAATGCAACCCGAGATAATCGGTAAAATCGACCCGGCCCACGGCATAGGCAATGATCCCCAAGGCGCCGGATGCGATCATCACCGGCATGATCGCCAGACCGTCCAGCCCGTCGGTCAGGTTGACGGCATTGGCCGCACCGACGATCACGAACATCGCAAACGGAATGAAGAACACCCCGAGATTGATCAGCACATCCTTGAAGACCGGCAAGGCGAGTTGGTACTGCAACTCGTCGGGATGATGAAATCCGGCCCAGACCGCGGCAATCAGGGCAATCAGAAATCCAAGACCAAGCCGGACACGTCCCGAGACACCCGAGACGTTCTGCTTGCTGACCTTGGCATAGTCATCGGCAAAGCCGATCAACCCGAAGGCCAGGGTCACAAAGAGCAGGAGCCAGACATACGGATTGTCGAGACGGGCCCAGAGAAGCGTCGAGGTCACCAGCGCCCCCACGATCAGAAGCCCGCCCATGGTCGGCGTGCCGGCCTTGGTGAAATGCCCCTCGGGACCGTCGATGCGAATGGGCTGGCCCTTGCCCTGACGGCGGCGCAGCGACAGGATCAGCGGCGGGCCGAAAATGAAGCCGAAGATCAGCGCCGTCATGAACGCCCCGCCCGCCCGAAAGGTGATATAGCGAAAGAGGTTGAAGAAATCACCGCCGTCGGACCAGATGGTCAGCCAATAGAGCATTACGCGCTTCCTTTTCCTGTCAGCCGGCCCGCGCGGCGCAGCGCATCGACCACAAGGCTGACCTTGCTCCCTTTGGAGCCCTTTACCAACACCACGTCGCCCGCGTCTATCAGACGGTGCGCCTTGGGGGCCAATTGCTCTGCGGTTTCGGCCCATCGCCCGCGGCGCGCGTCGGGAAGTGCCTCCCAAAGGGCACGCATCCGAGGGCCAACACAATGGATTTCGTCCAGCCGCGCCACGAAGGGAAGGTCGGCCAGCCCCGAGTGGAGCGTGATCTCGCCTGCGCCCAGCTCCAGCATGTCGCCAAGAATCGCGATCCTGCGCCCACGCGACACGCGACCGACGCCATCGCGCGGCAGGCTTGCGGCCAGCACCTCGAGCGCGGCGGCCATTGAGCTTGGGTTGGCGTTGAACGCGTCGTCGATCAGATCAATGCTCATCCCGTCGCCCGCGAGATCGAGCACCAGCTCTTCGCGCGTGCCCCGGCCCATTGGCGGGGCCCACTCGGCCAGGTCCGCGATCGCCACGGCCCGGTCACAGCCGAGCACCTGCACCACCGCCAGCACCGCCAGAGCGTTGAGCGCGAAATGCCGGCCTGGCACGCCGACCTTGTAGATCAGCGGCGTCCGCCAGGCCCGCGCCCTGGCGACCGTCGAGCGGTCATGAAGTTCGACATTCAGCAACCGATGATGGGCACTGCGAGAGGTGCCAAAGCTGATGACGCGCTCTGCTGCCTGTTCTGCCGCCGCGCGCAGGATCGGGGCGGTGTCGACATCGGCATTGATGACGGCCACGCCGCCCGGCTCCAGCCCCTCGAAAATACTGGCTTTTTCCCGGGCAATGCCGTCGACGTTCTCGAATGCCTCAAGATGTGCGGCAGCGACCGTGGTGATCAGCGCCACATGCGGGCGGGCCATGCGCGCGAGCGGCGCAATCTCGCCGGGATGGTTCATGCCGATCTCGATGACCGCAAATTCGGTGTCCCGCGGCATCCGCGCCAGTGTCAGCGGCACGCCCCAATGGTTATTGTAACTCGCCTCGGCCGCATGTGCGCGGCCCTGACGACCGAGCACGTCGCGCAGCATCTCCTTGGTGGAGGTCTTGCCAACCGAGCCGGTGACGGCCACCACGCGCGCCGCGCTTCGCGCCCGGCCGGCCCGGCCCAATGCCTCCAGACCGGCTTGTACGTCATCGACGATCAGCAGCGGGGCATCGGCGGCCACATCGTCGGGCAGATGGCTCACTAGTGCCGCCGCGGCCCCCTTGGCCAGCGCCTGTTGCACGAACTCATGTCCGTCACGGGCCGCGCTCAGCGCCACAAAGAGATCGCCCGGTTGCAAGGTCCGAGTGTCGATTGACACGCCCGAGGCGCACCAGTCACCGGTGGCGCGACCGCCCGTGGCCTGCGCGGCGTCTTCAGCGCACCACAGCGTCATCCCATGCCCCCGTCGAGCACAGTGACCGCAAGACTGGACTGTTCGGCATCATCGAATGGCAGCACGTCATCCCCGACAATCTGCCCGGTCTCGTGCCCCTTGCCGCACACCAGAAGCGCATCGCCCGTGCCCAGCATGTCAACGCCGCGCAAAATGGCCTCGGCCCGGTCGCCCACCTCGATCGCACCCGGACAGCCCTCGAGCACGGCGGCGCGGATCGCGGCGGGATCCTCCGAGCGTGGGTTGTCATCGGTCACGATCACAAGATCGGCGTGGTCCGCGGCGGCCTGCCCCATCAAGGGACGCTTGGCCCGGTCCCGATCACCGCCAGCGCCCACGATTGCAATGAGGCGCCCCATGACATGCGGTCGCAGCGCCTTTATCGCAGTGGCGACCGCGTCGGGGGTATGGGCGTAATCCACGAAAACCGCCGCGCCGTTGTCGCGGGTGGCGGCGTGTTGCATCCGCCCGCGCACCGTGACCATGGCCGGCAGGGTCTCGAACACACGCTCTGCATCCGCGCCCGCCCCGATTGCCAGGCCACAGGCCAGCAGCACGTTTTCGCCCTGAAACCCGCCGATCAGGTTCAGCCGCATCTGATGCACGCGGTCCTCCCATTCGAAGCGCAGGACCTGACCGGTGGTGTCGAACCTCTGCGCCGACAGATGCAGGTCTGCCCCCGGCTCACGCCCGACGGTGATCAGGTCCTGCCCGCGTGCGGTGGCCAGCGCGGCCATGTCGGCACCGCGCCGATCGTCGATGTTGACGACCGCGACACCGTCGTCGGGCAGGACGCGGCCAAAGAGCCCTGCCTTGGCCGCGAAGTAGTCGTCAAAGCTGGCGTGGTAATCCAGATGATCCTGAGTGAAATTGGTAAAGCCCGCCGCCACCAGCCGCACCCCGTCGAGACGCCGCTGCGCAAGACCGTGCGACGACGCCTCCATCGCGGCATGGGTGATGCCGGCAAGCTCGCATTTGGCCAGCATCCGGTGCAGGGTGATCGGCTCTGGCGTGGTATGCGCCAGGGGCGCGCTATAGGCGCCTTCGACGCCGGTTGTGCCCAGGTTCACCGCGTCAAAGCCCAACCGGTCCCAGATCTGACGGGTGAATGTGGCGACCGAGGTCTTGCCATTGGTGCCGGTCACGGCGACCATCGTCTCGGGCTGTGCACCGAACCAAAGCGCCGACGCGTAGGCGAGGGTCTGACGCGGGTCTTCCGCGATGACCAGTGCGGCGGTGCTGGCCGCAAGCGCATCCTGCGCGATGCGCGCACCCGGCGCGTCGGTCAGGATCGCGCCTGCACCTTGCTGGAGAGCATATTCTATGAATGTCGCGCCATGCATCCTGGTGCCCGGCAAGGCGGCAAACAGGTAGTCTGCCCTCACCTCGCGGCTGTCCACCGCAAGGCCGGTGATCCGCGCCTGTCGCCCGGCCTGCGCCGTCAGGCCCAACTCCGCCAATGTCTTGATCTGCCCCACCGCACTGCCCCGTTCCGGCTCAATTAGATGTCTGCCTTATAGCAGCCAGATTGCCGGGTTCAATCTCGGGCCGCAGGCCAAGCAGCGGTCCGACGCGACGGATGATCTCGGCCGCCACCGGCACGGCCGTCCAGCCAGCGGTGCGGCGCGGCTCGCTGCCGGAGGTCTCGACCGGCTCATCCAGCGTCACGACCAGCACGTATTTCGGATCATGCGCGGGGAACATGCTGGCGAAGGTCGCGATCACCTTGTCCTTGTGATAGCCGCCACCGCGTTCCTTGGGCTTGTCTGCGGTCCCGGTCTTGCCACCGACCGCGTAGCCGGGCACCTCGCCAAGGCTCGCCGTGCCCTCGCTCACCACTTGGCGCAACATGCGCCGCATCGCACCTGCGGTCGCCTCGGACATCACCCTCGGGCCGGGCGCGCGCGCCTCGCCATGCAACAATGTGGGCGTCACCCGGCGTCCGCCATTGGCGATCGTGGCATACCCCGCCGCCAGATGCAGCGGGCTGACCGACAGGCCGTGACCATAAGAGATCGTCATGGTCGACAATTCGGACCAGTTCCTGGGCAGAAGCGGCGTGCTGCCCGACGCCTCGGTGATCTCGAGCGGCACCGCCGTGGTAAAGCCCAGTTGCTCCAGAAACTCTCTTTGCCGTTTCCCCCCGATCTGCATCGCAATCCGCGCAGTGCCGACATTGGAGGATTTGATGATCACTTTGCTGACGCTCAACTCGGGGCCGTAATTGTGAAAATCCCGGATCCGGAACTTGCCCCATTGCATCGGGCTCTTGGTGTTGATCATGGTCTCGGGGTTCACCAGGCCCAATTCGACGGCTTGCGCCACGGCGAAAATCTTGAACGTGCTTCCCAGCTCGTACACCCCCTGCACCGCGCGGTTGAAGATCGGGCTGTCGCTCGGGCTACCTTGGGTGGGCGGCGCGGGCCGGTCATTGGGGTCAAAATCGGGCAGTGACGCGACCGCCACCACCTCTCCGGTCTCGACCTCCATCAGGATACCGGCGGCGCCCTTGGCATTCATGATCTTCATGCCGCCATGCAGAACCCGCTCCAGCGCCGCCTGCACGCTCAGGTCGAGAGACAGCGTGAGCGGCTCGTGCGCGCGCGCCGGGTCGCGCAACCGGTCATCAAGGTATCGCTCGATCCCGGCCACGCCGACAACCTCAGCGGCATGCACCCCCTCGCGGCCAAAGCTCGCACCGCCCAGCACATGCGAGGCCAGGCGACCGTTGGGATAGAGCCGCATCTCGCGCGGGCCAAACAGCAGGCCCGGCTCGCCGATATCGTGCACCGCCTGCTTTTGTTCCGGGCTCAGCTTCTTTTTTATCCACAAGAACTTGCGCTTGCCCGTGAAATCCTTGACCAGGCGCTCACGCTCCAGATCGGGAAAGATCTCGACCAGCTTGTCGGCGGCGTCGATCGGGTCGATCATCTGTGGAGGTTGGGCATAGAGGCTATGGGTGTCGAAATTGGTGGCCAGAATGCGCCCCTCGCGATCGACGATATCGGCACGTTGCGCAAAGATCTTTGCGCCGGCAACGCTCGTCACCGGCTCTGCCGGCTCGGAGCTGGCCAGAACGGCCATGCGGCCGCCCACCACGGTGAACGCCGCGAAAAACACCGCGGCCAGGACCAGCAGGCGCCCTTCGGCCCGTCTGCGCGCGCGGTCGCGCATTTCCTCGTGCCGCAGGCGGATGTTCTCGCGCTCGATGGCGTCGGGATTCTCGCCCCGGCTGCGGGCCTCCAGAATACGGGCGAGCGGACGCAGCGGCGTGCGGATCATGGCTGTTGCTCCGAGTTCGAGACATCGACGGGGTTGGTGATCGGCAATTCGGGCGGGGCCGGGAAAGACACCTGATCGACCCGGCCGAACTGATAGGGCTGAAGCGGCATGAGGCCGAGCTTTTCATAGTTCAACTCGACCAGATCCATCAGACGGTCGGGGCGATTGAGATAGGCCCATTCGGCGTTGAGCACCCGCAGCCGGGCGCGCGCATCGCCGATGTCACGTTGCAATTTCTGCGCCTCGGCCTGCGCCTCTTGCGTGAGATAATTCTCGCGGTAGGCCCAGAAGGCGAGGCCGATCACGGCCAAAGCGGTGAGAACGTAAAGCAGGCTGCGCATCATCTGCCCCCCTTGAGCATCGGCATGCCGATGGCGCTGCGGTCAACGTGGCCCGACGGGGCCCCGGTGCGGGTTGCGACGCGCAGCTTGGCGCTGCGCGCGCGCGGGTTTTCATCCAGTTCCTGCGCGTCCGCGACGATGGCCTTGCGCGACTTGAGGGTGAATTGCGGGTCGGGCTGTTCGATCTTGGGGGCGTGGCGGCTGCCGCCGCCGGTGGCGCCTGCGCGGATCTGCAAGAAGCGTTTGACCATCCGGTCCTCGATGGAGTGGAAGGTCACGACAGCCAGCTGCCCGCCGGGTTTGAGGGCGCGTTCTGCCGCCTCCAGCCCCTCGATGAGCGCGCCGTATTCGTCGTTCACCGCGATGCGGATCGCCTGAAAGGTGCGGGTCGCGGGGTGGGTCTGGCCGGGCTTGGGGCGCGGCAGGCAGCGCTCGACGATCCCGGCCAGTTGCAGCGTGGTGTCGATGGGGGCGGCCTCGCGGGATCGCACGATGGATTTGGCGATGCGGCGGCTGGCGCGCTCCTCGCCGTAGAGAAAGATGATATTGGCAAGCTCGGCCTCGGGGGTCTCGTTGACCAGATCGGCGGCGGTGGGGCCGGACTGGCTCATCCGCATGTCGAGCGGGCCGTCGTTTCGGAAGGAAAAGCCGCGCGCGGCCTCATCGAGCTGCATCGAGGAGACGCCGAGATCGAGCACGACGCCGTCGAGATCGGTGGCGTAGTCGTCCATCTGCGCGAAATTGCCCTGCACGAGGCGCAGCCGGTCGCCGTATTCCGCGCCCCAGTCACGCGCGAGATCGAGCGCCAGCGGGTCACGGTCAACGCCGATGACCTGGGCCGCCCCGGCGTCCAGCAGCCCGCGCGCATAGCCGCCCGCGCCGAGCGTGCCATCAAGCCAGGTGCCGGTGACGGGGGCCACGGCCGCCAGAAGCGGGCGCAGCAGGACCGGGATATGCGGGGCGTCGGGGGATGTGGCGGCGGCAGCGGCCATGGCTTACGCCCCGTCCGGGTTGTCGAGCAGGATGAGCGGGTCGAAATCCTCGGGGAAGTCGTCGAGCCATTCCTCGGTCTTGGCCAGCTCCTCGGCCTCGTAGGTCTCGGGCTTCCAGATCTGGAAGGTGTCGCCGGCAGCGATGAAGAACGCCTCGCCTTCGAGGTCGATCTTGCGGCGCAGCTTGGCGGGCAGCACCAGCCGCCCGGTCTCGTCCACCGAGGTGGGAAAGCTCTGGCCGTGAAAGAGGCGCTGGAGATGCTTGCGCGCCTGCGAGCCGCGCGGAAGGGCGGCGATCTTGTCGTCCACCTCCTGCATCGCCTCGACGGTGTAGCATTCGAGGAAATTGCGGCGGTGGTCGCCATAGACGATGATGAGTTCGGGGCTGAGGCCGTCGGTCCAGTTCGGGTCGGAGGCCTCGATCACACGGCGATAGAGAGCCGGGATAGACACCCTGCCCTTTCCATCCACCTTGTGGAGACTCTCGCCTCTGAATATCCGGCCCACTGTCCCGTTGGTCCCTTGTTACGCCCCCGGCTGAAAACCTGCCCCCTCAGACACGAAACGGCGGGTTGATCTGCTGCCACTGATCAACCCGCCGCCCTCGTCCCGCTTGAGCGGGGTGTCCGACTGCGCGCGCCACCTGGGGGGATGTCTGCTCGCTCGCGCGCCGGATCTCTTTGTTCGATGAAAGCGGGTGCCTGTATGAAACCTGACTTGGGAGTTTTTGGGGTCTTGCTGCCCCTCTGTGTTCCCGTCCTCATCGTGGTTTATTGATACTATGGGAAGTCGTCCCATGGCAATGCTTTTTTGCCCTTGTGGATACATCATGTTGCTTTTGAGGCCCTTTCAAAACAACATAATGTGGTCTGATTCGGGAAATTTTTGGCCTATATTGTTATCTGTGAAAGATGTATCACAATATATGGCCTAAAAATCATGCTCCTCAAATTTCCCACGATTTCCAAAATTTTTTGCAATCACGCTTGGTTTGACGAGCAATACCGCCCTTTCCGGGCCAAATCAACAGGCCTTGCAAGGGCGGACCATGTGGCTGACTCGGCGAATCCACCTTGAATCGCAGGGAAATGATTCGACATGAGCGCGCCATCTGTGCCGCCCAGCGCAATCCGGCCCATGATTTCCCGTAGATCCCGCAATCTCCCGTCCGATCCCGGAGAAACGACGAAACCCCGCCCTTTCGGGACGGGGTTTCGCATGATCGAGGATTGGCCGCCCCGCACCGGAGCGAGGATCAGCTGACCAGACGGCGCAGCGCGGGCAGGCGTTGCAGCACCAGCACATCGAGCGCCAGCACGGTGATCAGCGTCAGCCCGGCCAAAGGAAAGGCCAGCGAGACCGCCAGCCCGACCAGCACCGCGCCCTGCCACATCGGCATGTCACGCGGCAAGGGTGGCGCGGCGAGACGTCCGCCTGCCCCGACCGGGCGGCGCTTCCACCACATCACCACGGAACTGACGCAGAGGAACAGCACCGAGAGGCAAAAGACGGTGTTGGCCAGCACACTCCACAGCCCGAGCGTGCCCATGTGCAGCGCGATGCCCACCGCCATCGCCTTGCCCGCCAGCGAATAATCGCCGTAGCGCACATCGGCGAGGATATTGCCGGTATACTGGTCCACATGCACGGTGCGGTCGCTGGTGGGGTCGGTGTCGTCGGTGTTCATCGAGTCGCGGTTGATGGTCCAGACGCCCGCCTCACCGTTCGGCAGGTTGAGCTGGTAGCGAGCGTCGAACCCGATCTCGCGCGCAAGCCCGTCGAGCGTGTCGATATCCACCGCCCTGCCGCCCTCGGCATCGACGCCCGCATGGCCCGCATGGCTGCCCGAGGCGGGCATCGGCGTGAGTTCCAGCGCCCAAGGCACCTCTTTGCGGTCGTGGTTCATGCTGGCATGGATATCGTCCGAGAGCGGCACGTTGTCCCATTTCTCGGCCGGGAACTGGCTCCAGGCCTGGACCATCTTTTCGCCCCAGATGCCCGCCCAGGCGAGGCCGGAGACGAGGAAGAACGCCAGCACGATGGAAATCCAGAAGCCCAGAACGCCATGCAGGGAGCGCCAGAGCGCGCGGCCCCGGCCAAAGGTGGGAATGAGTGCCGCCCGCCACCCGGCCTCGCGCGGCCACCACATGTAAAGGCCGGTGGCAATGAGCACCATGCCGAGCGAGGCCGCGATTTCCAGCATCCGGTCACCGGTCACGCCGAGCATCAGATCGCTGTGGATGCTGTCGGCGAAATCATACCAGCCGGAGCGGCGCGGGAAGATCTCCAGCACCTGCGCCGTATAGGGATCGACGACGACCATATTGGCCTCGCCGTCCAGATCGACGCGGAAGATCGCCGCCAGATCTCTGCTGCGCGGGGCCACGTATTGCTTGAGGGTGCCGCCGGGGATGGCGGCGGTGGCCGCCTGGGCCTGCTCGGAGACGGCGAGCGCCGCCTCTTGCGGGATCACCGGCGTGCGCTCGCCGTCGCGCCCGTCGACCCAGGATATCCAGAGCATCAGCATGCCGGTGACGGCAAGGATGCAGAAGAACGGGATCACGAAGAGGCCAGCGTAGAAATGCCAGCGCCAGGCGGCGAAATAAAACTTGTTCACCCCATCTCGCGTTTGCGCGGGGGCGAGGGTCGGATCGATAGAGGTCATGGAGGACTCCATAAGAAATGCCCCCTCACGGGGGCGACAGTCAAAAACTCGAACTTTTGAAAATATCAGGCGCGCGGTGGGGCGCGGCTATGTTGCAGGGCATGGGCGATGACACGCGGCACATCGATGTGCGGCGCAGACCAAAGCGCCACACGACGGGGCAATTGCCATGTCGCCAGTACGATAGCATGCGCGGGCATCAGCACGCCCGCGATCAGCCGACAGGCGTCGCAGCCCGTCATCCCCTGATGGTGCGGCGGCCCGTCCGGGGCGTGGCTGTCGCATATATCTGCGACGCTGCCACCGGCCGCGACAAAGGCGCGGAAATCTGGATTGGCCTCGCGGGTGGTGTCAACGCGATGTGCAAAGCCGACTGCGGCCAGTGCCACGCTGAGGGCAAAGACCAGAAGCAATCTTGAAAAGAGGCTCGAAACCACGGACATCACGGGTGACACTCTGCCACAGGTCAAACGCGCGCACCAGCCTCCATCGCAGGGGTTTGGTCGACCGCGCCGACCATATCAAGACGCATGTCGACGGCGGGCAAACTGATCTCTGGCGTGAAGCCCAGAACCACCTCTGCCAAAGAGCGAAACCCCACCGCCTCGCAAAACGCGGCGGCATTGAGCGGGCACAGGCAATGCAGATGACGAACACCGCCGCGCTGTGTCGCCTGTATGACTTCCATCATCAGCGCGCGTCCGATCCCCCGGCGCAGACAGTCAGGGGCGCAGGCCATGTGCCGCACATGCGCATGCCCTTGTGGACAGGTCCGGCCAAACGGGCTGATATCGCTCCAGCCAGCAACCCCGACGACCTCGTCATCGTATTCGGCCAACACGTAGCGCCCGCCAAAGAGCAGCGCGGGTGAAATGTCGGTCAGGACCGGGAGGGCCTTGCGCCGCAGCGCCACGGAATAGACCTGCGACATTTGCTGCGCATAGGCGTCGCGCAGGAGGTCGTTGATTGCCGCATGATCGGCGGGAAAGACGGGGCGTATCAAAAAGTCGGACATCGGAAACACTCTTTCGGTCGGACTGCCGGCCACCTGAGCGCCCAAAAGAAAAAGCCGCGCTCTGGTTGGCGCGGCTTTGGCTGTCTGGTCTGGGGGGGGCGATCTTACTTGATCTTGCCTTCCTTGTACTCGACATGCTTGCGCACCACGGGATCGTACTTTCGTACGGTCATCTTTTCGGTCATCGTGCGTGCGTTTTTCTTGGTCACGTAGAAATGGCCCGTGCCCGCGGTCGAGTTCAGACGGATCTTGATGGTCGTCGGCTTCGCCATTGGTTATCTCCTGCGCCGGGCAATCGGCTCGCCCGTGAATATCTCATGAAGTCTGCCTTTTACCGACGCGCGCGACCGAGTCAACCGCGATTGTCGTATCAGGCCGGGATTTCCTTGTTCAGGTGCCCTATGGCCTCTCAGTTCTGCGACAGACGGGTGGGCTGACGATAGAAATGATGCACGCCGATGGTCGCGGTGCGCGGCAGGCGGCTCGCCCAGCGCGGATTGACGGCGCGGGTGTGATAATGCGTGGCCCCATTGGTGAGATGCCGCGGCGCACCATCGACCATCAAACGTGCGACCTTGCCGACCTTACGAAAGGCGTCGGGTTCGGCGATGACCTCTTTGTGGCCGTCGCAGGTATAGGTGAACTGACACTGAAACTTGCGGCCCGTGCCCTGATGGATCACGTCACAGACCGTGTCGGGGTAATACGCGTCGTCGACCCGGTTCAGGATGACCTCGGCCACCGCGAATTGACCCTTGATGCTCTCGCCGCGCGCCTCGAAATAGAGCGCCTCGGCCAGGCACCGCCACTGCGCGCCGCCCTTGGCGGGTTCTTGATTGGCCAGCCATGCGGGGGAATAGCTGATTTCGGTCTCGGGTCGGCTGAGATAGCTGGCCATGCGATCGCCCGAAATCGAGCGCAATGCGCGCATTTCCTGTTCCATCAACCGGGTCACCGGGGTATCGGCCAAGACCGGCCCCGCCATGACCGCCATCGCCGCTGCGAGTGCAATCCGTTTCATCCAAGCTCTCCTGACCGGTGGGCGCGGGGCCCACTGCATCGCGGGGTCATAGCCAAAACGGCGCGATGCGTCCAGCCCGCCGCCCGGGCGGGCACAGGCCTGCGGTCTTTCGTGTCGCAACACGCGGTGTAATTTATCCGGATGTTGCGCGGTGGGCGGATTTACCTACTCGATTTTGTCCCGCGCGGTCAGCTGTGCGGCAGCAAGTCGCGCCACCGGGACACGGAAGGGCGAGCATGAAACGTAGTTGAATCCGGCCTCACGACAAAACGCGATTGATTCGGGGTTGCCGCCATGCTCTCCGCAGATCGACAGCGAGATGTCGGGATTGACCGCGCGCCCCCGCTCGGCACCGATCTTGAGCAGCTCGCCCACCCCGTCGATATCGAGCATGTGAAACGGATCTTCGGGATAGACACCCTGCTGCACGTAATCCGACATGAACCGCCCCGCGTCGTCGCGCGACAGGCCATAGGTCATCTGGGTCAAATCATTGGTGCCAAAGCTCAGGAACGAGACGAGATGCGCAAACTCGCCCGCCCGCAGCGCCGCGCGCGGTGTCTCGACCATGACGCCGAGCCGATAGGCGAAATCAAGCCCGGTCTCGTTGCGCACGGCGGCAGCGACGGCGTCGACCCGCGTCTTGACAAGCTCCACCTCGCGCTTGGCGCTGACCAGCGGGATCATGATCTCGGGCACCACCGGCGCGCCCTCGCGGCTGGCCTCCAGCGTCGCCTCGAAGATGGCCCGTGCCTGCATGTCGTAGATCTCGGGCACGGTGATGCCAAGGCGCACGCCGCGCATGCCGAGCATCGGATTGTATTCGCCCAGTGCCTCGACCCGTCGGGTCACGTCAGACAGCGGCAGGTCGAGCGCCTCGGCCAGTTGCAGGTGGCCTACCCGGTCGGTGGGCAGGAATTCGTGCAAGGGCGGGTCAAAGAGGCGGATACAGACCGGCAGCCCCTGCATGATCCGAAAGAGATTGGCCAGATCCTCACGCTGCATCGGCAAAAGGCGTTCGAGCACGGCGGCGCGGTCCTCGCTGCCATCGGCAAAGATCATCTCGCGCATCACCGTCAGCCGTTCGGTATCGAAGAACATGTGCTCTGTCCGGCACAGGCCGATGCCGCGCGCGTTGAATTTGCGCGCCACTTCGGCGTCGATCGGCGTATCGGCATTCGCACGCACCGCGATATCGCGCACATTGTCGGCCCAGCTCATCAGGGTCTGAAAGGAATCGTCGCGCGCGGCCTCCAGCAACGGCGTCTCACCGGCCAGAACCAGCCCGCCGGTGCCGTCGATGGTGATCAGATCACCGGCCTTGACCACCCGTCCATCCGGCATGGTCAGCTGCTTGCGCCGGGTCTGAAAGTGAATTTCGGAGGCGCCGACCACGCAAGGCAGGCCGATGCCGCGCCCGATCACCGCGGCATGGCTGGTCATGCCGCCGCGCTCTGTCAGCACGCCCGTTGCCGCGTGCATGCCGCGGATATCCTCGGGGCTGGTCTCGCGCCGCACCAGAATGCAAGGCTCGCCCCGCGATTGCGCCGCCTGCGCCTCTGCGGCGGAAAACACCACCCGGCCAGAAGCCGCCCCCGGGCTCGCGGCAATGCCGCGCGCCAGCACGTCGCGCTCGGCCTCCGGGTCGACCTGCCGGTGCAGCAACTCGTTGAGCGCGCGCGGCTCGATGCGCAAGAGCGCCTCTTCCCTGGAGATGATCCCGTCTTCGGCCAGGGCCACCGAGATCGCCACCGCCGCGCGCCCGTTGCGCGCCACGCGCAGCCCGTCGAGCAGCCAGACCTTGCCGTTCTCGATGGTGAACTCGGCCTGCATCTCCTCGCGCAAATGCTCGCGCATGAGCGCGGTATAGGCCTTGATCTCGTCAAACGCCTCCGGCGCCAGCTCCTCGAGCGATGGCCCGCGCGTGTCGCGTTCGAGATAGAGCGCATCCGCGCCGCGTTCGAGCGCGTCGCGGCCCTGGCTCTGGCTCAGGTAGCGCCCGGTGATCTGGCGCGCGCCGGTCTGGCTGTTGACCAGTTGCATGACCCCCGAGCCACATTCGCCCTGCCCCAGCCCCAGCGCCAGCTCCTGTACCACGAGCCCCAGCCCGGCATCCGCCGGGGCGCCCTTGGCCTGCCGCAAGAGGCGCGCGGTCGTGCCCTCCCACGCGCGCGCCATCGAGCGCAGCACCTCGGTCAACTGCTTGCCGGGGTCTTGGGGGAATTCTTCTTCGGTCTCGGATTCATAGGCCTTGAGCGCCTGCCCGAGCCCGCGCATCGGGTCTTCGTCGACATCCTCGAAGATATCAGGATCGAGCCGCGCGACGTGGATCGCATAGGCCTGAACGAAGCGCAGATAGATATCAGAGGCCGCCTGCTTGCCGATCCGTTCGGACAGATCGGCGAACCGCGCATCATTGATGCCGATGTTGAGCACCGCGCCCGGCCCGCCCCAATCGGGGTCTTCCGACGACGGGCGCACGCAAAGGAGCGGTCCCTCGCCGAACGGCGCGAGCAGCCGATCCATATCCGGCAGCTCCCCCGCGGCAATCCGGTGCACCGCCTCGAACGACAGTGCGATGGTGCGCGGCACGGGCAGGTCAAGCCGGACAAGACGCTGCAAGCACTTGGCGCGACCGCCATGGGTGTTGGCCCGCACAGGCGAGGACGGGGTGATCAGGGTGATATGCTGGTCGTCTTGCTGCACTGCGGCACCTTTCCTTTGTCCGCACCATACGCCCGATGGCACACAAGGCAAGGGAAAGGATAGCAGATCTGTGACAGGGCGAGGATGAGGCACGGGGCGGCGGGGGTTTGGTCTGGAGCGATCATCGGATTGAAGCACCCTGCGCGAAACGCGGCCCAACGGGCCGCCGCGCATCGTCGCGCCGCCCCCCGGCGCGGCGATTTGGCTGCAACCTGTTCTGCGCTCGGGTCTTTTTCGGGTTTGGCTGGCATAAAGCGCTGCCAGACCAGCGTTGGATCGCCACACCGCGGCACGACGCTGCGCGGCTTAAACCTATGGCGGCAAACCGCCCTACCCCTCTACGCGGGTGAGGTCGGCGGCCTGCAGGCAGATGGTGCGGATACGGCTGAGCAGGTTGAGGCGGTTGCGGCGCAGCACCTGATTGTAGACATTGACCTGCACCGCCTCGAAAAACGCATCGACGGCCGGGCGCAGGGCGGCCATGGCGCGCATCGCCCCGGCGAAATCCTCGGTCTTGAGGGCGGCGGCAATCTGCGGCTCTGCGGTGTCGAGGGCGGCGAAAAGCGCCTTTTCCTCGTCGGTCTCGGCGAATTTCACATCCGCGCCGAAGGAGTATTCGACGCCGTCCTTTTCCTCGGCCTGTGTGAGGATGTTGTTGGCCCGCTTGAAGCCCTGCAACAGGTTCTCACCATCATCGGTGCTCAGGAACGCCCCGAGCGCGCGGGCGCGGTGGACGAGCAGGGTGAGGTCGTCATTGCCCTCCATCGCAAGGCAGGCGTCGATCACGTCATGGCGGATACCCTCGTCCTTGAGATGGACCTTGAGACGGTCGTGGAGGAAGGCGAGGAGGTCGTTGGTTTTCTTTGGACTACCAGCAAAAACTTCATCGGCTAGCGTTTGTGCCGCAGCGCGACGTTCGTCAAACGTCAGATCATCCGATTTAATCGCGCGCGCAAGATAATCAATTACTTGCGGATCTTTCCAGTGGTCGCGTTCATACAACAAACCTTCGGGCCAGGAGAGCCATCTCTCGTCAAATATTTCGTCCATGTCTGCGTGCGAACGAAGACTGTCCGCCTCGTTTCGCGTGATCGCGGTTCGAATAAGATCGCATAGCAAAACACGCAACCCATTCCCCAACACCAACCGAATTACCCCCAAAGCCGCGCGGCGCAGCGCGTAGGGGTCTTTCGAGCCGGTGGGCTTCTCGTCAATCGCCCAGAACCCGGTCAGCGTGTCGATCTTGTCGGCCAGCGCCACGGCGACCGAGACCGGGGCGAAGGGCACGGCGTCGCCCGGCCCCAGCGGCTTGTAATGCTCCTCGCAGGCCTCGGGCACGCCATCGTCATGGCCTGCGGCCTGTGCGTAATAGCGGCCCATCAGCCCCTGCAATTCGGGGAATTCGCCGACCATTTCGGATTGCAGATCGGCCTTGGCCACGCGCGCGGCCTCGGCGGCGAGATCGGGCTTGGCGCCCACCAGCGGTGCGATCTCGCGCGCCAGCGCCGCGATGCGCGCCACCCGGTCGGCCTGTGATCCCAGCTTGTTGTGGAAGGTGACGTCGCGCAGGCCCTCGGCCATGCCTTCGAGGCCCCGCTCTCGTACCGTGCGCAGGTCATTCTCCCAAAAGAATTTCGCGTCGCTGAGCCTAGCGGCCAGCACCTTTTGATTGCCCGCGAGGATGGTCGCGCCGTGGTCCGCCGTCTCGACATTGGCGACGGTGACGAAGCGTTCGATGCGGCCGGTCTTGGGGTTGCGGACCGAAAAGAACTTCTGATGTTCCTTCATCGAGGTCTGCAACACCTCGGGCGGCAGGTCGAGAAAATCGTCGTCGATCCGGCCCATCAGCACCACGGGCCATTCCACCAGCCCCGCGACCTCCGAGAGCAGCCCGCGATCCTCGACCACCTCGCAGCCGGCGGCGAAGGCCTGATTGGTGGCGTCCTGCCAGATCGCCTCGGCCCGCTCGGCGGCGTCGAGCACCACATGGGCGCGCTTGAGGCGGGCGGCGTAATCGTCGAAGGAGGTCACAGAAAACGCATCGGGGGCCATGAAGCGGTGGCCGCGCGTCGTGTTGCCCGCGCGGATGCCATCCACTTCGAGATCGACCACCTGCGCCTCGCCATCGTCACTGGTCAGGATGCAGAGGATGGAGTGCAGCGGGCGCACCCAGCGCAGGGAGCCCGCGCCCCAGCGCATCGACTTGGGCCACGGGAAATTGCGAATGAGCTTTTCCAGCTCCTCGGCGACGATGTCGGCGGCGGGGCGTCCGGGCCGGGTGAGGGTGGCGTAATAGACCTGGCCCTTTTTCTCATCGCGGATTTCGAGATCCTCGCGGGCCACGCCCGCGCCGCGCAGAAAACCCTCGATGGCCTTGTCCGGTGCATCGACGCGGGGGCCCTTGCGCTCTTCGCTTGTGGTGGGGCTGGTGGCGAGCAGCCCGTGCACCGTCAGCGTCAGCCGCCGGGGCGTGGAGAACGCCGCCGCGCCTGCATAGGTCAGCCCAGCCTCGACCAGCGCATCTGTCAGGCGCGCGCGCAGGTCGTCGGCCGCCTTGGCCTGCATGCGCGCGGGGATTTCCTCGGAGAAGAGTTCGATCAGCAGATCAGGCATGGTCGTCAATATCCTTGCGGCGGTTTGGGGCAATCCTCGGGCGCGCGCTGGCCGTCAAACACCACCTCGCCGCAGCGGTTGATCTGGTGCCAGACATAGCCCCTGCCGTCCTCGGTGATGGCGACGATGCGGTCGATGCCGTATTGAATGTCTTTTTGGCCGAGAAAGGCCAGCGCGCGCCCGTCTTCGAGCGCGGCCCCGAGGGCCTGCGCATCGAAACAGTCGAACCAGCCGGGGGCATTGAGCGGCTCGGCGCGCTCGAAGAGTTCATAGGTCTCGGTGAGCATCGGATGGCTCAGCGTGGTGGTGAAACAGGCGCGGTAGCGGATCGGGCTGCTATCGGCGTCGATCGCCTGAAACGCGTCATAGAGCACCGGCTCGGGCGCGCCGGTGACGAGCGAGGTCAGTTGCACATCGTCGGTGCCGGTGGCCGCCACCTCTTCGTAGAAGTGATAGACCTGAAGGTAATAAAGGGCCGCCCCGGCCACCAATGCGGATATCAAGATCGCCCCCGCCAGAAATTTGCCCATTACGCCGCCTGCCCCCCGGCCTCTGTCTGCACGAAGGCATCGGCGCATTTTTTGGCCAGTGCGCGCACGCGACCGATATAGGCCTGCCGCTCGGTCACGGAAATGACGCCGCGCGCATCGAGCAGGTTGAAGATGTGCGACGCCTTGATGCACTGGTCATAGGCGGGATGGGCCATGATGATGCGTTTGGCCGTTTTGGGGTCGGTGGCCTCTTGGGCGAGGATCGCCTCGCATTCGGCCTCGGCCTCCTCGAAATGGCGCAGGAGCACCTCGGTGTTGGCCACATCGAAATTCCAGCGGCTGTATTCCTCTTCGGTCTGGCGGAACACATCGCCATAGGTCAGGGGAATGGGTGCTGCGGGGTCGTTGAAGGGCATCTCCATCACGTGGTCGATGCCCAGCACATACATCGCGAGACGTTCCAGACCATAGGTCAGCTCACCCGAGACAGGGTGGCAATCATGCCCGCCGACCTGCTGGAAATAGGTGAACTGCGAGACTTCCATGCCGTCGCACCAGACCTCCCACCCGAGGCCCCATGCGCCGAGCGTCGGGCTTTCCCAGTCGTCCTCGACAAAGCGGATGTCGTGCAGGGCCATGTCGATGCCAATGGCGCGCAGGCTGCCGAGGTAAAGGTCTTGCAGGTCAGGCGGTGAGGGTTTGATCAGCACCTGATACTGGTAATAATGCTGGAGCCGGTTGGGGTTCTCGCCATAGCGCCCGTCGGTGGGGCGGCGCGAGGGCTGCACATAGGCGGCGGCCCAGGGTTTGGAGCCCAGAGAGCGCAGCGTGGTCGCGGGGTGAAAGGTGCCTGCGCCGACCTCCATGTCATAGGGCTGCATCACGGCACAGCCCTGCGCGGCCCAATAGCTTTGCAGCCGCAGGATGATCTCCTGAAAGCTGCGCGGTTTCTCGATCTGCTCGCTCATGCCTCTACCCGGACCTGCCCTGATTTTCCGCCCCTACCTAGGCCGGGCGCGAGACGGGGTCAATCAGGCAGCGCGTGCCACATTGCCCAAAGCAAGGCAGACGCGGCGCCAAGCCGGTGCGGGGCGGACCAGCCCATGACCCACGCGAATATTTCGGGTGCATCGGTCGGCATTTTTGCTAAAACACCCCAAAGGTCTGACTGACCGTCACACGACACGACCAAGGAAAACCGATGGCGCGTATTGTTCTGGGATTCATTTTAGTTGTTTTCATGGCCGTGCCAGCGGTCCGGGCACAGGACGAGCCCCTCGTCTGGGTCCAGATCGAGGCCAAAGCCAGCCTCAACGAGGCGCAGCTTGCCGCGCGGGGCTATGCGGCCGACCTCACGGATGTGAATGGCTTTTCACTCGGGCGGGGCTGGTATGCGATCGCGCTCGGGCCCTACCGGCGCGATGAGGCAGAACGCGTGCTGCAGGTCTATCGCGCCGAGGGCGTCATCGCGCCCGACAGCTATATCGCTGAAAGCTCTGATTACGAACAACAATTCTGGCCCATCGGCGCGAACCTTCTCGATCAGCCTGCCCCTGTGGCACCAGACAGCCCACCCGAGATCGCCGATGCGCCTGCCCCGCTCCCGGAGCCCGAGCCGGTTCTGGAGACCCCGCAAGAGGCCCGCGCCAGCGAACGGCTGCTCAGCCGCGCCGAGCGCGAAGAGTTGCAGGTCGCGCTCAAATGGGCCGGGTTCTACGCGGGCCGGATCGACGCGGCGTTTGGCCGGGGCACGCGCGCGGCGATGGCCCGCTGGCAAGACGCCAACGGGTTTGACATCACGGGCATCCTGACAACCCGGCAACGCGCCGACTTGCTGACGCAGTACAACGCGGTGTTTGACGGGCTCGGCCTCGAGATTGTGCGGGACAATGCCACCGGGATCGCCATGGAGATGCCGACCGATGTGGTGGAGTTTGATCGCTATGAGCCCCCGTTCGCGCATTTCAATGCCACCGGCGATATCGACGCCCGCGTGCTTCTGATCAGCCAACAGGGCGACCGCGCCACCCTGGGCGGTCTTTACGATATCATGCAGACGCTCGAAATCGTTCCCGAAACAGGGCCCCGCACCCTCGACGATGACAGCTTTACGCTGATTGGCGAGGGCGCGTTGCAAATCTCTCAGACACAGGTCTGGCTGCGCGATGGGCAGGTCAAGGGGTTTACCCTGATCTGGCCCGCCGGCGACGAGGCGCGGCGCACCCGGCTCCTGGACCGCATGCAGGACAGTTTTGAATGGCTGCCCGGCACGCTGGACCCCGCCGAAGGCCGTGGCGAGCAGAGCATCGATCTGGTGTCAGGTCTGGAAATTCGCCAGCCCAAGCTGTCGCGCTCGGGCTTTTTCGTTGACGCGGGCGGCGCGGTGCTGACCACCGCCGAGGCGGTACGGAATTGCGGGCGCATCACGATTGACGAGAGCTACGAGGCCGACGTCACGCTGACCGATGACGGGATTGGCGTGGCGATCCTGAAACCCCGGCAGCGCCTTGCACCGCTGGAGGTTGCCACATTTCAGGAGATCACCCCGCGTCTGCAAAGCGATGTCGCCGTCGCGGGCTATTCCTATGGCGGGATACTGGGCGCACCGACACTGACCTATGGGCAACTCTCGGACTTGCGCGGGTTGAACGGCGAGTCGCATCTCAAGCGGCTGGCGCTCAACGCGCTTGAGGGGGATGCTGGCGGGCCTGTGCTCGACACCGGCGGCGCGGTGCTCGGAATGCTGCTGCCCCAGTCGCGGGACGGGGGACGCGTGCTGCCCGATGATGTGAGCTTTGCCGCAACCAACGGCGCCTTGCAGGACGTGCTGAGCCGCGGGGGGATTACGCCGCGCACCACGTCGGGCCAGGACCGCATTTCGCCCGAGGCACTCACCGACCGGGCCAGCGCAATGACCGCCTTGGTCAGCTGCTGGGAATAACTCCAATTCAACATTATTTTTCTACGTCTGAGCCCCTTGAAGTCACTGATTTCAAGGGGTTGCGGCGATGTGTGTGGGCTGTGGCGCCGACCGCCCCGCCAGGATCGGAATAATTGTCTCCAAACGCCGTTCTTTTGACATGGTCTTGGCCCCGAGCCACCCGCGCCAAGCGCTTTGAATAGGCGCACCGAAGAGCGTGGGCGAGACCGGCACGCCGGATCGTCGAAGTGTCAATAAGGAGTTTGGAACATGAAGAAGATCCTTTCGATTGCCGCCGCGGCAACACTTGTTTTCGCGGGCACCGTGCAGGCCGATGTCTCAAAAAAGGTGGGACGCGCAACGCAGATCAAGGGCGGCACCGGTAGCGTGGCGCCTCCGGTGTCGCATCAGGGGCAGTGGTGGACCCACCCTATCGGTTGCGAGTATTCTCGTGCCGGGCGGCCCGGGGAAATCGTATGGTACCTGATCATCAATACCGCGCGCCCCGGCTGTCCGACCTACATTCCGGTGCGCGGGTTCAAGGATATATATTAGAGGCGGAGCCATGCACCGTGATCAACGGGTCGGGTGTTGGCCTGGAGCTGCCGTTCAAGTGCAGCACCAATGCGCGGAATCAAGGTGCCGCAGGCACCGCCGCGCAGCGCCCGACCGCCCCCTCGGGCGGGCGCTTTTGCAACGTTTCAAGCCATTGAAAACGC
>NZ_CAMYMD010000020.1 GCF_947259555.1 uncultured Roseovarius sp.
CTTTGATTTGTGGGGAGTTTCTCGATGGGAGCTACAAGGGAGTTTCTGGCAGAGTTGCCGCGGCGTTCGGATGGCAAGCGGAATTGGCCGCCTGAATTGAAGGCACAGGTCGTTGCGGAGACGTTGATTGAAGGCGAAACTGTCAATGCGGTTGCCAAGCGGTATGAGCTGATCCCCAGCACGGTGTCTGATTGGCGGCGGATGGCGCGGCAGGGTAAGCTGGTCTTGCCGAATTTGGATGGCATGGATTTTGTGCGTGTTGAGGTTGAGGCGCCTGCGCCTGTCGCTCAGCCTTTTCCCACCCCATGCTCCAGCACACTTGATGTGATCAAAGGCGATGTCACCGTTCGCCTTGATGCCGCAACGCCCGCGGCGCGGATCGCGGAAATCGCACGGGCTATGGGGACGTGATCACGCCATCCCACAAGGTCCGGATTTTTGTGGCCAGTGATCCGGTCGACTTCCGCAAGGGTCATGACGGGCTGGCCGCTCTGGTGCAGGGTCATTTGCGACAGAAGCCCTTTGATGGGTCGGTTTATGTGTTCCGCGCCAAGCGGGCGGATCGGCTGAAGCTGATCTACTGGGACGGCAGCGGGCTGGTGATGGCGTATAAGCGGCTGGAGGATAACAGCTTCAAATGGCCCGCGATCAAGAACGGGGTGATGCGTTTGGAACCGGCACAGTTTGAGGCCCTGTTCGCGGGTTTGGATTGGCGGCGCGTGCAGCCCTTGGAGGTGGCTGCACCTTCTGCGGCGGAGTGACTCACAGGGGCGTTTGCGCGGGTCATTCTGCCCTTGTTTTGTTATGGCATCGGCCATGACCGCACCTGATGAATTACCTGACGACATTGCCGAATTGAAGGCGATCATCTGTGCGCAACAGGATCAGAATGCACGGCTTGAGGCCTTGGTTGCCTCCTTCAAGAAGGCGCTCTTCGGGGCTAAATCCGAGAAGATTGATCCGGCCCAGTATGAGCTGGAACTCGAAGACATCGAGACCGCCATCGCGCAGGTGGAAGCTGAGATTGATGCTGATCCGCGCACTGCGCCCGTGCGACCCCCAAAGCCTCGCCAGACCAACCGAGGGTCACTGCCCAAACATCTGGAGCGGGTGGAAGTGGTCATTGAGCCTGAGCTGTCCTGCGCTTGCGGAGTCGCGCGTCACGTCATTGGCGAAGATGTCAGCGAACGGCTGGATGTTGTCCCGGCCCAGTTCCGGGTGATTGTCACCCGCCGTCCCAAATATGCCTGCCGCTCCTGTGAAAGCGGGATCGCCCAGGCTCCGGCACCCGCCCACATCATTGCGGGCGGAATGCCGACCGAGGCAACGCTCGCCCATGTGCTCGTCTCAAAATATGCGGATCACTTGCCGCTCTATAGGCAGGCGCAAATCTACAGCCGCCAAGGGATCGATCTGGATCGTTCGACCTTGGCCGCATGGGTGGGCAAGTCGGCGTTCGAATTGACCCCTGTCTATGATGCCCTGATGGCTGATCTGAAGCGCGCGACAAAGCTCTTCATGGACGAAACACCTGCGCCGGTCCTGGCACCCGGGCGCAAACGCGCCAAAACCGGATACTTCTGGGCCCTGGCCCGCGATGACAGGCCATGGGGCGGCGATGATCCACCTGGAGTGGCGTTCACTTACGCGCCAGGACGATCTGGCCAGCATGCAGACAATATCTTGAAAGGCTTCAGCGGCATCCTGCAGGTTGATGGATACGCAGGCTATAACCGCCTGCTCAAACGTCCGACCCAGGAAGTAACCTTGGCCTATTGCTGGGCGCATGCCCGCCGCAAACTGCTTGACGTCACCCAATCTGGCGCTGCCCCAATCGCGCAGGAGGGTCTGGCCCAAATCCAGGCGCTCTATCGCATCGAAAAAGACCTGCGTGGCCTCACTGCCGACCAACGCCGTGCTGCACGACAGGAGCACTCAAAACCCATCATCGCAGAGTTTGAGGTTTGGCTCGCCCAAAGCCGCACACGCGTCTCGGCCAAATCGCCGACTGGAGAGGCTCTGAAATACATCGCGAAATACTGGGACGGGCTGTGCCTGTTCCTTGAAGACGGTCGCATCGAACTGGATTCCAACGCCGTCGAGCGCACCATCCGTCCCATCGCCCTCAACCGCAAAAACGCGCTCTTCGCAGGCCATGATGCTGGCGCGCAAAACTGGGCCGTCATCGCGTCCCTCATCGAGACCTGCAAACTCAACGGGATCGAACCCCATGGCTACTTATCCAATGTCCTGACCGCCATCGCAGGCGGGCATAAGCAAAACGACATCAACGACTTGCTTCCTTGGAACTATCCCAAACACGTGTGAACGGCGCACCGCTTACCTTACGTTCAAGGTGCTTCGAGATGATCCCGGCGACCTCGTCACGGCGGGTCTCGATCGACACGAAAACGCTGACCGGGACACGAAGGAAGACAGTCCAGAGTTCGGTGCCGCCGTTCCAGTTGTCGTAGCCGACCTCCGCGATCTCGATGTCCGCCTGGCTCATAGCGCGGAGAGCATCGTGTTCGCCCTTCTGGCGAAGGAGCTCCGCCACGGTTGGCAGGCTGCCTTCGATCTCGCGTCTGATGCTCAGGTATCTAGGTTTCGGCTCGAAGCGTTAGCAAGAAACAGGTTGGCAGCTGCCAATGCACTCTCCATCATTTCCCGTCTTTCTTGTCGTCCACGCCGAAGGCTCGAAGAGTCACCATCGACGAACCAGACGGTATGCGTTTCGGACTTGCCCGCGTAAACCATTGGGAAAATCGCGCAAACTTATGGGGATCGCGCACGAACATGCGCGATCCTACAGACAATCAGGCGTCGAGATTTTCGACGTTGAGCGCGTTGGCCTGGATGAATTCGCGGCGCGGTTCGACGACGTCGCCCATCAGCTTGGTGAACAGATCATCGGCCTCGGCCACGTCGTCGATCTTGACCTGCAAGAGCGTGCGCGCGTCCGGGTCGAGCGTGGTTTCCCAAAGCTGATCGGGGTTCATCTCGCCGAGCCCCTTGTAGCGTTGCAGGGTCAGGCCCTTTTCGCCCTCTTTCAGGATCGCGTCGAGCAGGTCGAGCGGGCCAAAAATCGGCTGGACCCGGTCTTTGCGCAGCAGCGTCGCGCGTTCGCGGTAGACGGCGCGCAGCTGTTCGGTCTGTTGCGCGAGGCGGCGGGCATCGCCGCCGCGCAGCACCGGCCCGTCAAGCGTGCGCATTTCCTCGACCCCGCGCACCACGCGGGTCAGGCGAATGCCCTGATCCTGCGTCGGGCGGCCCTGCCAGCCGCGCTCGTATTCATTGGAAATCATGTCGAGCCGGGTGGCCACGGTATCGGCCACGCCTTGCAGGTCACTGTCGACGCGACCGGGCAGGAACGCCTCGGCGATGGCCGCCTGTTCGAGGATGTGGCGGGGGTAATGGGTCGGGAAGGCTTCGAGGCTGCGCTTGGCCTGGCGCGCCTCTTCGACCACGCGCACCAGATCGGGACCGGCGATTTCCTCGCCCGAGCCAAGCCGCAGGGCGGCGTCGGTGGTGCCCTGGTCGATCAGGTAATCCTCGAGCGAGGGGTGATCCTTGAGATAGACCTCGGACTTGCCGCGCATCACCTTGTAGAGCGGCGGCTGCGCGATATAGAGATATCCGCCCTCGATCAGCTCTGGCATCTGCCGGTAGAAGAACGTGAGCAAAAGCGTGCGGATATGCGCGCCGTCGACATCCGCATCGGTCATGATGACGATCTTGTGGTAGCGCAGTTTCGAGATGTCGAACTCGTCCCGGCCAATCCCGGTGCCAAGCGCCATCACGAGATTGCCGATTTCCTGGCTGCCCAGCATACGGTCAAACCGCGCGCGCTCGACATTGAGGATCTTGCCGCGCAGCGGCAGAACCGCCTGCGTGCCCCGGTCGCGCCCGGTCTGGGCAGAGCCGCCGGCGCTGTCACCCTCGACGAGGAACACTTCGGTCTTGGAGGGGTCTTTGCTCGAGCAATCCTTGAGCTTGCCAGCAAGGAAATTGACATCCATCGGGTTCTTGCGACGGGTGAGTTCGCGGGCCTTGCGCGCGGCCTCGCGGGCATGGGCGGCCTCGATGATCTTGGAGACGATGACCTTGGCCACCTGCGGGTTTTCCTCGAACCATTCGGCGAGTTTCTCGTTCATCAGACCCTCGACCGCCGGGCGCACCTCGGAGCTGACGAGCTTGTCCTTGGTCTGGGACGAGAATTTTGGATCGGGCACCTTGACCGAGAGCACGCAAGTCAGCCCCTCGCGGGCGTCGTCGCCGGTGAAGCTGACCTTTTCCTTTTTGGCGATGCCGGTGGTCTGGGCATAGGCGTTGATGGTGCGGGTCAGCGCACCGCGAAAGCCCGCCATATGGGTGCCACCATCGCGCTGCGGGATGTTGTTGGTAAAGGGCAGCACCGTCTCGTGATAGCTGTCGTTCCACCACATCGCCACCTCGATGCCGATCTCGTCCCGCTCGCCGGTGATAAAGATCGGCTCGGGCATGGCGGGGGTCTTGTGGCGGTCGAGATACTTGACGAATTCCTTGACCCCGCCTTCGTAGAACAGCTCTGATTCAAGGTGTTCGGCGGGCCGTTCGTCACGCAGGATGATGCGCACGCCGGAATTGAGGAAGGCCAGTTCGCGCAGGCGCTTTTCCAGCGTCTCGAAGCTGTAGTCGAGGTTCGAGAAGGTCTCGAGCGAGGCAAGAAAGCGCACCTCGGTGCCCTTGCGCCCGTTGGCATCGCCCACGACGCGCAGCGGCTCGGTGGTAAAGCCGCCCTCGAACCGGGCGACATGTTCCTTGCCGCCTCTCCAGATGCGCAGTTCGAGCCATTCCGAGAGGGCGTTGACAACCGAGACACCGACACCGTGCAGACCACCTGACACCTTGTAGGAGTTCTGGTCGAATTTGCCGCCCGCATGCAGCTGGGTCATGATGACCTCGGCTGCCGAGACGCCCTCGCCCTCATGCATATCAACCGGGATGCCACGGCCATTGTCGCTGACCGAAACGCTCGAATCGGCGTGGATCGTGACGTTGACCGCGTCGGCGTGACCGGCCAATGCCTCGTCGATGCCGTTATCCACGACCTCGTAGACCATGTGATGCAGACCGGAGCCGTCGTCGGTATCCCCGATATACATGCCGGGGCGTTTGCGGACAGCCTCCAACCCCTTGAGAACCTTGATGGAATCGGCCCCGTATTCTTCGGGCGCGACGGCGGGTTCGGACATGCGTGTGTTCCTTCGTATTTTTGTGATTTTATACGTTTTATTGGGGGGAATGTCACGCCCAACCGCTATATTTTGCGTATCTCATGGGATCACGTGAACGGGATCACGAAACCCACCAGAACAAGCAGCACGCCAGAGCCGAAATTGAGCCGCGCAATCGCCTTGGGGCTCTGCAAAAGGCGGCGCGCGCGGTCGAGAAAGAAGGCGAGCGCAAGGTTGCCCAGCATCGGCACGATGGCCGAAACCGCGAGGATTGCGGCGATGTCGGGCACGGTAACGGTCGAGAGATCGAAGAAGCCCGGCAGAAAGCCCATGTAAAAGAGGATCGCCTTGGGATTGCCGATCACCGCCGCCACGCCGACCGAGAACCCGGCCCAGATGCCGGGCTTCGTCATGCGGTTGTCGGCGCTCGGCGGGCGGGAGGGCGCGCGGATCAGCAACAGGCCCATCACGATGAACACCCCCGCCGCGATCCAGCGCAGCAGTTCCAGCGCGTCGCCATAGACCGACAGCACCCACGCAAGGCCCAGAATCGCGCAGAGCGGCCAGATCAGATCGCCCAATGCGACGCCCACCGCCAGCGGCCACGCCCCCGCAATGCCCCCGGAAAGTGACCGCGCCGTCAGCGCCACCCAGACCGGGCCGGGCACCGCCCAGAGGCCCGCCATGGCGGCGGCATAGAGCATCAGGTCGAAAAGGCTGACGGTCATGGGGCGTCGGGCAAGGTGAGGCTGCCATCGGGGGAGAGCGGCCAGAACGGGTTCATCGCCAGTTCCCAGACATGGCCGTCGGCATCGGCGAAATAGCCCGAATAGCCGCCCCAGAACACCTTTTCAGGGGCTTTGAGCGCGGTCGCCCCGGCAGCAAGGGCGGTGGCATAGGCAGTATCCACCTCGGCCTCTGTCATGAAGTTCTGCGCCAGCGTCATTGCCCCGGTGCCGAGCGCGGCACCCGGGCGGCCCTGATCGGCGGCGAGGTCGGATATGCCGAACAGCCCCAGAACCAGCCCGTTCATCTGGTAAAAGGCGACCTTGTCCAGCGATTCTGCCGGGGTCCAGCCAAGTGCCGCGTAAAAGTCGCGTGCGCGGTCGAGATCCTCGACGCCGAGGGTGATGAGGGTGACGCGTTGCGGGGTCATGGAGCCTCTGCTGTGATCCGGCTGGTGCCGTCGGTGTCGGTGACGTGGATGTGTTGCGCGCGCGGGCCCAGTTCGGTGAAGAGTTCCGGTCCGGTGCCGGTCATCCAGGCCTGGGCGCCGAGGGCGCAGATTTCGTCATAGAGCGCCGCGCGGCGGGCGGCGTCAAGATGGGCCGCGACCTCATCCAGCAACAAGAGCGGCGGCGCGCCGAAATCGCGGGCGAGCGCGCGGGCATTGGCAAGGATGAGCGAGACAAGCAGCGCCTTTTGCTCGCCGGTGGAACAGTCGGCGGCGGGCACGCCCTTGGCGGCATAGACCCCGTAGAGATCGGCGCGGTGCGGGCCCACGAGGGTGCGCCCGGCGATCAGATCGCGAAACCGGCTCTCGGCCAGCGCCTCGCGCAGATCATCGGCGGTCTCGGGCATCTCACCCTCGGTCTGGGTCAGCTCCAGTTCGGCAGTGGGAAAGGCGGTTTCGGCCTGCATCTGCGCGCCCGCGATGAGGGCGAGCGCGTGTTTGCGATTGGCGTGGATCTGCGCACCCGCCTCGGCCATCTGCCGCTCCAGTGCCAGATACCAATGCGCGTCGCGCACCTGATCCTTGAGCAGGCGATTGCGTTCGCGCATCGCCTTTTCATAGGCAAGCGCCGCGTCGCCGTGATCGGGCAGGAAGCTCATTGTCATCCGGTCGAGAAAGCGCCTGCGCCCCTCGGCCCCCTCGATCCAGAGCCGGTCCATCGACGGGATCAGCCAGAGCACCCGGGCGATCCGGCCTAGCGCCAGTTGGGTGGCGGATTTCTCGTCGATGCGCACCTGCCGCGCCGCGCCCTCCTCCGAGACGATCTCGACCTCGTGGATACGGGTCAGCGAGTGCAGAACGCCGGTGATTTTCCAACCGAGCGATTCAGGCCGCCGCGCCATGTCTTGCGCCGCCGCGCGCCGCAGACCGCGTCCGGGCGACAGGAGCGAGACCGCCTCGATCAGATTGGTCTTGCCCGCGCCGTTGGGGCCATGGATCGCCACTGGGCGCGCATCGAGCGTGAGCCGCGCCGATTTATGCGAGCGGAAATGAGAGAGGGTCAATTCCGACAGATAGAGGCCGGGCATTCACGACCCTTTCATCTTGCCAGAAATATCCCCGCCGGAGGCTCCGACAGATGTCACACCCGCATCGGCATGACGACATAGACCGCCGTCGTGTCATTGCCCTCGCGCATCAGCGTGGGATCGCCCGAGGAGTTGAACAGGAACACGGCGTTCTCGCGGTCGACCTGGCTGGCAATCTCCAGCAGGTACTTGGCGTTGAAGCCGATTTCCAGCCGCTCGTCGCCGTAAGCCACGGCAAGCTCTTCCTCGGCGGCGCCGCTGTCGGGGGCGTTGACCGACAGGATCAGCCGATCCTCGTCGAGAGCGAGTTTGACCGCGCGCGAGCGTTCGGAACTGACGGTTGCCACGCGGTCCACGGCCTGCGCGAATTCGGCGGCGTCCACCTCCATCCGGCGGGTGTTGCCCTGCGGGATAACGCGGGTGTAGTCGGGAAAGGTGCCGTCGATCACCTTGGAGGTGAGCGTGATGTCGGGCGTGGCAAACCGGATCTTGGTCTCGGACACCGAGACGGCGATTTTCATCTCGTCGTCTTCCAGCAGCTTGCGCAGCTCGCCCACGGTCTTGCGCGGCACGATCACGCCGGGCATGTCGGCGGCCCCTTCGGGCAGATCAGCGTCGATCCGGGCGAGGCGGTGGCCGTCTGTGGCCACGCAGCGCAGGACCTTGCCGCCATCGGCCTCGGAGACATGCATGTAGACGCCGTTGAGGTAATAGCGGGTTTCCTCGGTGGAAATGGCGAATTTCGACTTGTCGAAGAGCCGCCGCAGCACTGGCGCGGGGGCCGAGAAATTGCTGGCATATTCCGACGAGGCCATGACCGGGAAGTCTTCCTTGGGCAGGGTCGCAAGGTTGAAATTAGAGCGGCCCGCTTGCACGGTGAGGCGACCGGCGGTGCCGTCGTCGGCCAGCGTGACAAGCGCGCCATCGGGCAGCTTGCGCACGATTTCGTGCAGCATCACCGCCGAGACGGTGGTGGCACCGGCGCGTTCGACCTGTGCGGGGGCCTTGTCGACCACCTCGATATCGAGATCGGTGGCACGAAACTGGACTGCCTCGCCCTCGGCCTCGATCAGCACATTGGCGAGGATCGGGATGGTGTTGCGCCGCTCGACCACGGATTGGGCCTGTGCCACTGCCTTGAGCAGCGTGCCGCGTTCGATGCTGAGTTTCATACCCTCGCTCCTGTCAGGTGCCGGCGCTCCACCGGGAGGGGCAAGGTATCAATTTTACCCTGCCGCTCAAGTCTTTTGTGGTGTTTTCGGCTGTATTTCAGGCAGCGTCAAGGGCTGGTGCGTCTCAGCCTTCGAGCGTGCGCCGCAAGAGCTCGAGATCTTCGGCGATCTGGCCGTCCTGAATGCTCAATTCCTCGATGCGTCGCACCCCGTGCATGATGGTGGTGTGATCCCGCCCGCCAAAGCGACGGCCAATCTCTGGAAGCGAGCGTGAGGTCATCTGTTTGCA
The DNA here is from genome assembly GCF_947259555.1 of uncultured Roseovarius sp. Lineage (GTDB taxonomy): Bacteria > Pseudomonadota > Alphaproteobacteria > Rhodobacterales > Rhodobacteraceae > Roseovarius. Next base: position 8,940 of record NZ_CAMYMD010000020.1, read on the forward strand.
CAGGTACATTGCCACCTGACGGGGGCGGGCAAAGCAGCGTGTGCGCTTTGGCCCGATCATGTCACTCAGGCGGATATTATAGTGATCCGAGACCTTGCGCTGGATCTCTTCGACCGAGACCTTGCGCTCTGAGGCGCGCAGAACATCGGCGAGACAATCCTGAGTCAGTTCCAGTGTGATCGGCTTGCGCACCAGAGAGGCGAAGGCGAAAAGCCGTGTCATCGCCCCTTCGAGGACACGCACATTGGTGCTGATACGATGCGCCAGAAATTCGAGCACGCCGTCATGCAGGACCAGATCGGGATATTGCGCGCGATAGCGGTCGACCTTGGATTGCAGGATGCCAAGGCGCAATTCGTAGTCCGTCGGATGCAGATCGACCACGAGACCGCACTGAAGCCGCGATTTGATGCGCTCTTCGAGATTGGCGATCTCGCCCGGCGCGCGGTCTGCTGAAATCACGATCTGCTTGTTCTGGTCCACCAGCGCGTTGAAGGTGTGAAAGAACTCTTCCTGTGTGCTGTCCTTGCCGGCAATGAACTGGACATCGTCAACCATCAAGACATCGACGGATCGAAAGACCGACTTGAAATCCATCATCTTGCGATCGCGCAGGGCCTGCACAAAGCGGTACATGAACTGTTCTGCTGAAAGGTAAACGACGTTCAGATCGGGCCGGCTTGTTTGCAGCTCCCAGGCTATGGCGTGCATGAGGTGCGTTTTACCAAGCCCCACGCCACCGTAGAGGAAAAGCGGGTTGAAGGTGACAGGGCCACATTCGGCCACCCGGCGTGCGGCGGCATGGGCCAACTCGTTGGGTTTGCCGACGATGAAGCTGTCGAAGGTAAAGCGCTCGTCAAGTGGCGCTGAGGGCACGATGTTGTCGCCCCGGGGCTCTGGCGTGGCGGGCTGTTTTTTGGGCGTGGTTTGGGTCGGGCGCGCGGCGCCGTTCGCCGCAACCCGAAACTGGACCCGCCGGATGTCGGGAGACACAGTATTGACCTGATACAGGATCAGATCTCCGAAGTGCTGCGACACGTAGTTCCCCAGAAAGCTGGTGGGTACATGGAATGTGGCGATGCCATCATCGACACGAGCGAATTCGAGTGGTTCGATCCAGTTTTTGAAATTGCTCTGCCCGACGGATTGCTGAAGTTTCTGCTTCAGACGGCCCCATTGTTCTTGTGTCATCCTGTCCCCGTTACCCGACTTTGCCATATGTCACGACCCGACTGCGCCAATTTTGGCGAGCGGGAAGCCCGATCCGGCAAGGGATAACCATAGGTCAATCGCGCCGTTGCGGAGCGCAACGGTTTGAGAAACCTATAATTAAAAAGCGGATATTTTGATATCGGAAACGTGATGCGTGACTCGTCCCAAAGTCACGCGTTTCCGACCACAAAATACCTTCGCCATGGACAAGACCAGAGCCTAAAGCCCAGTCGCGACGCTTGGCACGTATGCACTACGTTCCTTATCGTCGATGCAGCCTGTCCCCCCAAGCGTGAATCGCAGGTTTGAAACTAGCAATGTTGGGTGCGCGGCGACAACTTATCTATGCGCTTGACAGTAGCTTTGGTTGAAAAGAATCTCTGACCGTCTCCAAATGACACACAACAAAAAAGGCACCGTTTGAAACGGTGCCTTTTGTATTCAAGGGGTTGGCTTTGAGACCTAGCCGAGCGTCTTTACGCGAGCCGCGAGGCGCGAAATTTTGCGCGAGGCGGTGTTCTTGTGGAACACGCCCTTGGTCACGCCGCGCATCAATTCGGGCTGCGCCATGCGCAACGCTGTGGTCGCCGTTTCCTTGTCGCCTGTGGCGATGGCTTCTTCGACTTTGCGGAGATAGGTGCGAATGCGCGAACGGCGTGCTTTGTTGATGGCAAAGCGCTTTTCATTCTGGCGTGCGCGTTTCTTGGACTGGGGTGTGTTGGCCATGTGAATCAGACCCTTTCAAGGTTCGGTATCGTTTTGTGACGCACGGATACCCAACCGGGCCCCCGATCTCCGGGGTGATGATTCTTGCCTGAGCGGGCATCACGCGCATGTCTGGCGTGCCGTATACGCCAGTTTCCGGTAAATGCAACCCCTTGCGGGGTACGCGGCCGGGTCAATCCCCCAGCTTTGCGTGAACCTCATCAAGGTCGATCTCGCCGATCGGCATCTTGTTGGCGGGATTCTCGAAATCGTATTTGAAGACCTCGAAATCCCGTTTGTATATCTCATAGACCAGATGCATTGACAGATCGTCGAAATAATCCTCGACCGGATGCGCGCGTTTGGGCCCGTGGCCCTCGGATTCATTGAACCGCGGGATTTTCTTGAGGTTGACTTTGTGGCGGGTATTGATCGCGCCCAGAACGTCATCCATGCCGTCGTTGAACTTCTCGGTCCAGAAAATCTTGTCGTAGCGGCCGCCATTGACGATGAAAGTCGAGATATGACCAGACATCGCGGACCAGTGGATGTCAGGCTCCATCGGGCGTTTCCAGCGGATGGTGTCGCGCGCGAATAGAAGAAAGCGGCGAAAGCTCTGGACCTGATCAAACTCCTGCTTGCCGTCCTCGCCACCCACCTCGATGCCGTATTTCTGAATCAGCATCGGTACCAGCTTGCCGCGATACCGGCTGCCGTTGCGCTGAATCCCGCAGATCTTGTCAAAGAATGACGACAGGATTCGCGTGTAGGGATTGCGCACGCAGGAAAACGCGTAAGAGGTGTGCGTCTTGACGTTGGCGTTGATCAGCTTTTGGCTGTCCTCGCGGGCCCATTTATGCAGGCCGTCGGTCGCGTCATGGATGTCGCCATCAAAAAAAACGCCGTGGTCAGAATAATACAGGATCTGCCCGATGGTCGAGCAGGCGCATTTCGGCACGACGCGGTAAACCACGCTCTCGGTCTCTGTCATCCATGTGCCCGGAAACCCCATGGTCGCTGCCTCCACACTGCACGGCCCGGTTTTTTTGGGCTCCGTGCTTTCTAACCTGTTCAAAAAACCAAATAAAGCCTGTTTATTCGCACGGCCTTCACGGGTAATGCTATACACAATCTCTGAAAAAAGGCTTGCACAGTTTCTCAGATGGCAAAAATCGCTTTCATCCTGCTATGCCATAAGGACCCCGAGGCGATCGTGCGTCAAGCCGAGATGCTGACAGCTGCGGGCGACTATATCTCGATCCATTTTGACGCGCGGGCCGCGCCCGAGGCGTTTCGCCAGATTCGCACGGCATTGGGCGACAATCCAAACGTGGCTTTCGCGAAAAAAAGGATCAAATGCGGTTGGGGGAGCTGGTCGCTGGTGCAGGCCACGCTCTATGCCGTGGAGGCGGCAGTAGACGAATTCCCGCGGGCCACGCATTTCTACATGCTGTCGGGCGATTGCGCGCCGATTAAATCAGCGCGTTTCGCGCATGACTTCCTCGACGATCAGGATCTCGATTATGTCGAGAGCTTCGATTACTTCGAGAGCGACTGGATCAAGACCGGCATGAAGGAAGAGCGGCTGATTTATCGCCATTTCTTCAATGAGCGCACTCAGCCCAAGCGGTTTTATGCCTCTTTCAATCTGCAACGCAAACTCGGACTGACCCGCGACATACCAAACGACATCCAGATTCAGATCGGCAGCCAATGGTGGTGCTTGCGCCGTCGCACGGTGGAATGGATCCTCGATTTCACACGCAAGCGGCGTGACGTGATGCGGTTTTTCCGCACGACATGGATACCGGACGAGACATTCTTTCAGACGCTAGTGCGCCATCTGATCCCTGAGAGCGAGATCGAGACCCGGACGCTGACCTTTCTGATGTTCACCGATTATGGCATGCCGGTCACGTTCTACAACGATCACTATGATCTCCTGCTCAGCCAAGACTATCTCTTTGCCCGCAAGATCAGCTCCGAGGCGCTGGAGCTTAAGCGGCGGTTGGGGATGCTTTATTCGGATGAGAGTACGGAATTCCAGATATCGAATGAAGGGCGCAGCCTGTTTCAATTCCTTACCGGGCGTGGACGTGAAGGACGTCGCTTTGCCCAGCGGTTCTGGGAAACCGAGAGCACGCTTGGCCGCGAGCGGGAACTGATGATCGTGGTCTGCAAGAAATGGCATGTCGCCAAACGCCTGCTCGAGCGGATCCGCCAGACGACGAACCTTCCGGCCATCGACTATCTCTTCAACGAGGAAGGGACGGCCCTGCCGGATCTTGGGGGCATCCAGGCGACGCTCGCCAAGCGGACGCGACATCGGCGCGCGCTGATGCGGATGCTGTTTGACTATTTCGAAACCGACCGTCTCCTGGTCTGCATGGACCCGGGGAGCATCGATCTTTTGCAGGATTTCTGTGGCGACCGGGCCAAGACCAAGCTGTTGGAGATCCAGTGCCATTTCACCGACGAATACCTGAGCGGCCATGCGATGCGCGTGGGCCTTGCGGGTGAACAGACACCGCCGGAAACGCTGGAGCGGCTATTGCCGACGATCCGGGGTGACATGACGCATGAGAGCGATCGCATACGCGATTCCGAATTCGAAAATCACCTGATTCTGCGCGAGGCGCATGATTGCGAGATCCGGGCGGAGCGTCTGGCGCAGTTCCTTGATATTCCGCGCGAAAGAGCGCAGGAAATCGCAGAACCCGAACACCTGTTTGCAGATTGAGGATGGCCCATGCCTTATGCCTATGACGATCAGAATATTTTTGCCAAGATCCTGCGCGGTGAGATTCCCAACAAGACGGTGCTGGAGACCGAGCACAGTCTGGCCTTTGAGGATATCGAGCCGCAGGCGCCTGTTCATGTGCTGGTGATCCCCAAAGGGGCCTATGTGAGCTATGATCACTTCGCGCGCGAAGCGTCAGACAGCGAGATCGTAGACTTCAACCGTGCCGTCGCCGAGGTGTGCCGCATGACGGGAGTGCATCTGGATGGCGGGGGCCATGGCTTTCGAGCGATCACCAATGCCGGAACGCATGGTGTGCAGGAGGTGCCGCATTACCACTTGCACATCCTCGGGGGTCGTCAGCTTGGCCGGATGTTGCAACGGGCGTGATCGCGGATTGTCTTGGGCGGGCCATGAGAATCGGGGACTGATACGCTCAGTCTTCTTCCTGCCAAGGGTTCGCCATGCGTACTCGTTTTGCTCTGATACTGCTTATCGCTCTTGCCGGAGTGGCGCGTGCCGGGGATAGCCCTGCGCCGCGTCCGAATGCCCCGGATGATTTTGTGCGCTACATTTTCGACGTCAATGACAGCGTTTTTTCGGAGGCGTAGCTTCTGGAAATCTACAGTGCCGCCGGATACGGCATGATGGGGGCAAACAATGCGGTGATCGCAGTGTCGAACCGCGAGGATATCGAAGTCTTGACGCGCAACCCGTTCACGTTCCGCTACTATGGCTCCGATTATTGCGGCTTCTGACCCGACTTCTTTCAATCGCTTGCGGTATCCGCTACCCACGCCCATATGGATCGCATCCATGGCAGAACTTCACAGGCAGACAATGACATTTCGCAGCCGCATCGGCGCTATTCTCGATACATCCTTGTTTCAGAACACCATCCTCGGCGTGATCCTCTTCAACGCCGTGATCCTTGGCATGGAAACCTCAGGGCCGATCATGGCGCAGGCGGGTGGGGTGATCACGCTTCTGGACAAGCTGTGCCTGTCGATCTTCGTGGTCGAGATCGCGGCCAAGCTCTATGCGCGCGGCATTGCCGGGTTCTTCAAACGGGGCTGGAACATCTTTGACTTCGTGATCGTCGGCATATCGCTGATGCCCACCACTCAGGGCCTTTCGGTGCTGCGTGCGTTGCGCATCCTGCGTCTCTTGAGGGTGGTGTCGGTGGCACCGTCGTTGCGCCGCGTGGTCGAAGGGCTGGTCACGGCGCTACCGGGGATGGGGTCTGTTTTCCTGCTGATGGGCATGATTTTCTATATCGGCTCTGTGATGGCGACCAAGCTCTTTGGTGCGGACTTTCCGGAATGGTTCGGCGATCTGGGGCGCAGCGCCTATTCGCTGTTCCAGATCATGACGCTGGAATCCTGGTCGATGGGTATCGTGCGCCCGGTGATGGAGCAGTTTCCCTATGCGTGGGCCTTCTTTGTCCCTTTCATCATGGTCACGACCTTTGCGGTGGTGAACCTGCTGGTCGGTCTGATCGTGAATTCGATGCAGGATGCGCACCACGCCGAGGATGTCGAGAAAACCGACACCTACCGCGATGAAGTGCTGACGCGGCTGGCGCATCTGGAAACGCTCATCAAGGACGCGCATGACACCGGGCCCAAGGGCTGAGCGGCGGACATTGGCTTGCACAACGGGGCAAGGCGCGCTAACCCGCCGGGGATACCAGCGGGATGGATGCGATGAGTGATCTGCGGGACAAATATCTGACAGCGATTGCGGATGCGGGTGATGAGACCACGCTCGAAGACCTGCGTGTGCAAGCGGTCGGCAAGAAGGGCGAGATCAGCCTGAAGATGCGCGAACTGGGCAAGATGAGCCCCGAAGAACGCCAAGAGGCCGGACCGCGCCTGAATGCGCTGAAAGATGAGATCAACAGCGCCTTGGCGGCGAAGAAGCAGGCGCTGGGCGATGCCGCTCTGGATGAGCGGTTGCGCGGTGAATGGCTCGACGTGACGCTGCCGGGGCGGCCGTGCCGGCAGGGCACGATCCATCCTGTCAGCCAAGTCACCGAAGAGGTCACGGCGATCTTTGCGGATATGGGATTTGCCGTAGCAGAAGGGCCGCAGATCGAGAGTGACTGGTACAATTTCGATGCGCTGAACATTCCGGGCCACCATCCGGCACGGGCCGAGATGGACACGTTCTATACGCATCGCGCCGACGGTGACGACCGCCCGCCGCATGTCCTGCGCACCCATACCAGCCCGGTGCAGATCCGCACCATGCAGGCCGAGGGCGCGCCGATCCGGGTGATCGCGCCGGGCCGTGTTTACCGCGCGGATTACGACCAGACCCACACGCCGATGTTCCATCAGGTCGAGGGCCTGGCGATTGACCGCGATATCTCGATGGCCAATCTCAAATGGGTGCTGGAGGAATTCGTCAAGGCGTTCTTCGAGGTGGATGATGTGGAACTGCGCTTTCGCGCGTCGCATTTCCCGTTCACCGAACCCTCGGCCGAGGTGGATATCCGCTGTAGCTGGGACGGCGGCACCCTGAAGGTCGGCGAGGGCGACGACTGGCTGGAAATCCTCGGCTCCGGCATGGTGCACCCCAAGGTCTTGGAAGCCGGGCATATCGACCCCAACGAATGGCAGGGCTTTGCGTTCGGCATGGGCATCGACCGGATCGCGATGTTGAAATACGGAATACCGGACCTGCGGGCGTTCTTTGATTCAGATCTGCGCTGGCTGCGGCATTACGGGTTTGCAAGCTTGGACGTGCCGACGTTGCATGGTGGGTTAAGTAGGTGACAGTCGCTAATTGGATAACCATTTTCGTTCCAATAATTGGACTTGTTGGAGCGGGGATAATTTATCATGTCCAAAAATCCGTTGATAGAGCAAATCAAATCCGCGCTGAGCGACGGGATTTGTATCGTAGGCTCGTTTCGGCTTTTAATAGCTTCAATTCATCTCTTCTTAGGGGGAAGTCTTCTGAAGCTATGACCCATTATATTGAATATAAAGGACTTGAAGCCGAAACCATTATTTGTGCGCCAGACCATGTAGTTGAGGCGCTAAACACTCTGTCACCACTAATGTCAGCTTACGCTAAGGCAAAGTTTGTCGATAACGCGGAAAGCGATATCTCTAAAGAGGTGCGTAATGCGTATGAAAATGCGATCGAAGCGATGCGCCTCGATATTCTTGGTGATACAAAGATAACCCGTCAGTTAATTGCAGGATTCACCACGGGCTTGATCAGTTCAATATCTCGTTTTCCTTGATTCAGCGTAGAGCGGGAGATGGATGTCAAGCCACAATGCGGTTCTGACCCGCTTCTCTTTCTCGCATCGACAGGTCGCCGCAACCCCTCTAGGCTCTTCTTGAAAAGGAGTCGCCCCATGTCGCTGACCCAGCTTGTCTATGCCTCGCGGCCCTTCGGGTTCGATCAGGCGGTGCTGTCGAATATCCTGATGGATGCTCGCCGCGCCAATGCGCGTGACGATATCACCGGGGCATTGATCGCGCGGCATGATCTCTATCTGCAACTGCTTGAGGGACCGCCAGACAAGGTCGAGGCCGCCTATCAGCGCATTCGCCATGATGACCGGCACGTTGAGGTGACGCGGCTGGTCGAGCATCCTATCGAGACGCGGCTCTTTCCCGGTTGGACGATGCGCGACGATCCGGCGCAAAGCTGGGTTTGGAGCATCGAGGACGTGCGCGCCGGCGCAATTGAGCGTGACGAGGCCGGGCCGGAGGCGCTCGGGTTTTTTGAACGTCTTGCAAGCACGGAGTAAGATATAGGGGCGCGTGCAACGCCTGTCGGAACGTCTTGCCATTGCCTGCGGAGAGCACGCATTGACCGAGATAAACACTGAACGTAGGGCTCAGGCCAAGACGTGGCTAGAGATAGCCTGACGCGCGAAAGCTGAGTTCTTCGGATTTCCCGATGATGATATGGTCATGCAGGACGAGGCCAAGCGCCTCCGCCGCTGTCTGGACCTGGCGTGTCATGTCGACATCGGCGGGTGAGGGCGTCGGATCTCCTGAGGGGTGGTTATGAACAAGGATGAGCGCGCTCGCGTTGTGATGTAGCGCGCGCTTGACCACTTCGCGCGGATAGACGGGGACGTGATCGACGGTGCCGCGTGCCTGTTCCTCATCGGCGATGAGGGTGTTCTTGCGGTCGAGATAGAACACGCGAAACTGCTCTATTTCGCCATGCGCCATTGTGGTGTGACAATAATCCAGCAACGCATCCCAGGATGAGATCACCTGTCGTCGCAGAACCCGGGCACGGGCCAAACGGTGCGCCGCAGCTTCGACGATCTTGAGTTCGGTCGCGACGGCCTCGCCTACGCCTGAAACCTCGGTCAGCCGCTCGAGAGAGGCAGATATCACGCTGTTGAAATCGCCGAATCTTTCCAAGAGTTGATGCGCCAGAGGTTTCACGTCGCGGCGGGGTATCGCGCGGAAGAGTACCAGCTCGAGCAATTCGTAATCCGGCATTGCCAGTGCGCCGCCTGACAGAAAACGGCTGCGGAGCCGATTGCGATGATCCCGGATGTAAGAGGGCTGCCTGGTCGTCGTTGCCGTTGCGGTCGGTGCCGCCGGTTCGTCCTGAAACAGCGGCAAGGACAACTCTGAGAAATTACGCGTCCGGGTCATGACCCAACTGTGCCTCAAGAGCGTTAGCGAGGGGTTAACGCGGCTCAGATCGGTGGGGAAGGGTGGTGACCCCGGCCCAAGCGGGCCGGGGAACGCTCAGCTTTTCATCGAGTCCCAGAAGCTGCGGACCGTCGAGAAGAAGCTCTTGCTTTCGGGATTGTTATCCTCGCTCAGCGCATCGAATTCGCGCAACAGCTCTTTTTGCTTTGCGGTCAGGTTCACGGGGGTCTCCACCGCAAGTTCGATGAACATGTCGCCATGCGTGCCACTGCGCAGGGCCGGCATGCCCTTGCTGCGCAGACGCATCTGGCGACCGGATTGCGATCCGCCGGGGATCTTGACCCGGCTTCGCCCGCCATCGATTGTCGGTACCTCTATGTCACCGCCGAGCGCTGCCTTGGTCATTGACACGGGCACGCGGCAAAAGAGGTTGGTATCCTCACGCTCGAAGAGCTCGTGCTTGGCCACCTCGATAAAGATATAAAGGTCGCCCGCCGGTCCGCCGCGCATACCAGCCTCGCCCTCACCGGCAAGCCGGATGCGAGTGCCGGTCTCGACGCCTGCGGGAATGTTGACCGAGAGCGCGCGATCTTTCTGAACCCGGCCCTGACCTTGGCAGACATTGCAGGGGTTCTTGATGATCTGACCCAGACCACCACAGGTCGGGCAGGTGCGCTCGACCGTGAAAAACCCTTGTTGCGCACGAACCTTGCCCATGCCCGAGCAGGTTGGGCAGGTGGTTGGCTGTGCGCCACCCTCGGCGCCCGAGCCGTCACATTCGTCACAGGGCACGGCGCTGGGCACCTTGATGGTCTTTTGCAGGCCGCCATACGCTTCTTCTAGCGTTACCCGCAGATTGTAGCGCAGATCGGCACCCCGCGCCGCGCGCTGCCGTCCACCACCGCCACGCGCGCCGCCCATGAAGTCGCCGAAAAGATCGTCGAACACGTCAGAGAAGGCCGAGGCGAAATCGCCTTGGCCGGCGCCCATGCCGCCGCCGGGCCGCGCGCCGCCGCCGCCACCCATGCCACCTTCGAAGGCGGCGTGGCCGAACCGGTCATATGCGGCCTTTTTGTCGGGGTCCTTGAGGACGTCATACGCCTCTCCCGCCTCCTTGAACTGACGCTCAGAATCGGGATTGTCAGAATTTCGGTCGGGATGAAGCTCTTTCGCCTTGGTGCGATAGGCTTTCTTTATTTCATCTGCCGAGGCGCCCTTGGACAGCCCGAGCACTTCGTAATAGTCACGTTTGGCCATCGGGGATCTCCTTGGTATGAACCAGCTTGGGCCGTCTCGGATCTGTGCCGAAACGGCCCGCTTGGTTCAGGACGTGCCTCAGGCGCGCTTGTTGTCGTCGAGGTCCTCGAAATCAGCATCGAGAATTTCGTCATCGTCGCCGCCGCGATCCGCCGCTGTGGGCTCGTCGTCAGCCTCGCTCTGGCTGGCCTTGTAAATCGCCTCACCCAGCTTCATCGATGCTTCGGTGACGTTCTGGATGCCGGCCTTGATCTTGTCGGCATTGTCCCCCTCGAGATCGTCCTTGAGAGACGCAATGGCCAATTCGATCGCCTCGACCGTCGTCGGATCGACCTTGTCGGCATGCTCTTCGACCGACTTCTCGGTCGAATTGATGAGGCTCTCGGCCTGGTTCTTGGCTTCGACAAGCTCGCGGCGGGCCTTGTCGGCCTCGGCGTTCTCCTCGGCCTCCTTGACCATTTTCTCGATATCTTCCTCGGAGAGGCCCCCCGACGCCTGAATCGTGATCTTCTGCTCCTTGTTCGTGCCTTTGTCCTTGGCCGAAACAGAAACGATGCCGTTGGCGTCGATGTCGAAGGTCACTTCGATCTGAGGCATGCCGCGCGGGGCAGGCGGGATATTCTCGAGGTTGAACTGGCCGAGCATCTTGTTGTCGGACGCCATCTCGCGCTCGCCCTGGAAGACACGGATCGTCACGGCCGACTGATTGTCCTCGGCGGTCGAGAAGATCTGGCTCTTGTTGGTCGGGATCGTGGTGTTGCGGTCGATCAGACGGGTGAAGACACCGCCAAGCGTCTCGATGCCGAGGCTGAGCGGGGTCACGTCGAGCAGCACCACGTCCTTGACGTCGCCCTGCAGCACGCCCGCCTGAATCGCGGCGCCCATGGCCACGACCTCGTCAGGGTTCACGCCCTTGTGCGGCTCCTTGCCGAAGAACTTGGTCACTTCCTCGACGACGCGGGGCATGCGGGTCATGCCGCCAACCAGAACCACCTCGTCGATGTCAGAGGAGGAAATACCAGCATCCTTCAACGCGGCCTGACAGGGCTTCATCGAAGACTTGATGAGGTCACCGACCAGGCTTTCGAGCTTGGCACGGGTCAGTTTGACGACCATGTGCAGCGGTTGCCCGTCCGAGCCCATCGAGATGAACGGCTGGTTGATCTCGGTCTGGCTGGAGCTCGACAACTCGATCTTGGCTTTTTCCGCAGCTTCCTTGAGACGCTGGAGCGCCATCTTGTCCTTGGTCAGGTCGACGCCATGCTCTTTCTTGAACTCGTCGGCGAGGTAGTTGACGATCCGCATGTCGAAATCTTCACCACCGAGGAAGGTGTCGCCGTTGGTCGCCTTGACCTCGAAGAGGCCGTCGTCGATTTCGAGAATGGTCACGTCGAAGGTGCCGCCGCCAAGGTCATAGACCGCGATGGTGTGGGTATTTTCCTTTTCGAGACCATAGGCAAGCGCGGCCGCCGTCGGCTCGTTGATGATGCGCAGCACTTCGAGGCCGGCGATCTTGCCGGCGTCCTTGGTGGCCTGACGCTGTGCGTCGTTGAAATACGCGGGCACGGTGATGACGGCCTGCGTCACCTCTTCGCCAAGATAGCTCTCGGCGGTTTCCTTCATCTTGCCGAGGATGAAGGCGGAAATCTGCGACGGCGAATATTTTTCGTCGCGTGCCTTTACCCAGGCATCGCCATTGCCGCCGTCGATGACGGTGAACGGCATGTTCTTCTTGTCTTTCGCCAGATCCGGATCGTCTTCGCGGCGACCGATCAGGCGCTTGACGCCGAAGATTGTGTTTTCCGGATTGGTGACAGCCTGCCGTTTGGCGGGCTGGCCGACAAGACGCTCGCTCTCTGTGAATGCGACGATCGAGGGTGTCGTGCGCGCACCCTCGGAATTTTCGATCACGCGGGCCTGAGAGCCATCCATGATCGCAACGCAGCTGTTGGTGGTGCCGAGGTCAATACCGATAACTTTGGCCATGTTTTTCGATCCCTTCTACTTAGGCGATGTTACAGAGGCTGGACCCGTTTTGGCATCCTGCCCCCGGTTGAATGACAGGGCCGCCGGTGGCGTCACCTGTGGTTCCGGGCGTATATAGGCAGGCGAGTGTGTGCCTGCAAGCACCGGCACGGGATCGATCCGTCGAAATTGCCCCTAATTGACGCTATAAAACGGAAAAGGAGCAGCGCGATGACCCAACCCTCCCTGATCCTGCGGGGACTCGAGATCTACCGGGCGTTCCTGGAGTCGAACGCGCAATCAGAATTGGTGGAGAATCTGCGTCACGTCGTGGCCCAAGCCCCGCTTTTTGCGCCGGTCACACCCTCGGGCAAGGCGATGAGCGTGCGGATGACTTCGGCTGGGAAATATGGCTGGGTGACGGACCGGCAGGGGTATCGCTACGAGCGCCGTCATCCCGACGGTATGGACTGGCCGCCGATTCCCGAGACGGTGCTGGCGATCTGGCGCGATCTGGTCAGCGCGGACCGTTTGCCCGACTGTTGCCTGATCAATCACTATTCTGAAGGCGCGCGGATGGGCCTGCATCAGGATCGCGACGAAGCAGATTTTGGCTGGCCTGTCCTGTCCATCTCGCTGGGTGATGACGCGCTCTTTCGCATCGGCAACACAACGCGCGGTGGCAAGACCGAGTCGATCTGGCTGAACTCGGGCGATGTGGTCGTAATGGGCGGCGCGGCGCGCCTGACCTATCACGGGGTGGACAGAATTCGCGTCGGCACATCAACGCTCCTGCGCGGGGGTGGTCGGGTGAATCTGACTTGCCGGGTGGTGGATTAACGCCGCGCGTTCCAACTGCTCGACGCATATTGGCGGGTATAGAACTCACCCATCAATCCGATCATCAAGAGCACGATGCCCACGTATATCGGGTATTCCAGAGAGGTCCGATGTGGAAAGTAGTTTATGAATACATAGCCGCGTGTCTGGTCGATGATATGGAACAGCGGGTTCCAGTCGAACATCGCCATCATGAATCCGGGCAGGGTATTGACCACGAACATCTTGCCCGATGCGATCATGTTTGCACGTTGATAGATCGACGTGAAAATTGCCACGAAGGCCGGAAACCACGGCTTGATCGCCAGCAGCACCAGACCGACAGCAACGCCTGTGAACCACGCAAGCAGGACCATGCCTAATGCCTCGACCGGTTTGTAAATGCTGATCTGCACAAAGCCGACATGGTAGACGAACAGCACCACGAACAAGGACAGCACCTGAATATAAAGCGCGCTGAGAGCGGCAGAGCTGATCGCGATGATCGTGTTCATTGGCGCGTGCTGCATCATTGGCGAAGACGGCCCTTCTGCCCCCACGATCGCGCTCATGGCCTTGATGTGCGAAAGGTACATGAAAATACCCGACATCATGAACAGCAGAAAATCCCCGCGCAGCGCCGCGCCCCTGAGGCCGAGCACCGCAAACATCAGGTAGAAAGCGAGCACCATGATGACGACTGTCAGAATGTTCATGATGAGCGCGATAATCGCATTACCGTGCCCTTTGCGCACATCGCGGACCGTCGCGTGATAAATTAGCTCCGCGATGATGATCGCGGAATGGAGCCGTGATTTGGGGCGTGCGGTTCTGAACATCGGGAAATTCGTCGTTGGCCTGTCGTTTTATGGTTCGGGTTTCTTGCTGTCGCGCTTTGAGCGTATCATAAGGGGCCGCAAGTAATCCATTGATTAACGGCGCAAGGTGGCGTCTTAGAGGCAGAGGAGCGGCATTTTGGAGTACGACAGGCTTATTCTGGTGATGCGCAGGCTCGCATTGGAGGCCGGTGACAAGATCATGCAGATCTACGAGGCCGAAGATTTCGAGGTCAAGGTAAAGTCCGACGACAGCCCGGTGACAGAGGCGGATGAGGCAGCGGATGCGATCATCTCCGCAGGGCTTCGCGCCGAGTTTCCCGATGTGCCGCTTGTGACAGAAGAGCAGGCGGCGTCGCATCTTGAACAGGCGCAGACCTTTCTGATCGTTGACCCGCTGGACGGAACCAAGGAATTCATCAATCGGCGCGGCGATTTTACCGTCAACATCGCATTCGTTGAGGACGGTGTTCCAACACGGGGGGTTGTCTATGCCCCGGCGCGGGAGCGGATGTTTTACACTATGGCGGATGGCGTGGCGGTCGAAGAACACGGCCCGTTTGCCAAGGATGCGCCCGGCAATCGTTGGTCGATCCGCGTGGCGAATTCGGACAATGCCGCTCTGATGGTGGTGGCGAGCAAGTCGCATCGCGATCAGGCCACGGACGATTACATTGGCAAATATGCCGTAAAGGACATGAAGAGCGCGGGATCGTCGCTCAAGTTCTGTCTCGTGGCAACCGGGGAGGCAGATATCTATCCGCGGCTTGGCCGCACGATGGAATGGGATACCGCCGCCGGGCATGCAGTTCTCAGCGGCGCCGGGGGCAAGGTTGTGCGTTTCGACACGCATGAGCCGCTCGTTTACGGAAAAGACGGTTTTGCCAATCCATTTTTCATCGCCTATGCGCCAATGGTATTGCTGAAAAAAGCGTGATTGGCGGCAGGTTTGACTGGTGATCCTGCCGCGCCGTGGCGCGCAGGACGCCCTAATCTCGGAATGTTCCGAGCATAATGACAACAAGTCATGAATTTTAACCTTAACAAGATGCAAAATGGCCTGCATTCGTGTAGGATGTACTAAAAAAAGGTGCACAGGAGCAGGTGTAATGCGTAGCAAGGTATCCAAAGCGATTTTTCCGGTTGCTGGACTCGGGACCAGATTTTTGCCGGCCACCAAATCGGTACCCAAGGAAATCATGACACTCGTCGATCGTCCGCTGGTTCAATATGCCATTGACGAGGCGCGCGCGGCAGGGATCAAGGAATTCATCTTCATCACGTCACGCGGCAAGGGCGCTCTGGAAGATTATTTCGACAACGCGCCCCAGCTTGAGGCTGAATTGCGACGTAAGAACAAGACCGACCTTTTAGAGCTCCTCAAATCCACAAATATGGATAGCGGCGAGGTCGCTTATATGCGCCAGCACAAGCCGCTTGGGCTGGGTCATGCGGTGTGGTGTGCAAGGCGGCTGATCGCGAACGAACCCTTTGCCGTCATCTTGCCCGATGATGTGATCGCGGCGGAAAAGCCGTGTCTTGCGCAGATGGTCGAGGCGTTCGAGGAAACCCAGGGGAACATCGTCGCGGCAATGGATGTGCCGGACGAAATGACCAAGTCTTATGGCATTCTTGATGTCAAGGAGGACATGGGCAGCATTGTATCGACCAAGGGCATGGTCGAGAAACCGGAGCCAGGCAGCGCACCGTCCAATCTGGCTGTTATCGGACGATACATCCTGACGCCCACCGTGTTGCAAAAGCTGAACCGCAAGCAAACCGGTGCCGGTGGCGAGATCCAATTGACCGACGCGATCGATGCGGCGCGCGCAGATGGCGAAGAGGTCTATGGCTTTCGCTTCAAGGGTGAGCGCTTTGATTGCGGGTCCAAGGCGGGGTTCTTGCGCGCGACGGTGGCCTTCGCGCTTGCGCGAGAGGATTTGCGCGACGAGCTCTGGAATTACATCTCGGACGTAGTACACGCCGACAAAGCCGCGCAGTAAGGCAGTCACAAGGGGACGAACCGTGACGAATATTCTGGTCACGGGCGGGGCGGGCTATATCGGCAGCCACGCTTGCAAGACATTGGCGGAGGCAGGCTATACGCCTGTGACCTATGACAATCTGTGCACCGGCTGGCAGGAGGCGGTTCAGTTCGGTCCTTTTGAATTGGGTGATCTGACTGACCGCGATCGGCTGGATCAGATCTTTGCCGCCTATCAGCCCGCCGCCGTGATGCATTTCGCAGCCCTCAGCCAGGTTGGCGAGAGCATGCGCGAGCCTGGGCTTTATTGGCACAACAATGTCGCCGGATCGCTCAACCTGATGCAGGCAGCGGTGGCGGCCGGATGTCTGAACCTGGTGTTCTCGTCGACCTGCGCCACCTATGGCGATCACGACAACGTGGTGCTGAACGAGGCGAGTGCGCAGCAACCGATCAATGCGTATGGCTCTTCAAAACGTGCGATAGAGGACATGCTGCGTGATTTCGAGATAGCCTTCGGCCTGCGGCATGTCATCTTCCGCTACTTCAATGTGGCGGGCGCGGACCCTGACGCCGAGGTCGGAGAGTTCCACCAGCCCGAGACGCATATTGTCCCGCTTGTGCTGGACGCGGCCTGCGGAAAACGAGATGCATTAACCATTTTCGGCACCGACTATGACACGTCCGATGGCACCTGCATTCGAGATTATGTGCATGTTTGCGATCTCGTGGAGGCGCATGTCCTCGGGCTCAAGTGGCTTGAGGATGACAAGAGAAGCCGTGTTTTCAACCTGGGCACCGGCAAGGGCTTTTCGGTGCGCGAGGTGATCGATGCCGCGGCGATGGTAACCGGCACCGAAGTGCCGGTACTTGAGGGCGCGCGCCGTGCGGGCGATTGCACGCGGCTTGTCTCCGGCTCGACGCGGGCCGAGGAAGAGCTGGGCTGGACGCCCACGCGCTCGACACTTGAGCAGATGATCGGTGACGCGTGGCGTTGGCACCAGACTGGACATTACGACAAATAGCACCGACGCTGCCGCGTGGGATCATGAGGGCCGCATGGGCAGAGCGGAGAGGATAAACGATTTGGCACAGGCCTATCGGTTGCGATGGAAGCGCCGCCGCCTGCTCTGGCGCAGTTATCGCAAACGCCGGCAATTGCGCGCGCTCATCGACCGGACGCCGCAGATCAAGCCCCACGATATCCTGTGCTTCAGCACGGTTCGAAACGAGGCGCTTCGCCTGCCTTGGTTTCTTGAGCACCATCGCCAACTCGGTGTGCGGCATTTCCTGATCGTGGATAACGCCAGCGACGATGGCACGCGTGACTACCTGGCGGCGCAGCCCGATGTCTCGCTCTGGACAACGACACACAGTTACAAACTGTCCCGTTTCGGGGTGGACTGGCTGACATGGTTGCAGATGCGGCATGGCCACGGGCATTGGTGCCTGACGCTTGATGCCGATGAATGTCTGATCTACCCATATCACGACACCCGCCCCTTGCCCGCGCTCTGCGCCTGGCTTGATGCACAACAGTGCGCGTCCTTCGGCGCCTTGATGCTGGATATGTATCCCAAGGGCCGCCTCTCGGAGTCGCGCTACAGCGCGGGACAAGATCCGTTTGCGCATCTGTGCTGGTTTGACGGTGGCAACTACGGGATGCGGCGCAAGGCGGATTTGCAGAATCTCTGGATTCAGGGTGGACCGCGCGCGCGGATGTTCTTTGCCTCGGATCCCCGTCGCGCGCCCACGATGGGCAAGATTCCGTTGGTTAGGTGGCATTGGCGCTACGCCTATGTGAGTTCGGCGCATTCGCTGCTGCCTCGGCACCTCAACCACGTCTATGACCGGCACGGCGGCGAGCTGACGTCGGGTGTGCTCTTGCACAGCAAGTTTCTCGACACCGTGGTAAACCGATCCGCCGAGGAAAAGGGCCGACAGGAGCATTTTGCCAACAGTACGCTCTATGACGGGTATTATGACGCGTTGACCGACGATCCCGATTTGTGGTGCGAGACGGCGACGCGCCTGACTGGATGGCGTCAGATCGAGGCGATGGGCCTCATGTCGCGCGGCGGATGGATTTAGCGAATCTCCGCCAGGAGCGCATGATGGCGCGCGGTGTAGGCCGCGCGAGTCTCGGTGGGCGGTCGCAGGGTGATCGTGAGGTCACGGATGGTCTCGGGGCTGGGTTTGCCGAAAAAGCGATCTGCCTCGGCAACGGTAAAGCCTGCAATTTCGGTGGCTTCCATCCAGGCGCTGATCTTGTCGGCGGTCTTGATCTGTTTTTTTACCGCAGCCGGGATCGTGGCAGGCAGGCCAAAGCGGATATGGATCGCGGCCGCGAGCCGCTTGTCAAGCTCGTCATAGCCCGGGCCGACGGCGTTTTTCACGGGCGAGATCATGTCACCAATCACGTACTCGGGCGCATCATGCAGGAGCGCCGCAAGCCGCCATTTCGCGGGCGCGCGCGGGTTGAGCCGGGCATAGAGCCGTTCCACGAGCAAGGAATGCTCGGCCACGGAATAGGCAACGTCACCTAGCGTCTGCCCGTTCCAGCGCGCGACAAAGCTGAGGCCGTGGGCGATATCCTCGATCTCGATATCGACCGGGGTCGGGTCGAGCAGGTCGAGCCTGCGGCCCGAGAGCATCTTTTGCCAGGCGCGGGGTGTGGGCATGCGGCCTCCGGAGCGTTGAGTGGTCCTGCCTAGCCCGACCGGGTGGGATTTGCAAAGGCTTGCGCGATCTGTGCCAGAAGCTTTGAGTCCGCCCGCGCGGCGAGAAAGTTGTAGCCCTTGTAGCGGTCTGTCTTGAGGGCGCGGATCGTGGGTATGTCGGGCATCGGTATCATGTCGGTCTCGATGGAATAGAGTCGCATATCGGGGTCCGAGAGCAGCTCTGCGCTGACCGTGCAGGCCGGATCGTTGCCGTGATCCTCGTAGATCAGGACGGCGCCCTCGGAGAGTGCACGCGTGGCCCCGGCGACCGCCGCGACTTCGGCGCCTTCGACATCCAGTTTTATCAGGGCTGCCGCGCCCTCGGGAACGATATCGTCGATGGCCAGCGTCTCGACACGCTCGACGCGATCCTGCGCGCTTGCAGGGGTGTCGGTTTCCAGCCGGGCGGAGGCATGGCTGAGATGGGTGTTGACGAAGCTCATCTCCTCGCCCGAACGCGCATGGATGGCAGCGCGATGCAGCGTGACTTTGGGCAGATCGCGGGCATTGCCCGACAGGTCGGCAAAGGTCGCCGCCGACGCCTCGACCGCGATCACCCGGTCAAACAGCGGTGCCGCGCGCGTGGTCCAGTACCCCTTGTTCGCCCCCAGGTCACAAAAGAGCGGCGTCGCCCCCGAGGCCGCCGTCAGCACGCGGGCGACCTCGGGCTCATAGGGCGCGCGGTAGAGCGCAAAACGCGTCCAGTAGCCGTCATTCAAGGCGATGCGGTAGGGCGGCGCACCGCCCTCATGCAGAAACACCGCCCCATCCGGGCCGAAGACGCGCCCCAACTCGCGCGCGAAGCGCCCATAGAGACCGCGCGTCACCGCGAGCCGAAAGAGCCCCATCAGGAGCATGTATTGCAGCTGCGCGGCGGGGCCGGAGAAAGTCAGGTGACGGTTGCTCATCGCCGCAGAGGTAAAGAGGATGCGCGCTTGGTTCCAGACCAAAACACGTATCCCACACGCGCTTGTGTCGCGAGTTTTAACAGGCTGCTGAAGAAGTCAGCCTTGAAGGACGTTATTCTTCCCCCACGGTTTGAAGGTGGCTCTTTGCGACTGCGGACGCCGGGTCGGGTTTGCCCCCTTCGTCAGGGGGCAAGGAGTTTC
>NZ_CAMYMD010000021.1 GCF_947259555.1 uncultured Roseovarius sp.
CTCGGCGCGCTCGCGCTTGGCGAGGATGTCGCCACGGCCGGGCGACAGGGGGCCGAGCTCGCAGCAAAGGTCCTGGTGCATTACGGCGCGCGCGACGGTGCCGCGGCGCAGGCGATCGCGCTGCCCGCGGCCTAAACCCATCCCGGGGCGGTGCGCCGCCCCGGGGCGACACGATCCGACATCACGCAGAAGCCCCCGCCATGCGTGCCCCGCACCGGCCCGTGGCCGATGCCGGCGTCTTCACCGAGGCGCTGGCCTCGCGCGATCCCGAGATCGAGCTCATCGCCGCCGCGCCTGCAATGCCAGATCTGACGTCTTCCTACAGCGTTTCGACTTTTCGTTGAAACAGTCGTAACGCTGTCGTTCATTGCTTTAGGCGGGCCGCTTTCGCCTCTCGCTCACTTTTTCCGGACAGGTCGACCCCGGAACTGCAACGCCTTCAGGCGGAACTCGCGGCACGATATTCCTTCCGGGAAGCGGCTCTGCCAAACCTCGTGCGCGACGCTGTTGGGGGACAGGTCCGCCACATCCTCGACCGGTGGCATAGTTCGATGCGCGTTCAACATGTCGAGGCGCGGTGAAGGGCCTCCTGCAAGCCCGGGGCCGGGAGCTTTGTTCATACCTTGCGAACAACATGGACAATCTGACCAACTACGGCCAGCGACATCGAAGCTGTCTTGCGATCTCTTCGTACCGGGCAGACGGCCGAATGACCCCCTAGTTTTACCCACTCCCGTCGGGCAGTCGGGCCTGTGTCTCCGCATCGCCGGTATTGTTTTCAGGCGCCAGAATACTTGGCCAATCATGGCCCGGGGCGAGCCGCGCCAACGCACCGGCGAGCGTTTCGCTGTCATTGGCGGCGATCCCGGCCAGCGCCTCCGACACAAGCTTCAGCGCCTTTTCCCGAGGCATGTGGCGGGCCAGATGGAACCCCGCCGCCTCGGCCAGCATTGCGCCGCGGTCGCCTGCGAAACTGGCATTGATCCGGTCCGGGCACGGGGCAAGGGCTTCGGCCAGCTCAAGCGCGTGGCGCAGCGCGGCGCCCGTGCGAATGATCATTTCGGGCAGCGTCTGCCATTCCAGTGCCAAGGCGGAACCATCGCGTTCCTGCGCGTGGATCATGGCCTGATACAGCGTGCCGGCGGCACCGGCGTTCAGGCGGGCGATGCCGACCAGAGCTTCGGCCGCGACCGGGTTGGATTTTTGCGGCATGGTGGATGACCCGCCGCCGGGTCCCGCGCTGACTTCGCCAATCCCGGACTGCCCGAGCAAGACCAGATCGGCACCGAATTTACCAAGCGTGCCCGAGACCAGCGCCAGCCAGCCACCAAGTTCCGCCATGCCGTCACGGGCCGCGTGCCACGGAATGGCCTGCGCGCCAAGGTCAAGCTCGGCGGCCAGTGCCTCGCGGACGTCCGGCATGCGCGGTGCCAGCGCCGCGCCAGTCCCCGCCGCGCCATAAAGCGAGACATTCAGCAATCGCGGGCGCAACTCCGATAGCCGCGCCAGATGCCGGGCCAGAGGCGCGCGCCACACGGCAATCTTGGCCCCCAGCGTGGTCGGGGCGGCGATCTGGAAACGCGTGCGGGCCGGAATCGGCTGATCGGCATAGCGCGCCGCTTTCAGGGTAAAGATTTTATCAAGCCTGCCAAGCCGCCCCTCAAGAACTACCAGCGCCTCACGCAGTTGCAGAACCAGGCCGCTATCCTGAATATCCTGCGACGTGGCCCCGAAATGCGCCCGGGCCGCATCCTCGCCGCACGCCATTTTCAGCGCCCCGGCAACGGATTGCGCGGCGATGCCCGACATCGCGGTGGCCGCCGTCAGGCTTGCCGGATCGGGGCTCAGCGCCTCTGCCGTCGACGAAATCGACCTGGCCGACGCCTCGGGGATTATTCCAAGCGCGCCCTGCACCCGCGCCAGCGCGGCCTCTACCCGCAACATCGCCGCCACCTGGGCCGGCGCCGACAGGATACCGCGCAGCTTATCGTCGCCAAAAAGGCCGTCATTCAGTGTCATGTGCTCCGCAGCCCCAGTATTTCGCGGGCCTTCCGCCAGTTTGCGACAGGGCGGTCGTATCTGTCGCACAGTTCCACGGCGCGCCTGACCAGCGCGGCGTTCGAGGGGGCCAGCCGATCACGGTCCAGCCGCACATTGTCTTCCAGCCCCGTCCGGGCATGGCCGCCGGACGAGATCGACCATTCGTTGATGACCATCTGGCCGCCGCCGATACCCGCCGCACACCACGGCGCATCCTCGCCAAACAGGCGCTTGACCGTGCGGATGTAAAAATCGAACACCTCGCGGTCCACCGGCATGGCATTCCTGACGCCCATAACGAATTGCACATAGGGCGTCTCCCTGATCCGGCCGTCATCATGCATTTTCGCGGCCTGAAAGATGTGGGACAGATCGAAGGCCTCGATTTCCGGCTTGACGTCCCGGGCGCGCATCTCCGCAGCCAGCCAATCTACCAGATCGGGCGGGTTTTCATAGACCCGAGCGGGAAAATTGTTCGAGCCAACGGACAGCGAGGCCATATCCGGCGCAAGCCCCAGCATGCCCCCGCGCTCCGGCCCCGCGCTGGAACGGCCGCCGGTCGAAAGCTGTATGATCATGCCGGGGCAATATTTTTCCAGCCCCTCCTTCAGCGCGGCAAAGCGCCCGGGGTCGCTGGTCGGCTTGCCGGCGTCGTCGCGGACATGGCAATGCGCGATGGTGGCGCCCGCCTCGAACGCCTCCTGGGTGGACTCGACCTGTTCGGCGATGGTGATCGGCACCGCCGGGTTGTTCTCCTTGGTCGGGACGGAGCCGGTGATGGCCACGCAGATGATGCAGGGGGCGGTCATGATCAAACCTCAGATGTCGAAGAAAACTGTCTCGTCATCGCCTTGCAGGCGGATGTCGAAACGATAGACGGGGGCGCCGTCCCGCTCCGCCCTGGCGGCGATCAGGGTGGCGCGGCGCCTCTCCCATTCAATCAGGTTAATGGTCGGGTCGGCGGCGTTGGCGGCGTCTTCGTCGCTGAAATACATCCGCGTGTTCAGGCCGATATTGATGCCGCGCGCGACAATCCAGAAGTTCAGATGCGGCGCCATCATGCGTCCGCCCCGCCCCATTGCCGCGCCCGGCTTCACGGTGTCGAACCCCCATTCGCCGGTCTCGAAATCGGTGATGACACGGCCCCAGCCGCGAAACCCCTCTTCGACCGGGCCGCCGCCTTCGGGATGGGCGTAACAGCCGGCGGCATTGGCCTGCCAGACCTCCAGCAGCACATCCTTGACAGGCGAACCCGTGCCGTCGATCACCTGCCCCTCAACCCGGATGCGTTCGCCCTGGGCATTCGGTCCGGCAATGTCATGGCCAAGTTCCTCGCGATAGATGTCAAAGCCAGCCGCCCCCGGTGCCAGCCCGATATGGACAAAGGGGCCGGCGGTTTGCGAGGCGGTTTCGCGCAGATATTCCAGTTTTTGCGGCATCAGTTTCCCTCCAGCCGGTTTTCGAACAGGGTCGAACGGCGGCCGCGCAGAACGATGTCGAACTTGTAGGCGATGGAGTCCAGCGGCACCGTCGCATTCAGGTCCAGCTTCGCGATCAGTTGCTCGATCGCGTCCGGGTCCGGGATCGTCTTGACAATGGGGCAGTGCGGGATCAGCGGGTCGCCCTCGAAATAAAGCTGCGTGATCAACCGCTGTGCAAAGCCGGACCCGAAGACCGAAAAGTGAATATGCGCGGGGCGCCAGTTATTAACCCAGTTGCGCCACGGATACGCGCCGGGCTTGACGGTGCGAAAGACGTAATAACCGTTGGCGTCGGTCAGCGTTCGGCCGCAGCCGCCGAAATTCGGGTCGAGCGCGCCAAGATACTGGTCCTTGCGGTGCCGGTAGCGGCCCGAGGCATTGGCCTGCCAGATCTCGACCAGCGTATCCGGCACCGGGCGCGTATTCTCGTCCAGCACCCGGCCATGCACGATAATCCGCTCGCCCACAGGGTCGCCCGCCGTGGCGTAATTGCGCAGCAGGTCGTTATCCACCGGGTCGATATCATTATGGCCAAACACCGGCCCGGTGATCTCACTGATGGAATTTTCCAGTGAAATCAGAGAATAACGCGGGCTTCGCGCCACCGATGTCTTGTAATCCGGCACCAGTGCGGGCGGCTGCAAGGTCCGGTCGCGCTGATAGTATTCGGCGGGTTTCATTGGTTGGCCTCCTGTTCGGCGTCCATTTCGGTATAGGTTTCCTTGGCCAGTTTCAGCGCATGGTTGGCGCGGGGCACCCCGGCATAGATGGCAACATGCTGAAAAGCCTCCTGCACGTCCTTCCGGGTGGCGCCGGTGCGCGCCGTTGCACGGATATGCATGGGAATCTCCTCGAAATTCCCGGTCGCGGCCAACAGCGCCAGCGTCAGCATCGAGCGGTCGCGACGGCTGAGGCCGTCACTGGCCCAGACTGTGCCCCATGCGCAGCGGGTGATCAGGTCCTGAAAGGGCTGGTCGAAATCGGTTTGCACCGTTCTGGCGCGGTTCACATGGTCGTCGCCCAGAACCTCGCGCCGAACCTGTACGCCACGGATCAAACTGTCAGACATGCCCAAGCTCCTTCAGAAAACGAATTAGAATATCGGCATAGGCTTTGGGCGCTTCGACACAGGGAAGATGCCCCGCACCGGCCATAACCTCCAGCCGCGCCGCCGTGATCAGGTTGGCGGTGGCCTGCACCGTTTCGGGCGGCGTCGCGCCGTCGGCACCGCCGCCGATCAGCTGCACCGGCAGGGCCAGCTTTGCGGTGGCGTGCCGCAGATCGGCCGCAGCGATCGCCTCGCAACAGGCAATATAACCCGCCACCGACTGGCGTTCCAGCATCCGCCGCCACGGCGCATCCGCCCCCGAGGCCCGGAACGCAGGGGAAAACCAGCGGTCCATCGTGGGCTCGGCAATCGCCCGGATACCGCCGTCGCGGATCGCGCCGATACGGGCTTGCCACACCTCCGCGTCGCCAATTTTCGCGGCACTGTTCGAAATCACCAGCCCCCGCAGCAAACCGCCGCGCCGCGCCGCCAGCGATTGCCCGACAAGGCCGCCGATCGAAAGCCCCACGAAAACCACGTCCGACAGGCTAAGATGGCCGATCAGCCCGGCCACGTCATCGGCAAGTTGGCCGATGCTGTAGGGGCCGGGGGTTTCCTGTGACAGGCCATGCCCGCGCATGTCATAGCGCACCAGCCGCAGCCCGGGCGGCAAATGCGGCAGCAAGGCATCCCACAACCGGAAATCCGTCCCCAGGGAATTGGCGAAAACCACCGCCTTGCCGTCCCTTGGCCCCTGATCCGCATAATGCAACTCGGCCCCGTTCACTGTGGCTGTCCTCATCGGTTAGGCAACCCCACATAATTTTCGGCGACCTTTCCAGTCAGTTGTTTGAAATCAACGTGAAACACCTCGCCGGAAACGGCGATCCGGGTGCTATCGTGCACATGGCACCCGGCATGCAGCCGACCCGCCACACCGGCTTCCTGCAAGAGATCGACAAGACCGTTTTCCAGACCCCCCGCCCGGATGCGGCCCAGCACATGGTCGCGGGTCTTGCGCTCCAGCACCACCGCGTCGATACCGCGAAGATGCAAGAGCTGCCCCAACAGCAACCCCGAGGGGGCCCCGCCGAAGATGGCGACTTGTGTGCGCATGCTTTCCTCCCATTTCGGTCAATATCATTTATAGAAAATGCCAAGTAAAATGATATAATCGTCGATATACTTGTCAGTTTTGGAAACCATGGATCGCCGCATCAAGATACGCCACTTGCAGGCCCTGACCGAGATCGTCCGGCAAGGCAGCATGAAACGCGCCGCCGAACGGCTGTTCCTGACGCAGCCCGCGATCTCGCGCACGTTGTCGGAACTGGAAGAGATCGTCGGGGCGGAGCTGCTGAGGCGGGGCCGCGGCGGCGTTTCCCTGACCGCGCAGGGAGAGTTCTTTCACGGCTATGCTCAATCCAGCCTGTCCGCCCTGGAGCAGGGCCTCGCGGGGATCGGGGAGGCGGGGCGTGAAGGGGCCATGCAATTGCGCGTGGGGGCGTTGCCGTCGGTCGCGGCGCGGCTGATGCCCGAGGCCGTCACCCAGCTTACGAGCCTGGCGCCCGAGTTGCGCCTGACCATCGCGGATGGCTCGCACGGGCAACTGACGGGGATGCTGCGGGCCGGCGATCTGGATCTTGTCATCGGCCGTCTGGGCGCGCCGGAAACGATGCGCGGGCTCAGTTTTACCCAGCTGTATCTTGAGGAGGTCGCCGTCGTGGTGCGCCCCGGCCATCCGATCCTCGCCGATCCCGATCTGCGCCGGATCGTGGAGTGGCCGGTGATCTACCCCGCGCCATGGGCCGCGATCCGGCCCTTTGTCGAGCGGCTGTTGATTGCCGAAGGGGTGCCGATGCCGGCGCGCCGGATCGAGACCGTCTCGGGCGCGTTCGGGCGCGCCTATATGCCGGGCAGCGAT
Organism: uncultured Roseovarius sp.; assembly: GCF_947259555.1. Lineage (GTDB taxonomy): Bacteria > Pseudomonadota > Alphaproteobacteria > Rhodobacterales > Rhodobacteraceae > Roseovarius. The sequence continues at coordinate 6,494 of NZ_CAMYMD010000021.1, forward strand.
GCGATATGGTTCATTTCCGCCGGTGTCGTGGCACGTGAGGTCGAGCAGGGGCAGCTTGTCCGCCTGCCGGTTGCCACGGGGCTGACGGAAGGCCCGGTCGGGCTGATGATACGGACGGATGAGGCCGAGACCCTCGCGGTCCAGTTCTTCGTGCAAGCCGTGGGTCGGGCCGTCGCACGGTTGGGCCTGGCCTGAATGCGGCGCGTCTCGGCGGGCGGAAGGCCCGGCCCGCGATACCTCTTCCTGTCCGGGCTCAGGGTGTCCGGTCGATGGTCGCGTCATTCGGTGCGGATGCATCGCCTGCGTCCGGCGGCTGCGGCAGGTCGAGGACGGAACGCGGGCGCGCCTCGGGGTCGGCATCCAATACCCGGTGCAGCTTTTCGATGATCGTGTCGAGCGCGGCGCAGTCGGCATCGCTCAGCGCCGCGAGCAGCCGCGCCTCATAGTCCACGGTGGGCGGGACGATCCGGTCAAGCAGGTGCCAGCCTTCGGGGCTGAGCGAGATCGCCAGCAGGCGCTGGTCGGTGGGGCTGCCGGTTTTCTGCACCAGCCCCGCCGTTTCCAGCCGGGTCACCGCACGGCTGACGCGGGATTTGTCGAGATTCACGCAATTGTGGATCTCGCGCACCGAAACCTCGCGGCAGCGCGCCAGGTGCACCATCACCCGCCATTCGGCCACCGACAGCCCCGCCTCGGCGCCGTAGATCGCCGAGAGGCGGCGGCTGATTCGCTCGGACAGGACCGCAAGCCGGTAGGGCAGAAAGCGGGCTAGTCGGAAGTCGTCGATACCCATCTGCGGGAGATCCTTGCAGTTTGTTGCATTTGCAACGATATCGTGGGGCAAGACCGACGGAAAGGGGCAAGTGGCCGCACCGTCACAACGCGCGATCTGCACGGGAGAACCGAATCATGGCAAAGGCATTCGCGTCCCAGGGGACATGACCGAAAAAGAGATTTCCTTTACCGAGGTGGGTGAGGGGCTGTGGGCCTTCACCGCCGAGGGAGACCCCAATTCCGGCGTCATCATCGGCGATGATTCGGTGATGATCGTCGAGGCACAGGCGACGCCGCGCCTGGCGAACAAGGTGATCGGATGCATCCGCGAGGTGACCGACAAGCCGATCAGCCATGTGGCGCTGACCCATTATCACGCGGTGCGGGTGCTGGGCGCCTCGGCCTATAGTGCCGGGCAGGTGATCATGTCGGACGTGGCCCGGTCGATGGTGGTCGAGCGCGGACAGGAGGACTGGGACGGCGAGTTCCAGCGCTTCCCGCGTCTGTTCGAGGAACATGAGAGCATTCCGGGGCTGACTTGGCCCACCACGATCTTTTCCGATGCGATGACAGTCTACCCGGGCAACCGGCGGGTGGATATCATGCATCCGGGCCGTGCCCATACGGCGGGCGACGCGGTGATCCACTTGCCGGGCCGGGGCGATGCGCTGGTGGGCAAGAACATGGTGAACGCGGCGCTGGAAAATACCCGCGATTTCGTGGACAGCACCTATCGGCCCCTGGCGCGGGTGGCGGCGCGCGGGGGCTCGCTCAAGGACGCCTGAAATGCGGTGCGCGCGGAATGCGATCCCAAATTCGCCGACTATGCGATCTATGGACATTGCCTGCCCTTCAACGTGGCCCGCGCCTATGACGAGGCGCGCGGGATCGACACACCGCGGATCTGGACCGTCGCGCGCGATCTGGAGATGTGGGAGCAGTTGCAGGGGTAAGGCGATGCGCGATCCGTTCCTGATCATGGTCCTCAGAGCGTATCGCGGCCTATTTCACGGACTGATCCTCGGGGAGGAGGCGGAGTGAACCGGATAACCGACAAGAAGAGCTTCGAGGTGCCGCTTTATGCCTATGAACGATCCCCGGATCAGGACGCCGCGACCCCGGCGTGCCGCAAGGTGGTGGTGATTGGGGCGGGGCCCATCGGGCTGGCGGCCACCATCGACCCGGCGCAGCAGGGGATCGAGGTGGTGGTTCTGGACGACAACGACAAGGTCAGCTTCGGCAGCCGCGCGATCTGTTTCGCCAAGCGCCCGCTGGATATCCTGGACCGGCTCGGCTGTGGTCACGACATGGTGGAAAAGGGCGTCGAGTGGGACCTTGGCAAGGTCTTCTTCGACAGCCGCAAGGTCTATGAATTCGACCACTTGCCAGAGGGCGGGCACGAGTTTCCCGCCTTCATCAACCTGCAGCAGTATTATTTCGAGAAATATCTGGTGAACCGGGTCCGCGCGTTGCAGGCCGCCGGCGCTCCGATCGAGCTCCAGGGGGCAACACAGTGCTGCGGGTCACCGACAAGGGTGATCATGTCAACCTGGCTGTCGGCACCCCCGAGGGCGAATACAAGCTGGAAACCGACTGGCTGATCGCCTGCGACGGGGCCGGGTCCGAGACCCGCAAGATGCTGGCGCTCGACTTCGTGGGCCGCGTCTTCGAGGACAACTTCCTGATCGCCGATGTGGTGATGGAGGCCGATTTCCCGACCGAACGCTGGTTCTGGTTCGACCCGCCGTTCAACCGGGGCCAGTCGGCGCTGCTGCACAAGCAGCCCGACGGCGTTTGGCGGATCGACCTGCAACTGGGCTGGGACATTGACAAGGAAGAAGAGAAAAACCCGAGAACGTCATTCCGCGCCTGAAAGCCATGCTTGGAGAGGATATGACGTTCGAGCTGGAATGGGTCTCGATCTACAGCTTCCAGTGCCGCCGGATGGAAAAGTTCCGCCACAACCGGGTGATCTTTGCGGGTGATTCCGCCCATCAGGTCAGCCCGTTCGGCGCGCTTGGGGCGAATTCCGGGGTGCAGGACACCGACAACCTGGCGTGGAAGCTGAAACTGGTGATAGAGGGCACCGCGCCCGAAAGCCTGCTGGACAGCTATGATAACGAACGCATTCTCGGCGCCGACGAGAATATCCTGAATTCCTCTCGCTCCACGGATTTCATCACGCCGAAGTCCGATATGAGCCGGATCTTGCGCGATGCCGTGCTGGACCTGTCCGAGCATTACGAATTCGCCCGGCCGCTGGTGAATTCGGGCCGGCTCAGCGTGCCCTGCGTCTATGACGGCTCAGCCCTGAACACGCCCGACGCGCTGCCCGACGGGTCGTCGCGCTCGCGCCCCGGTGCGACCTGTGCCGACGCTCCGCTGGACGACGACCACCTGCTATCCGGGCTTGACGGGCGTTTCACGATGCTGACCATTGGGGCCGATGCGCCCGAAAGCCTCCCGGTCGGGGAGCTGACTGTGGACCGGCTGGCGGTGCAGGCGACGCCGGAGATCCGGAAGCGATACCTCGGCGATGCCGGAGCCGCCGTCTATCTGATCCGTCCCGACCAGCATGTCGCCGCGCGCTGGTCGGCATATGACGAGACCGCCGTCCAGACCGCCGTGGCGCGCGCCATCGGCAGGGAGTGAGCCATGCCCGACCTGATCCTGACGCCCAACATTCCCGGCGCGGACGATTTCTACGCCGAGTTGCTGGCCGCCCACGAGGGCCGGTCGAAGGCCGCGAGCGACGCGCTCAACGCCCGGCTGGTGCTGGTGCTGGCCCTGCTGGCCTTTGACGCGGCGCGCCCGGAACACCAACCCGATGCCGAGTGAGGACAGCATGACAGCCTTTCGCCGCTCCTGGGTGGAAAGTGCCAATTCCGCCGAAACCGAATTCCCCCTGAACAAACTGCCCTACGGGGTGTTTTCCACTGACGGCTCCGGCCCGCGCTGCGGCGTGGCCATCGGCGACCAGATCGTCGATGTGACGGCGCTGGAGGAGGCGGCCACCCTGACCGCTGGCGAGTCGCCCGTCTTCGCGCGGTCTTCGTGGAATGCCTTCATGGAGCTGGGGCCAGAAGCGTGGGCCGAGTTTCGCGATGCGCTGACGGCGCTGTTGACCGAAGGCTCGACGCTGCGGATGCGGGTGGAGCCCTGCTGGGTTCCGGCACGATTTCCGGGCCGACCAGGCCCGAGCGTGGCTCGCTGCTGGAGCTAAGCTGGGGCGGGAAGGAGCCGCTGGCGCTGGACACGGGCGAAACCCGGAGCTTCCTTGAGGATGGCGATACGCTGACGTTGGCGGGTGCCGCCAGGGGCGACGGGCTGCGCGTGGGATTCGGGCTTTGCGCGGGTAAGGTGCTGTCGGCGCTGGAGCATCCCTACAAGCGGTAAGCGCCGGATACAGAACGGGAAACGCGAAAGGTCTGCCGAGGGGCAGGCCCTTTTTCGGACCGGGGGCTTCGGCGGATGGGAATTCCGCGTGCCCGGGGAATTGCATCTGACGTTTCCGCCAGCAGCCTGACCGGCCGCGTGATCCGCTTTGCCTTCAGGTCGCCCCGTGGAAGATGCCGGAGAGCCAGTCGGCATCGGGCGGGGTGCGCAGCAGCGGAATGACCGACAACCGCGCCAGAGTCTCGGCCTCCGGCAGCTCCAGCGAGGTGCCGGAGGCGTGGTCGAAATCGAGCCCCTGTGTCGTGTAGGATGCCAGCCCGTGCGGTGCCAGGATCAGGTAGCCCGCGATGCGCCCGGGATCGCCGGGAATGAGTATGCCCTCGCGCTGGCACCGCTCGATCGCCTGAAAGAGCGTTTCAAGGGAATCGGCGTTGAAACGATTGCGGGCGCCGACTTCGTTGTTCGCCCCCCGGAAGCTGGCGAACATCAGCGAAAAGAACCCGGCATTCTCCCGCGCGAAACGCACATAGGCCGTGCCGATAGCATTCAGCTGATCGAGGGCGGTCGCGGGCGCCCGGCCCTGCGCCTCGGCCTGATAGCTGCGCAGCTTGTCGAAACCGCGCTCCATGAGCGCGTCGAGCAGCGCGGACTTGTCCTTGAAATGGCGATAGACCGACGGGTGCGTGACACCCACGGTCCGGGCAAGTTCCCGCAGCGAAAAATGCGGGCCATTGCGTTCAACCATCAGGTCAAGCGCGGCGTCCATCAGGGCCTTGGGCAGATCGTTGTGATGATAGCCGTCGGTTTTCGCGCTCTTCTGGGTGGCTACCATTACGGCCTCCTGTCCTGATTTGTCGTCCGTCCGGCCCGGTTATTTGCCATCGGCTTATGCTATGGCGCCGGGTCACACAAGCCGCGGGGCGGATCGTCAAGAGGGGTTAATGCAAAGAATCGTTGACGTGTGTATATCTTTTGCGGAAAAGTTACCAGTGGTAGCATACGATGCCGACAAGAAGTCGCACACCCAAGAAAATGCCGCAGGACAGGGAGAGAGAACATGACCATCAACGATAGCCGCTGGGGCGTATCCCGCCGAGGCGTTCTGGGATACGGGGCGGCGGCAACCGTCAGCGGGCTTTTTGCACCAGCTATCGCCTGCGCATAAGGGTCCACGGTCAAAATCGGATATATCGGGTCGCTGTCGGGTTTCCGGTCAGCCTTTGGCGAGACGGAATCCTGGACCATCGAGCGGATGAAGCGGCATCTGGCGAACGGGCTGAGCCATAACGGCAAGACTTATGACGTCGAACTGGTGATCCGCGACAACCAGTCCGACGTGAACCGCTCGGCCACCGTCGCGCAAGAGCTGGTGCTGCGCGAACGCTGCAACCTGATTCTGGTACAGGACGGCGCCGCGGCGATTGCCATTGGCGAGCTGGCCGATGCGCGCCGGGTGCCGACGATCTCGACCATGATGCCCTGGCAAGGCTGGATGTTCCCGCGTGGCGGCAATCCGGACAAGGGCTTCCCCTAAACGTTCCACTTCTTTGCCGGGTCGGACACGGTGCTGACCATTTTGTCCAGATGTTCGACATGCTGGATACCAACACGCAGGTTGGCACGCTTTACCTCGACACCCCCGCCGGACAGGGCCTGATGCATTCCAAGGCCGGTCTGCCGGCGGCGCTGAAGGCCGGTGGCTATGACGAGATCACCGCGGGCAAGTTCCAGGAAGCGACCAACGACTTTTCCTGCGCCGTCGCCCAGTTCCGCGAGGCGCAGGCGGATATCCTGTCGGGCTTCATGTATCCCAACCACTTCATTCCGTTCTGGAACCAGGTGGCCCAGGCAGGGCTGACTCCCAAGGCCTGTGCGATGGCGGCGGCGTTCCTGTTCCCCGGCCCGCTGGCCGCCCTGGGCGATACCGTCGACGGGCTGGCGACCGAAGTCTGGTGGACGCCGCGCTTTCCGTTCGGGTCGTCGATCGCGGGTCAGTCGGCCGGTGATCTGGCCGCCGAGTGGGAAACCGATACCGGCGCACAGTGGACGCAGCCGCTGGGCTATGGCCATGCGCTGTGGGAGGTCGGGCTGGCGGCGATTGCCAATGCCGCAGATCCGCTCGACCCCGATTCGCTGCGCGACGGCATCGCCGAGCTTCAAGCCAAGACCGTGGCGGGTCCGGTCGATTTCGCCCACAGCCCGGTCAAGAGCGTGGCGATGACCGGTATCGGCGGCGGCCAGTGGCGCACGCTCGGGGGCAAGCATCCCTATGAATTGCAGGTGGTGAACAACGCCACCATGCCGCAAATCGCGCCGGATGCCGAAATGATCCCGTTGGGCGGTGCCTGATGACGCGGCCGGAAACGGTATTGCTGCAGGTTCAGGGGGCGACAAAGCGGTTCGGGGCTATCCGTGCCGTGGATGGGGTCGACCTGGACCTGCGGATCGGCGAAAGCGTCGGGCTGATCGGGCCGAACGGTGCCGGCAAGAGCACCTTGCTGGCGCTGCTGGCGTGCGATCATTCGATCAGCGACGGCAGCCTGAGCTTTGAGGGGCGCGATGTGACACGCATGGCGCCGCATGCAAGGGTCGTCGCCGGCATCGCCCGCGCCGCGCAGATCCCGCAATGCTTCGCCCGGCTCAGCGTGCATGACAACGTGTTGCTGTCGGCCCTGTTCGGGGCCGGCCTGCATCGCCAGGACGCCGAAGGCTGCTGCGCCGACACCCTGCGGCAGGTGGGGCTTGGCGACAAGGCGGGCACGATGGCCGGGGCGCTCGGGCTTCTGGATCGCAAGCGGCTGGAACTGGCCAAGGCGGTGGCGGCACGCCCGCGCGTGTTGCTGCCGGACGATATCGCTGCACATTGAGGGGCTGTCGGTCTGGCACGGCCAGTTCCGCGCGCTCTCGGATGCGACGATGAGCGTCCAGGCGAGGCGGTCCGTCGCGCTGGTGGGCGCGAACGGGGCCGGGAAATCCACGCTGTTGCGGCTGCTTTGCGGGCTGGTGCCCGACTGGCAGGGCACGATCACGCTGGACGGCACGGCGCTGCCCAAAGGCAACCCGCGCGCGGCTTCGCGCTGCGGGTTGGCATTGGTGCCCGAGGGGCGGCTGCTGTTCGACAGCCTCAGCGTCGAGGAAAACCTGATGATCGGCCGCAATGGCCCCTGGGATCTGGCCACGGTCTATGGCCTGTTCCCAGCCCTGGCCGAGCGGCGCAGACAGCGCCCCGCCACCCTGTCGGGCGGGCAGCAGCAGATGCTGGCCATCGGTCGGGCGCTGACCTCGAACCCCGATATCCTGTTCTGTGACGAGATTTCACTGGGTCTGTCGCCGATGGTGGTGTCCGAGGTCTATGCCGCGCTAGCTGCGGTCCGCGCCCAGGGCGTGTCGCTGGTGATCGTCGATCAGGACGTCACCCGCGCCTGCGCTGCCGCCGACGAGGTGGTGGTGCTGGGCAGTATCGGATCGATCCGCGGTGCCCTGGCGGCGGGGCTATTGCTGGGCCTTACCCAGGTCGTCAGCGCGCGCTTCGATGGCAATGCCGGGCTGCTTTACGTGCATCTGGTGGTTTTCATCACCCTGGTGCTGCGCGCCATCTCGGGGAGGCTGATCGTGGCCGTTCTCGGCGCGACGCTGATCGACTCCGGCTCGCACTTCCTGCTCTGCGAGGTGCTGGTGATCATCCTGCTGGCGCAGATGTGGAACCTGCTGGCCGGGTTCGCCGGGCAGATCTCGCTGGGCCATCAGGCCTTTGTGGGCCTTGGCATCTATACGCTGTTTTTCGTGGCCCACCAGACGGCGATCCCGCTTTGGCTGGTTCTGGCCGTCGTGCCGCTGCTGGTCGGATTGGTGGCGATCCCGCTGGGGATGGTGATGTTCCACCTCAAGCATGCCTATTTCGCAGTTGGCATGTGGGTGGTGGCCGAGATCCGGATGCAGCTTGCGGCCAAGGCACAATGGCTGGGCGGCACCCGCGGCATGATCCTGCGCCCCGGCGGCGAGATGCTGTCCGGAGAGCCGGAGCGCCCGGCCTTTGCCATCGCCGCCTTCGGCGCGGTGGCGCTGGTGGTGGCGCTGCGGGTGTTCCTGCGCACCAAGCCGGGCCTGGCGATGCTGGCCCTGCGCGAAAACGAAGCCGCGGCGATCAGCGCCGGGGTGGATGTGCGCCGCCTGCACCTGATCCTGCTCTGCCTGACGGCGGCGGGCACGGCGGCGGCCGGGTATTCCGGCGGGCAATACTGAATTGTGATGGGCGTGTCGGCCGTGGTGGTGCTGCTTTTGGCGCCGCGCGGCCTGTGGCTGGCGATCGCGGGCCGGATCGGCGCGGTCGAACGCTGGAGCATCTGCTGGCGCGTCAGGCCCGGCTCGATGGCGAGACCAACGCCGTGATCGAGCTGAACGCCGAAACTGCGCTTGAGGCCGCGCGCGAAGCGGATGCGCAACGCGATGGCACCCGCCCGCTGAACGAGTTGCCGATGACGATCAAGGACACCTATGAGGTGGCCGGTTTCTACGCCACCGCCGGGATCCCTGATCTGGCCGGGCATCGCCCCGAGCGCGATGCCGATGCCGTCACCCGCCTGCGTGCCGCCGGGGCGGTGATCTATGGCAAGACCAATGTGCCGGTCGCGGCATCGGACCATCAAAGCTACAACCCGATCCACGGTCTCACCCGCAATCCCTGGAACCCTGAGCGCACGGTCGGCGGGTCCTCGGGCGGGGCGGCGGCGGCTTTGGCGGCGGGTTTCACGCCGCTGGAACTGGGCAGCGATATCGGCGGCTCGATCCGCATCCCGGCGCATTACTGCGGAGTCTGGGGGCACAAACCCAGCTATGGAATCGTGCCCTCGCGCGGCCATATCCCGCCCATGCCCGGCGCGCTGCCGCCCTCGCCCCTGGCGGTCTGCGGGCCGCTGGCGCGCTCGGCCGAGGATCTGGACCTGGCGCTTGGGCTGTTGACCGGGGGGGCAGGGCGCCTGGACGCTGACCTTGCCGAAACCGCGCCATGACCGCCTGTCGGATTTCCGCGTGGCCGCGCTGACCGAAGGTTTCCCGGTGGACCCGGCCTATGCCGCCGCGATCGGCGGTTTTGCCGATGCGCTTGCCAGCGAGGGGGCCCAGGTTACCCGTCTGTCCGCGCCGCCGATGCATATGCAAGGCAGTGACGCGCTTTAAATCGACATGCTGTTCGCGGTGATCGGTGCCGGACTGCCCGAACCGGAGCTGGCCGCCTACGAGGCCGCCGCCGCCGCGCACCCCGACGGCAACCTGCCGCGGCAGATCGCCCGTGCGGTGCGCGCCAGCATGGTCGATTTCGCCGCTCTCGCCGAACGGCAGGCCCGGCTGATTGCCGCCTGGGGCGACTGGTTCGCCGACTACGACGTGCTGCTGTGCCCGGTCGCGATGGGCACGGCCTTTCCGCATCAGATCGGCGACGGCCACGGCCCGGCAACCCAGATAGGCCGGGTATTGCAGGTTGGCGATAAGACACGGCCCTACAGTGAAAACCTGTTCTGGCCGGGGCTGGCCACACTGGCGCATTTGCCGGCCACAGTGCGTCCGCTGCCCGAATTGCTGGGCGGGCTGCAGATCGTCGGGCCGCTGCAGGAAGACCGCTCGCCGTTGGCTTTTGCCAAGGCTTGCGACGCCGCGTTCGGCGGTTTCAGGGCGCCGGATATGTCCGGCTGAAGAGTGGGCGGCCCGTCCGCAACCGAAGAAAGAGACCACACCCGCTGCCCAACTCACGGCGGTGGACCGGCGGAGTTGTGCCGCCACACAAGAAAGCCAACGGAGGAGGGACACATGAAGATCAGAACCATGTTGAGCTGCGGGGCAATCGCCTGTTGCCTGAGCGCGGGCGCCGCAATGGCGCAGGACGGCCCGCCCGAAGCGGGACCGCCGCCGGGCATGCCGCCATTGCCGCCCGGTTTACTGGCCCAGATCAATCTTGGCCGGGCGGGCCTTTTGGCATCGTTCTACTCGCATGAACAATGGGGCACGACCCAGGGCCGCATCGGCCAGTCGCGCAGCACCATCGCCGCCGCCAGCGCGCCCGGCGGGCCGACCTCCGGCTTCGAAGACGGGTCCACGGATCCTGTTGTGTCGCTCTCGGTGCAAAAGGCGCTGCCGGACGGCAAATCCTACCTGTGCGTCAAGGGGACACTCGCTCTGCCCAACGGCCGGGTCAACCTGATTGAGCAGGACGGGGACAACCCCAGCCTTTTTATTAATTACATGACATTTCCGAACCCCGACACGATGCTCAGCTTCGGCGTCTTCACCGAGCAGTTAGATATCGACGAGGCCGGGTCCGGCTCGGAGGTGCGCGACGGGTACGGGATCCGCGCCGATGTGCTGCGCAAGTTCAACGACAATTGGGTCGCCTTGGCGCGGGCGGAATATTCTTGGGGCGAATCCGATATCCGGGTTCCCGCCATCGGCTTCCGGCATGTGCAGGACGATGACCGGTTCTATGCCCAGGCCGAACTGATCGGCACCTTCGACCGCGATCATATTGCGGCCCTGCCCGAGGGCTGGGTCCTGCGGCCGGTTCTGGGGGGATAACTTCTAGCATAACAGCATCGAGGCGACCCCGGCCAGCTTTGGCCGCGTCAGCTCGGGTGTGGTCGGCAGTACCGAGGATTACGGCATGGTCTGGGCCAATGGGCCAATATCGGAGTGCAGCAGCAGATTGTCCCTGGCAAGTGGGCGTTCAATGCCTGGCTCGGGCTTGAACATGAATATGTCAACGATCTCGACGCCCTTGTGGATGAGGACACCTACGTCGCCGGACAGATCGGGACAATATTCACGGCAAAATCCGGCCAGCAGCTTGTGCTCAACTATACACGGCACCAAGGGGTGAATGGCAACCGCTGGAACCAGATGTTTCTCGCAACGCTCAACATTCCGTTCTGAGCGATCCAGCCCCATGCCGGGCGTTGCACATACGCCCGGCATGAAGCAGGCTTCCACGGATCATTCCGGGGCTATCCCCTATCACTCCAGAACCCGAAGATTTTGGCCTGATACCAGCGGCCCGACCGGCTAACTCATCCTGCCAACGCCCATGTCCCCGGCGCGCGCATCAAGCCCTCCGGGATTTCTTCGCGTCGAGGCCCGCAGGTTTGATGAGCGGGCAGAGACGGGCAAAGGCGCGAACAGGCACCGGAAACGGCCGTTGGTCTGAGGGGGTGCGGAGATTGCCGGTGACCTGAACGCGAGAATCCCGCCACGTTTTGGGGGTGATTTCCCGGAAGCGCGCAGTCGGATCAGGTGGATACGGCGTGGGATGTCCCGGGATCGAGGCGTGATGGACAACGTCCTCCGGTCATCCTGTATGCCGCCAACGGGCGGGGCTCATCTTTTTAGGGCGGAACTCAGGCGGGCGCGATAATGTGATCGCGCCCGCCTGACCCTGCAACAGGGACGACTTGGACCGCCAGCTGTCGGCGTAGTTTTCGCGCGCCTCGGCCGCATAGGGCGTCGGCGATACGCGCACCCGGATCTCGGCCTGCTTGTGCCCTTCTGTCGAGGTCTTGCCCGAGCCGCCATCCGGCTCGCCCCAGACCAGCGCCAGCACGTCGCCGACCTGCACATCCTGCGCGACCACGCCAAGGCTCAGCAGGCAGCGTTCGTTATAGGAATAGCCGTTGAACATCGACATGCCGACCATTTTGCCGTCGCGCAGGATCATGTCCGCCGAGGACGGGGCATAGTTGGGCACCGGGAAGTCGATCCACTTGTAGGCGTCGCCCCTCTCGAAATTGGCGGCGATGACTTTCATCACGTCCTCGGAATTCCACTCGAAGGTGACCTTCTTGCGCTTTGCCCCTTCGGCCCTGAGCTTCTCAAGCGCGGCCTTGCCGACAAAGTCGTCCTTCTTCCAGCCGATATAGAAATCATAGCCCAATTCGAACGGGTTGACGTAGTAATCCTCGATATTGTCGGACACAAAGCTGCCGCCGATCGAGCCCGCGGCCTCGTAGCTGTCGGCGCCCAGCCACTGGCGATACTCGGCCAGCATGCCGTCGCCGGTATAGATGCCGGGCAGCGGGCTGGGGATCCAGCCGGATTCCACCGTGTTGGTCGAATAGGCGCGGCTGCCGCATTGCACCAGAGTCACCCCGGCGTCGCGGGCGGCCTGGAGGATGGTCGAATGGATGTAATCCTTGTCCTTGTGGGGTCCCCAGATCTCCAGCCCCGGCGCGCCGGACATGCCGTGGCGCAGCGCCTGCACCTTCTTCGACCCGATATTGATCCAGTCGACATGGAAGAACTTGATGTCCGGGATCGGGCCGCCATTCATCTTTTCAAAGATCTTCGGCGCGTCCGGCCCCTGGATCTGGAACCGGTAATGCTCGCGCAGCACGCACTCGCCCTCTCGGGGCGGCTGGGGCTGCGCGGATCGTAGCGCAGGCGCACGTTCCATTTGCCATGGGCGGCGCAGAACATCAGCCAGTTCGAGGTCGGCGCGCGCCCGACCAGGACGAACTTGTCCTCGCGCTCGCGGAAAATGATGTGGTCGCCGATCACATGGCCGTTCGGTGTGACCGGGACATAGTGCTTGGCGCGGTTGAGCGCGAAATTCCCGAAGGCGTTGATGCCGTGCCAAGCCAGGAATTCCCCGGCCTGCGGGCCTTCGACGATGAGTTCGTCCATATGGTGGCTCTGGTCGAAGAGATCCGCGCTGTCCCGCCAGGCGCGCTGTTCGTCACGCCAGTTCGAGAATTCCGGCGCCACGACCGGATAGACATACATCCCGATTTTAGAGTTTCGCAGGACCGAAACGATGTTTCCGGATTCCTGAATTACACCTTACAGGCTCGATGCCGCCATGGTGAAGTCCTCCCTTTGCAATCAATGTATACATTGACATCGATTTTTGAGAGAAACTGCAAGCGAATTCCTGCAAATTGAATACACTTTTGCCGAACCGCCCCAGCATCGCCGCCAGATCAGCACATCAGTCAACCACGATCCCGCGGCCGGGCAGACGCAAGCCCCCGCCCTCGTCTGAGCTCAGCAGATAGTCGAGGCTCCCGCGGGCGATGCGGGCATGTTCCCGGGCCAGGGATTCGGCGCGCGCGCCCTGGCGCGCCTCGATCGCCTGAACGATGCCGCGATGCTGGTTTTGCGCGACGATCAGCGACAGGCGAAAGGCCCGGCGACCCGACCGGGACGGTACAAAGGCCGAGGGCGAAGCAAACGGCAATGATTTTACCCGGTCCAGCTCGCGCGTCATGATCGCGCTGCCGGACAGGGTGCCTAGAAGATCGTGAAATCTCTGGTTCAGCCCGCTATACTTGTCGAAATCGACATCGTCTATCTCACTCCCGAAGCAAATATCCAGCGCGTCCAGCGTCGCGTGGACCGGGGCCAGACCTGCGGGACCGACACCGCGTTCAGCGGCTAGGCGGGCCACGGTTCCCTCCAGGACACCGCGCAGTTCGATCGCGTCGACCACGTCATCCGGCGTGAACGTGCGCACCAGAAAGCCGCCCCCCGAAGCGCGCTCAAGCAGCCCCTCTTCGGCAAGGCGCGACATCGCCTCGCGCGCCGGCGTGCGCGAAACCTGGAGCGCCTCGGCCATTGCGACCTCATAAAGACGCCGGCCGCCCGGGATCTCGCCGTTGATGATCTTCTCGCGCAACTCCAGCAGGGCGCGTTTCGTATGCGTGTTGGCGCTTGTCTTGCTCATGTATACATTCTCTTCCGGCGCCATGTATACATCGGGCAAGGCAAAACGCGAACTCTTTGAGCCCGCGTGTCCGAGGAGCACGGGAACCGGTTCCCACTTATGTGCGACATGCTCTCGTGCGCTATTTCGGCGCCAGGCGCGCCGCGCCGTCGAGTCGGATCACTTCGGCGTTCACATACTGGTTTTCCAGCAGGTAACGCACGGTGTCCGCGAATTCCGCCGGATCTCCCAGCCGTGACGGGTAAGGGATCCCCTCTGCCAGCGCTTTTTGCGCCTCCTCCGGCAGGGTACATAGCATTGGCGTCAGAAAGATCCCCGGCGCAACCGTATTCACCCGAATGCCGAAACGCGCGAATTCCCGTGCCGCCGGTAATGCCATCGACACAATGCCGCCCTTGGAGGCAGCATAGGCCGCCTGCCCGATCTGCCCGTCAAAGGCCGCGACCGAAGCGGTGTTCACGATGGCGCCACGGGCGCCGTCGGCCAGGGCAGGCAGCCGCATCATCCGCTCGCCCGTCAGGCGCATTACGTTGAAGGTGCCCATCAGGTTGACCCGGATCACCCGTTCGAAATCGGCAAGCGGCATCGCCCCCTCGCGGCTGACCATCCGGCCGGCCGTGCCGATCCCGGCACAGTTCACCACCAGCCGCGCGTCGCCCTGATGCTCGGCGATATATTCCCGCGCCCGGCGCACCGAGTCCCCCGAGGCCACGTCGCAGGCCATGGCAATGCCGCCGATCTCGGCCGCGACGCGGCTGGCGCTCTCGTCATTCAGGTCGAGGATCGCGACTCGCGCGCCCCGAGCCGCCAGCATACGCGCCACCGCCTCGCCAAGACCCGACCCCCCGCCGGTGACCAGCGCCGATTGTCCTTTCAGTTCCATGCCTTACCCTTTCGCTGCGACGATCACCCGGGGATCGTCGGAATAAACCGCCTCGACCAGGTCGCCGCGTTCCCGCAGGACCGCCCGCTGGTTGACCGAGCCCTTGTCGGTGACCTCGCCCTTGTCCAGGTCGAGTGGCGCCTTCAGATAGATCGCCCGCCTCACCCGCATGGAGGACCCGGTTGCCACCGCCGCGAAGGCCCCCAGCGGGCGCGCGGTTTTCTCCCGGATCCCGGGCGCGGCGATCAGCGCGGCATCGCTCATCCCGTCGCCCCCCGGCACCAGGCGCTCCATCGCCGGGCGAAACGGCACCAGAAGCGCGGCCAGCTCGTCACGCCCTCCGCCCGCGATCACCACGTCGCGCGCCAGCCCGCCAAGAGCATCGGTCAGCTTTGCGCGCACCGCACCCACGGCGACCCAGGTGCCGGTGCCCAGCTTGAATTTCTCGGCCACGCGACCGTCGAAAAAGAACCCCTGCCCCGGATCGCCCGGCACCTTGAAGCGCAGCGCGTCGCCCAGGCAATAGAGCCCTTCCTCGTCGAACGCCTCGGCCGTCAGGGCCGGGTTGCGCCAATAGCCGGGGGTCACGTTCGGCCCCTTGGCCCGCACCTCAAGCTTGCCCTCGTTCGGCACCAGCATGAGCGTGAGGCCCTTGGCCGCCACCCCGATATTGCCCGGCGCATCCTGCGGATCGGTACAGAGCAGCGCGAACGGCGCGGTTTCGGTCGCACCCAGCCCGGTACACAGCGCCGCCCGGCGTCCCGTCGCCTCGATCGAGAGCCTCTCAAGCTCATTCCAGGTGTGCTGCGCCATCGCCGCGCCGGCATAGAGCAATATCTTGATATTCGAGAAGAACACGTCCTGGAATTCGGGATCGCGGTTCATCTCTTCCACCATCAGCTCATACCCGAGGGGGACGTTGAAAAATCAGTTCGGTCTCACCTCCTTCAGATTGCGGATGGTCGCGTCGATCCTGCCCGGCGCGGGCCGCCCGTCGTCGATATAGAACGTGCCGCCGTTATAGAGCGCCAGGTTGAAGACTTTGTTACCGCGGCCACGCGATTCCACGGCGCCCAATCCATCAGTACCGGTGGCTCGTCACGCGAAAAGGCATAGCAATCCTGCGCCTGCGCCATGTTGGCGCACAACATCCGCTGGGTCTGGATCACCGCCTTGGGCGCGCCGGTCGTGCCCGAGGTGAACATGAACTTGGCCACCGTATCGGGGCCAGTAGCGGCGCTGGCGGCGTCGAGTCCGGCGCCCGGATGCGTCGCCAAAAGATCCTCCCACGACATTGCCAGCCCCGCGCCCGCCACGCCCAGTACCGGAAGATCCTCAAAGACGGCGTCGATTGCCGGCCGAAAGGGGGTTACGTCATCGGCGAAGACCGCGCCGGGCGTGATCTGATCGCGCACCGATTTGAGCTTGCCGTAATCGGTCGAGACAAGACTATAGGCCGGCGCGATGGCCGCCGAGGGGATGCCCGCGTATTGCGCCCCGAGCGCCATCAGCGCATGGGCGACCGAATTCCCGGACAGGATCACCAGAGGGGCCGCTCGACAGACAGGGCCAGCCCCAGAAGCGCCTGCCCGATCGCGCGGACCCGCGCCAGCAATGCGCCATAGGTCACACCCTGCCAGGCGCCATCGCCCCCCCCCTCTCGGCCATCCACAGCCGATCCGGCGCCTGCTCTGCCCAATGCGCGATCCGGTCCGACATCCGGGCCGGGCAGTCGGGCAAGGTGCCCTTCTGCCAGACCAGGATACTGCCATCCGCGCGCTTTTGCGCCGCCAGATCCACCTCCCAGAACAGTCGCCGGGGCTGCACTGATTCTGCCATTTTCAACCTCCCGTTTTAAAATTAGTTCACATGGAAACTAATTTCCTGCAAAGTGGTTCCGATAAAAACCTTGCGGAAAACGAGAAAGAAAAGACGGCATGACAGAATTCCTGACCTTCGAGATGCGCGGGGACGTTGCGCTGATCGGACTCAACCGCCCTGGGAAACGCAACGGGATCTCGGATCGTTTTGGCGAAGAGCTCGACGGTGTCATCAGCCGCGCCGAGGCCGTGGCCAAAGCTGCCGTGATCTTTGGCCACGGGCCGCATTTCTGCGCCGGGCCGGATCTGGCCGAACATGTGCACAAATCCCCGATCGAGGGGGTCCACGGCTCGCGCCGGTGGCATCAGGTGTTCGGACGCATCCAGCAGGGGCGTATCCCCTGGTTCGCCGCGCTGCATGGCGCCGTGGTCGGCGGCGGTTTTGAACTGGCCGCGTCGGCACAGGTCCGGGTGGCGGACGAAACCGCCTTTCTCGCCCTGCCCGAGGGCCAGCGCGGCATTTTCCTCGGCGGCGGCGGGTCGGTGCGCTGTGCGCGGCTGATCGGATCGGCCCGGATGAGTGACATGATGCTGACCGGCCGCTCGATCGACGCCGCCACCGCCGAGCGCTGGAACGCGGTGCAATATGTCGTCCCGGCGGGCACTGCCGTCGAGCGCGCCGTCGACATGGCCGCCCGTGCCGCGACCAACGTCGAAATAACCAACTATGCGATCATTCACGCCTTGCCGCGGATACAGGATATGTCCAGCGAGGACGGGCTGTTCGTCGAAAGCTTCATCGCGTCCTTTACCGCGACCTCGCCCGAAGCCGAAGAGCGGCTGCGCGCGTTTCTGGAAAAGCGCGCGGCCAAGGTCGCCGCCCCGACGGAATAACGTGTCATGACCGATGCCGCCAATTCCGACAGGATCCGGCTGGGGAACCTGTCCAGGTCCCCGGGGTTCCTGCTGCGCCTGTCGCAGCTTCAGGTCTTCAACCTGTTCTATGAAGCGCTTGGCCACGACCAGCTCAGGCCCGGCGAATTCTCGGTTATCTGGCTGATCTCGCTCAACCCCGGCGTTCGTCAGGGCGTGCTGGCCAAACGGCTGATGATCAAGCCCGCCCATATGACCAAGCTGGTGAAGCGGCTCGAAGACGCAGGCCATGTCCAGCGCACGATCGAAGCCGGCGATCGCCGCGCCGTACAGCTGACGCTGACGGCCAAGGGCAAGCGGCTGGTCGATGCGCGCAAGTCCGAAGTCTTCGGTTATATCGCACATGAAAACGTTCGGCTGTCCGCCGCGGAAATGGCCGAACTGACCCGCCTGTTACAAAAATTCGTAGGGATCGAAGGGGATAGCCTATGAATGTCGACGATCTTGTCGTCATCGATTTTCACATCCACGCCGAAGAGCCCTGCTGTTCCGGCCGTGACGACGGATACAGCGAGTTCCAGGCCGGCATGGCCGCCTATTTCAAGAACCCCGCCGGGGCGGATGGCATGTTGCCAAGCGTGCAACAGAGCGCCGCCTATTTCCGCGAACGCAAGATCGGCGCCGTGATCTTTCCGGTCGATGCCGAACGTGAAACCGGGTTCCGCCGCTACTCGAACGAGGAAGTGGCAACGATCTGCGCCGAGAATGACGATATCCTGATTCCCTTCGCGTCGATCGACCCTGCCAAGGGCAAGCTGGGCGCGCGCGAAGCGCGGCGGCTGGTGCGCGAGTTCGGCGTGCGCGGGTTCAAGTTCCATCCCACAATGCAGGGGTTCTACCCCAATGACCGCATGGCCTATCCGCTCTACGAAGCGATTGCCGAAGAAGGCGCGGCGATGCTGTTCCATACCGGCCAGACCGGCGTTGGATCGGGCATGAAGGGCGGCATGGGGATGCGGCTGAAATATTCCAACCCGGTGCATATCGGCGATGTCGCCATCGACTTTCCGGACACCCCCATCGTGATGGCGCATCCGTCATTCCCCTGGACCGAAGAGGGGCTGATGGTGGCGCAGCACAAGCCCAATGTCTATATCGACATGTCCGGCTGGTCGCCGAAATATTTCCCCGAAATCTTCGTGCGGTACGCCAATACGCTGCTGAAGAAAAAGATGCTTTTCGGGTCTGACTGGCCGGCAATCACGCCCGACCGCTGGCTGGCCGATTTCGAAAGGGCCGATTTCCGGGACGAGGTCCGCCCGCTCATCCTGAAGGAAAACGCACGCAAGTTGCTCGGCCTCTGAACAGGGCCGCACCCGGCCCCGTTTTCAACCCGTAACGTCCCGGTTTATAGGCGGGCGCCTTTTCTGATCTTCCGGCTTGGGCTCAGGCGGGTGCCTGCAGCCGGGGGTCGAGTGCAAACCGTTCCTGTGCAACATCCGCATAAAGCCCGCCCGCCTGGTCGGCGTCAAAGATCAGATTCCAGCTGTGTCGGGAAACGGCCGAAGGGATCAGGATGCAGACATGTTCCCGAAGGAGCTTATTGCCATGCTCCTGCTGGTTCTTGCTTGGCGCGGCAGGGGTGAGCCAGTTCGGGTTCGGGATGTCATCAGGCCCAACCAGGTGGATCCTTGACATGTCGGTGATCCGGGCAGACGTCAGATAATGAGGCGCCATATCCAGAACCTCAAACCCCTTGTGAACGGCCACTTCGAGGCAGGCCGTCGCCGGATCCAGTGACGCATAGACGGCGCGCACGCCCGGCGTGTTCCAGCGCCCGCCAACCCGGAAAGCCCCTTCCCCCGTGTGCCAGGTCTTGCGGTGGCGTTCCAGATCAATGCGCCACAGCCTGATCTCGCCCGAGCCGAGCGGGGGCGGCAACGGGATCACGCATAAACCCCGTATTCCAGGCGTGTCAGGTATTCCTCGACAGCTTCGACCCCGGCCGACGTCGCGAGAAGGTCGACAGGTTTCCGGTTGGAGAGGCCGATTGCGGGCTTGTTCATCCAGGCTTCCGCGGCGTCCTCGGATCCCATGACGTCGATAGCATGGGCGAAGATTTCAGCGAAACGCCAGGTCCGGTTGCTTTGCTCGACGCTGAGCAGCTGCGGGGCGTTCCTGGCCTTGTGTCGTTGCAGCGTCCGAAGGCTGAGCCCGATTGCCTTCTTCAGGGCATCGCCCTGTTCCAGGAAGGTCACCGCCGAGACGAGATGCAGAAGGGCATCGGCCGGCAGGCCCTTCAGAAGAACCTCATGCGCATCCATCGCGCTTCGGACCCTGGCGTGGATGACTTTCTCACCGCCGAGCAGTCCGACGGTGCGTCCGACGTCGCCTTCGATCTGAACTGCTTCCATTGCGTGCCTCCTCGCGTCATGTGTCACGCAAAATACGACAAGTGTCGTAATGTTTCAAGCCCGAAGCGGGGCGCAGCCCTCTCGGCCAGGCCCGGATCGAACAGATCCTCCGCGCTGCGAAAACAGGGCGGCGCAACATCCTGATGCATGCTGTCGGGCAACCGTTTCCATAGGCACGACGTGTCTCTGATCCGGCGGCCCCATCCGCCCCGATGCTCAGGATTTCACCAGAGCTCCCCGGACGAGGGCGTGCGATGTGTCGATGAAGCGCGCGCTTCGCTCTTGCGCCCCGTCTTAGTCCATGCGCGTCATGATCCAGCCGACATAGGTGGCCGACCTGAGCGCGATGAACAGGTCCAGCACGCGCAGGTCGATGGGGCGGCGCGACGTGTAGCCCTCCGTCAGGGCGACGCGCAGGTCGGGATAGTCCGGCTCGGTCAGGTTCTTGAGCAGGGCGGTGGCGATGTCAAACAGCCGGAAGCCGAAGCCGCCATCGTCGAAGTCGAAGTCGAAGTCGAAGTCGATCAATTGCAGCCGGTCGCCGTCGAGCATGATATTTTCGCGCACCGGATCCGCGTGGATCAGGCCGTAGTCGAGATCGTCCCCGATATTCTTGAGGGTGGCAATGGCCTGATCGCGCAGGGCCAGGAACAGCGTTCTGTCCTGCGGCGACAGGCCGGGATTGTCCCAGAACCGGCCCCAGAGCGGCGCATCGCCGACCGGACCGGCGCGGGCACGGCGATGCCGCCTTGTGCGACGGCGTCCATCCAGGCCAGTTCCGACCAAAGCTCCGCGTTCGTCCGATAGTCTTGCCCGTGCAGCCGCAGGGCGAAAGTGCGGTCGCGTGTCGTGACCTTGAACACCTGGTTCTCGCGGGCGGCCACAAGATGCCACACGGCGCCGTCCAGGCCCCAAAGGGCCAGGGCTTTCTCAACGACCGTGGTCATGGGGCCACCGGCGTTTCGCTCAGAACCTCGTCCAGCGTGTCGAAAAGCAGGTCCGCGTTGGCGATCGAGAATGGCATCGGCGGGCGGATTTTCAGGGTGTTCTTGTGACGCCCCAGTTTGGAGTGAATGATCCCACGGTGGCGCATGGCGTTGATGACCCGGTCGGTAAAGGTGCTGGCCGGTTCCTTGCTGGCGCGGTCAAGTACCATCTCGGCCCCGAAGATCAGCCCGGAGCCGCGCACATCGCCGATGACCTCGTGTTTGTCCTTGAGGGCCAGGAGCCGCTGGCGGGCATGCGCGCCAACCGTCTTTGCATTGGCCACGAGGGCCTTGTCCTCGATCTCGTCCAGCACCGCCATCGCCGCCGCGCAGGACACCGGATTGCCGCCGAAGGTGTTGAAATAGCGATAGCCCTGGCGAAACGCCTTGACGATGTCGCCATTCGCCGCGACGCCGTCCACTGTATGCCCGTTGGCCATGGGTTTGCCCAGGGTGAGCACATCGGGCACGACGCCCATTTTCTCATGCGCCCAGAGGTGGGTGCCGGTGCGGCCGAACCCGGATTTAACCTCGTCGCAGATCAGCAGGCCGCCGGCCTTGCGCACCACCTCGGCCACCGGTTTCAGCCATCCGTCGGGATGGTTCGGCAAGCCTTCGTTCAGGAAATAGGGGCAGACGACAAGCGCGGCAAAGCCCGTCCCGGCCGCTTCATGGGCGGCGATCTGTTCGGCCACGGCGGCGGCGAAGCCTGTTCCGTCCGGGTCGGGCGCGCGATAGCTGTCGGGGGCATCGACGAAGCGGAAATACCGGTCCAGCCCGAAGCCCACGCTCGGGATGTTCGACTTGCTGAGCTGGCTGACCAGCGACGTGTTGCCGTGATAGGTGGCGTCGGTGGCGATGATGCCGCGCCTGCCCGTCACCGCTTCGGCCATGCGCAGGGCGATATCGTTCGCCTCGGACCCGGTGCAGGTCAGGGCGCCCGTGCCGAGAGAGGCATCCATCGTTCCGGTCAGCTTTTCGATATAATCGAGGATCCCGTCATGCAGATAGCGCGTGTGGGTGTTCAGCGTGCCGGCCTGTCGGCAGATCGCCTCGAGTACCCGGGGGTTGCAATGCCCCACATGCGGGACGTTGTTGTAGCAGTCGAGGTATCGGCGCCCGTCGGCATCCCAAAGCCAGACCCCTTCGCCGCGCACGAAATGAACCGGATCGTCATAAAAGGTCGAGACATTCGGACCCATCAGGCGAGCCCGGTCGGCGAGCAACTCGGGCGTGGTGCGGGACATGCGGTTTTGGTCTCATCAGAGGGTCAGGGCAGAGCGTGTGAAGGAAGAGCCGGGCAGTGCCCGACCGCGGGCGGGCGCACTGCGGGTTGAGATTGGCACCTTATGGTGCCGCCACATTTTGCGTTGGGTCAGTATACAGGCGGTGCAGAAGCCCCGCCCGTCACGCCGGAGGCGTGCCGCCTGTATTGGCGCACCTCTGGTGCGACGGGGCGGTCGGGCGCTGCGCGGCGGTGCCTGAGGCACCTTGTCTCATACTTCTGATGCCTTTCATGGGAAGGTGGGGCCGGTGCCAGCCACTTCATAAATGGCAGGCACCGGCGGTGGTCAGATCGTCTTCGGCCGGGTCCTTGAGGACCGTAATCAAGTGAGATCGGCCACCGTCTTCGCATGAGGCCTGAACCGCTGACCGGCAGGGTATTTCCGCAGGAAATGTCCCGAGAGGCTGATACGCAGCAGCTCTCGGCTCTGCATGACAAGCATAGGACAGCGAAGATGACACAGACTACCATCGGCATCGACATCTCGAAAGCCCATCTGGACGCACACGATCTGAACACCGGAGCACATGCTCGGTTCGACAATTCAACAGACGGGTTGCGCGCCCTCAAACGATGGCTTGATCCCACGCCGCCGGACCGGGTCGTCTTTGAGCCGACAGGGCCGTTTCACAGACGTTTCGAGACCACGTTCTCGGGGCACCTTCCGCTCGTGAAGGTGAACCCGCTGCAGGCGCGCCGCTTTGCGCAGGCCCACGGGACCCGTGCAAAGACCGATGCGGTGGACGCCCGGATGCTGGCGGCTATGGGCCGCGCGCTGGAACTGGTGCCGGAATCGGCCCATCGATCACAAAGAGCGCGAACTCAAGGAGTTGCACATCGCCCGCGCAGGGCTGGTGCGGGATCGGACTGCGCTGATCAACCGGCTCGCGACCCAGACCCTCGGTTTGACACCGCAGTTGACGCGGGCCCGCATCCAGGGAGGTCGGCGACACCTGAGACACGCTCTGTTCATGCCAGCCCTCGTCGCCATGAAACGCAATCCTGACCTGAGCGCCAAATACGACGCCCTCCGAGCTGCCGGGAAACCTCACAATGTGGCCCTCACAGTGCTCATGCGAAAACTGCTCATCCTGGCCAACACGCTTCTGAAAGAGAACAGACTCTGGCAGCCAAAATCAGCTTGACCCGGACGGATACTTGTTCTCTGGGGGCTTTCGGGCCCTGCTTCTTTTGCACAATCTGTTATAGATCTCGATGCTCCGGACCGTTCTGGTCGTCTGCCAGCAGCGTTCTCGACTTCCCGAGGCCTCAGCCAGAGCAAAGCGACGTTGCCGCACGATCTGAGGTCGTCCCTCATTCTTCACCACGCCTTTCCCCATCTCGAGCCCCATCAGGTCGCCCTGCGATCGAGGCTATGATCCTCGATGTGGGGTCGGTCTATGTTGACCACCCGGCCCCGCGCCGGCCCGGCTCGCCCGACGGTATGCCTTTTGCAAATGCCGTAGACGGTGCCTGGCAGAGAAGCCTGCGCGACCGCGATCTCAAAGCCCGCACCCTGATGCTGACGGTGCTGATGCGTCCGCCGATGGCGCAGGCCTTCTCGGAGGTTCTGGGCGTCCTTGGGGCAACTGTGTTGTCAGACGGGGGCTTTGAAGGGGGTTTGGTCGCGCAGGATGGCGTTGGCCGCGGATCACGGACAGAGCTACGGCTGGATCATCGCAGCCCCCGGACAATTGCTGACCGAGGGCGAGGCCGAGCGCCGCGACAAGCGCGGCCTGCGCGGCAATCATCCAGCCACGGTAATGACCGCCAAAGCCGAGGCTCACGCGGTCGAGCAGCGTTGACCAGGGAAAGCGCAGCACGCAAAGGATCGCCACCAACGATACCATCCCTATGGCCGTCGACGGCGCGCCGCCCTGCCGCATGAAGAGCGCAACGCCGAAGATCATGAATTGCCCCGCCATGGACAAGGTGCGGCCAAACAGCGCCGGGACCGGGTCAGACGCGCGCATCGCTGTCGTGGATGAGAGCGCGCGCATGCTCGGAACCGCCGGGCGTATAGCCGCGCCGGAGCGACAGGCTGACGGAATTCTTATCGTCGATCTCGTAGCCGATCCCGAGGCTCGGGAGCACCTCGAACTCGGACTTGCGGCTGCTCGCCGCGCCCGTGGTCGGCGGAAGAAGCGGCGAAAAAAGTGCCGTCGTGGCGATGTCGCGCCGGTCGCGAAAGCCCTGAAAGCGTAACCATGCCGAACGCGTCAGGCGGTCGCTCAGCCCGTAATGCAGATCCGTATATGCAGAGATTGTCTCCGCCTCGGGGCCGAAACTCAGGATCAGATCCTGCGTCCAGACGGTTTTGTCAGAGGCCAGTTTGTTTCGGAAGGTCTGTTCGTCGCGGCTCGAGAACTCATCATGCACGCGCGCGGTGAGCGTCTCAAGCGTTGCCGCGCCGATATCTGTATCGGTCGTGAACGACACAACATCCGAGTCGATATCGAAGACACGGGTCGGGGCATTGGTGCGGATCACCCGGTCACTGAAGGGGCGACCGGAGGTGGCCGACCCCTCGACGAGGTTGCGAGGTCTGCGGCACGAATCCGGTCTGTGCCTCGACGGTGAGGTTCCAGCGCATCCCGTCCGCCACGTCTGCTTCACCCGCCAACCGGCCGCGCAGTCTCGCAGTTTCGAACTCGGTGAGAAACCCCGCATTGCCGCCGATCCCGCGGCGCGGAGCGTCACCCTTGGCCAGTTCGACACTCAGCCGCCCAGAGAGCCGCCCGGCCAGCGGCCCCGAAACCATGCCGTTAAGAAAGTACTGCGGGTCGTTGACTTCATTGAACGTGGACCCCGTTTGCAGCGCCGCCTCGAAGACTTCGGTCGGTTTCCCAGTCTCGACAATGATCCGGCAAGGCATTCCAGCGCAGCGGCCTCGCACAAGAGCGCCGCATCCGGTGACTCGGGCGCAACCCGTGCTCGAGCCGGGTCGTCCTCACCCGACAATTCGCTACCCAGGCGTGCACCGCCGAGACGAGCGGATCGCCCGCCGACGCCCGCTCGGCAAGGAACGCCTCGGTGAAATGCAACGACACAGTCTCGAGCGCGGGTTGATGCGGCAGGTGCACTTCCCACACCGCGCCCTCCCCTTCGCCGACGATCGGCGTCTCGCCCGCGTCAAGCGTCAGGCGGTGGCTATCGCCGAGGCGGCAGGAGGCGCTCCGTCCGCGCAGCCGCAGCTCGATATTGAGGCCGGGCATGCCCTCGGTGTGCGGGGAGCGCGCGCTGGCCGCTGCCCGCGAAATCGATCCGCACATTGCCGAGTTCACGCGCCATGCGGACGATATTGTCAGAGTGGAAAGCGTCGCGGACCTGCGATCTCAAGGCCGGTCTCCGGCATGGGGTGCACAGCAGGGCACGCTCACCGCCCTTCGATCCGGATCGAGAAGCTGGTCTGCGCGCCCGAGGGCGGCGCGGGGAAGGGGGCGGCGCGCTGCACCACGGTGAGCGCCGCGCGGTCGAGCCGCGACGAGCCC
>NZ_CAMYMD010000022.1 GCF_947259555.1 uncultured Roseovarius sp.
ATCGAGCCACGCCACGGCCTCGGCGCGCCCGGCGCGGCTATGAAGCACCGCCACATGCTCGGCCAACGGGGCCACGACCGCGCGGCGGGTCACCTCGCCCGCGCGCGCGGTCTCGCCCTCGCCTGCCTGCGGATCGACCATCGCCACCACGTCGCGGGCAAAGCCGCGCAGCCCCGGCTCCCACGCGCCGGTGATGAGCAGCAGGGTCTCGGGTGCAGTCGCCGTCACCGCCTTGGAAAAGGCCGAGATCGCCACCACGGGGCCGATGCCGGGATCGAGGGTCGCGGTGCGGATGATGATATCGGTGGCCATGGAATGCCCCAGCAGCGCGACCTCGCCCTGCCAGCCCTCTGCCGTCACCGCTGCATTCACCACGGCGCGGGTCTGGTCGATCAACAGGCGCGTGGTGCCGTCGATGCTCTCCACATCGCCCGACATCGGCACGGGGTGCCGCCCGTGGCCCTCAAAGTCGAAGACCCAGACCCGGAAACCCGCCCGCGCCAGATCGTGGCCATAGGCCTGCATCATCTGCCGCGACCCGGCAAAGCCATGCGCAACCACCACCAACGGGCCATCAGAGCCCGGTTGCGCAATGCGTGTCACCGGCGTCTCGCCCACGGTGCGCGTACTGATCTCCAGCCCCGCGCGCTGCGCCTCAAGTTGCCAGAGCGCAAGCGCGGCCATTGCCAGCCCAAGCAGCAGGACGACCATCCGCCTCATGCCTTGCCCATCCGGTACATGGCCAGAACACGCGCCTCATGCAGCCCGCCCAGATACTCGAACGCCCCACCCGAGGCCGCATGCAGATCGGCAATTGTCAGCCTGCCGAACTGGGAAAACCCCTCGCCCAACGCTTCCTGCCGTGCCGCGAAAATCAACCGCGTGATCCCTGCCCAGCGCATCGCGGCGAGACACATCTCGCAAGGCTGGCACGAGGACAGGAGCGTGTACCCGGACAGATCGGCAGACCCTGTCGCGCGCCCTGCCTGCGCCATGGCCGCAATCTCGGCATGGCGGCTCGCGTCACAGGTCTCGGCCACGTCATTGCGCGCGCGGACCACCTCTTGATCGCCGCGCATCACGGCGGCGGTAAATTGCCGCCCGCCCTGCGCGCGTGCCAGGTCAAGCGCCCAGTCACATAGCTCGCGCAAGAGCCGGTCCTCGGCCGCGCTCGGGATAACAGGGCCTGCGGTCATGGCCCGGCCCGCCTCACCCGCGCGCCTCATCAATCAGGCGGCGCATCTCGGTGATCGCCGGTCCAAGCCCCAGAAAGATCGACTCGCCAATCAGGAAATGCCCGATATTGAGCTCCATCACCTCAGGAAAACCCGCGACGGGTTGCACCGTATCATAGGTCAGGCCATGACCCGCATGCACCTCAAGCCCCAGCGCATGGGCATGGGCCGACATCTCGCGCAAACCCTCCAACTCGCGGTCGCGGGTGGCGATATCGCCCTCGGCATGGGCGTCGCAATAGGCGCCGGTGTGTAACTCGATCACCTCGGCCCCGATCCGGTGCGCCGCCTCGATCTGCCGCTTGTCGGCGGCGATGAAGATCGACACGCGGCAGCCCGCCTCGCGCAAAGGCGCGATGTAATGCGCCAGCCGGTTTTCGTCGCGCGCGACGTCCAGCCCGCCCTCGGTGGTGCGTTCCTCGCGCTTTTCCGGCACGAGGCAGACCGCGTGCGGCTTGTGGCGCAGGGCAATTTTCTGCATCTCGGCGGTTGCGGCCATCTCGAAATTGAGCGGCACCGTCAGCACCTCCATCAGCCCATCGATATCGGCATCCGAGATGTGGCGGCGGTCTTCGCGCAGATGTGCGGTGATCCCGTCGGCGCCTGCCTCTTCGGCCAGCTTGGCGGCGCGCAGCGGATCAGGGTAGGCGCCGCCGCGCGCATTGCGGACGGTGGCGACATGGTCGATATTCACGCCAAGGCGCAGTTTTGCATCGGACGGCATCGGGCTCTTCCTCAGATCATGAACGGCTCGGGGTGCAACCTAGTCCCCTTTGCCGCGCCCGTCAGCCTCAATTGACGCATTTTCCTTCTGCGCCTTCTTTTCCTTGATCGCGGCCCACTTCGCGCGCAGCACGCCCCTGCGGCGGTTCTGATAGGCGGTGATCACCGGCAGGCTGATGTAATAGGCGGCAAGGGCGGTGACGATGCCGGGCACGATGCCACCCACCATGTAGGGAAAGAACACCTCATCATAGAAAACGTGCAGACTGTGCCAGTCGGCCTCATGGTCCGAAAATATCGCCAACACGTTGTTCTTGAGGTCCTCGCCAGCATCGAGGAATTTTCCACCGAGCGACCGGCTGATCTCGTCTTCGGCCAGCGTATGTCGGCCCAGAATTGCATGGCCCGTCTGGAGTGCGATCACCCCGATCGGCACATAAGTCAAGGGATTGCCAAAGAACGTCCCCAACAGGGCGGCAACGACATTGCCACGCAGGATCAGTGCAAGCGCGGCAGCTATAAAAAAATGCAGCCCGTAGAATGGCGTGAACGTGGTGAAGACACCCGCAAATATACCCCGCGCGATCCGGTCCGGCGGGTCGGGCAGCCGGTGCAGCCGGTGCTTGACATAGGTAAACGCCCGCGCCCAGCCCCCCTTGGGCCAAAAGAAATCAGCGATCACCTTCCACAGGGGTCGTCTGTCTCGGCGTTTGAAAACCACCAGTGCGGCTCCTAGGGTTCATGGCTTGGTCCGCCCCCGGTTTGAGGCGGATTTCGATAACGCTCGACAGCGGCGACATCGCTCTCGGCATCAAGGGCCGAGATCACGCCATGCAAATGCTCGGCGTCGCGCAACTCGACATTAATCAACAGGCGGTAGAAGTCAGGTTTCCGATCCACAAATGTCAGGTTGGAGATATTGGCCTTCTGCTCGCCGATCAAGGTGCAAATCCGCCCAAGCACCCCGGCATCGTTGCCAATGGTGAGGTCAAGTGTCACGTCATAGGCCGCCGGATGGGTCCCGGTGTGCCAATGCAGGTCCATCCATCGGTCAGGCTGTTGATCGTATTGCGATAAGGTTTCGCAATCTATGGCGTGAATGACCACACCGCGCCCGCGATATGTGATGCCGACGATGCGCTCGCCCGGCAGCGGCTGACAGCAGCGTGCCCGTTCAAAGCTCTGGTCGGCGGCCAAGCCGATCACGGCCCTGTCACGGGCGACTTCGTTGCCCGCCTCGGGCACAAGATCGGGATAGACAGCCGTCAGCACTTGATGCGCGGTCAACTCTGCGCTGCCGAGGCGCGCCCGCACCTCGTCGGCGTTTTTCAGGCGCAGCGTGCGGGCGGCCGCCTCCAATGCCTTGTCCGTGGCCTTCTTGCCAACATGCTCGAACGCCGAGCGCGCCAATTCGCGCCCCAGCTTGACATACCGCCCCCGGTCCAATTCGCGCAGGGCCCGCCTGATGGCCGCGCGCGCCTTGCCGGTGGTGGCGATATCGAGCCACGTGGCCTGCGGCGTCTGCCCGTCGGCGGTGATCACCTCGACCGATTGTCCGTTCTTGACCCGGGTCCAGAGCGGCACGCGCATCCCGTCCACCTTGGCGCCCACGCAGGCATGGCCGATCCTTGTGTGGATCGCATAGGCGAAATCAATCGGCGTCGCCCCGCGCGGCAGCTTGATCACGTCACCCTTGGGCGTGAAGCAGAACACCTGATCGGCATACATCTCGAGCTTGACCGCTTCGAGAAAATCCTCGTGATCTTCCTCGGCATCAAACTGCTCGCTGACCGCCGAAATCCACTTGGCGGGATCGACGGCAAAGGGGTTTTCGGCGCGCACCCCGTCGCGGTAGGACCAATGCGCCGCGACACCGGTTTCGGCCACGTCATGCATGGCCTGCGTGCGGATCTGCACCTCGACCCGCTTGCCATCGCGGCCCGACACGGTGGTGTGGATGCTGCGATAGCCGTTCGATTTGGGTTGGCTGATGTAGTCCTTGAACCGTCCCGGCACAGCGCGCCAACGCTGATGGATCGCGCCAAGAGCACCATAGCAATCATTCTCGGACCGGGTGATCACGCGAAATCCGTAGATGTCCGACAGGCGCGAAAAGCCCATCTCCTTTTCCTGCATCTTGCGCCAGATCGAATAGGGTTTCTTGGCGCGACCGAACACATCCGCCTCGATCCCCGCCTTGTCGAGCTCATGCCGCATGTCGCTGGTGATCCGCTCGACCACATCGCCGGTCTCGCGTTGCAGGGTGATGAAGCGGCGGATGATCGAGGCCCGCGCCTCGGGGTTAAGGACGCGGAACGCGAGATCCTCCAGCTCTTCGCGCATCCACTGCATGCCCATGCGCCCCGCCAGCGGCGCATAGATATCCATGGTCTCGCGCGCCTTTTGCGCCTGCTTCTCGACGCGCATCGCCTTGATCGTGCGCATGTTGTGCAGACGGTCGGCGAGTTTGACCAGAATCACCCGAAGATCCTTGGACATCGCCATGAAAAGCTTGCGGAAATTCTCGGCTTGCTTGGTCTCGGAACTCGAGAGTTGCAGATTGGTCAGCTTGGTGACGCCATCGACCAGATCCGCCACCTCGCGACCGAATTTCTGGTCGACCACCTGGTAGGACGCCTTGGTGTCCTCGATCGTGTCATGCAAGAGCGCGGTGACGATCGTGGCATCGTCGAGCCGTTGCTCGGTCAGGATGGCGGCCACGGCAACAGGGTGGGTGAAATAGGGCTCGCCCGAGTGGCGCAATTGCCCGTTGTGCATCTCACGACCAAAGTCATAGGCCGCACGAATGAGAGCCTCATCCGTACGGGGATTGTAATGGCGCACCAGCGTGATCAGGTCATCAACGGCGATCATCAGAAGTCGCGCCTTGCCGAATCAGGGTCGGGCTCAGCCTTGACCCTGGGCTTCCATGAGGGCACGGAGCAGCTTTTCCTCCGACATGTCGTCTGTCTCGGGCTTATCCGCCTCGCCGCCCATGAGCAACGCCATGGAATCTTCTTCCGGCTCGTCCACCTCGATCTGGGTCTGGTTGGACTCGATCAGGCGCTCACGCAGATCGTCTGCGGATTGCGTTTCCTCCGCGATCTCGCGCAGGGCGACGACCGGATTCTTGTCGTTGTCACGGTCAACCGTCAGTGGCGATCCCGAAGAAATCTCACGGGCGCGATGCGCCGCGAGCATCACCAGATCGAAACGGTTCGGAACCTTGTCAACGCAATCTTCGGTAGTAACGCGGGCCATTAGACCTCCGGCAGAGTTAGGGCAAATTTCCAGAAGCCTTGTATCTAGGCTGTCAAGTCGGGAATTACAAGCGAAGAATCAAAGCGGCACGACCTCGTCACGGGCCTCTTGCGGCAACGCGCTCAGCATCTCGCGCACCGACAGGCCCAGCACCGGATGCACCCAGTCCGGCGCCACATCGGCCAGAGGCACCAACACGAAAGCCCGCTCATGCGCGCGCGGATGCGGCAAGATCAGACGGTCAGGCGCGCGCTCCTGCTGCGCCTCTGGCGCAAGCCCGCGCCACGCGTCGTATGTGGCGAGGTCCGGCAGCACCCGGTCACCCATCGCGATCAGGTCCAGATCCAGCGTGCGCTGGCCCCAGCGGCGAATACGCTCACGACCGAACTCCGACTCGACAGCATGAAGAAACGCCAGCACGTCCTCCGGCGCCCCGGGCATCCGCAGCTCTGCCGCCGCATTGACGAAGTCCGGGCCGGAGCCGGGTGGAAACGCCGGGCTGCGATACAACCGGCTCGTCGCCCGCAGCTCCCCCCCCGCATCAGCCGCCAGGCGCGCAAGCGCCGCGCGCACCGTGTCCGACGGGCAGAGTCCGACAGATGGCAAGTTTCCACCAATCGCGATCAAGTAATATTGATCAAATGACATGAGACACCTATCCTTTCGCGACGTAAGATGCCCTTGCATACATAATTGGAAACCCCTAATTCGTCACTTTACTCCCGTCTCGCCGCACCACTCACACACTCACATTCTCGGGTCGGGACAAGACCACTCGGAAGGATATTTAGATGTTTTACAAGGACGACCGATTGGCGTTGTTCATCGACGGTTCAAATCTTTATGCCGCCGGAAAGGCGCTCGGATTTGACATCGATTACAAGCTGCTTCGATCAGAATTCATGCGCCGTGGCAAGTTGCTGCGTGCGTTTTACTACACGGCTCTGCTGGAAAATGACGAGTATTCGCCCATACGCCCGCTCGTCGACTGGCTGCACTACAACGGCTATTCCATGGTTACGAAACCGGCCAAGGAATACACCGACAGTCAGGGGCGTCGAAAGGTCAAGGGCAACATGGATATCGAACTTTGCGTCGATGCCATGGAGCTCGCCCCGCGTGTCGATCACATCGTGCTCTTTTCCGGCGACGGCGATTTCCGCCCGCTGGTGGAGAGCCTGCAGCGTCAGGGCGTTCGCGTCTCCGTCGTGTCGACCATTCGCAGCCAGCCGCCGATGATCTCGGACGAGCTGCGCCGTCAGGCGGACAACTTCATTGAACTGGCCGATCTCAAGGATGTGATCGGGCGCCCGCCGCGCGAGCATCAGAACGAGCGGCAGGAGGCTTATGCCGAACAGGATTGATGTGATCCTGCTGGTTTTCAGTGACAGTACCCGGGTTGCCGGCGCATGAGCGTGCTGGACCCGGGTATTTTTTTGCAGTTGGGGGGGCTGTTTCTGGCCGCCTTCGGGGCCGCCACAATCCTGCCCTTCCAATCCGAGGTGGTTTTTGTCGGGCTCCAACTGGCGGGGACTGCCTCACTCACCTGGCTGATCGTGGTGGCGAGTGTGGGCAACACGCTCGGCGCAGTTGTCAATTATATCATGGGGCGCGGACTGGAACGGTTCCGCAACCGCCGCTGGTTTCCGGTCAATGCCGCGCAGCTGGCGCGCGCGCAGCGCTGGTATGCCCGATGGGGTGTCTGGACCCTTTTGATGAGCTGGGCCCCGTTCGGCGACGCATTCACGGTGATCGCGGGTGTCATGCGCACGCCCGCTTGGGTTTTTCTCGTGCTCGTGACCATCGCCAAGACCGGACGCTATATCGTGCTCGCATGGCTGACCACACAGGCGGGAGGTTAATGGCCTGAAGCGGACCTAACCGCCTACCGCGCGAACAGCACCGAAGGTGCCGCGCGATCGCCGGGCCGTCCCGCGGCCTGGCGATTTGATAGGGCGTGCAACGTGTTGAGTTGAGAATGACTTGGCTGGCATAAAGCGCCCGCAAAGGCCGTTGCCTCGCCAGTCCCCGGCCCTGCGACCGCGCGGCACCTTCTGACGGGATGCAACGTCCGCTTCAGGCCAACACCGTTCAACCCGATAGTCTATTTGCCCTGCCTCCCTTTACGCCGCGCATCCCCTGCCTTACCTCTGGTCCAAGCAGGAGACCCGCCATGACCAAGCCCCCCCTTACCCTCTACCTTGCCGCACCCCGCGGGTTCTGCGCCGGTGTGGACCGCGCGATCAAGATCGTGGAGATGGCGCTCTCGAAATATGGCGCTCCGGTCTATGTGCGCCACGAGATCGTGCACAACAAATACGTGGTGGACGACCTGCGCGCCAAAGGCGCCGTGTTCGTCGAAGAGCTTGACGACTGCCCCACTGACCGCCCGGTAATCTTTTCCGCCCACGGTGTACCCAAATCCGTGCCCGCAGAGGCGGCGGCGCGGCAGATGCTCTTTGTCGATGCCACCTGCCCGCTGGTGAGCAAGGTGCATATCGAGGCCGAGCGTCACCATGAGAACGGTCTGCAGATCGTGATGATCGGCCATGCGGGCCACCCCGAAACGGTAGGCACGATGGGTCAATTGCCGCAAGGCGAGGTTCTCTTGGTCGAGACCCCCGACGATGTAGCGCGCCTCACCGTGCGCGACGCCGACAAACTCGCCTTCGTTACCCAGACCACCCTTTCGGTTGATGATACCGCCGAGATCGTCGCCGCCCTCACCACGCGCTTTCCCGCCATTGTCGGCCCGCACAAGGAAGACATCTGCTACGCCACCACCAACCGGCAGGAGGCGGTCAAGGCGATGGCCGCTCAGGTCGATGCCATGCTCGTCGTGGGCGCACCCAACTCGTCGAATTCCAAACGTCTGGTCGAGGTCGGCGCGCGCGCCGGGTGCTCTTATGCGCAGCTTGTCCAGCGCGCGACCGATATCGACTGGCGTGCGCTCAACGGCATTACCTCCATCGGCATCACCGCCGGGGCGTCAGCCCCAGAGGTGCTGGTGACCGAGGTCATCGACGCGGTCCGCGCTCGCTATGACGTGACCGTAGAGCAGGTCGAGACCGCGCAGGAAAACGTCGAGTTCAAGGTGCCGAGGGTGCTGCGCGAGGCCGGCACACAGCCTCAATCGTCGTCGCGCAGATAGGCCGGGCGCAGCACCACGATGGTCGGCCGGTTCGGCAAACTGCGCAAAGAGACCTCGATTTCGCTGGTGCCCGGGCGCTCGATGGCAAAGTCGCCCTCCATCCCGGCCAGAAACCGCCCCAGCGTGCCATCCGTAAACCAGTGCATCGGGATCACCACGCTGGCGCGCACCCGGCGCAACACGTTCATCATGTTCTCGATCGCCATGGTAAACCCGCCATCCACCGGGGCCATCACCACATCCATCCGCCCAAGAGCGGCATATTGGTCGTCCGACGGCTCATGATGCAGATGGCCCAGATGCGCGATACACAGCCCCTCGGCCTCGAAGACAAAGATCGAATTGCCCTTTGGCTCCACCCCGCCGCCCGAACGGATATCGGTCGAGACGTTGCGCACGATCAGGCTATCCAGATCAAGATGATGCTCGATCCCCTGCCCGAACTCGCCCCAGCCCGGCAGGACATGCGGAATCGCCGGATCAGGATTGGCGGTCCAATGCGTGGAATGAGCGTGGTTCATGGTGACGATATCGGGGATGAAATCGGCAGTCCCGACAAAGCCGGTGAAATCCGTCACCGCGTTGTACCCCCCCGCCTGAATGAGGAACGACGCATGCGCGATATAGCGGATGCGTACGGTATAATCCGGCAGCGGATCGCGAAAACCGGCCTTATGCAGATATTCCAGCCCCGGCGTGGCATCAGCCAACGCGATGCAATGGCTCGGGCGGCGATCCTGTGCCGAGGCAGGCAGACCCAGCATCAGGACGACAAGAAGCAGTCGGATCATCGGCAGTCCTCCTTTTGTCAGACAGAGGATAGCACGGTTTGACGTGACGTCAGGTCTCTGGATGGAACGAAGCGTTCAACGGCGTCGGAACTGGAGGACGCGCCATGCGGCTTGCTGAAAAATCAGTCGCTCCTGGCGTGAAGAGGACACGGGGGCACCTCCCGCGAAAGCGACCGCAACAGGCCAGACATTCGAAATCTGCCGGACGCGCGCCTAGCTCCGCGATTTCTGCGCGCGCCCTGCAACGTAAACCTCGGCGATCGCGCGGTCATCGCCCATGATTTGCAGTACGAACAGCTCTTCCGAAAGGGTCTCTGCCCGCTCCATTCGCAACGCCATCGCATCGGTCGCGGCGGAATTGAGCACCACGATGTCAGCCCCCGTTCCGGCCTCCAGCGTCCCGATATCGTGCTCTAACCCAAGGGCAAGGGCATTGCCGCGCGTGATCCAGTGGAACGCGCGCAAGGGGTGCAGTTTCTGCCCCTGCAATTGCAGTATCTTGTAACCCTCGTTCAGGGTTTGCAGCATCGAGTAACTCGTGCCGCCGCCCACATCGGTGGCAATCGCATTGGTGAGCCCTTGTCCGCGCAACCCTGCGTCATCAAAGAGACCACTTCCCAGAAAGAGGTTCGAGGTAGGACAAAACACTGGTTTTGCATCGCTTTGGCGCAACACCTCTAGTTCGCGCGCGCCGAGGTGAATCGAGTGCCCGAGCAACGCGCGCGGTGAAAGTAACCCGTACTGCTCATAGATCCCCAGATAATCCGGCGCCTCGGGATAGAGCGCGGCTGTGTAGGCGATCTCGTCATGGTTCTCGGACAGATGCGTCTGCATGTGGCAATCGGGATGCTCGGCCACCAGCGTGCCCGCCATCTCCAACTGCTCCGGGCTGGAAGTGATCGCAAAACGGGGCGTGATCGCATACAGCGCGCGCCCCTTGCCATGCCACTCGGAAATCAGGGCCTTACTGTCGTCATAGCCGCTTTTGGCGGTGTCACGTAGCCCCTCGGGGGCATTTCGGTCCATCAGGACCTTTCCGCCGATCATGCGCATGTCGCGCCGTGCCGCCTCGGTAAAATAAGCCTCTGCCGACGTCTTGTGAACCGAGCAATAGGCAGCGGCCGTGGTCGTGCCATGCGCGATCAGCTGATCAAAAAAGCGCTCTGCCATGCGCCCGCTATGCCCGGCATCGGCATAGCGCATCTCTTCGGGGAATGTATAGGTATTGAGCCAATCGAGCAGTTGCGCCCCCCACGACGCGATCACCTGCACCTGCGGGAAATGGATATGCGTGTCGATGAAGCCGGCCATCATCAGATGCGGCCTATGGTCGATCACCTCGGCGGCCACGCCCTGCGCGGCCACCGTGTCGAATGCACCGGATGCGAGAATGCGGCCATCGGCGACCAAAATGGCGCCATCCTCTACATATGTATAGGCGGCGGTGTCCTCCGGCCCTTCCGGCTCGGCATTGAACGACAAGACGCGGCCGCGCAGTAACAGGTGGTTAGATGTCATTCCTCGGTCCTTGGTCCATGTGTGCGAAGGGCGGAGGCCGCCCTTCGTCTTGATCTCATTCTATGACGGTCTTTTTGCCCGGTTGCAGATCGTCGACCGGAAGATCCCGGTTCACCAGCCCGTCGTCCCGATGAAAGGCCGGGTAGATGAACAGGAACGCAGCCGAGATCAGGTATCCGACGCTCACACCGTTGAACGCGGGCCAGTGCAGGCTGGGCGCGTGGATGATCCCGATGAGCGACATGCCCGCTGCGGCCAGCGCGAACCCCCCGGCATTGCGAAAGTCCCCGTCGATGACGCTTGCCACCAGCGCACCCCAGATGAGCCCGGTCAGGATCGCGCCCTGGCTCAATGCCTGATGCCCGGCAAAATGCGCGCCCTGCTCCAACAGAGCAGCGGTCAGCGCCACGTCCCCGAGTTGCGGCAGCCCCTCGACGCCCGACGCCCCGAGCGCCGCTATCAGCGCGCCCCATTTGATCATCAGAAAGCTGGATATATGCGGCATCATGGCAATCGTCACCGCCGCCATGTGCTCGGTCTTGACCGAATGTGCGGTGTTGGTGATCAGGCTCAGGGCGACAAACACCAGCACCGGTGCGGCCGCCGCCACGGGGATCAGGTTGTTGAGAAAGGCAAGCAGACCCAGAAAGGCCGCCAGCGGTATCACGACCGCCACGCCGATCACGTAGCCGGCGTGCGCGCCCATGCGCTTGTAGGCCGGGTGTCCGATATAGGCCGTCGTCGGAAAGGGAGAGCCGAACACCGCCCCGACCATCGTTCCAACGCCGTCTGTTACCTGACAGAGGGCAACCGGATAATGATCTCCTGCCGACTCGGCGCTCTCAACATTGTTCATCGTCTCGATGAAATTGTAGATTTGCACCGGCACCAGAACCAGAAACAGTTCAGGGTTCGCAAAAAGATACTGAATCCCTGCGACGAGGTCCCCGAAATACGGGACCGGCGGGTAGAAGCCGACCCCTTCGAGGCTGATCGACGCCTTGCCGACGCCAAAGGCGACGACCGTGCCGACAATCAACGCCAGTAGCCCGGCGGGAATGTTGAAGGGCAGACGAAACCGGCCGACAAGGCCCCAGAGAATGATGATCATCGAGGCAAAGCCGACAAACGGGTCCTCGAAAACCGTCGCCAACGGCACCGTACCGATGAAAACCAGTGCGATACCGCAAAGCGTGCCAAGCATGCCCGCACGCGGGGTCACGCGTTTGAGAAACGGACCGATGATCGCACCGAGCCCCGCGACAATGCCGCCCATAAAGCCCGCACCGATCCCGACCTGCCATGCCAGCATCGCATCCTGCGTGCTCCAGTAGATCGGGCCGATCACGCCAAAGAGATAGACGAACATCACCGGGGTCGAGATGCCATAGGGCATGGCCGTGACATCGTGGCCCTGACGTTCCGCGACGTGCTTGGCAAGCCATGCATAGACCGCGATCCCGGCCACGATGGCCACCGCCGCGCCCGGAACGATGCGGCCGAATACGACCTCGGCCGGCATCTGAAAGACAAACTGGCAAATGCCGGATAACACAATCAGGTTGATCAGGTTGTCGGTGAACAATGCCCAGAACGCGCTGAAATCGCTGCGTGCGAACAATCTATAGGTATAATGTCTTCCCTGCATCGGCAGGTCTCCTCCCTGTGCTGAAAACGCGCCCGGGCGGCGTCTCTCCTCGTTTGCCGGGACCGGGCGTATTGCTTGTCTATTCTGTAAGGTGCAGAGGCTTGGCTCGCTCCCGCGCGGGCGTTGTCAGGGCCGTCATCACCTCCGCCGCGACCAACGCCGCGATCACGCCGGGGCGCTTGTCACGGCTGCCGCCAGCCCCGATCGGACAAACGAGCGCCTGCGTGGATTGCCCGTCACAATGGTCCCGACACCAGCGACGAAACCGCACGCGTTTGGTGGCGGATCCGATCATGCCGACATAGGCCGCATCCCCACGCGCCAGAGCCTGGGACGCAAGCAAGAAATCCAGCGCGTGATCATGGGTCAGAACGACAAAGGCACTACCCGCAGGGGCCCGGTCGATATCGCTCTCAGGCAGTGCCGAAAGGCGCGTTTCGACGGCATCCGGACAGCGTGCAAGCTCCTCGCCACGGCTGTCGACGACGATGGCGCGCACCGGCAAATGCGCGAGCAATGCGGCAAGCGCGCGCCCGACATGGCCAGCCCCCATGACATAGACATGCGGCAAGGCAGCGGTCTGCTGCGCGTCCTGCTCCCGCGCGCGGTGCCGGTCGGCCTGTTCCATATAGCTCAGGTCGACGACGACGCGCCCGCCACAGCATTGACCGATCTCCGGGCCCAGAGGAATATCCATCGCACGCAGCACCTCGGCGGATCGCAACATCGCGCGCGCCGCGTCGATCACCATATATTCAAGCTGCCCGCCACCGACCGTACCATGGCACTCGGCGATGCTTACAAAAATCTCCGCCCCCGCCTCGCGCGGTGAAGATCCGCGGACATCGCTCAGGCGGACGTGGATCACGTCACGATTGCGCCCGAGGAACGCACAGAGCGTTTCCGTCCCGGTCATGATCCCCCTCCCGCCTTGAGCCGTTCGACGGCCATCAAAATCCGTTCGGGCGTCGCGGGCGTATCGAGACGCGGGCATTCGCGGTAATTCGCGACACTTCCCACCGCCATCGAAAGCGCCTCGAAGACCGAGATCCCCAGCATGAAGGGCGGCTCTCCAACGGCCTTGGACCGCTTGATCGTGCGCTCGCGATTCTGCGACCATTCCGCAAGGTCCACGTTGAAGACACGAGGCCGGTCCGAAGCCAGCGGTATCTTGTAGGTCGAGGGGGCATGCGTGCGCAGTCGCCCCTGATCATCCCACCACAGCTCTTCGGTGGTGAGCCAGCCCATGCCCTGAATGAACGCGCCTTCGACCTGCCCCTTGTCGATCGCCGGATTGAGCGAACGCCCGACATCGTGCAGGATATCCGTGCGCAGAACCCGATACTCACCGGTGAGCGTGTCGATTTCCACCTCGGAACACGCGGCGCCGTAGGCAAAGTAGTAGAATGGACGGCCCTTGCCCGCCGCACGATCCCAGTGGATGTCCGGTGTCTTGTAGAACCCCGCCGCCGACAGTTGGACCCGCGCCATATAGGCCGCGCGGATGAGTGCGTCGAAGGTGACAACCTCGTCGCCGATTTGCACCCGCCCAGGCAAAAACTGCACCTTGCCGGGATCAACCTGCCAATGTTCGGCAGCAAAGGCCACCAGCCGCACCTTGATCTGCTCGACCGCGTCGAGCGCCGCCATGCCATTGAGGTCAGACCCGCTCGATGCAGCCGTGGCCGAGGTGTTGGGCACTTTCTCGGTGGTGGTACGGGTGATCTTGATCCGGTCGATATTCACCTGAAACGCGTCCGCCACGACCTGCGCGACCTTGGTGTTCAGGCCCTGCCCCATCTCGGTTCCACCATGATTGAGGTGGATCGAGCCGTCGGTGTAGACATGCACCAGCGCGCCCGCCTGATTGTAATGCGTGGCGGTAAAGGAAATCCCGAACTTGACCGGGGTCAAGGCGAGACCGCGCCGGATGAGCCCGGCCTTGGCGTTGTGTTCCAGCACCGCGCGGCGGCGCACCTGATAATCTGCACGCTGCTCCAGATCCTCTACGATGCGCAGAAGGATGTTGTCCTCGACGGTCTGATGGTACGGCGTGACATCGCGCCCCGGCCCCCCATAGAAATTCGCCTTGCGGATATCGAGCGTGTCACGCCCCAGCCGATAGGCGATTTCTTCGATCATGCGCTCGGCGGCAATCACGCCTTGCGGCCCGCCAAACCCGCGAAACGCGGTATTGGAGACGGTGTTGGTCTTCATCGGATGGCTTTCGAGCCGGACATGAGGATAGTAATATGCGTTGTCGGCGTGAAAGAGCGCCCGGTCAGTAACCGGGCCGGACAGATCTGAGGAATAGCCGCAGCGCGCCGCGAAACTGCCCGACACCGCCTCGATCCGGCCGGTGTCATCAAAGCCGACCGCGTAATCCACAACGAAATCATGCCGTTTACCGGTGGCCGTCATGTCCTGATCGCGGTCAGGCCGGATCTTGACCGCGCGATTCCATGTCTTTGACGCAAGGGCCGCAACCGCGCAAAAGAGGTTCATCTGGCTTTCCTTGCCGCCAAAGCCACCGCCCATTCGCCGCACATTGACGGTGACGGCATTGGACGGAACGCCCAGCACATGCGCGACCATGTGCTGCGCCTCGCTCGGGTGTTGGGTCGAGCAGTGCACGACGACATCCTCGTCTTCGCCGGGCATCGCAAACGCAATCTGCCCTTCGAGATACATATGGTCCTGCCCACCGATCACCATGCGCCCCGAGATACGGTGCCCCGATGATGAGAGCGCCGCATCGGCATCGCCACGCGCGAGCGTCAGCGAATCGGTGACATGCGGATAGCCCGCCTCCCGCGCCGCGACCGGGTCAAGCGCATGTGGCAAGACCTCGTAATCCACGCGCGCCAGCTCTGCGGCGCGACGCGCGGCATCGCGGGTGTCGGCGACCACGGCAAAGAGCGGCTGACCGTGGTATTCCACAACATCGGTTGGAAAGACCGGCTCGTCTGCGCGCCCCGTCGGGCTGATGTCATTGTGTCCCGGAATGTCCCGCGCACTCAGAACACCGATGACGCCCGGTGCCGCCAGAACCGACGAAAGGTCCATCGAGAGGATGCGCGCATGGGTCTCTGTTGAACAGCCCAGATAGGCGTGCAGCGTGCCGACCGGCTCGGGAATGTCGTCAGTATATTCGGCACGGCCCGTGACGTGCTTGGCCGCGCTGTCGTGTTGCAGCGACGCGTGCACCGTGCCGCGAATTTCGGTCTGATCCTTCATGATGTGCTCCTTCACGCGCTCAGCCGGGGCGGCGTCTCATCCGCGCCGGCCTCGTGTTCCAGGTAAAAGCGCAACAGCAGGTTTTGCGCGGCCCGCATCCGGTATTCCGACGACGCGCGCCAATCCGAGAGCGGCGAGAAATCGTTTGGCAACACAGCCATAGCCTCCTGGAACGCCGCCCGGCCCCAGGCCTTGCCGGTCAACGCCGCCTCCGCCGCCTGTGCCCGTCGCGGTGTGGCCGCCATCCCGCCAAAGGCCAGCCGA
Organism: uncultured Roseovarius sp.; assembly: GCF_947259555.1. Classification (GTDB taxonomy): domain Bacteria; phylum Pseudomonadota; class Alphaproteobacteria; order Rhodobacterales; family Rhodobacteraceae; genus Roseovarius. The sequence goes on from NZ_CAMYMD010000022.1 coordinate 15,829, forward strand.
CACCCGGTGATCGTGCCAGCCACGACGGTGACGCTCAGGCCCACAGCCACAGACGAAATATCTTCGTCGCGGCGCTTGGAGATCTTGTAGGCCGCGCAGCGTTGCGCCTTGTCCGGGCGCGGAACTCTGATCTCTTCGACGAATTCGCCTTCTGCAAGGTCCTGCTTGCCATAGTCGATAAAGAACGACTCCAGCGGCAGGCTGCGGCGTGTCTCACCTTTGCGCAGGGTGAGTTCGGCGCCGAGCGCGATGAGAACGGGCGGGGTGTCGCCGATTGGCGAGCCATTGGCGATATTGCCGCCGATCGTCCCCATATTCCGGACTTGCCAGCCCGCGATACGCTCCCAGTACTCGGCCATGAACGGGAAATGCTCGGCAATCACCGGGGCAAACTCGGAATAGCTCACGCCCGCGCCGATCCGGATATCCTCGTCACCGATCGAAATGTTCTTCAGCTCATCGAGATGGCCGATGAAGATGGCCGGACCAATGGGGCGTAGAAACTTCGTGACCCATAGCCCGACATCCGTGGCACCCGCGACGACGGTCGCATTCGGTGTCTCGTCCAGCACCCGGGCAAAATCAGCAGCATCTGCGGGCAAGATCGCGCGATTGTCATCGGGCCCGCTCACAACGCGTGCTCCGTCCCGCATCGCCTTGAGGCGCGCGGTGACCCGGTCGCGCTCCTGCACCAGATGATCAGAGGCCGGTGTTCCGTGGCGGCTGATCGCAACGGCTGCCCGGATGATCGGGGCATATCCGGTGCAACGGCAGAGATTACCCTGAAGCGCAGTCTCGATCCGGGCCTCGTCAGGTTCCGGGGTTTCCATCCAGAGCGCATAGAGCGACATCACGAAACCGGGCGTGCAAAAGCCGCATTGGCTGCCATGCTCGTCGACCATGGCTTGCTGAACCGGGTGCAATCCGCCCTCAGCGCCTTTCAGATGCTCAACCGTCACGACGTGACACCCATCGAGCGAGGCCAGAAAACGGATGCAGGCATTGACGCTCTCATAGTGCAAGACGCCCTCTTTCAGGCGGCCCACCAAAACGGTGCAGGCGCCGCAATCGCCTTCGGCGCAGCCTTCCTTGGTGCCTGTCAGGCGACGGTCAAGGCGCAAGTAATCGAGCACTGTCTGCGTGGCGGTCACATCGCGCAGGGCGACCTCGTGATCGTTGAGCATAAACCGGATGTCGTCACGCTGGTCCATGTGGCGTCCTTCCTAGCTGCGTGGATGCGATATCAGGCAAAGACTACCGGTTTTGAATGCCTATGGATACGGCAGCATTCGGCAAATACTTTCAACAAAGCGTTGAAAATGAGAAGGCTTCGCTGTTCACTGGAGCGACAGCGCGCAGCAGGCGGCCCGCCGCCCGACACAAGGAGCGAGCCATGCAGTATATCGAAAGCCTGCGGGTCTTTACCCGCGTCGTTGAGTTGGGCAGCATCACCGCCGGCGGGCGCGACCTTCGATTGACCCCCGCCGTGGCGAGCAAACGGATCAAGGAACTGGAAAAGCGGCTCGGTGTGCGCCTCTTCAATCGCACAACGCGCTCATTGACCCCAACCGAGGTCGGGCGGCTGTTCTATGACGAGGCGCACAAAATTCTCGCTTCGGTCACGGATGCAGAGGCGACCGTCGCCAGCCTTTCAGCCAAACCGCGTGGCGTTATTCGGGTAACCGCCCCGTTGGGCGTAGGGCGCCGCATCATCGCGCCGCTGGTGCCAGACTTCGTTGCCGCCTTCCCGGACGTGCAAGTGCAGATGCGCCTGTCGGACAGGACGGTGGACCTTTTGGGAGAGCGTATGGACGTGGCGTTTTTCATCGGCGTGCCGAAGGAATCGAACCTCAAGCTCCGAAAGATCGCCGATTGCACCCGCATCCTGTGCGCCGCGCCGTCGTATCTTGACCGGCACGGCACGCCGCAAGAGCCGGATGATCTGCTGAGCGATGGGCACAATTGCCTTTTGTTGCGATATCCCCGCTCGCCCGAGTATTTCTGGGTGCTCAACACGGGTGACGGGCCCCGCAAGCTGGAGGTCTCAGGTCATTTTGATGCCGACGACTCGGATGTTCTGACGGATTGGACGCTGGCCGGTCACGGCATTGCCAACAAGCCCAAATTCGATGTCGCCGCTCATCTCGCGGACGGGCGGCTCGTCGAAGTGTTGCCCGACACGCCGCCGCGACCTTCGCTGTTCGGCTGTCTCTACCCGCACCGCAAGCTGCAAGACCCAAAGATCCGAAAATTCGTCGCGTTCATGGCAGAGCACAGCCTGAAAAAGATCCGCGCGGCGCAGTGATTCCGGCGGCCGGCCTGCCCCTCGATAAGCGCACGTGCGCGTTGCGCGCCGCGATCATTCCTGCACGTCTTCAGCCGTCTCGGACACCGCCTCGCCCGCAGTCTCGATGTCCTGTCCGGCTCCCTGCACTGTCTCGCAGGCGGCAAGGACACCCATGGCAAGCAAGGAGATAAGGGAAACTCTCTTACGTATCATCGCGACCTCCGCTTTTATGTTCCGGAGAAAAAACGCGCGTGTGCGGTGCTGGTTCCCTGTCATCTTGAAAATACCAGTATCCTCACTCTTCAATCGCGTCAGCGGAACCAAACGCCGTGTCACGCGTTGGAAAGATCATGTCTCAATCAAACAACACTGGTGACCCGGTCATTCGCGTTGCGGTCACCGTGATCGCGCTCACACTGGGTTTTGCCACACTCCGTGCCGGCGCCGATATCTTCGCGCCCATGGTGCTCGCACTGGTGACCGGCGTCATGCTGGCCCCTGTCACTGTCTGGCTTGAGCGCGCAGGCCTGTCCACCGGCCTTGCATCAATGGCCGTGTTGGTCTTCGGGATAAGTATTCTGGCCACCCTCGCCGCGCTCGCCGAGCCGGTGGTCTGGCGCATCGCCGAGGAATTGCCCCGAATTCAGTTGGAGTTGCGCGCCATAGTTGCCGAATTCCGCAACCTGATCCAAGGATTGGCGGAAATGAACCGCGAGATGGAGGAAGCGCTTGGGGCAGACCCCAGCCAATCCGAAAACCAGGCACAATCCAGCATGCCAGGCATCGAGAGCGCCCTTTTTCTGGCACCGGTCGTACTCGGTCAGGTCCTGATCTTCGGTGGGACGTTGTTCTTCTTCCTTCTCACGCGCAAGCGCATGTATGAGTGGCTGGCGTTGTGGATCGGCACGCCGGACGACACCCAGGTCATCCTGCGCCGGTTCACCAACGCCGAGCGGCTTGTGGCCCGGTATTTTCTCACCATTTCGACGATCAATGCCGGGTTGGGTGCCATCCTCGGTAGCGCGCTTGCCATCTTGGGCCTGCCCGGGCCCTTCATCTGGGGATGCGTCGCTGCCTTGTTGAATTTCGTGCTCTATGTCGGGCCGATGGTCGTGGCCGCTGGTTTGCTTGTGGCCGGTTTACTCGCATTCGATGGCTTTCTGGTGCTGATGCCCCCCGCAATCTTTCTCGGGCTCAACATGCTGGAGGCGCAGTTCGTCACACCGGCCTTTGTCGGGCGGCACGTGTCGGTAAACCCGCTCTTAATATTTGTATCACTGGTGATATGGCTCTGGCTCTGGGGACCGATCGGGGGGATCATCGCAATCCCGATCCTTGTGATCGCTCTCGCAATGCTCGACGTTTTCGCCCAAGATGCCACCCGCAACAGCGTCCAGTAGGTCCGGACGAACAGCGATTGCGTCATTGCACCCTGCCTAGCGGTCAAGACCAAGTTCCCGACCCCAACCAAAAGACGCCCCCGCCCAAGCAGGCGAGGGCGCTGCGCCCTGGGACACAGGGCGCAGCAGAGCACGTCGCACGTCATTGGGGACGGCAGGGACGGCTCTGCGCTGCCAGTGCTTGACGCAACGGCAACACACCCCCAACGCCCTGACGCCCGCATTGTTCCCGCGCACCGCAGACGGCCACGCAAGCCCCAACCCATCGCTCACGGGCTTATACCCGTGCAGACCGGGGGCCAAACAACAGCCATAGGATGAACCCCAAGAGCGGGAGCAGCAGGACGAGCACGATCCAGAGCACCTTGTTGCCAGTCGATACGACCGACCCGGCAATCGAAACGATTGCCCATATATCCAGGATCAAGAGAATGATCCCACCGATACCCGTCACCTCAAGCATGCCGTTTCCTTCGTCTTTTTGAAAAGATCAATATCGCGCGCGGCCGCGTCACACCGAGTGATGCCAAACGTACACCCGCGAGTTAACTGTAACCCCATGCAAAATGTTCCATAAAAATATCGACGAAATTTTGGCCTCAGATTGAAACCTTGACCGCAGCAATTGGTTGAAATTGACACGACGCGGCACTCGTGCAGCGTCAAATGAAACATTGAAAAGGAGTGCACTCATGCAACGCATTCTCACCACCACCGCGATCATCGCTCTCGCCGCAGCTCCGGCATTCGCTCAGTCGGATGCGTCCGATGACACCCAAACCGGTGCCAAGCAATCCGCTGAGATGAGCCAGCAGAGCAACGGTTCAAACGCGCAGAGCGACGTGACCACCAACGTCAACGGTATGGACATCCGCGCCACAGACCTGATTGGCAAATCCGTTTACATCCGCAGTGAGGACGCATCGGACCTCGAGATTGCCGACAGCATCGGGGCCCCGGCCGATGGCTGGAACAACGTCGGCGAAATCGGCGATGTCGTACTGTCCAAAGACGGCGAAATCGACTCGGTTACGCTCAACGCAGGCGGCTTCCTCGGGGTTGGTGAAAAGCAGGTCAGCACCTCGATGGATGAGTTGAAAATGGTGTCCGAAGAAGGCACGGACGGAGAGTATTTCGTCGTCTTCACCGGGGATCGCTCGGCGCTTGAAGAGCGGGATATGGTCGACCGTGACGGCATGCGTGACGAAGGCTATAGTTTCTTCGCGGACAACGAACAAACCGAAGGGCGGACGACTCGCCCCGTCGAGAAGTTGACAAAAGAGGTTCAAGACGCCGATGCCCAACAAACAACGGGCATGATGAGCGACGACCAGCGCAATGCCGTGACCGCGGAAGAAATTGAAGGGGTCGCCGTGTATGATGCATCGAATGCGCATGTCGGCGAAATCTCCAATGCCGTGCTGACCGACGATGGCCGTGTTTCTGACGTCGTGATTGATGTTGGCGGGTTCCTCGGCCTCGGTGAAAAACCGGTTGCCATCCCGTTCGACAAGATCGAGCTGCGCCGCGACAATGACGAAATGTCGGAGTCCCTGCGCGCCACGACCGAGCTCACGGTTGAGGAGTTCGAGAGCATGAAGGCATGGAAAGGCTGAACACCCTTTCCGGCACCTGATCAACGAGGCCGAGCGCATCCAGCTCGGCCTCTTTCTGCGCAGCATGGGCACATACGCGTGGCGCAGAGTGTGAATATAAACTTCGATTTGCCTAATATTTATAACTCCGATTGGCCCCTGACAAATCTGTCTCACGGGGAAACCAGGATCGGGATTTATTGAATATGTCACATTTTAAGCCTCACAAGACTGATCAAGAGGGGATGCTCTCGTAAAACGCAATTTTGAGCGGTTTCGGTTTTTACTTAGCTATGCTATATAAATATCCATGACATGATGCGATCATTTTTGCACGATCGGGCACCCTCGATCTCTGTGACAGCCGGTACGGCATGCCGCATCGCGTTCGCGAAAAATACGCATGGCGTCGCGCCCGCATCTCTTCCTTCACACTCCAATGAAAGGCCAACCATGACCGAGAAGAACCCAGACAAAGGCTATGTGGCGATCCTGGGTTGGTCGCTGAACGCGATCGACGCGATCGACCGTTTTGACCGCCGCTATGTGATCGTCGCGCCCTCCTGGGCCGAGGACTATGCACGGGCCAATGACATCCCGTTCATCGCCTGGGATTTCGACCGCCTGAACGAACGCTCGCACGAGATCGCGCAAATCCTCAAGGACGAGGGCTGTGACGTGGCGATTCCGCTTTACGAGGAAACCGTGGAATGGGCGGGGGCGATCAACTCCGTGCTGCTCGACAATCCGCGCCTGCTCGGGCAATCCATGCTGTTCCGCGACAAATCGTTGATGAAGCGCCGCGCGCAGCTGGCGGGCATCCGCGTCGGCATTTTCGAGGAGGCCGACACCCATGCCGATGTGGTGCGGTTTCTCAAACGGGTGAACCAAACGCTGCTCAAACTGGACGGTGACCCCGACGACCCGATCCATTTCAAGGCCTTCGACAAGGCGGGGTGCCTTGGGCACCGCACCATCCGCACGGTCGAAGATGTCGATTCGATATCGAATGACGAGTTCCCGGCGCTTCTCGAAAGTCATCTCGACGGTTGGGAATTCGCGGTCGAGGCCTGGATCAAGGATGGCAAGATCCAGTTTCTCAACATCTCGGAATATGTGACGCTTGGCTATTCGGTCTTTGTGCCCGCAACGCCGGAGCTCGAATCCTGGCGGCCCAAGATCGAGGAGGAGATCAACAAGCTGATCAAGGCCTTCGATATCGACTTCGGCTTTATCCACCCCGAGTATTTCGTGACCAGCGATGGCACGATGTATTTCGGCGAGGTCGCCTACCGCCCGCCGGGCTTCAACGCGCTGGAACTGATCGAGCGGGCCTATGGCTTCAACGGCTATCAGGGCATCGTGCTGGCGTTTGACCCCAAGACCACGCAGGACGAGCTTGACGCCTTCTTCCCGACCCCGGTCGAGGATGCCAAGGGCCATGCCGGCTGTTTCGGGGCCTACCCGCGGCGGCGTGTGGTCGAGCGGTTGGAAATCCCCGAAGAGACCGCCAGGAACCCCTATTTCGAGTTCCACGAACTGGCGCAGCCAATGGAGCAGAAGGTGACAAAGCGCACAGCCTTCGGTACGCATTGGGGGCTGGTCTATTTCTTCGGAGAGGACCCGCACCAGTTGCGCGACCTGCTCAAGGCACAGGAAGAGCTTGATTTTTATGTTTGATCACACCGAGAGGTATCTCTGATGGCGGGCACGGATCAGGGTGGCGAGGCGGATCGTCTCGCCGCCACGCTCGAAGGGCCGCTAACGCATCTGCAAGAGGCCCGGCCCTTCGCCAAGCCCCGCTTTCAGGCGCAGGTTCTGGACGTGGCCGGGCGCCTGCTGACCGTGCCCGGCGGGCTGGAGCGGCTGCACGCGCTGGCCCCGCGTATGGATGCGGCCGGGCTCTTTGCCGGGTCCGACTGGGATGCCCCGGCCAATCTGCTGCCGGGCCTTGTCGCGGGCACGCTTGAGCAGGGCGCGCCCACCTCGGTCGCCGCCGAGGCGGTGAGCCTGCTGCGCCTGCTTGCCGTGGCCAAGGGTGAGGCCGGCCACCCCCATATCCATGCCGCCGCCGCCCGGCGCTTTCTGACCCAGGTTCTCGCGCTCAACATGCGGCGCTTCTTCGGCGCCACGGATGAGGCGGCCCGCGCGGCGGGCGCGCAGCAGGCCACCACCGACGCGCTGTTTCGATATCTGGCCGAGCATGTCGGCTTTCAGGATGTGTTGGGCGAATTGGTCGACGAGATCTGGCGTATCCTGCGGCAACGGCCCATTCAGGTGGCCCACGCCAAGGACATGATCGCGCAGATCGCCATCACCCTCAGCGAGCGCGGCAGCGAGATCGGCGACCGGCGTCTCGGGGCCGACCGTCTGGTCTCGGCGCTGTTCGGCCCGACCTCCGCCTGCATGGGCGATCCCGGTCTCGACACCTATCACGAGCGGCTCGCCGTGATGGACGAAACCGATCTGCGCCACGAGGCGCAGGGGCTGGCGCGCGCCATGCACGATACCGGCCTCGTCTCGGACTATCACGCCGCCTTTCTCACATGGGTGCTGGAGACCGAGCATGATGGCATGGTCGCGGACACGCTTGGCCTCGGCACCACCGGGCGCGACTGCATGCAGCAGCACCGTGGCCTGATCCTGGAATTGATCCGCCGCGCGGTGCGGCCCGAGACCGCGCAGGCGCTTTACGGCATGTCGCTGATGCTCGACCGGGGCATCCTGCATCACGCCCCGATCGCCCCGGCCCTGCGCCGCCAACTGGAGCTTGCCCCCTGCCCCGCCGTGGCCGAGCGCCTGTCGATGGCCGGACTTTACGCAGCTGCGCCTGCTGACCTCCTGCTTGCTGGTTGCATTCAGGTTCTCGGCTTGCCTCTGGGCGTGGGACAAGGCGCGAACCCGACCTGCCAATCGGCCCGTGCCATCGCGATGTGGGCGCAGAACGACCCCGACTACCTGCTGCATCTGGTGGCGCAGGCGGCACGCGTCGATACTGTGATGATGCATTTCGAGGGGCGCGCGATCAACGCCGCCGATCTGCCCGCGGGGCTGGCCCTCGGTGCGCCGCTCGATGCCGATCCCGTCTCGGTCGTGCTGGTGCCGCATCTCGACCGGATCTATGCCGAGATGGGCCGCCTCTGCGCCGACCGGAATGACGATCCGCATATCTGGATCAACCCGGAATTTCACGGCTGGTGGGTGGGCCGCGCCTGTGCCGTGGCGGTCGATGTGCCGACCGGGGCGCTCGCGGGGATAGAAGATTTCATCGCCCGCTTTCACACCGCCTATCATCCGGATTACAATGGCGGCGAACCGGTGATCCACCCGCAGCCCGCCGGGATCGCGGCCACCGACGCCACCGGTCGTTTTGTCGGCTGGCATGCCATCACCATCCTGCGCGTGGCCCCCGACCGCGAGGGTGAAATGCGGGTCTATTTCTACAATCCCAACAACGATTCAGGCCAGGATTGGGGCGGCGGCGCCGTGGTCTCGACCCATGGATCGGGAGAACGCTTCGGCGAGGCCTCACTGCCATTCGAGACCTTCGCCTCGCGTCTTTATCTCTTTCACGAGGATGGGATGCGGCCCACCGCGCAATCCCGTCCATCTCTGGAGGTGCTCGAACGTGTGGCAGGCATCGCACGCGCGACATGGGCCGCAGGCCGACAAGAAATTACCGGTACTGCGATTTCTCGCCTCGCGGCGACCCAGGTCAACTGACAGATTTTGGATCGCCCGCGCAGCACTGCCCCGGCGTCCAATCATCGCCGCGCGGACCAACCGTCTTACCTTTGCCAAGATCGCGCAGGACATGGGCCGGACACGTCCCGCCCGCGCGCCGCGTTGGCAAGAGCGCATTTCATGCATTGTGGACAAAAACCAAAGCCGTTTTGAGCCGTGATCCGGCTTTTATTTGCTGGTGAACCGCTCCAGATAAGAGCGGGATGTCGGACGTAGTGCGTATCGAACCGAAGGAATGATTATTAAACTTAAGGTTTAACTACAGCGCTAAAGCAATTTCAGAAAAAGGTGATAGACTTTTTCGGTTCGAAATTGCGCAAAAACAATGAACGACAGCGTTACGACTGTTTCAACGAAAAGTCGAAACGCTGTCGCGCGCCTGATGGCGATCCTCAAGGATCATCTCCGAGGCCTTTTCCCCAATCATGATCGCGGGCGCGTTGGTGTTGCCAGAGACGATCTCGGGCATGATCGAGCAATCGGCCACGCGCAGCCCGCTCACCCCATGCACGCGCAGCCGCGCATCGACCACCGCATCGGCGCCCTGTCCCATCTTGCAAGTGCCGGTCGGGTGATAGATCGTGGTGGAATAATTCCGCGCCCAGTCGAGCGTGCCCTCGTAATCATCGAGATCGAGCGTGGCGTCAGGGCGGAATTCCTCTGAAATCTTGGTGCTGAGCGGCGCGTGCCGGGCGATGCGGCGGGCGATGCGGATACCTTCGACGATGGTCCGGCAATCGGTCTCGGTCGCGAGGTAATTGGGGTGAATTTTCGGATATGTGCCCGGATCGGCCGAGGCGAGGCGGATCTGCCCCCGGCTTTCGGGGCGCAACTGGCAGACCGACATGGTGAAGGCGGAAAACGGATGCACCCCCTCGCCGGGGCTGTCGGCGGACCAGGGCTGCACGTGGAACTGGATATCGGGCGTCTCGACATGCTCGCCCGTGCGCATGAAGCCGGTGGCAAGGCTCGCGGCCATGGCCATCGGCCCGGCGCGGAACATCGCGTATTTCAACGCGATGCGCGCCTGATTGAGCACACTGCGCACCTCGTCGTTCAGCGTCGGCTCGTTGCATTTGAAGACCAGCCGCGCCTGTAGGTGGTCCTGCATGTTGCGGCCCACGCCGGGCAGGTCACGGCGTACCTCGATGCCATGTTCGGCCAGATGCGCGGCCTCGCCCAGCCCCGAAAGCATCAACAGCTGGGGCGAGCCGATGGCGCCGGAGGCAAGGATCACTTCAGCATTGGCATGCACGGTATGGCGCACGCCAGCCCTGTCGCGCCACGCCACGCCACTCGCGCGCGACCCGTCAAAGGTGATGTGGCTGGCCTGTGCCTTGGTCAGTATGGTCAGGTTCTCTCGCCCCCGCACCGGGTTGAGAAAGGCCACGGCCGAAGAGCAGCGCCGCCCGTTACGCGCGGTCAGCTGGAAATAGCCCACGCCCTCTTGGTGGGCACCGTTGTAATCAGGGTTGAACGGATAGCCGGCCTCTTGCGCGGCGGCCACCCAAGCGTCGCAAATGGGCCGTTGCAGGCGCATGTTCGACACCGACAGCGGACCCTGATCGCCGTGATAGTCATCCGCGCCGCGCTCTTGCCGCTCGGAGCGTTTGAAAAGCGGCAGCACATCGTCCCAGCCCCAGCCCGGGTTGCCCATCTGCGCCCAACGGTCGTAATCCTGCGGTTGGCCCCTCACGTAGAGCAACCCGTTGAGCGAGGATGACCCGCCCAGCACCTTGCCACGCGGCCAGTCGAGGGCGCGGCCATTCAGCCCCGGATCGGGCTCGGTGCGGTAGCACCAATCCACCGACGGGTTGTGCATGGTCTTGAAATACCCGACCGGAATGTGGATCCACGGGTTCCAGTCGCGCCCGCCCGCCTCCAGTAGCACGACCTTGATCTTGGAATCGGCGGAGAGACGATTCGCCAGAACACATCCAGCAGAGCCCGCGCCGACGATCACGTAATCCGCTGAAATCTCCGACATTTCTCAATGACCTTTCGATGCGTGTAAGTAACAAAAAGTTTTTCCTTGCCAGATTGACCATAAGTCTAGCAATATTGAGACCGCAAGTATCAAAATTTGCAATTTCAGGGAGGAAACCATGAAAGCATCGAAAGCCCTAGCCGGGATTTCCCGCAGGGATTTATTCCGTCTGTCAGGTCAGTTCGGCCTGTCATCCGTGGTCCTGGGGGCCGGCGCACTGACGGGGGCGGTGAGCCTGCCATCTTTGGCCCGCGCCGCCGAGAGCACCTATGAAAAGCGTTTTGCCAAAGAGCCCAAACACACTCTTAAACTGGGGGCGTCAGGCTTTAATGCGCGCAACCTGCTGATCGAGCGCGCTGGCGTTCTGCAATTCGCCCGCGATCTGGAGGAGCGGACCGAGGGCGAGATCCGGGTCGAATTCATCGGCGACAACCAGATTTGCGGCCAGCTCAACTGTGTGGAGAAGACGCAGACCGGCGTGGTCGACATGTATGCCGCCTCGACGCAGAACTCTGCGGGCGGCGCACCCTATCTCAACGTGCTCGATTATGCCTACATGTTCCCGAGCCGGGCGTCGCAGTATCACTTCCTCTATTCCCCGGAATCGCAGCGCATCCTGCGCGATCCGCTGGAAAAGCGGCACGGGCTGAAATTCCTGTTCTCGCATTGCGAATTGCGCGGCATCCAGCTTGGCAACAACTTTGCCGAAAAGCCCACGGTGACCAAGCTGGAGGAGCTGTTCGGCACCAAGAACCGCGTGACCGGCACGCAGCTGGGCCGCATCGCGATGCAGCTTCTCAACCTCAACCCGGTGCCGGTGGCCTGGGAAGAGACGCTCGACGGGCTCAAGCAGGGCCTGATCGACGGGGCGGAAACCTGGGCGTCGGCGGTGGCCTATGCCAACATGTCGCCGGTGGTCAGCCAGTCGGTCGATCTGCGCTTCTTCTGCGGCACGGAACACACCTCGATGTCGTCGCGGGTCTTCGACGCGATGGAGCCGCATTTGCAGGATGCGATCATGGAATCGGCCTATCTCGCGCAGGTCCATGTGCAGGCGGCGAACGAGGCGGCGCTGGTCAAGACCGTCGGGTTCTCTGATCCGCAGCTGCCGGGCACGATCTTTGCCGAGAATGACGTGCGCCCTGCTTTCCTCGCGGACGACCAGGTGAAGATGGCCGAGGAAATGTGCTCGCCCGAGTTCAACCCCGAGCCTTGGGCACAGTGGCGCGAGCGGCTCAACAACTGGGCCGGGGGCATCGACACCTATCAGGAGATCTACGACGTCGCACGTCAGATCCCCACCGACATGCCGCCCGAAAATGTCGAGCCGCGCCGCTGGTGGCGCTCGGCCTGACGCACAAAGCTTTCTGCGGGCCGCCCCATCTCGGGCGGCCTGACACCGCGCCGCATGTGCGGCCAAAACATACGGCAACCCAAAGGGAGGAGTGGGCATGACCGGCTGGTTTCAGGGCACGGGAGAGATCCTGAGTGCCCTCGCCTCGGGCGATTCATGGATGTTGAGCGAAGCGATGCGCGCGCCCGCAGTCTGGCCGCTGGGCCTGATGGCGATGCTGGTGGTGGCGATCCTGATCCTCGTTCTCTACCGCGTCGTGCCCTGGGCCGAGCGCAATTTCGAACAATCGCTGATGGTCATCTCTTACCTCGCGATCGGCGGGATCATCTTTGTCGAGGTGTTCCGGCGGTTCGTCCTGTCGCAACAGGCACCGTGGTCGACCACGCTGCCACCCTTCCTGTTTCTGATCATGACATGGTTCGGCTGCTCCTATAACGTCAAGCTGCGCACCCATCTGGCCTTTGCCGAGTTCCGCACCGCGATGCCGCGCGCCGGGCAGATGGGCTGCCTGATGCTGGATGCGGTGCTGTGGATCGGGTTTTCCTGGGTGGTGGTGGTCACCTCGACCAAGGTGGTGGCCAATTCCGCCGCCAATTTCCAGATCATGCTTGGGACTGACAACGTGATGCAATGGTGGTTCCTTCTGTCAGTGCCGCTCGCCTTCACCACGCTGGTGGCGCGGGTGATCGAGAACGCCCTGCGCGACATCGCAAATTTCCGGCGTGGTGATACGCTCATCACCCAGGCCGTGATCGGAGGCGACTGACATGACCGACCCCTCGACCCTCGTCACGCTCATTTCCATCGCGGTGACGCTTCTGTTCATGCTCGGCGTGCCGGTCTTTCTGGTGATCGGCTACTGGGTGATCGGCGTCTCATTCGTCCTCGGCATGCCGCTCCAGAATATCGGCGGGGCGCTGGCCGATGTGTTCACCGACGGCTTTGCTCTGCTGGCCATGCCGCTCTTTATCCTGACAGGGGACCTGATCAACCGCTCCGGTATCGCGCGCCGACTGTCGGATTTCGCCTATGCCTGCCTTGGCTGGATTCGCGGCGGGCTGGCGATGGCCTCGCTTGGGGCCTGTGGGCTCTTTGCCGCGATCTCCGGCTCTAACTCCGCCACCACGGCGACCATCGGCTCGATGCTGCATCCCGAAATGGTCAAGGGCGGCTATGACGAGCGGTTCTCGGCGGCGACAGCGGCGGCGGGCGGCACGGTCGGCATCATCATCCCGCCCTCGATCATCTTCATCGTCTACGGCTTCCTGCTCAACCTGCCCATTTCAGAGCTGTTCGTCGCCGGGATCATTCCCGGCGCGCTTATGGTTCTGGGTATGATGACCGCCGCGTTCCTTATCTGCTGGAGCAACAAATGGGGCATCCTCATCGCGCTCAGCCCGATGCGGGTGATCAAGACGGCGATCGGCGCCTGGCTCGGCTTCTTTGCCATCGGCCTCGTGCTCTGGGGCATCTACACGGGCAAATTCTCACCCACCGAGGCGGCGGGCGTGACCGTCGGCTTCTGCGTGATCGTGGGCTTTGTCAGCCTGCCGCTCTACAAGATGATGGGCGGAGCCAAGGGCCGCGACGTCAGCGAAAAGCGCGTGTCGGAAATGCTCGTGGTCGAAGGCTTCAGCCCGCTGGAGCTGCCCTCTATCACCATGCGCTCGGCGCAGATCACCGGCATCCTAGCACCGCTGATCGCGGTGTCGGTGGTGATGCAGCAGATCCTGTCGGTGCTGGGCGCACAGGAACTGATTGGCAGTTTCGTGACCTCGATGGGCGGCTATTACGCGGTGCTCTTCACCTCGATGGCGATTGTCTTCGTTTGCGGTATGGTGCTCGAAAGCCTGCCGGTGACAATCATCCTCGCCCCCATCCTTGCCCCCATCGCGCATGAGGTCGGCGTCGAGCCGGTGCAATTCGCGGTGATCTTTCTTGTCGGCGCCTCAATCGGGTTTGTGACACCACCCTACGGGCTCAATCTCTATGTGGCCTCGGGCGTAACGGGCGTTCCCTACTTCCGGCTTTTGCGCTACACGGTCCCCTATCTTGTGGCTTTGCTCACGGTCTGGTTCATCGTCGCGATGATTCCGGCGCTTTCGACAGCATTGCTGCCAAACCGCTGACGATGAGGGCCAGATGGACGGTGACAGCACGGGCACGATCCCAACAAACCTGCGCCTCCTGCTGGTGTTGGAAGAGATTGTAAAAGCCGGTGTACCGGTAACACCCACCGAGGTGAATGTCGCAATCGGCCTGCCCAAGCCCACCATCCATCGCCTGTTTGCCACGCTGGAAGAGGAAGGCTTCCTTCAGCGCGACATGGACGGGCGCACCTATTCGCCGGGGCCGCGCCTGCGCATCATGGCAGGCGGCGTGTTGTCATCGCTGCGCATCCGCACGGCGCGGCAAGCGGTCCTCAGACGGCTCAGCCGTGAGATCGGCGAGACCTGCAACATCGCGCTGCCCGATCGCGATGCCATGACATATCTGGAGCGCGTCGAGACCGAGTGGCCATTGCGTATCCAGCTGCCAATCGGCACGCGCGTCCCGTTCTACTGCACGGCCAGCGGCAAGATGTATCTCAGTTCCCTCGCCCGGAACCACCTGAACAAGTATCTCTCCGCAACCGATCTCGAACAGCGCACGCCAAATACCATCACCGACCGGGATGCGCTGATCGACGAAATTCGCGATGTCCGGCGAGACGGCTATGCGCTTGACCGCGAGGAATTCATGCAGAACATGATCGCCGCTGCCGTCCCCATCCGGGACAGCAACAAACGACTGATGGCCACACTGTCCTTTCACGCGCCGACGCAGCGGTTTGATCTGGAAAAGGCGCTCGGCTGCCTCACGTCGCTGCGCACCGCCGCCGAAGACCTGTCGAAACTGGTTACCGACAGTGACGAGCCTCCGTCGACTTGACCAGTGCAATTGGGCAGCGGCCGGGGCATGCGGACCGGCATAAACGGTGCCAGGCGGCTTCGGTGTGGCAACGGCACTCAAAGCGGCCAGCGTAGAACTCAGAAATGAGGACACGTCCTGAATTTCAACTATCCACGTCCAATCCAGAAAAACCGCTTTTCGCGGGATCGGCATCCGCCCGCACTCCCGGAAGGGGGTTGAAACTATTGCTTAGCTTAACTAACTAGTCTGCCATGGGTGGATACTCGCAATATCCTGCCGACACCCGGCCTCTTGCCCGGGACGCGCACGGTGTCCCGGCGCTGGCCGAAAGTGGCCTGAAGCACACATAATACCCAATGTGACAAGGCCGCTCTTGCTGTTGCAAGATGCGTGAACGGCGCGATGAACCGAAAGGAACCGACTATGAAAAAGCTATCGCTTATCCTCGCAGCTGGCGCAATGACTGTGCCAGCCACAGCATATGCACAGTCCGATGAGTGTGGAAGTGTTTCGATTACCGAAATGAATTGGGCATCGGCTCAAGTGGTCACGAGCGTTGCATCCTTCATCATGGAGCAAGGCTATGGCTGCGATGTCAGCGTCGTGTCCTCGGACACGATCCCGGCTGTCACATCGGTCGCCGAGAACGGAGAACCGGACATTGTCACCGAGCTATGGCTCAACTCGACAGGCGACACCTATGACGAGTTGAAAAACGCCGGCAAGGTCGTCGAAGCGGGTAGTGTCCTCGATCCTGGCGGTGTCGAAGGCTGGTGGATTCCGACCTACCTCGCCGAGGAACACCCCGAGCTCAAGACAATCGAGGGCATTCTGGAGAATCCCGACCTCATCGACGGCCGGTTCTACAACTGCCCCGAAGGATGGGGCTGCCGCGTGGTGAGCGACAATCTCTCTGCCGCGCTGGATCTCGAAGGCAACGGCATTGAGGTGTTCAATTCTGGCTCAGGGCAGGTGCTCGCCACGTCCATGGCCGACGCCGTTCTCGAAGAAGAGCCGTGGTTTGGCTACTATTGGGGACCGACAGTCCCGCTCGGCAAGTACGATATGACCAAGGTCGATCTCGGCGAGGTCAATCCCGAGGTGCATGCTCGCAACCAGAATGCTGACACCGACAATCCGGGCGTATCCGACTTTCCCGCCGCGCCGATCGTGACGGCTGTGACGTCTACCTTTCAGCAGAGCAACCCCGCCGTTTTCGAACTCATGCAGAACATGACCTTCAAGACCTCCGACATGAGCGCGGTTCTTGCTTGGAAAGATGAGAACAACGCATCGGCGGACGAAGCGGCAGTCTACTATCTGACCAATTACAAGGACCAGTGGAAGACGTGGCTCGATGACTCGGCTGAGGAAAACTTGGTCTCGATTCTGAACCAAAGCTAATTCAATGAAACCTGGGCGGGGCTGGTCTGTGGCTGGCCCCGCCCTTTTTGTGCGCCTGCGTCTTGCGGATGCGGCAGCGCACGGGAGAAAAGCACTATGGCAACATATGATTTCGCCTTCAGGGCGCTTGGGCTGGAGGACTGGTGCAAAGCGGATGGTGGTGGTTCGGCACCGATGTCGATGGAAGCGCTTGTGGCACAAAGCTCCGGCGAAGAAGTCTCCAGATCAATCTGGGACCTCCCTTTCCCGTCGATGGACGCGTTGAATGACGCCTGTGCGGCGTTTCCGCAATCGCGCGAACTGACACTGGGCCTCGAAAATGGATTCCTCAACGTCAAGGACTCGATCAGCGTCGTTCTTGACCCGCTGACGCAACCGCTGTCGTGGATGCTCGACGCATCGCTTTACGCGGTCCTGAATACGCCGTGGTGGATCATCATCCCCCTCTTGCTGGCCATCGTCTGGATGGTCGCCAAGTCGTGGCAATTGCTGACGTTTGTCGCGATCAGCATCTGCGGACTCGCGTTTATCGACTATTACAGCTACGCGATGCAGACCCTCGCGATCATCATGGTCTGCGCATTCCTGTGCGTTTTGTTCGGCGTGCCGATCGGGATCGCGATGTCACGCTCTGACAAAATGCGCGCGTTCACGATACCCATTCTGGACATGCTCCAGACCCTGCCGCCCTTCGTATATCTCATACCTCTGATCTTCCTTTTCTCGGTCACAGAGCCAAAGCTCTACGGCATCGCGATCATTCTATACGCGATCGTCCCGGTCATACGCCTGACCGATCTGGGTATCCGCATGGTTGACGAGACTGTCATCGAGGCAGCGGACGCCTTTGGCATGACCGACCGCCAGAAGCTGTTCGGCGTACAGGTGCCGCTGGCCCTGCCCAACATCATGGCGGGCGTCAATCAAACCATCATGATGAGCCTCGCGATGGTCGTCATCGCCTCTCTCGTTTCGGCACCGGGCCTTGGTGTTCTGGTCCTGCGCGGGATCAACAACCTCGAGCTTGGGGTCGGTCTGGTTTCGGGGCTGGGCATCGTCATCCTTGCCGTGATCCTCGATCGCGTGACCAAAGCGGCCCTCAACCGCATCAACGCCGCGCAGAAAGGCTGACCCATGGCTACGAAAACCGAGAAGAATACCAAGATCGCCATTCGCGATCTGTACAAGATCTTCGGCGCAGAGCCCGAAAGCGTTCTCGCCGAGGTGAAGGCCGGCATCAGCAAGAATGACTTGCTCGAAAAGCACAATCACGTCCTCGGGCTGAACGATATCAACGTGGACGTGAAGGAGGGCGACATCACGGTCATGATGGGTCTGTCCGGGTCGGGAAAATCTACCTTGATCCGGCACCTGAACCGCCTGATCGAGCCGACTGCGGGCGCGGTAAATCTCGATGGCACGAATATCGTAGACCTTACCGAACATGAGCTGCGTCGCGTTCGTCGCGAGGAAATGTCGATGGTTTTCCAAAACTTCGCCCTCATGCCCCATCGGACCGTGCTCGAAAATGCCGGAACCGCCCTCGCGGTTCGTGGTGTGGCCAAAGCGGAATACGAAGCAGAAGCCCATAAATGGCTGGAGCGCGTCGGCCTTCAGGGGGTTGGCGATCAGTTTCCGTTCCAGCTTTCGGGCGGGATGCAACAGCGCGTGGGCATCGCGCGCGCACTGTGTTCAAACGCGCCAGTGATGTTGATGGACGAGGCGTTTTCGGCCCTTGACCCGCTGATCCGTACCGACATGCAGGATCTCCTTCTTGAGCTTCAGGAGGAGCTTGAGAAAACGGTGGTGTTCATTTCGCACGATCTGGACGAGGCGTTGAAACTGGCGGATCACCTGGTGATCCTGAAAGACGGGTATGTCGTTCAGCAGGGCGAACCTCAGGAGATCCTGATGAAACCGAACGACCCCTACATCGTCGATTTCATCTCTGACATCAATCGCGCCCGCGTGCTGCGCGTGCGCTCGGTGATGGAAGAGACAGGGCAAGCGCCGGACAACCCGGCCGGAGAGGTCGATCACGACGCGACGCTGGAGTCAGTGATTGCGCGATCCGAGGGCGAGACGGCGCTGACATATCGGGTCATGAAAGATGGCACACAGGTCGGCGTCCTGAAAATGACTGACCTTTTCAAAGCGCTCGTGCCCATCGCAGCATCCGATGACGGCATCCGCGCCGGTGCAGCCTGAGACCCAGCCCAAACGGATACCGGTGCCGCGAAAGGCACCGGTGTCCGGGCATGGTCTGCGTTCGTGCACCGGGACCGCTTCAGGCTTCTTTTTCGCTCAGGCCAAGCCCGCGATTTCGCAGCGCCGCGCGTAATTTCGGCAACTGCGCCTCGAATATGCTGCCAAAGGCCAAACAGATCACAAGCGTCAAGCCGATCATGGTGACATCGCCCTGCCATGGCCCGATGTCGCGCAATGGCAGACTCTCCAGGAACTGCAAAACCGGGTAGTGCACGAGGTAGATGGAAAAGCTACGCCCAGCCCCCCAGCGGATCACGCCTGCGGTGGACCATGTGCGTTGCGACCGCAGGAGTCCTGCCATTCCAGCGATATGGCAGGTGACGAGTAGTCCCAGAACGGTATTCCAGATGAATTCGTCTGAAAACCGAAGCGCAAGCCGCGGCAAGCTCTCGAAGGTGAAAGCCCGCAGGTCACCAGGCAGATTCAGCCAGAGCGCGACTGAATAGATCAAAACCGGGACCAACGCCATCGTCCATGACAGACGATCAGACGGGGTATGTCCGCGCGCCAGAAAAACGTGCAACCCCACGCCCATCAGCCAGACCGGCAACAACAGCAGGATAGTGAGCCCGGCAACGAGGCCGAGCAGAATCAACAACGCAAATCGCCGAGCCCCACGGGTAAAGACCGCAACACCGAACAGTGCAAAATAGGTGGCCTCGTAGCTGAGCGACCAATATGGGCCATTGCTCCCCAATCGCGCCACCGAGATGCCCCATTCGTTGGAAAAGGTCAGCCCGCGCAAGAGCATCTCCCACAGCGGCATCGGTTGGTAAAACGGGGCAGCGTAAACCGCCGGCGCCAACTGCGATCCGATCCGGTCCATCGTGAAGGTCAGAATGATCGCCGGCAACGCGACAGAGACGAGTCGCGTGGCACGATCGAAGGCAAAGCGCGGGCCGGTCGCATCCGGACGGGCGGCAACATGCGCAATGACCAGCCCCGAAAGAACAAAAAAGACGATCACCGCGTCGCTTCCGAGATTCAACTCGCGCACCCACAGCCAGCGTCCGTCCGAGAATCGGGGGTAGGCAAAATGCGAAAGCAGCACGACGAGCGCCGCGCCAAAGCGCAGCGCATCGAGGTAAAGAGAGAGGCCGGGTTTCATGACCGTGCCGCATTCTTTCGCGTGTCATCGGGTTGGCCAACCGGCGGGCTCGGGTGTTTGCCACCGGCATCAAACAGCTTGCGGATCTGCCTGTAGCTGTCCTGCACCGGCACCACCATGGCCGCGACCAGGCTGTCATGACGCTGGCGAAGTGGTCGCCCGGTCTTGTCGCCAAGCCCAAAGGCGATCTGTTCACGCGTTTTCGGCACGTAGAGCGTACCAAACATCCAGTCCCAGATCGCCAGAACTTCACCGTAATTCTTGTTGTGGTGACGCGGATCCAGCGAATGATGAATCTGGTGCTGGCATGGAGAAATGAAAATGCGCTCCAGAACCGGCCCAAAGCTCAGCCAGACATGCGAATGCCGAAGATTGGCCCCGGCAAGGTTAAAGAGGGCGTATCCGGCATTGATGCCGACCAATGTCGCGTAGGACGGCACCTCGGCAAAAATTGCGAGGCAAAGCCCCTGTAGGCCGCCGATCAGGATGCCTTTGATCGAGGCAGAGAGCAGATCATAGATCGGGTGCTTTCTGTACACCGTGATCGGTGTCATCACCTCAGCAGAGTGATGCAACGAATGAAAAGGCCACAGGACCCGGTTTTCGTGGTGGATCCGGTGCACCCAATAGGTTCCGAAATCGCCGACAATCAGCAAAAGAGCCGCCATCGCAACGGGGTGCAAGCTCAACGACGAGTGCGCCGGCCCGAGACCGTCCGCCAATCCCCCGGCAAGCGTGGCACTCGCCATGACAAAGCCGAAGACACCCAGAATGGCGATGATCCGATTCAGGCAAAAGATTTTCAGATCAACGATGTGGGAGGCGTGAAAGTAGATTGAGCGGGGCAGCAGCCATTTCAGAAACGAGCCCCCGCCAGCCTGGCGCCGGAATACCGCATAGGCAATCAGAACCGTGATCAAAAGATAAACAGGCCAGAGCCGGCTGCTTGGCTGAACGGCGCTCTGGGCTGCCTCGATTATAACATTCCCGATCTCGCGTACGACGTTCTCCATCGCGTGGCACCTCCGCCCCTGACACTGCACTTCGAAGCAGATCAAACCCCATAATTATGGCAAGATTTGAGCCCCGAGAGGGAAAGCTCTGGCCCGGACAACCGTTTCAAGGGTCAAGGGTCAAGGGAATTGATGCGTTGGATGCCGCCATCCAACGGCATCGAATGTGCCATAACGGTTTTATAGTAACCAACATGTGGGAGGCATCCATGTCAGAGTTTAGCCAGCATCTTGTCTGCAATTCTCGAGGTCTGGCCCCTGGAACACAAGAAACACCAAGTTTGATGCCCAAGCTAAGCGTCAAGATAGATCCGACCTTCGGACTTCCGCAGTGAGAGATCAAAAGAAAGGTCGCTAGTGTTTACGTAGTTCCAGATTAAATCTTGATTAGCAGCATCTATATGAGACGTCAGATTAAGAAATGTATCATAAGCGATCATTACGTGTTGCCCCCAAGGTTATTTCCAGTAATTCAATCGTTTGATCTTGGTCTTTGAGGAAAACCAGCGGCGCTGCACCAACACCTGTTACATTCAGGTTCTCATCAAGTGCTCCAACACGTTGTATCGCTATCAACTCAAGGCCTTCAGAAGCAGCCAACCTGTGCGCATTTCCACCAGGTCCGGGCGGATCGAAGTTTAGAGAGATTTCATCATCAAAATAGGCAACAATTTCTTGACGAAACTCCTTGGCGTCTAGCGCCTGAAATATGAGAGGCCCTTCAGTCTTAAGTCCAGCAACTGGCCGCAAGTGGGTACCTGTTACGTCGCGGACACCTAATTTAGATCGCAATTCGACTTCGACATCAGAATACCATCGCGCCAGTTTTGGCGTGACCTCGAACAAGGTGTAACCAGTTTGGCTTCCCCCACCGATGCGCAGGTTTGGATTGGCCTTATTAAATACTTCCTCTTTCCGCATCCAGGCGGCGAAATCAAATAGACGTTCATCGCCGGGCAAATCGTCCGGCAGAATGTACTGACCTTGCAAATAGCGTGTAGCCGTTTATACTTTTTATTGGAAACACAACGCTCAGTGAAGTCTCGTAAAAGTTTAGGGAACAAGTTCGTCAACATATGCACTCGACTTCGCACAACATTATATCCATCCACTACCTTCCAAATTTAGTCGTCGACCGTTAAAACAATTCTAGGTTGTACTTCTGGTATCAAGGCCAACCGGAGGTACGCTCAGACAGCCTGCGCAACGACCTCACGCGGGTAGCGGAAGCCATTGAAGCTAGGTTGGTAAATCTGGATGATGATGCCGCGCGTTACGGATAATTGGAATTGTGGTCAATAACTTGACGATCGCGCCAACTCCAAAATTAATGGATCCCGGCCCTAGGAAAAGCATGGGGTTATTCCCCAGATTTCCTTTTCAGTTCAGGGTGACGAGCAAGATGTGGTAGCCTGAAGCAGGAATCGGCGGCCTTCGACTTCTGCGGGGTGCCTCAATTTTTTAGGGTGACCTTTGGGGAGGTGCCAATGTTTTGGGTCGGAACATTCAATGGCGCGACGTATAATCTTATTGGTGAGAACCCGATAAACGGGATTTCGGGCTTAAAGGGGTATTTTGGTACAACCGATATCACGGATGGCGTAAATATTGCGACGCCGAATGTGATAAGCGCCACGGCATCCTCGATCGTGCTACGCGATCCCGAATTTTTAGGAGAATTGCGGATTTTCGGAACCGGTTTGTCCATCGCGACGGCGAACCTACAAGGCGGGTTGGGAACTTTCCCGCAACTGACCTCCGGCACGATCACCGGTTTACATTTTTATTTCAACGAAGATCTAGATCGAACTCTCAGCAATCTCGCGACCCCTGGGCTCTCGGCTTCCGAGATTAACTTGCTTCAAGAGCAGAGGGCCATCTTCGCCAATATTGCATTCCTCAATCTTGGGGGAGCGCCGGATGCCATCCTCGGCCTGCCTGGCGTGAACGCCGCTCAACTCGGGCAAGCAGTGGTTTCTTCTTATAATGGCGGTTCGCCGGCGCAACTTCAGGCATTCTTCGACCAATTTCAGTTCTCGTTCACCGGCACCGATGCCAACAACTCGTTGCGTGGCACTAGCAATGGCGATGAACTGACAGGCCTTGGTGGTAACGACCAGCTGGAGGGTGCCGCAGGAAACGACATCCTGAACGGTGGTTCGGGCGTCAATGTCCTGAACGGAGGACCTGGGTCGGATTTCTACTTCCTCGGACAGGGCACGAACAGCATCGGTGAAAACGTCCTAAACACGAGCGATGTCGATACAGTATCCTACGAACTTGCGTCTTCGGGCGCCAAGATTGTGTTGGACGCGGCCAGCCTGGAGCAACCAGCGGGCATTGCGGCCAACGACAACATCCTGGGCGTCGAGGTTGGGATTGGCACGCAATTCGATGATGAGATTGTCGGTCGTTTCGCGGCAACCATCGACTGGGACAGGCTGATCGGGCTGGCTGGGGATGACACTTTGCGATCCGGCCCAGGCGAAGATGTGCTTGTCGGCGGAATCGGGTTCGACTTTCTTGATGGCGGCAGCGGCGGCGGATCGGTCTTCGCAGGCGAACCGCCCGATCGGGGCGTCTGGCAGGCGTCGCCGGGCGAGGTTCATATTTTCCTTGATCAGTTCAACCGGCTTCTAATCGCTTCGCCTGGCGAAGGGGTGGATACTGTAGTGAACATCGAACGGTTCGAGTTCGCGGGCCAGGTCTTTCCCCCAAATCAATTGACCTTCTCGAATGCCAATCTTGTGATCGATGGTGATCTGGGCCAAACGATCAACGGCACGCTTGCAATAGACCTCATCTACGGGCGCGGCGGCCCAGACCGGATTTTTGCAGGGGCAGGTGGTGACATCGTCGAGGGTGGCTCAGGAAACGATTTCATCCAGGGTGAAAATAACGCAGATCAGCTTTTCGGAGAGACGGGAAACGACACTTTGGAAGGCGGCATTGGCGCTGATGTGATCGACGGCGGTCCCGGGCGCGACACGGCGGCATTCGTGACGGCTGCGGCGGGGGTGAACGCCAATCTCGGCGCGGGCATGGGATCGGCGGGCAATGCCAACGGTGACACCTACACGGATGTCGAGAACCTTTTGGGTTCGGACCATGACGATACGCTGACCGGTTCGACCGGGGATAACCTCATCGAGGGCGGGCGCGGATCGGACTGGCTGCGCGGCGCGTCTGGCAACGACACGCTGGAAGGCGGAGGCGGAGATGACGAGATGCTTGGCGGTTCTGGCGCGGATGTATTCGTCTTTACGAACGGCTTTGGGATCGACACGGTGCAGGACTTCACGAAGGGTATTGATATACTGGACTTTGGGGCGCACACGCAAATTGATGAATTTGCGGATCTGAACGTCACCGCGTCAGGGCTTGATGCGATCGTCGACGATGGCTTCGGCAATACGATACGCATCCTCGACGCGGCTGGCGACATCGAATCCGGAGATTTCCTGTTCTAGCATCCCGTTCATATATGTCGGTCGCGAGTCTGCAACATCTAGCGGTCCAGCGTGCGGCCAACTTGTCTACGCCTACAGCCTCCCGTCAAGTACGGCAGCTCGTGTGACGGCAACTCGATGAGCGCCCTGCGGTGACCATCTCATTCGGCGGCGTTTTTTCGGCGGCGTTTTCCCATGCTGTTGTTGCCGATGTCATTGATTCAGCCTTCTTCCCGGGACGATGAAACGGCGAGGCCATTTCTGTATCGACGACCATAGTCGGCCTAGCAACTGTGTCTAGATGATCGGCTTTGCTTGCCAGGGGGTGCCTGATTTGAGGATGGCATTTGCGATGGTGGCGAGTCTGCGCGCGATTGCGACGATAACGACCTTGTGCGGTTTGCCACGCGC
>NZ_CAMYMD010000023.1 GCF_947259555.1 uncultured Roseovarius sp.
GAAATTCTTCCAGCAGTATCGGCTGTTCTATCGGTTCAACAGCGATGCGAAGGTCATCGTGGTGGCCTGGGTGAACGACGACAAGACCCTGCGCGCCTATGGCAGCAAGACGGATGCCTATGCGACGTTCAAAGGGATGTTGGAAGATGGCAACCCACCTGACAATTTCGACGCGCTCTTGAAAGAAGCAGCGGCGGGGGACAAGGGGTTCGAAACTTCCCTTGAAGCGGTGCCCGATCGGTAAGTGGGCCAGCTTGCTGTGACCCTTTGGCATTATCGTTTACGACGCCACGCTGGAAGATGTAGCATCGGCTGATAATACGGTCGGAGAAAGCACAATGATTGAGGCGGAAAAGGATAGGCAGCACCTCGGGCTAGAGGAGCAATGCGCGCCTGACCTCACGGGGCACCGTTTCCCAATTGCTGTGCGCGTTGCAGACATGCCCGATGACCTCGGCAAGCTGCTGGATATCGGGCTCGAGGAGCATTTCCGTGGCCGCTGAAGCGAATTCTTATGACGCGTGGTTTTGCGCACAGGTAAAGGCCGCGCTTGAGGATGCACGCGCCGGAACATCTCAGGTTCAAGTGATGCAGGCCGCTCAGGCTTTGATTGATGCGAAGCGGCAGGTCGAACCCAAGTCCTGACCAAGCCTTGGAGGTCAGCGCGGTCTGATCCCGCCACCCTGAAAAGCGAAAGCGGGCTTTTTGTCCTTTGGAATTCAGATCCTGATCCAAAGGAAAATCACCATGACCAAGCCCAATTCGGCAAACCCGGCATTACCAATCTCCGACACTGATCTCGCAAATGCCATCGCGCGAATCGGCGCGGAGATCGACCATATACCTCTGCGTAGCTCAGCGCTTGCGCGCATCATGCGCGAGACGTTTCATGGCAGCGATGCTGGCGGTGCCTGGGACTGGCGCATGGCATATGACCTGATGCAGGCCGCGGCTGTTCAGGTGCTGCTGCGTGGGGACGGCGCGGCAGGTGACATCGCCGCTGCAAGGCTGCTTGCCTCGCGGCTGCTGACGGAAACCCGCCGCTCCGAGCAGCAGATCCGGCTGCAGCAGTTTTCCACGCCGCTGCCATTTGCGGCGCTGGTCTTGCGGGCCGCGGCGATCCGCAAGGGCGAGACCGTTCTGGAGCCCTCGGCTGGCACCGGTGCACTGGCCGCTTTCGCCGCCCGGGCTGGTGCCACGCTTTCGCTCAACGAGATCGACCCCTTTCGCCAGCGCCTCCTGCGCGCGGTTTTCGGCGGCGAGGTGACGGGCCATGACGGCGAGCATATCGACGATCTGCTGCAGTCGCCGCTTCTACCCGACGTCGTGGTGATGAACCCGCCCTTCGCCTCATCGGTCGATCGCTCCCGAGACAAGCACATCGCCGCCAAACATCTCATCGCGGCTGCAAAGCGCCTGGCACCCGGCGGGCGCCTGGTGGCGATCATGCCGCCGGGGTTCAGCCCGGAGCGTGATGCCGCGCATTGGTCCCGCGCCTGCGGTCTCCTGACGCCGCGATTGGCGCTGACGATGCCGGGGCAGGTCTACCGCAAGCTCGGCACCTCTGTCGAAACCCAGCTGATGGTCTTCGACAAGGTGCAGGAGGACGGCGAGATGATCCGCGCCAGTGTCCGGGACCTGGATGACGCCTTGACATATGTCGACGTCGTGGCCGCAATCCGGCCCGAGATGCGCCCCGTCCACCGGGCTGAGGCGATCCCTCATGCTCGGCCGACCGTTCCATCATCTGCCCCTCGCAAGACCGCCGCTGCGCCTGTCGCCGCCTCCAAACCAAGGGCCAATGCCGTCCGTCCGCTCAGCTTCACAAGCTTCGATGTCCCGCGCGACAACACGCCGGTCTCGGATATCTATGCGCGCTATCGCCCGCAGCGGATCGAGATCGCGGGTGCGCAGGAACACCCCACGCCGCTCGTCGAAAGCATCGCCATGGCCTCGGTTGCACCGCCCGTGCCTTCAGGCGCGGCCAGTGCGGAATTGCGCCTGCCCGCACGGTTGATCGAGGAGGGACATCTTTCCGAGGCGCAGCTCGAGACCATCGTCATGGCGCATGATGCCCATGGGCGCGACCTGCCCGGTCGGTTTAGCATCGATGACGACCAGACCAAGCTGACGCGCGCCGATGACGACCCGGAT
The DNA here is from genome assembly GCF_947259555.1 of uncultured Roseovarius sp. GTDB lineage: Bacteria > Pseudomonadota > Alphaproteobacteria > Rhodobacterales > Rhodobacteraceae > Roseovarius. The sequence continues at coordinate 2,155 of NZ_CAMYMD010000023.1, forward strand.
GCACGTGCCTATCGCCTCGGCTATTTCCTCGGCGACGGCACCGGTTGCGGCAAGGGGCGCGAATGCGCGGGGCTCATTCTCGTGAACTGGCTGGCCGGGCGCAGAAAGGCGATCTGGGTTTCCAAATCCGCCACGCTCATCGAGGACGCGATCCGCGACTGGACCGATCTCGGCGGCTCGCCTGCCGACATTCAGCCGCTTTCCAAATGGAAACCGGACCAACCCATCACCGTGACCTGTGGCATCCTCTTCGTCACCTACGCCACGCTGCGGTCCGCGGGCAAATGCGGCACCACGCGGCTGAGCCAGTTCCTCGACTGGATGTGCGATGACTTTGAAGGCGTCCTCGCTTTTGATGAGGCCCATGCCATGCAGAACGCCGCCGGATCGGCAGAGGGCA
>NZ_CAMYMD010000024.1 GCF_947259555.1 uncultured Roseovarius sp.
GAGCGGACAGCCGATCAGCAGCCCCGGCGCGGAATCAAGGCCGAAGGCCGCCGCGCCATTGCCAGGCCGCCCCCACGGACTGGCGATTTGTCTAAGTCAGCGCGCCAATTAGAGTTTTTCGGATTTGGCAGATATAAAGTGCACTGAAAGATCGTTAGATCGCCAGCCCGCGGCCTGGCAATGGCGCGGCTCACGGCAACGGCAGCTCAAGGCCAATGGCCGACCTTGATCCCGACTTTCACCAAGAGCAACTTGGTCCCGCACAGCCGACATTCATCGCATCCACCTCCCGAACAAATCTTCGGAAGCTGGATCTTTGTCATCGTGTTGCGCTGAACGGCTCTCAGCTCCGCGCTGCATCATTTATTGCAAAAGGCCCCACCATTTGGCAGGGCCTTTCAAAATCATCGACGTGAAGGATTACTCTTCGCGGCTCTCGGGCGTTTCCACGAGATTGTCGAACTCATCGCCCCCGACCACGTCATCCTCGGCCACCGGTGCGGCCAGGGCAGCGGCCGCAGCGGCCTCTTCCTGACGCGCCTCGATCACGACATTGTCACGCGACTGGGCGATGCGGCGCATGTCCTGCGTGGCACCACCGGTGCCCGCCGGGATGAGACGGCCCACGATGACGTTCTCCTTGAGGCCCACCAGCTTGTCGCGCTTGCCCTGCACCGAGGCTTCGGTCAGCACGCGGGTGGTCTCCTGGAACGACGCCGCCGAGATGAACGACCGGGTTTGCAGCGACGCCTTGGTGATCCCCAGAAGGATCGGCTCGCCCTGTGCCGGACGCCCGCCCTTGGCGATCGCCTTTTCGTTGGCCTCGTCGAACTCGACCTTGTCGACATGCTCGCCCTTGAGCAGCGTGGTGTCGCCCGAGTCCTGGATCTCCCACTTTTGCAGCATCTGGCGCACGATGACCTCGATGTGCTTGTCGTTGATCTTCACGCCTTGCAGACGATAAACCTCCTGCACCTCGTCGATCATGTAGTTGGCCAGCGCCTCGACCCCCATGATACCGAGGATGTCATGCGGCGCGGGGTTGCCGTCCATGATGTAGTCACCCTTCTGGACATAGTCGCCTTCCTGAACCGGAATGTGCTTGCCCTTGGGCACCATGTACTCGACCGGCTCCAGCGTGTCGTCGGTGGGTTCGATCGCGATGCGGCGCTTGTTCTTGTAGTCGCGCCCATAGCGAACGTAGCCGTCGATCTCGGCGATGATCGCGTGATCCTTGGGACGACGCGCCTCGAAGAGTTCGGCCACACGCGGCAGACCGCCGGTGATGTCCTTGGTCTTGCCGCCCTCGCGCGGAATACGCGCCACGACGTCACCCGCCGCGACCTGCTGGCCTTCTTCGACCGACAGGATCGCATCCACCGACATCGGATAGATCACCGGGTTGCCCGCGTCGTTGCGCATCGGCTCGCCATCTTCGCCCACGATGAAGATCTCGGGTTTCAGCTCGTTGCCGCGCGGTGCCGCACGCCAGTCGGTCACGATCTTCTGGGTCATGCCGGTGGCATCGTCGGTCACGTCACGGACAGACACGCCCGATGTGAGATCGACGAATTTCGCGGTCCCCGTTTTCTCGGCCAGGATCGGCAGGGTATACGGGTCCCATTCGAACAGCTTTTGCCCGCGCGCCACCTTGTCGCCTTCCTTGACGAAAAGCTTGGTGCCGTAGCCGACCTTGTGGCTGGCCAGTTCAACGCCCTTGTCGCCAATGATCCGGAGCTTCATGTTCCGGCCCATGACAAGCGTTTCGCCGTTGGAATTGTCCAGCGTCTGGGGTTGATCAAAGGTGATCGTGCCCTCTTGGCTCGCCTCTTGGAAAGACTGCTGCCCGCCCTGGGCCACGCCGCCGATGTGGAACGTCCGCATCGTGAGCTGTGTGCCCGGCTCGCCGATCGACTGCGCGGCGATGATGCCGACAGCCTCGCCGATATTGACCATCGTGCCGCGGGCCAGATCGCGCCCGTAGCACATGGCGCAAACACCGTCCTCAGCCTCGCAGGTCAGCGGCGAGCGCAGACGCACGGTCTGCACGGCGGCCTCTTCCAGCGAGTCGGCCATACGCTCGTCGATCAATTGGCCTTCGGCGACAAGAACGCTCTCGCTCAACGGATCGACGATGTCCTCGGCCGCCACGCGGCCCAGGCAACGCTCGGCGAGCGACGCGACGATCTCGCCATCGTTCACCGCCGCCTCGACGGTGACCGCACGCTCGGTGCCGCAATCATGCTCACGCACGATGCAGTCCTGCGCGACGTCCACCAGACGCCGGGTCAGATAGCCCGAGTTGGCGGTCTTCAGGGCGGTGTCCGACAGGCCCTTACGGGCGCCGTGGGTCGAGTTGAAGTATTCAAGAACGGTCAGACCTTCCTTGAAGTTCGAGATGATCGGCGTCTCGATGATGTCGCCATTCGGCTTGGCCATCAGGCCGCGCATGCCGCCCAGCTGTTTCATCTGAGTAACCGAGCCACGCGCACCGGAGTGGGCCATCATGTAGACGCTGTTGGGTTCCTCGACAGCACCGCTCTCGCTGCGGCGCTCGGCCGAGATCGAGCCCATCATCGCCTCGGTGACCTGATCGTTACACTTCGACCACGCATCGACGACCTTGTTGTACTTCTCACCCTGGGTGATCAGGCCGTCCATGTACTGCTGCTCAAAACCTTTGACCTGGCTGCGCGTCTCTTCGACGATTGGCCACTTGCCATCGGGGATGACCATATCATCCTTGCCAAAGGAAATCCCGGCCTTGAACGCCTCGCGGAAGCCCATGGTCATGATCTGGTCGCAGAAGATGACCGACTCTTTCTGCCCGCAATAGCGGTAGACGGTGTCGATGACCTGCTGAACCTCTTTCTTGCGCAACAGACGATTGACGAGGCTGAACGGCGCCTTGGCGTTTTGCGGCAGAAGCGCACCAAGCCGGGCCCGGCCCGGTGTCGTCTCGGAGCGTACCATCACTTCGTTGCCATGCTCGTCGATCTGCGGGGCGCGCACGGTGATCTTGGCGTGCAGATGCACCTCGCCCGCGTCGAGCGCGTGCTGCACCTCTCCGAGCGACGAGAATACCATGCCCTCGCCCTTCATGCCCTCGCGCATCAGCGTGACATAGTAGAGACCCAGGATCATATCCTGCGACGGCACGATGATCGGCGAGCCGTTGGCGGGGCTGAGGACGTTGTTCGTCGACATCATCAGCACCCGCGCCTCAAGCTGCGCCTCAAGGCTCAGCGGCACGTGCACAGCCATCTGGTCACCGTCAAAGTCGGCGTTGAAGGCGGCACAGACCAGTGGGTGAAGCTGAATGGCCTTGCCTTCGATCAGCGTGGGCTCGAAGGCCTGGATGCCCAGACGGTGCAGCGTCGGCGCGCGGTTGAGCATGACGGGATGTTCGCGGATCACCTCGTCGAGGATGTCCCACACCTCGGGACGCTCTTTCTCCACCAGCTTTTTCGCCTGCTTCACGGTGCTGGACAGGCCCTTGGCCTCAAGCCGCGAGTAGATGAACGGCTTGAACAGCTCCAGCGCCATCTTCTTGGGCAGGCCGCATTGATGCAGCTTCAGTTCCGGGCCGGTCACGATGACCGAACGACCGGAAAAGTCGACCCGCTTGCCCAGAAGGTTCTGGCGGAAGCGGCCCTGCTTGCCCTTGAGCATATCCGAGAGCGATTTCAGCGGGCGTTTGTTGGCACCGGTAATGACCCGGCCGCGACGACCGTTGTCAAACAGCGCATCGACCGATTCCTGCAACATCCGCTTTTCGTTGCGCACGATGATATCGGGCGCGCGCAGTTCGATCAGCCGCTTGAGGCGGTTGTTGCGGTTGATGACACGACGATAGAGGTCGTTGAGATCCGAGGTCGCAAAGCGGCCACCGTCGAGCGGCACCAGCGGGCGCAGTTCGGGCGGGATGACCGGGATCACCGTCATCACCATCCACTCCGGGCGGTTGCCGGATTCGATGAACGATTCCACCACCTTGAGGCGCTTGATGATCTTCTTGGGCTTCAGCTCGCCCGTCGCTTCCTTGAGATCGGCGCGCAGTTGCTCCGCCTCATTTTCAAGGTCGATATTCTGGAGCATCTCGCGGATCGCCTCGGCGCCGATATTGGCGGTAAAGGCGTCCATGCCATAGGCATCCTGCGCATCCATGAACTCTTCTTCGGTCAGCATCTGGCCATAGGTCAGATCGGTCAGA
>NZ_CAMYMD010000025.1 GCF_947259555.1 uncultured Roseovarius sp.
CAGCGCGGCGATGCCCGCTGCCACCAGCGGCGTCAGCCCGAGATGCGCGAGCATGTTGCGCGCCTCGCCGCCCGGCACCAGCCAGAGCGTCGCCAGACCCTCGCGCGCGGGCGACAGTGCGCCGCGCAGCGCCGATTGCGCCACGATGGTCAGCACCAGCCCGGTGACGAGCGCGCGCAGATTGCCCGTGGCCGACAGCACCAGAAGACGGCTCGCACAGCCGCGCGCAAGGATCATCCCCGCGCCGAACATCAGCCCGCCAATGATCGCGCCCGACATGCTGCCGGTGGCGGCCAGTGGCCGCGCCTCGCTCACGTCCAGAAAACCTGCGGCGATGGCCCCCTGCACCGACAGAACCCCGGCGGAAAAGGCGATGATCCAGATCGACAGGCGGGGGCCCAGCCCGCGCTCCGCCACCTCGATGGTCGCCGCCCGCAGGCAAAACCGCGAATGCTGCGCCGCCGCCCCGAAGATCACGCCGACGAGCGCCCCGGCCATGGCAAGCACGGCCCCGTCGCCGTAGGTGTCGATGAGTGTTTCCAGCATGGCAGTGTTCCATCGTGACGTTATGCTGTCAGCATACACATTCACGGGCGCGCATGTCTTGACTTGGGTCAATCAGGGGGGCAATCCGGGCCGCGCGGATGCGGCCCGGCACCGGCGCTTTATTCCAGCGCGTCCTGCACAATCTCGTCCAGAAACGTCTGCACCTTCTGCATCTCGCCTTCGGGGTAGGTGCGATAGCCCACCATCACCTCGCCCTCGCGCTCGGCGACAAAGACGCCATAGGGGCAATGCGCGATATTCATCGGATCGGCCTCCATCACCTCGCGCGACAGGGTGGCGGAACAAAACAGGAAGATATCCGCCGCTTCGAAGATCTTGACGTCACTACCCACATCCGCGCCCGTGCGGTTGAGCATCTCGCCGACATGGCTGGTGAGGTCGATCACCAGCCCCCGGTCGAGGATTGCGCTTTCGACCGCGAATGTCGCATCGCCGAAGGTGCCGTTGAACGGGTAGGTCACCGCCTCCTGCGCCGCCGCCGGCAGCGCCATGAGGCCGAAAACCCCGGCCAGAATTGTCCGTTTCATTGCCTTTACTCCTTTGTCAGACAGGCGTTCGCGCGCCGATCAATCGAACATGTCCGTGGTGATACCGGCATACCAACCGACCGATTCCTCGTAGGTCGCCTTGCGGGTTGCGGCGTCTTCGCCGGTCTGCGAGATAAACCCATCGACCTTGGCAATCTTGTCAGACGTCGCCTCGTAGGTTGCCCCCACCTTGACGCCATCATCCTCGGCGATGAGGGACCAGCAGGTATTGGTAAACTTCGCCGGGAACACTTTGGACCCGGTCAGCGCGCCGCGCACCGCCATGGCACAGACCTTGGCCTGTGAATTGGCGGCAAAGCCGGATTTGGGCATGTCGCCCTGCGCCGCTGCATCGCCCAGAACATGCACGTCCGGGTCGGCCTTTGACGACATGTCGGCCGCGTTCACCGGCGCCCAGTTGCCATCTGTCACGCCCGCCATGTCAGCGATACGACCGGCCTTTTGCGCGGGAATGACATTGCAGACATCCACAGTCTCGACCATTCCGTCAATGTCGATTGTCATGGCCTCCGGGTCGACAGTGACATTTGCACCGCCAAAGTCCGGGCCGATGCGCTCAATCATCCCGCTATAGTGACGCTGCCAGCCCTCTTCAAAGAGCGCCTGCTTGGAAAAGTTAGGCTTGGGGTCTGCCACGAGGATCTTGGCGGTCGGGTTCATTTGGCTCAGGACATGCGCCACCATCGAGATCCGCTCATAGGGGCCCGGCGGGCAGCGGTAGGGGTTGGGCGGGGCCACCATGGCAAAGCGCCCGCCCTCGGGCATCGCCATGATCTGCGCCTTCAAAAGCTCGCTTTGCGATCCGGCCTTGTAGGCATGCGGCATCTTGTTCTGCGCCGCCACAGACCAGCCCGGCACGGCATCCTCGACAAAATCAATGCCGGGGCTGAGGATCAGCTTGTCATAGGGCAGCACCGTGCCCCCGGCGAGGCTAACGGTCTTGGCATCGCGGTCCACATCCACCGCCCAGTCATGCACCACGTTGATGCCGTATTTCGCGGCCAGCGCGCCGTAGGTATGGCTGATATCCTCCAGATCGGTGAAGCCGCCGATATAGAGGTTCGAGAAATAGCAGGTGAAATAGCTGCGCGAGGGCTCGACCAGCGTCACATTGATGGCACCCTTGCTGTCCTTGGCGATATAGCGCGCGGCCGTGGCCCCGCCCGAGCCGCCACCGATCACGACAACCCGCGGCTTGCCATGCCCGTCAGCCAGCACCGCAGGCGACGAGAGCGTGGCAGCCGCAGCCGTTCCCACAGCAATGAATTTGCGTCGGTTGAAAGTCATGGTGTCTCCTCCCAGATACGGACCGCGTTTAGTCGAGGTCCTTGAAATAGGCCGCCAGCGCTGCGATCTCCTCGTTCGACAGGCGTCCGGCCATCATCTGCATCACCGGATGGGGACGCAGTTTGTCCTTGTAGGCATGCATCGCGACGACGAAATCCTCTTCCGGCCAGCGGGTGATCGAGGGGATGCCGTCCGCGCTGCCATCGGCCTGATGACAGCTCACGCATTCGCTGCTGAGATATTCGCCGTATTCCGGATCGCCCTGAATGGCGAGAATTTCCGGATCGACCGAGTGATCCGTGCCAATGGCCGTCGGTGCGGCCTCGGGTATGTTCGCGGGATTGTCGGAAAAACGGCGAAGATACGCGAGCAGGTCGGCGCGCGCCTGTTCGTCCTTGAGACCACGATAACTCATCCGGGTCTTGGAAACGAGCGCGCGCGGGTTCTCGATATAGGCGTCGAGTGTCCTGAGATCCCAGATCAGCCCGTCGACGCCTGCGCGTTCCATCGAGTCGGAATAGCGATAGTCCTCATGCGCCGCCGCACGCCGCCCGAAGAGACCATTGAGATGCGGCCCGATACGGTCCTCGGCCCCCTTCCCGATCTGATGACAGCCTTTGCATTGATTGAACTGAGCCTCCCCCGCCTCGGCATCGCCGATAAGCTCCGCCCGCGCACCACCCGCCACCATCACAGCAGCGAGTGTCAGCGCGGGCAGGAGCGCGCGCATCGGATCAGTGTCCGAAGGTCGAGAGATACGCGGTGATCGCCGCAATATCCTCGTCCGATCTCAGCCCGGCAAAGGCCATGCGTGTCCCCTTCATAAAGCCGCGCGGATCAGCCAGAAATGCGGCGAGGCTTTCATTGTCCCAGAACAGCCCGTCACCGGCCATGCCTTCGAGGGCCGAAGAATACTTGAACCCGTCCACGGCACCGGCGGCACGCCCCACCACACCGTTGAGCTGCGGGCCTACGCGATTCTTGGCACCCTCGCCCACCTGATGGCAAGCCTTACATTTGCGGAACACCTTTTCCCCGGCGGCCACCAATTCGGGATCGGCGGCGGGCGCGGGCGCGCTCTCGGCGGCAGGTTCAGCGGCAGCCGTCTCGACCGGCTCTGCCTCGGCGGCGGGCGCTGCGGCCTCGGTCTCGGCGCCTTCCTCATCCGGGGTCACGTCGAGCACGGCGGCACGCATGGTGATCTCGACACTGTCCTTGCAGTTCTCCATGCAGGGCGCACCGTGCCAGATCGCATATTCGGTCTCGGCCCGGTTATCGACGATGAACCCGTCGGCATTGGGCATCTCGAACTCGGCGAAATTCTCGTGGCTGAGGGTGAAATCATCCTCCACCAGATTGTTGGAATAGAGGATATAGGCGGTGATCGCATAGACATCGTCGGGCGTCAGGCTCTGCGCATTGCCAAAGGGCATCGAGCGGTTGACGTAATCCCACACCGTCGACAGGTGCGGCCAGTAGGATCCCACGGTCTTGAGCGGGTCCTTGCGGTCAAGCGTGCCCTGCCCCCCCGCGAGCTTGGGCCAGTTTCCGATACCCTCGGCAAAGTCACCATGGCAGACGGCGCAATGTTCGGCAAAGACCTCGTCACCTGTCCACACGTCGCCCGACCCTTCGGGCAGACCGCGACCGTCGGGCATGATCTTGACGTCCCAGGCGGCGATCTCTTCGGGCAGCGCCTCGCGCCCCAGCCCGTATTCGCCCGACCAGACGGCGGTGGCGGTGGCGCTGACGGTGATGCCCGCGACCAGCGTGAATTTAAGAAACTTCGACATTCTCTGCCTCCCCGTTGGGCCGCACCCACCATGTCTGAATACAGTTGTTGTGATAGATCGAGTTTTCGCCGCGTACCTCGCGTAGCTGCGCCTTGGTGGGCTGGATATAGCCGGTGTCATCCATCGCGCGGCTTTGCAGCAGCATCTCCTCGCCGTCCCACTCGGTGTCGAGGTAGAAGCGGGTGAGCGCCTTGGCCTCGCCTTCCTTGGCGAGCCGTGCGGTTTCCCAGGTCTTGCCACCATCCTTGGAGACATCGACGCGGGTGATCGCGCCATGGCCCGACCAGGCCAGCCCGGTGATCACCAGCGGCCCCTTGCCATGGGTGATCGGCGACTGCGGGCTGGGGCTGGTGACGACTGACTTGGCGTCCATCACCCAGGTCCATTTGCGGCTGATGCCATCGGCCAGCGTGTCGGTGTATTTCGAGGTTTCTTCGCGGCTCTCGACGGGGCCGTCAGTCACTTCGATGCGGCGGATCCACTTGACCCACATGTTGCCTTCCCAGCCCGGCACGACGAGGCGCACAGGGTATCCGTGTTCCTTGCGCAGCGCCTCGCCATTGGCCTTGAACGCCACCAGACAGTCGCCAAGCGCCTTGCCCATCGGGATCGAGCGGCCGTTCGAGGACGCATCGGCCCCCTCGACATAGACCCACTTGTCCTGCAACTCGCCCGCCACGTCGAGCCCCGCCTCTTCCAGCAGGGTGCGCAGCGGCACGCCGGTATATTCCATGTTGTGGATCATGCCATGGGTGAACTGCGCGCCATTGAGTTGCGCCCCCGCCCATTCCATGCCCGTGTTGGCCGCGCATTCGCAGAAATAAACGTGGTTCTCACGCGGGAAGCGTTCGAGATCGGCATAGGTGAACACCAGCGGCCGATCCACCAGCCCGTTGATCATCAGCCGGTAATCTTCCTTCTTGAGGTCAATCGCGCCGGAATGGTGCCGCTCAAAGGCGCAGCCCTGCGGCGTGATCGTCCCGTCAAGCGCGTGGATGGGCGTAAAGTTGATCGAGGAGATCGTATCGGCGGTCAGCCACTCGACATTGCGGCGCACCACGTCCGACTCGTATTCGATGGGCAACCCATAGGGCGAGGCATCGACCCCGTCGCCAAGGCCCGTGGCCCAGGGCTGCACATCCGTGATCAGCGGGTCGGGCGTGCCCGCCTGTGCCGCGCCTGCGGTGACGGCCCCGGCTGCCGCGGCCACGCTACCGCGCAGGAACGCGCGGCGCGAGGTGGGTTTTCCCTTGAAAAGCTCAGACATCTCGAATGCCTCCTCTCGACTGGATCTCATGCGCCAATCACCTTGACGCTGTCATTGGGCGCGACACGCACGGTGCCCTGCTTGGCGATGTGGTTCTCGACCACGTCCCAGATCTGCGGGCCCTCGGTGTCCTCGTTGACACTGGCCCAACCGGCGACCACGTAATTCTTCTCGGGGTCAATCGCCTCGCCGGTCTTGAGCAGCACCATGTCGCTGATCCGGCTGCCCTGCGGCTGGTTGATGTCGATCCGGTAGCCCATGCCACCGATCCGCACCATGTCGCCGCCCTGCTGGTAATAGGGATCGGGGTTGAAAATGTTGTCGGCCACGTCCTCGAGGATCACCTTGATAAATTCGCCGGTCATCTCACTGCGATAGGCCTTGCCATAGGTCATTGAGGTCACGTTGAAGATATCCTCGCGGGTGATGTCTTGGCCCGGGATCAGGCTTGGCCCCCACCGCACGCCGGGCGACATCGCAATATCCGCCTCGCGCTCTTCGATCAGTGCCTCGCAGATCAGGTCATCCCACGAGCCGTTGAAATTGCCGCGCCGGTAAAGCAGACTCTCGGTCTGGCCGATCACCTCCTCCAACTCGGATTTGAACGGCGCGCGCTGCTCATCAATGAGCGCGGCCACCTCCTTGTCCGGTTCGATCACGTCACTGAAAATCGGGATCAGCTTGTGGCGAAAGCCCATCATCCGGCCGTCACGCACATCCAGATCGACGCGGCTGACGAATTTGCCGTTGCTGCCCGACGCGATGAGGATCGTCTCGCCCACCAGCACCGGCTCGGGCAGCGCGTCGTGGGTGTGGCCCGTCAGAATGACGTCAATGCCCTTGACGATACCCGCCATCTTCTTGTCCACGTCAAAGCCGTTATGGCTGAGCACGACCACGAGATCCGCGCCTTGGCCCCGCACCTCGTCGACCATCGCCTGCATGTTCTCGTCGCGGATACCGAAAGAGTATTCCGGGAACATCCAGCCCGGATTGGCAATCGGCATATAGGGGAAGGCCTGACCGATCACGGCGATCTTGGCCCCGCCACGTTCAAAGAACTTGTAGGGCGGGAACAGCTCTGCAGGCTCGTCCCATTCGGCGTCGAAAATGTTCTGGCCAAGCGCGGCAAAAGGCAGGCCCTCGACGATCTCGTGCACCCGGTCAGAGCCGAGCGTGAATTCCCAGTGAAAGGTCATCGCATCCGGCTTGAGCGCGTTCATCACGTTGACCATGTCCTGGCCTTGCGAGTGATAGCAGGTGTAAGAGCCATGCCACGTGTCGCCCCCATCCAGCAAAATCGCATCAGGCCGGTCAGCGCGGATGGCATTGATCACAGTCGCCATCCGGTCCAGCCCGCCGACCTTGCCATAGCCCTGCGCCAGCGCACTGAAGTCGCCCGAGGACAGCGCATAATGCGACGGGCTGCCATCGTCGATGTCATAGAGCTTGCGGAACTCTGCGCCGGTGACATGCGGGACAGCCCCCTTGTTGTCGCCCACGCCGATATTGATCGACGGCTCGCGGAAATAGATCGGCTTGAGCTGCGCGTGAATGTCGGTGATGTGGATCAGGCTCACATTGCCGAACGTGTCGAACTGCAAGAGCTGATCCTGCGTCAGCGCCTGTTGCGCCGCCAGTTTCGCCCAGTTGCCAAAGGACGACGCCCCCAGAATGGCCGAAGCCGCCATGCTCGTTTGAAGAAAATCACGACGCGAGATCATGTCTGACCTTTCCACTACCGCAGGGATCACATGCGGAATTTTGAATGTTTTAGTCAAGAAAAACCCCGCCCGGACCATGGCCAGGCGGGGTCTTCACTCAGTTGCGGACCGACGGCCCCTCGACCGACAGACCGTTGCCGCGGCTCGCGACATAAAGCTCAAGCGCCACGAATTCGGGGCTGCCGGGCTTGTATGTCTCGGCGCGGGTGTCGCGCACGCAGCCCTTGAAACGGGCATGCACCCCGTTCAGCTTGGTGTTCTTCAGCCGGTAGACCGGAAAGCCGTTGATCTGGCCCTGGCTCAGGTGGTCGGCGCGGATCATGCGGCCGTAATTGTCCTCGTGACAATTGGCGCAGCTCAGCTCCAGCTGGCCGGTGCGGGTATAGTAGAGCTCCTTGCCCGCCTCCCAGGTCTCGGCCACCGGGCCATCCGTCGCCACGTTCACGGGCATGCCGCGCGACACGGACGAGATCAGCGCCAGCATGCTGGTCATCTCGGTGCCGGTGTATTTCAGCGGCTCGGCCTCCATGTTCTCGGTGCGGCAGGCATTGACCTGCATCTCCAGCGTCCGAACCTCGCCCGCGTCCTCGTTCCACTTGGGGTAGACCGCGCGCACGCCCTTCATGCTGTCCCCGGCATCGCCATGGCAGCTTGCACAGGACTTGCCCGCCTCGCCCTCGACCGTGTCCCAGGCATCCATCGCCTGCTCGACAAAGATCATCCCGGGATTGTCGAAATCGTCGGCCTGCATGGCGCGGGTCTCGGTGCCGCGGAAATGCCAGCCCGAGATCACCTCGGGCAGCGCCCCCTCAACCGCCGCCGGGGCGTCGGTCCAGGTGGTAAGCTCGGTCTCTTCGTTGATGATCAGCGTATCCTCGACGGGTTCGGCCCATGCCATCCCCGCCGTGATTGCACCCGCTCCCAAAAGCGCCGTTATCAGTGCTGTTTTTTTCATTGTCGTCCCTCCCTGACGGTGATGCCTCTCTCAGCCCAGCGCGATGCTCTTGGTCTCTTCGTAGACAGAGCCATCGTCGTCGTACCAGGTGAAGACCATGTCACCGGCATCGGGGATCACCGCCTCAAACTCGAAATACGGGTTGGTCGAAATCGCGGGCTCCATGGTCACGTCGACCACGGTCTCGCCGTTGAATTCGCAGGTGAAGCGGTTGATGATCGAGCGCGGGATGGTGTTGCCATCGGCGTCCTTGCGCTGACCGGATTCCATCGGGTGGCTGATCAGGGTCTTGATCGTGACCGTCTCGCCGGCACTTGCCTTGCGCGGCGCTTTCACGCGGGGTTTCACATTGTCTGCCATAGTCGGATTCTCCTAATTCCTGCCTCAGCCGCCGCAGCCGCCGATGGTGACCTTGACGTTGCTCGATGCCTTGACGAAAGAGCCGTCCTTCATCTTGGCGATCGCCACCACGTCCTGCGTTCCGGCCAGGCGGATACGGGTCGAGGCGCTGTGCGACCCGGCCAGCGGGCCGAACTTGAACTCGGCCACGCCGGGCGTCGGGTTGCCCATCGCCAGCACGAGAATCGCCTCGGCGCCGGGTGCGTCGACCTCGATCGGCACGGTGTTGCCGTTCTCGGCAATCTCGGGCGCGGTCAGGGTCAGGCCTTCGCTGCCCATGTCCGCCCCACCGGTGAACTCCGCGATGGCGTCCTCGGCAGCGGCGCTCGCGCGCATCGGCAGACCAAAGGCCACCAAGGCCCCCGCGCCCATTACCATCACGCTACGTCTCGTCATTGTCATTGTGCTGAACTCCTGTTCGAAGCCGGCCCGGTGCAGGGGCGGCGGTCAGTATTTGAGGGTGGCGAGATAGGCCACCACGTCCTCGATCTGTTGCGCGGTGAGAAGCGGGCCAAAACTGTCATCCGCCGCCTCGCCGGTATAGGCGTTGCCGGGGCGGATGAACCCATCGACCTTGTAAAAGGACGGCATCATCGAGCCCGGGAACATCATCTTGGCGTTGGCCACGATCCCCCGCAGCTCCGCTTCGCTCCAGCGTTCGCCCGCACCGTCGAGCATCGGACCGATCTCACCATGAAACGGAATGTCGCTCAGGTCGGAATTGGCATGGCAGGCCACGCAATTGCCGAGCGACTTGCTGCCCACCACCTCGCGGCCACGGGCAGGATCACCGGGCGCCCCGGTCAGCGATACGGCCACGGCGCCCTCCTCGAAGGGAACCTCGCCCGGGGCGATTTCTGCGGCGATGGCACCTGTTGCGGCACCGACCAGCGCGATCGTGAGACATGTTCGTTTCATGCGTCCTCCCTAACACATTCACATTTTTGTATATCATAGGGCACAATCGCGAGATCACACAACAATAAATTCTGATTTTTGAATTTAATGTCACCCGGCGCGCCCCGTCTTCGGTGTCATTCCGCGGCGCGCTCCTGAATGCGCCGTGCGTGGTAACGCTGAAAATCTTCATCCGTATCAAGCGCATACCGCTTCTCGTTCACCCATGTCAGCATATCGAGCGTGGTGCCTGCCTCGAACGCGCCGGGCATCAGCGCCACCGCCGCCTGCGCCGCCGTCTGGCCCTCGGGCACCTCTTCGGGCAGGAACAGAATCGACGGCGTGAACAGCAGACCCCATTTGCGGGTCGCGGCCTTTTCGCTCAGTGATTCCCCGTCGAAATCGGTCACCTCGATGTCGCCATGCAGGTTGAGCTGCACGACAAAGAAGTTCTCGCGGATATAATCGGCGATCTCGGGGCGCGGGAATACGTGCTCGTGCATCCGCGTGCAGTAGATGCAGCCGCGCTGCTCGACCATGATCATCAGCCGCTTGCCCTCGTCATTCGCCTCATCCAGATCCTCGCGCAGGTCCTTGAACGTGTCGCGCATCCAGTCGGTCTTGTGCAGCCCGTCATCGCCCAACTCGGCGGCGGCAACCGGTAGCGCCAGCAGACAGGCCGCCAGCAGGCTCAGAAAACGTGTCATGATTCCTCCTCTCCTAGATAGTTTGAAATGCCGGAAACGTCTCCAGCATCCATTGCGCGATATGGTTGACGCTGTCGGTGGCGATCAGCCCGGCAAACACGATCAGCAGCAGCCCCATCGCCTTTTCCACCTTGGGCAGATGGCGGCGGAATTTCGAGGCAAACCGCAGGAACGGCCCGATAAAGAGCGACGCCACCATGAACGGCGTGGTCATCGCAAAGCCAAAGACCAGCAGCAGCCCCAGCCCCTCCATCGCCGTGGACTCGGTGCTCGCGGTAAAGACGACAGCGGTCAGCACGCCGCCCACGCAGGGCGTCCACCCGGCGGCAAAGGCAAAGCCGACCACATAGGCCCCCAGAACCGACATGTTCTTAGTGTCCCCCGCCTCCATCTGGAAAACCCGGTTGAGAAACCCGATCCGCAGCACGCCCAGAAAATGCAGCCCGAGGATCAGCACCACCAGCGCCGCGAACAGGCGAAACTCGGTCTGAAAGCCGCGAAACGCCTGGCTGAGCCCGAAGGCCGCTGCCCCCAGCAGCACAAAGACTGTGATGATTCCCGCCGAAAACATCACCGATGCGGCAAAGGCGCGGCGCCGCACGCCGGGGGCCAGCCGCCCCTCGGCGCTGATTTCCGACATCGAGGCGCCCGCCATGTAGCTCAGGTAAAACGGCACGATCGGCAGCACGCAGGGCGAGAAAAAGACGATCAGCCCGCCGACAAACGCGCTGAGCAGGGAGACATCGAACATGAAGCGGCCTTACATGGGTTGATCCGAAAACATATTCAAACTATCATATGTTTTATTCCATCCGTCAATCGGAACAAAAAAATGCGTATATGCGCCGCCGTTCTGGTCAGCCTCGGGCTGACGCTTGGCCTCACTGTCCCGCTTCGGGCGGCAGAGTTGATCATGGTCGAGCAGCACGGCTGTCACTGGTGCGAGCAATGGAATGCCGAGATCGCCCCAGCCTATCCCAACACCGAGGAAGGCGCGCGCGCGCCCCTGCGCCGGGTGCTGATCAGTGATCTGCCCGAGGACGTGGCCTTCACCTCGCGCCCGGTCTTTACGCCCACCTTCGTGCTGGTTCACGACGGGCAGGAGCTGGGCCGGATGGAGGGCTATGCCGGCGACGAGTTTTTCTGGTTCCTGCTGGCGCAACTGCTCGACGCGCATCCCGACGCCACGGCCGCGCGGTAACCGGCCATGCTGCGCAAAGCCCCTCCAACACAAATGGACATCACATCAGAGAGCCTCGACACGATGCTGGGCCATGCCCATGACGCGGCCGAGTTTCTCAAGGCGATCAGCCACGAGGGGCGGCTGATGATCCTGTGCCACCTCGCCACCGGCGAAAAGACCGTGACCGAACTCGAAGAGTTGCTGTCCGCCCGTCAGGCGGCCGTATCACAGCAGCTTTCGCGCCTCCGTCTCGAAGGGCTGGTTACACCACGACGTGAAGGCAAAGCGATATTTTACCGTTTGACAGACAGACGTGCGATACGGATGCTTGAGGTCGTCTACGATCTGTTTTGCAAGCAGCCCTGACAGAGGAGCCGGGGCCTTGCCAGCGATAAACGGAGGAGAACCATGCCCGGCGGCATTCCGGAACCTTTGCTGATTGCGCTTTTCGGCTTTGGCGGTGGGCTGATTTTGGGCCTCGCCGCCCGGCTGGGACGTTTTTGCACCCTGGGTGCGATCGAGGATCTGCTTTACCAGAACAGCGACACGCGCCTGCGCATGTGGGGGCTCGCCATCGGCGTGGCCGGGCTTTCCGCCTTTGCGCTGGCCGGAATGGGGTTGTTCGAGATCGAACGAAATGCCTACTGGATCACACCCTGGTCGCCGCTCGCGAGTGTGATCGGCGGGCTGCTGTTTGGCTATGGCATGTCGCTGGCGGGAAATTGCGGATATGGCGCGCTCGCGCGGTTCGGTGGCGGCGACCTGCGCGCTTTCGTGATCGTGCTGGTCATGGGCATTTCCGCCTATATCATGATGTCGGGGCCGTTCGCGCGCTTGCGCATCATGGCGACAGAGGCCACCAGCCCCATTCTCGAAAGCCAATCCTACGCGCAGGTCCTCGGCGCGCTCACCGGGCTGCCGATGATTTACGTCGGCCTCGCGGTGTCTGCACTGATCGCGCTGTCGGCCCTCGCCTCGCGTGCCTTCCTTGCCGATCGCCGTTCGCTCTTTTGGGGGGCCATGGTCGGTATCGCCGTCACCACAGGGTGGGCGGGCACCTCGTGGGTTGCGACCCACGGATTTTTGCCGCAGCCGGTCCAGACCCACACATTTTCAGCGCCATTGGGTGAATCCATCCTGTTTCTCATGACGGCGAGCGGCGGCGGGCTCAGCTTTGGCGTGGCATCGGTCTTTGGTGTCTTGGCCGGTGCCTTTTGCGGTAGCCTCATCAAGGGCCATTTTCGTTGGGAAGCCTGCGAAGACCCCCGCGAACTGCGCCGTCAGATCCTCGGCGCGGTCTGCATGGGGTTCGGGGCGGTGCTGGCGTTTGGCTGCACCGTTGGACAAGGCATATCGGCGTTCTCGGTGCTCTCGTTCAGCGCACCGATCACCTTTGCGGCGATATTCATCGGCGCCTCCATCGGCCTCCGGCAACTGATCACCGGGTTCGCCTGAGCCAGCAGCCCCGGGTCTGCGTCACAAGCGGTTCACGGGCAGCTTGAGCATCGGAACACCCTGCGCGTCCTTCGGCACCTCGCCCGCCCGCATGTTGACCTGCAAGGACGGCAGGATCAGACGCGGCATCGCGAGTTGGGCATCGCGCTCGGTCCTGAAAGTCACAAACTCTTCACGGGTCTTGCCGCCCCCAACATGGATATTGTTGGCCTTTTCCTCGGCCACCGTGGTCTCCCACCGGATCTCACGTCCGTTCGGGCCGTAATCGTGACACATGAAGAGACGCATCGCGTCAGGCAGGGCCAGCACCTTCTGGATACTGTCATACAGCTCGCCAGCGTCGCCGCCGGGGAAATCCGCGCGCGCCGATCCGCCGTCCGGCATAAAGAGCGTATCCCCGACAAACGCCGCGTCGCCCATCACATGCACCATGCAGGCGGGCGTGTGGCCGGGCGTGTGCATCGCAAAACAACGCATACCACCGACCTCGTAGGTATCGCCATCCTTGAACAACCGGTCGAATTGCGACCCGTCGCGCTGAAACTCGGTGCCTTCGTTGAATATCTTGCCGAACGTGTCCTGCACGATCAGGATCTTTTCGCCGATCCCGATCCTGCCACCCAGCTTTTGCTGGATATAGGGGGCCGCGCTCAGGTGATCCGCGTGAACATGGGTCTCGATGATCCACTCCAGCGAGAGCCCTTCGCGCTCGATATGCGTGATCATCGCGTCGGCATGGTCATAGGTGATCCGCCCCGCCGCAATGTCGATATCCATCACACTGTCGACCACCGCACAGGCATTCGAGGCCGGGTCCTTCACCACATAGCTGATCGTATTCGTGGCCTCGTCAAAAAACGCGGTCACCTGCGGTTTCATAGTCATGTCAACGGGATAGTCGGTCATGCCAATGCCCCCTTTCCTGAGTGTCTGTTCTTGATCATGCGCGCCGTCCAGAGCCCGGCGAGCAGCGCGGCCACAAAGACCGCCACCTCCCACTGTCCCGATCCAAGCGCCGGTACAGCGGCACCGGGGCAAAACCCGGCAATCCCCCAGCCGATACCGAACACGGCAGAGCCGCCGATGAGACCTGTGTCAATGTCGCGTGATGTCGGTAGCTGAAACGTCGGCTCGACCAGCGGCGCGTCACGGCGCAACACGACCCGGTAGCCAATGAACGTGGTCACCAGCGCGCCGCCCATCACGAAGATCAGGCTCGGGTCCCACGTCCCGGCGATGTCAAAGAAGTTGAGCACCTTCGCCGGGTTGATCATGCCGGAAACGGCAATCCCTACGCCAAAGATCAGTCCTACGAGAAAACCGGACAGCAATCGCATGGCTTACACTCCAATCACGTGACGGATGACGAAAACGGTAATGAAGCAGGCGATCATGAAGGTGATCGTCGCGCTGATCGACCGCCGCGACAGCCGCGCCATTCCACACACCCCATGCCCGGATGTGCACCCCGAGCCAAAGGTCACGCCGATCCCCACGATGAAACCACCGATCAGGATCATCGGCCAACTCACCGGCACATCGACCGCAGGCATCTGACCGGTCAGGGCAAAGACAAGGATAGGTCCTGCGATCATCCCCAGGACCATCGCCGCGCGCCAGCCTTTGTCGCCCGAGGTGTTGGCCGTCAAAAGGCCAGACAGGATACCGGTCGCCCCCATGATGCGACCCTGAAGGAACATCAGCAACACCGCGGACAGTCCGATCAAAACGCCGCCAACAAGAGACTGCACTGGCGTGAAAGCCGTTTCAAAGCCGGTCATGTTCGGTCCTTTCGCAAAGGCACAGCAGCGGCAAGTCAGCCCTGCCCTTCATATCTTCTTATTTGAATATATGAAGGCGCGCCGCCATTTCAAAGCCCGAAAGGCGCAAGTCACGCAAAACTTATCTGACGACGAAGACCGAGCAATGCGAATGCCGCACAACCCGCGCGGCATTGGGACCGAGCAGATAATCCTTGAAGTCGGGCTTGTGGGCACCAATCACGATCAGACCCGCATCATCGGCGCGCGCGACGCGCAGAATCTCGTCATAGGCGCTACTTCCGCTCAGGATGACGTGCCGCACGGCCGCGTTGGCCTCTGCCCCGAGAACATCCGTCACAAGATCGTTGAGCAACCGCTTGGCCTCTTGCATGACGCTGTCATGGTGCGTCTTGTCAAAATAGCCGCCGACCACGCTCATCCCGTAATCAGGCACCACGGTGATCACATCCAGTTGCGCATTTTCCAGTGCCGCGAGCTGCGCCGCCTTGCGCAGGACGTTGTCATCACGATGGGGCGTGCTGATATCCACAGCACAAAGGACTGGACGGCTCATGCCGGGACTCCTTCTTTTGTCATGCGCGCGCGCTGCACAAGCGCGACCAGCCCCAGCAGGACAAGCGCCGGAATGAACACCAACTCTTGCGGCCATTGCGACTTGGGCGCCTTGACGCTCTCCAGCGTGACAGGATCATCACCATAGAAATCAAACCCTTGCAGAATCTCCGAGAACGGCGTGCCGAACATCGGCTCTTCCATCACCACGCGGTCGCCGTCCTCCATCAGCATGAGGCCCGAATTCTGCAAGCGCGCCGCACCGTCCGCCTCTTCAGTGACCGACAGAACCAGCGTCGTTTCCTTGGGCTCGCCAGAGATAAAGTCCGGGCCAGACACGATCAGGCGCAAATCCTGCCCCGGCTCAACCTCGTCCAGCGCCTGTTCGAGCGCGGCAGGCGGAACCATGGCAAAGGGCGGTTGCAACCGATCCATGAAATAATCCGGCCTGAAGAGCGCAAAGGCGATGGCAACAAGGGCCACACTCTCGTAGATGCGGTTGCGGGTCACGAACCAGCCCATTGTTCCGGCGGTAAAGACGAGTATGGCAATAGTCGCCACCACAAAGGTTATGATCCCCTGTATCCATGTGACGTCAATCAACAGCATGTTGGTGTTGAAGATGAACACGAAAGGCAGCGCCACGGTGCGCAGGCTGTAGAAGAACGCGGCAAAGCCGGTGCGGATCGCATCGCCGCCAGAGACGGCGGCAGCGGCAAAACTGGCAAGCCCCACAGGTGGCGTCACATCCGCCATGATCCCGAAATAGAACACAAAGAGATGCACCGCGATCAGTGGCACAATCAGCCCCGATTGCGCCCCAAGCTCTACCACGACCCCAGCCATCAACGAACTGACCACGATATAATTGGCCGTCGTCGGCAGCCCCATACCGAGGATCAGACTGAGCAGCCCGACCATCACCAGCATCAGGATCAGATTTCCGCCCGACAGGAACTCGACCAGATTGGCCATGACCTGCCCGACGCCGGTCAGTGTCACGGTGCCCACGATCACACCCGCCGTCGCGGTCGCAAGGGCAATCCCGATCATGTTGCGCGCGCCATCGATCAGCCCGGCCACCAGATCGCCCAATCCGGCGCGCGCGGCATTCAATGTTTCGCTTTCGCCGCGGAATAGTGTCTTGACCGGGCGTTGCGTGAGCAGGATGACAAACAACAGCATCGTCGCCCAAAAGGCCGAGAGGCCGGGGCTTTTCTGCTCGATCATGAGGAAATAGACCAGCACGATGATCGGCAGCAGGTAATATAGACCAGCCTTGTAGATCTCGCCAACCACAGGCAGTTGCACATCTTCGGCATTCGGATCGTCTGGTTCGAGATCCGGCACGCCGGATGCCAGCCACAACAGACCGAGATAAGCCAGGACCAACACCCCCGACAGGACGAGCCCCGACCCCTCGGGAAACAGCGCCACGATCCAGCCCACCGGGAACTGCACACCGTAGCAAAGCGCGGCAAACCCCGCGAAGAACGCGAACATGCCCCCGATCGTACGCCCGAGGCTCACAACCCGGTCGCCCAGTGTCGGCATGTTCTGCTTCACCGCTTCAAGATGCACGATATAGACCAGCGCGATATAGCTGATCGCGGCGGGCAGAAAGGCATGGGTGATGACCTCGACATAGGAAATGCCGACATACTCGACCATCAGAAACGCAGCCGCGCCCATCACCGGCGGCATGATCTGCCCGTTGACCGAGCTTGCGACCTCGACCGCACCCGCCTTTTCGCTGGTAAAGCCCACACGCTTCATCAATGGGATCGTGAACGTGCCGGTCGTGACGACATTGGCAATGGACGAGCCCGAAATCAGGCCGGTCGCGGCAGAGCCGACAACAGCGGCTTTGGCCGGGCCGCCACGCAGGTGGCCGAGCGCGCCAAACGCCATCTTGATAAAGTAATTCCCCGCCCCGGCCTTATCGAGAAGCGCACCGAACAGCACGAAGAGAAAGACAAACTTGGTCGACACACCCAGCGCAATGCCAAACACGCCCTCGGATGTGATCCACATATGGCTCATAGCCTTTTTCAGGCTGGCACCCTTCCAGCGGATGACCTCGGGTACGATCTCGCTGGCGCCAAAAAAGACGTAGGCCAGAAAGATCGTGGCGATGATCGCCATCGCCGGGCCAAGCGCGCGCCGCGCGCCCTCGAACAGAATAAGCAGCCCGGCAAGCGCGAACCACTTATCGACATCATCGGCCAGCCCTCCCGATTGCACGACCTTCTCGTAAAAGATGAAGCCATAAAGCGCCGTGAATGTCCCCATCAGCCCCAGGACCCAATCATAGATCGGCACGTAGTGGCGCGGACTGCGCCGCAGCATCGGGTAGGCCATGAACGCCAGAAACACGGCGAAGGCGAGATGGATTTGCCGCGAGTTGTTGATCAGCGAGCCGGGCAGAACGTAATTGGCGATGGGCGAGGCCAGCAAGACCTGGAAAACCGACCAGACCAGAGCGACAACCACCAACAACAGCGCCACCGCCCCGGTTGGATTGCGCGCACCGGAGTCGGTCGATGCCACAAGCTCTTGCAGCTCTTCTTCGCTCAGCGGGCCTTTGCCCGAGCCCTTGTCAGCCATCCCTGTCGCTCCCTGGACTGCCGCGTGATCTACGGCTTTTTATCGTATTCTGGCTTGTTTGCCGGTGGGAGAGGGCGGCGCACCGCCCATCTCCTGACGTAAGCAGGACAGATCTTACTCGATCCAGCCCTGTTCCTTGTAGAATTTCGCAGCACCCGCATGCAGCGGCGCCGAAAGACCCGCAGTCGCCATTTCTTCGGGCTCAAGGATGGAAAACGCCGGGTGCAGACCCTTGAAGTCGTCGAAATTCTCGAACACCGACTTCACCACGGTATACACGGCCTCTTCCGAGACATCGGTGGATGTCACAAACGTCGCCCCCACGCCAAAGGTCGTCGTGTCTTCGTCATTGCCGCGATACATGCCACCGGGGATGGTTGCGGTGCGGTAAAACGCATTGTCGGCGATCAGCTTGTCCACGGCATCGCCGGTCACGTTCACCAACACCGAATCACACGCCGTCGTGGCCTCCTGAATCGAGCCGGACGGGTGCCCGACAGTATAGACCATCGCATCGATCTGGTTATCGCAGAGCGCCGCCGACTGCTCTGCCGCTTTCAGCTCTGTCGCGAGCGCGAAATCATCCGTGCTCCAGCCCATCGCGTCGAGCAGAACCTCCATCGTGCCACGCTGGCCGGAGCCGGGGTTGCCGATATTGACGCGCTTGCCCTTGAGATCCTGGAACTCGCTGACATCGGAGTCGGCGCGCGCCACGACAGTGAACGGCTCTGGATGCACCGAAAACACCGCGCGCAGCCCCTCAAACGGCCCGGCTTCTTCAAACCGCGAGGTGCCGTTATAGGCGTGGTACTGCCAGTCCGACTGCGCGACACCAAATTCCAGCTCACCCTCGCGGATCGTGTTGATGTTGTAGACCGATCCACCGGTCGATTCGACCGAACAGCGAATGCCATGATCCTTGCGCCCCTTGTTCACCAGACGGCAAATCGCGCCGCCCGTGGGGTAATAGACCCCGGTCACACCGCCCGTGCCGATGGTAATGAACTCTTCGGCCTGTGCCGCCGGAGCCGCCATCGCCGCAAGTGCCGCGGCGCAGACTGTGATCTTGAATTTTGCAAACATCATTCTCTCCCTTTTAGTCGATGTTTCTGGGTTCAACGCTCAGCCGTCCCAAACCTCTTGCAGACGGCGGTTGCTCTCTTCGATCTGGGCAATGCGCGCGCGCGCTTCGGGCCCGGCGCGGTTGACCAGCATGCCGACCATGGTTTCGACCAGAACCATGGTCGCGACATAGGACGAATAAAAATGCGGGCTTTCGGTGGGCACGACAAACCCGGCCGAGGCATGGCGCAAGGCGGGGCAGGCATGCGTATCCGTGATGACCACGATGAACGCACCTTGCGCATGCGCCTGCTCGGCGGCACGAATCACACGCGTGGAAAACGGCGGCTTGGTGACGATGATCACCGCGTCCTCCTCTGCCAGCCCCGTAAGCCCCGAGGCAAAAGACGACCCCATGCGCCCCGCAATAGACCATTTGGAACACGCGAAACTTGCCATGTAGGCGAGGTACTCGACGACCCCGGTCGACCCGAGCGCACCCATCAACAAGACGCTGCGGCAGGTATGCAGCCGCGCCACGGTCCGCTCCAGCAGGGCTTGATCTATCTCGTGCGCCAGGCTTTGCAGGTTGCTCTGGCAGGCGGCGATATGCGCCTCGAAAAACGTCACCTCCCCGCTCGCGCTGATTTCCTGCATGCGCTGCGCCCGAGTTGCAAAGCTGTTGACACGGTTGTTTATTTTCCGGCGCATGACTTCGCGCAGCTCTTCAAAGCTCGCATAGTCGAGCGCGCGTGCCATCCGCGAAAACGTGGCCGGGGCAAGGCCGCTATCCTGCGCCACAACCCGCAAGGACCGGGTCGCCGTGTTGACAGGATGACGTGCCACATATTCACCCGCACGCCGCAATTTTTCGCTCAGCGCATCGGATCTCTCGGCCAGTCTCTGTTCAAAGGATGTGTCCAATACCGCCCCACGCTTTCGGTCGGATTGAGCGTTTCAGGTGTTTCATATCTTGTCAATAAGTGAATCATCTGTTTCAGATCGAGGACCTAACCGGAGCACCCCATGTCCCATGTCTTTCCCCGTCACACCAAGGCCCACCTGCCCACAGCCCAGCGCGGCGAGGGCGCATATATCTACGACAGCAGCGGAAAGGCGTATCTTGACGGATCCGGCGGTGCGGCGGTGTCATGTCTCGGGCATTCCGATCCGGACGTGACGGCGGCGATCAAGGCGCAGGCGGATCGCCTTGCCTTTGCGCATACCGGGTTCTTTACCTCGGACCCGGCCGAATCCCTTGCCGACAGGTTGATCGCACACGCCCCCGAGGGAATAGACCGTGTCTATTTCGTCTCGGGAGGGTCAGAGGCCGTCGAGGCCGCGCTCAAACTCGCACGCCAATATTGCATCGAAACCGGCGCACCCGAGCGGCATTGCTTTATCGCACGTCGTCAGAGCTATCACGGCAATACACTCGGGGCGCTCGGGACCGGCGGGAATGCGTGGCGGCGCGCGCCGTTTGCGCCGTTGATGGTCGAAACCAGCCATATTGCCCCCTGCTACGAATATCGCGGGCGCGCCGAGGACGAGACACCGCAGGCGTATGGCCTGCGCGTCGCGAATGAACTCGAAGCAGAGATTCTGCGTCTTGGCCCCGAGACCGTGATCGGCTTCGTGGCCGAACCCGTGGTCGGCGCAACCCTCGGCGCGGTGCCGCCGGTTCCGGGCTATTTTGCCCGAATCCGCGAGATTTGTGACACATACGGTATCCTCCTGATCCTCGACGAGGTGATGTGCGGGATGGGGCGCACCGGCA
Organism: uncultured Roseovarius sp.; assembly: GCF_947259555.1. GTDB lineage: Bacteria > Pseudomonadota > Alphaproteobacteria > Rhodobacterales > Rhodobacteraceae > Roseovarius. Next base: position 20,565 of record NZ_CAMYMD010000025.1, read on the forward strand.
CGCTCTTTGCCTGTGAGCAGGACGGCGTGCGCCCCGACATCGTGACCATCGCCAAGGGTCTTGGCGCGGGCTATCAGCCGATTGGCGCGATGCTGTGCTCGGGCGAGATCTACGGCGAAATAGAGCATGGATCGGGGTTCTTTCAGCATGGTCACACCTATGTCGGTCACCCGATGGCCTGCGCCGCGGCCGATGCCGTCGTGACCAAGCTGACCGACGGTGGATTGACCGAGCGCGCCAGGCGCATGGGCGAACGCTTGGACACCGCGCTGCACGAGGTTTTTGGACAACACCCCCATATCGGCGACATTCGCGGTCGCGGCATGTTTCGCGGTCTCGAACTCGTCGAGGATCGTGGCACCAAGGCACCGTTCGCCCCGGAACGTGCGGTTCACAAGGCGCTCAAGGCCGCCACCTTCGAGGCGGGACTTATCTGTTACCCCATGGGCGGCACGATTGACGGGCAACGCGGCGATCATGTTCTGCTGGCTCCACCGTTCATTCTGACCGATGCGCAGGTCGACGAATTGACCGGCAAACTTTCTACAGCATTGACCACGGTGCTCGGATGACGGCACTGCCCGCCCTCATGGTCGCCCCGAACGGCGCGCGCAGGACCAAGGCCGATCACCCGGCCTTGCCGATGACCCTGCCCGAGATCGTCGCCACCGCGCGCGCCTGCGCCGCCGAGGGCGCGGATGGGCTGCATCTGCATTTGCGCGACGCGCAGGGGCGCCATGTGCTTGATGCCGGTCTCTACGCCGAGGCGCTTGCCGAGTTGCGCAGCGCGGTGCCGGGCATGGCGCTACAGGTCACGACCGAGGCGGTCGGGCTCTACGCGTCGGAACACCAACGCCACGTCGCCCTGCATTCTGGGGCCGGGCTGGTCTCGATCGCACCACGCGAAATCGTCACTGATACGGCCCAAAACATCGTAATGCGGTTCTACCAGGACTGTGCCGAGCGTGGTATCGCCGTCCAACACATTCTCTACGAGGCGGGCGATCTGGAGCTTCTGCGCAATGTGTTACCACCCACGCTCTTCACCGCGCCCGATCTGCAACTGATCTTTGTCCTCGGGCGGTATACCGCCGGGCAACAGAGCGACCCGACGGATCTGGAGGCATTTCTCAAGGCGTTGACCCGGGAAAACATCGCACCCGACTGGGCGCTCTGCGCCTTTGGCGTGGCCGAAACGGCCTGTCTTTGCCGGGCGCATCACCTGGGCGGCAAGATGCGGGTCGGATTTGAAAATTCACTCTGGCATGCCGATGGCCGGGTTGCGCGGGACAATGCCGACCGGGTCCGCGCCCTGCGTTTTGCCTGCGCCGCCCCGTCAGACTCGAATACGCCGGCCCCCTGATACGTGTTCAGTTGCCTTCGCGCGCGGCGTTCAGCGTTCCCCGTGCGATCGTCACGATCGCCAGAACCGTGAGTGCCCAGAACACCCAAGTGATCGGACCCCGGAGCAAGATATCGGGGCTACCGCCCGACATCAGCATGGATTGGCGAAAGTTGTCCTCAAGCAATGGCCCGAGGATGAACGCGATCAGAAACGGTGCCGGCGGGATATGATAGCGCCCCATGGCAAAGCCGACGCCCCCCATCACGAACATCACACCGACGTCGAAAATGTTGTTGTTGACCGCGAACACCCCGTAGATGCACAGCACCAACACCATCGGCATCAGGATGCGCTTGGGAATATCCGCCACCGGGCGAAAACCGCGAATAGCCAGCCCCCCGACGACGAACAGAATCCCAGAGGACAGGATAAGGCCGATAAAGAGCCCGTATATGATGTCGACATTCATGATGAACATCATCGGACCCGGTTGCAGCCCGTGCACCATGAACGCCCCGATGATGATCGCGGTGATCACGTCCCCCGGCACGCCCAGCGCCAGCAGCGGAATGAGCGTCGCGCCCGCCACGCCATTGTTACCGGCCTCCGAGGCCGCGACACCCTCGATCTCGCCCTTGCCGAAATTCGCCTTGTTGGGCGATTTGCGCCGCGCTTCGGAATAGCTGAGGAACGCCGCCGGGGCGGCGCCGATCCCCGGAATAGAGCCGAGAAAAACCCCGATGAAACTGCCCCGGATGATCGAGCGAAAACAACGCTTGTATTCCACAAATGTGACCCATTTGCTGCCCAACTTCTGCACTTTGCCCATGTGGCCGGTGGGGTGCCAGACCATGTTGATCACCTCGGGGATGGCAAAAAGGCCGATCAGCACAGCGATGAAATTCAGCCCGCCCATCAGGTTCGGATCGCCGAAGGTGAACCGGTTGGTGCCGTAAACCAGATCGAGCCCGATGGTGGCCAGCAGCAGCCCCAACAGCGCCGACAGCGCCCCGCGCAGCAGGCTCTCGCCCGAGACACCGGCGATGATCGTCAATGAGAACAGGATCAGCGCGAAAAACTCCGGCGGCCCGAAACTGAGCGCGAAGGACGCAAGGAAGCCCGCAAAGAAGATCAGCGCAAGGTTAGAGACGAAATCCGCCGTGCAAGACGCCCAGAGCGCCATGCCCAGCGCGCGCCCCGCCTCGCCGCGTTCGGCCATCGGGTGGCCGTCGAGGATCGTGGCCGACGAGGCAGGCGTGCCCGGCGTCTTGATCAGGATTGCCGGGATCGAGCCGCCGAAAATGCCGCCCTTGTAGACGCCCAGCAGCAGCAGGATGCCGTTGATCGGCGCCATCGGAAAGGTGAAGGGTAGCGCCAGCGCCACCGCCATGGTCGCCGAAATGCCGGGGATCGCGCCACCCACCACCCCGATCACCACACCGATGGCCAGTGACAGGAACGCCTCCCAATTGCCGACAAGGGCCAGCCCCGCCATCACGCTGTCAATCAGGCTCATGGCAGTCTCACCAATTCACCTTGCGGGATCGCCACGCTCGCGACATGAGCGAAAAAGGCATAGAGTACGAGCGGCACCACCACCGCACAGATCACCGCCGCGACCGGATGGCGTGTCTTGACGAGAAAGGCCAGCGCCACGAAGGCCAGCATCGAGGTCCAGACCATGCCGAGCCACGGCATCACCAGGAACGTGACGACCATCAAGGCCGCCATCGCCACGAGGCGCAGCGCACCCTTGCCGGGGTCTTCAATCGGTGGATTGACCGGCCCGTCTTCGGAATGTGCGCCGCGCGCCGAAAACATCAGGCCCACCCCCACAAACGCCGTGAGCCCGGCCAGAATATACGGCCAAAAGAGCGGCGACAGCACGATATTGCGCACATTGCTGGGCGACGAGACCCAGTTCGGAATGGCATATAGGATAAGAAAGAGGGCCGCGACTATGGCCCCGATGCCAAGCTGCACCTGCATTGCCCGATGGCTCACACCTGACCCTCCCCGATCAGATAACGGCTTTTGTTGCCCGGGCGCATGACAGCGGCGCCCGGGGCGTTTGTCAATCAGGCCTCAGCCTTCGATCCGCATGCCCAGCTTGTCCACCAGCGCGCGGAAGGTGTTGTATTGGGTCTCGATGAACTCGTTTGCCTCTTCCGGGCTCATCACCTCGATCACCGAGCCGCGTGCCGTCATCTGCTCGACGAATTTCTCGTTGCCAGCGGCCTCGGCAATCCACGCGCCCCATTTGGCGGCCACGTCGTCGGGCAGGTCATCCGGCCCGGCAATGCCGGTCCAACCAACCAGCTGGGTGAGATCGGGTTTCCCAAGCGAACTCGCCGAAGGCGCGTCAAAGCCCGGCACCGGCTCGTCCGTCGTCACCATCAGCGGCTTCAATTGCCCATTGGCCACGAAACTCGCCAGCGCCGAGGTGTTGGTGCACAGGAACGTCGCCGTGCCGTTGAGCACCGCCGTCGCCGCAGCACCGCCACCCTTTTGCGGGATATGCGTGGCCTTTTCCAGCGGCTCCGTGACGCCGAACTCATCCAGTACAAAGACCGCCGCCAGATGCAGCATCGACCCCACGCCCGACGAACTATAGCTGGTGCCCTCGCTCTCGGTCAGGCTGACCAGATCCTCCATGCTTTCGATGCCGGAATCAGGCCGCACCGCACAGGCCACCGGGTTGATCTCGTAGACCGTGACAAAACGGTAATCGTCGAGCGTATAGGGCAGCGTCGCCTTCATCGCCGGGTTCACCGAATGCGAGCCGACCCGCGCGAACAGCATGGTGTAGCCGTCCGGCTTGGCGTTCTGCACCGCGACCGAGCCGGTCGCGCCCCCCGCGCCGGTGATGTTCGACATGACCAGCGTGCCGCCCACCGCGTTGCCCAATGGCTCGGCGATCGTGCGCGCGGAAATGTCCGTCGCGCCCCCCGCCCCATAGGGAATGACCATGTTGATCGGGCGTTCGGGATATTCGGCCAGGGCAGGCAGTGCGCCTAGTCCGAGACCCATGGCGCAAACTGCGCCCAGATGTCTTAATTTCATTGTGTCCTCCTCCTCTGTCAGGTCGCCGTCCGTCTGAACGCGGATTGCAACGCCTCCGTCTTTAGGTTTAACTTTAAGACAACCTTAATATAAGCAATATTCCGTTACAGCTTATGTTAGAAAATATTACGCAAGGGGCAAAATATGTCAATTCGGCGCCTGCGCACCCTGATTGCAGTAGACGACCACAAGACCTTCAGCGCGGCGGCGGATGCCGTATTCGTCACGCATGCGGCCGTCAGCCAGCAAATGCGCAGTCTGGAAGAGGAATGGGGCGTCGCGCTCTTTGACCGGTCACGCCGCTCGCCCTCGCTCACACCCGCGGGTCGCGCCTTCGTCGCCCGCGCGCGCGAGGTCGTGCGCGCCTACGATGGTATCGTGCCCTCGGTGCTGGGTGACGAGGGATTTCAGGGAGAAATCTCGCTTGGCGCAGTACCGATGACGCTGACCGGCCTCACGCCCCTTGCGGTGAGGCTATTGAAAGAACGGTTTCCGGATCTGCGTGTCAGGGTGTTCCCCGGAATGACCACACCGCTCATTGCCGAGGTCGAACGCGGCGCGCTCGACGCGTCCATCCTGTCCCGTCAAGGCCCTATGCTGCCCGATATGGAGTATTCAGACGTCGCCGATGAGCCGATGCAGCTGCTCGCGCCGATGGATGCCGAAAGTGACAATGCGCTTGAGCTACTCGAACACCACCCCTTCATCCGATTCAGCCGTGATGCGGTCGTCGGCAGCATGATCGATAGTTGGCTCCGCGAAACCGGGGTCAAGGTCTCGGTCACGATGGAACTCGAAGGGCTGGAAGCCATCTCAAGCATGGTCCTCGCCGGGCTTGGGGTGTCTATCGTGCCTGCGCGCTGCGTAAGAGGCTACAACCCGCTGCCGCTCAAGCGCCTCGCCCTGCCCGACGGGGCACCCACGCGGGTGCTCTCCCTTGCATGGCGGCGTGACAATCCTCGGATCCGGATTATTCAGGAGATCCACAAGGCCCTGCTGCGCGCGGTCGATATCGGCACCTTTACGCCCGCCAGACCCGGCAGCACCGCATGAGCCTTGAGGTTTCACTCTACGTTGCCGCCGGAGCCATGGCGGGGGGTCTGATCAATGGGCTGGCGGGATTTGGGACTGCCCTTTTCGCGCTCGGCTTTTTTCTCACCGTCATGCCACCTGTGCAGGCCGTGGCGATGGTCGTCGTGCTATCTGTAGCCACCGGATTACAGGGCCTCTGGATCGTGCGCCACGCCATCGGCGCGAACAAACAGCGCCTGATGCGATTCCTGGTGCCCGGGATCATGGGGATTCCGTTGGGCGTCATGGTGCTCTCGGTGCTCGACGCCCGCAGCCTCAAGCTGGGGGTCGCCGGGTTTCTCATTCTCTATGGCGGCTACTTCAGCCTGCGCACGCATCTGCCCCGGTTTGAGCGCCCGACTCCAGTATGGGACATGATCGTGGGTTTCTCGGGCGGCGTCCTTGGCGGTGCCGCCTCGCTCTCGGGGGCGCTGCCGATGATGTGGTGCGCCCTGCGCCCCTGGCCAAAGGCCGAGACGCGCGCCGTGCTGCAACCGTTCAACGTCATGGTCCTCACATTAACCGCGGCAGCCCTCGCCATGAAAGGCGCCTACACGCCTCAGACATTGACATACCTCGCCCTCGCTCTGCCCAGCGCAATGGTATCTGCCCAGATCGGCATCGCGATCTTCAAGCGGCTGCCGGATGCAGCCTTCCGGCGGCTCCTGATCGCCATGACTTTCATTTCCGGCGCCGTGCTTCTGGCGCGCGAACTGCTTTGAGCGAGAACGCCCTTGCAAGGGCGTTCCACCGCGATTTCGAAATCGCGGGGAAAGCCGTTTGCAAACGGCTTTCTAGCCGATCACCTCATCCGAGCGGTCATCGGTCTCGCCATAGCGTTTGAGCGTCGCCGGGCGGGTGCCTTCATAGACCCGATCAAGGTTTTGCACGATCTTGGCGTTCTCGCGCTCGAACAGGCAATTGCCATCCAGATCAGACGCCACGATGAACGGCCCCATCTTTTTGCAGCGGATGACCCACATCGCCTGCGCCAGCCCCAACTCGTCACGCCAGTGCACCGCCTCGACCTTCTCGATCCCGCGCCCGAGCAAGGCGCCGGTGCCGTACCCCACGGTCGACAGGTAAATCGCGCCGTTGGGCACGAAATACTCCTTGTAGTCCTTCGACGACATGCCACCCTTGCCGATGATCAGCCGCGCGCCGGTCTTTGCCATCCATTCGGGCAGCCACTTGGCAAAGCGGAACGACGCCGTCGCCGTCACCGCCCCCATGTCAAAACTGCCGTCAGAGCGGATCGCGGCGGCAGGCGAGCAATGGAAATTCGCCGCGCTCTCGCTTGGCAATTCCATCGGGATATTCGCCTGCTCTTCCAGCGCGCGCTTATAGACGCCTTCGCGCGCGGTGTAGAGCAACCCGTCGAGATAGACGATATCGCCAAGCCGCAACTCGGCCAGCGCTTCGGGCGTCGGCGTGGTGCTCAGCCGGATTTCACGAGGTTTGCTCATTCCGCCGCCTCCTGCGCGCTGCCCGGCCACTCGACCGTCTCGCGCCGCTGATAGGGGGTGAACCAGTCGGGGTCGGTGCGATACTCGACCCGCCCATCAGGATAGACCCGCGCCACCGCTCGCCGCGACGACAGGCAAAAGGCATGCACCGACATCTGCATGCCCCCGGTGTGGCAATAGCCCACCTCGATATTACAATCGACGACCATGTTTTTGCCGACAAACCCCATCGCCCCCATGCCGATGGAGTTGCCCAGATCCTTGAATTCCTGCTCCAGCGCCGCGATCTTGGGGTCCGGGTTCTCGCTGCCCACCACACGCAGGCAGGCGGCGCGCTTGCCCAGAACCATGCAGGTATCCTTGGAGCCGCCAAGCCCGATGCCGATGATCGCCGGCTGACAGGCCAGCCCGCGCTTGCCAAAGGCCACGAGGCTGTCGAGATAGAACCGCTTGATCCCCTCGATCCCGTCCGAGGGGAACAGCATCCGGTAATCGGTGCCGAACAGACCACCCTTGTGCACGGTGATGAGGTCGATCCACTCGCCCCCCGGCTCGTAGCCATATTCGATCTCGGGTGCGCCGATCCCGACATTGTTATTGTGATCGGTGCGCCAGAGCGGGTGCACCCGATTGGGCCGCAGCGGCACGCCGTCGGTCGCCTGCGCCGTGGCACGGCGGAGCGCGCATTCAAGCGCCACCGGCCCGCCCTCGATCTGCGTCTCGTTGCCCATCTTGACGTACCAGCGCGGACAGCCGGTATCGCCGCACATCGCGCGCCGATCCTCCTTGGCGGCCTTGTAATTCTCCAGCATGGCCTGAAGCACGAAGGACGAGAGGTCGCCATCCTCGGTCTCGGCGGCGTGTTGCAGCCCGGTGAGGTAGTCGTCGGGGATCTCGATCGCCGCCTTGTCCATCAGCGTCCCGGCGGTGCTCTCTATCACGTCAATCGGTATCATTGTGCTGCCACCAGTGTTTCGGGTGCGCCGTCGGGCATGATCGTCTCGCCCGGGCGCACCTTGGTGAATTGAACCGGGTCACGGCGCACATCCAGCGCCTCTCCGGATTGTGTGACCACGGTGAAATAGGACGCATCGAGATCGCCCGTTTCCGGGAAATCCTCGCGGTAATGCGCCCCGCGAGAGTTCTCGCGGGCAAGGGCTGCCAACGTGATCGCCTCGGATATATCACAAAGCGAGCGCAGATTCAGCCAGTCATGCCAGGTGAGGTTGAAGGCCAGATCGTCACCCGCGACGCCGACCAACATCAACTCCGACGAGATATCGGCGATACGGGTCAGCCCGCGTTCCATGCCGGGAGCATTGCGCATCACGCCCACATCCTCCCACATCGCCTCTTGCAGGGCGTGTCGCATCGGCTGCACGAGGCCAGGGGTGCGGCTGAGCGGATGCAGGGCGCGGTCCACTTCGGCCTGCAACACTTCGGGGCAGGGGTCGCGCAGCGCACCCATTTGGCGGATATCCGCGCCCATCACGTCGCCCGCCACGCCTCCATAAACGGTGGAATTGGCCACGCCATTGCCGCCCAACCGGTTGGAGCCATGCGCGCCGCCCGCGTCCTCTCCGGCGACGTAAAGCCCCTCCATCGCCGTGCGGGTGTCGGCATCCACGACCACGCCGCCCATGAAGTAATGCGCGGTCGGCACCACCTCGACCAGACCACCGGCAAGATCAAACCCGCTATCGGCGCAGCGCTTGACCATGCCGGGGAACTTGGCGCGCACATGGTCGGGGCCGAGATGCGACATGGAGATGAAAACGCCGCCATTATCCGTCGTGTTGTTCTTGGCGATCTCGGCATAGATCGCGCGGCTGACCACGTCGCGGGTGGCGCGTTCACCCTTGGGATCATAATCGAACATGAAGCGGTTTTCCGCCCCGTTAAGAAGCTGCCCACCCGCACCGCGCAAGCCTTCCTCCAGTACCGTGCCGGTCATCCGCGTGTGATCACCCGCCAACAGGCCTGTGGGGTGAAACTGCACCATTTCCATATCGCGCAGTTCCAGCCCCGCGCGCAGCGCCATGGCAAGGCCGTCCATCGTCTTGTCGCCCGAGGGGGTGTTGTACTTGTACATGGTCGGGCCGCCGCCGGTGGCCATCAGCACCGTCTTGGCCCGCACCAGCCTGAACCCGCCAGTGCGCATGTCGATAAACAGCACACCCGCCAGCGCGCTGCCGTCGCGCGTCGGGATCAATCCGATGGCGCGATGCTCCTGAAGCTTGTCCACGGGCCGCGCCAGAACCTGCTCCATCAACCGGCTGATGATCTCGATACCGGTCAGGTCGCCCTTGTGCACCGTGCGGTCGGCGGTCTGCCCGGCAAAGGCCTTTTGATGCAGGGTGCCGTCGGGGTTGCGGTCGAAATAGCAGCCGATCTCGTTTTCCAGCTCATGGATGCGCACCACCGCCTGTTCGCACAGCTTCCACGCCATGTCCTGATTGGGCAGCCATTTGCCGCCCATGATCGTATCCATGAAATGCCGCTCAACGGTGTCACCACCGCCGAGCGCGACGTTATAGCCGCCCTGCACCATCCGCGTGCAGCCGCTTTTGCCAATGAGGCCCTTGACGGCGATGGTGATGCGCGTGCCCGCGGGCGCCGATTGCTGCGCGTGGAGTGCCGCGAAGAGGCCCGCGCCGCCGGTGCCGATGATCAGGATATCGGTGTCATGCCGGTCGATTTGCACCATCAGATCGCCCTCAGGAAGAATGTGCCGGACAGGAACAGCGCCGCGCCGATGGCGGCGGCGGCATAGGTCTTGTGCCGGTCGGACCAGGGCAGAAATTCCAGCGCCAAAAGGCGCAGGCCACCGGCCATGTGAACGGCGAGCAGGAAGACGAGGCCGAACTCGGCCAGCTTCACCAGCGGGTGTTCCGCGAAGGCAAGGAACCCATCGAGCGTGGCAGGCGACGTGACCGCTTGGGACAGCAGCCACAGATGCACCGGCAGGAACAGCGCCAGCGCCAGACCCGACAGACGGTGCAGGACAAAGGCCAGCCACAGGGGGTGAGAGCGGGGCGGCGCTTTCATGGCAGGGCCACCGCGAATACCGCCAGAATACCGACGTAAAACAGACACGCGCCGATGCCCCACATCAGCCCGTCCAGCACCCGCCCCCGCAGCCCGCCCCATTCATGCGCGATGACGCGCAGACCGATGGCGGCGTGGACAGAGACGGCGATCACGAAGGTGCCGTAGAACAGGAACCACAGCAGGCTGCCTTGCGTGCGCCCTAGGATTTCGGCGGTGGAGAGGCCACCCTGAATGGCGTAAATCATCACCGCGATATGGCCCAGAACGAAGGGCACCATCACCAATGCGCTCAGCCGTTGCGCCATGTAGAGCCGCAGATCAAGCATCGCGCTTGCCTCCCCAAGCGGCCCGGACGGTCTCGCGCTTAAGCCCCGCAATCGCCCGCATCGGGTTGAGATCATTGGGACAATACTGCGCGCAACTACCCATGGAATGACAGTTATGGCAACCGCCCTTGCCCGAGACCGCCGCCAGAATACCGTCGCGATCCGCGTCGCGGCTGTCGTTGAGCAGGGTCCAGGCGCGTTGCAGCGCGGCAGGACCGAGATAGTCAGGATTGCCCGCCACAGTATCGCAGGCCGCGTAGCAGATGCCGCAATTGATGCATTCGATCCCGAGATCCGCCTCGGCACGGGCCGGGTCTTGGGCCGTAACAGGGTCGAAATCGTCGTCCCGCTCGGCAGAGGGGTGATGCCGTGCCTCCGCCGCCACCCATTTGTCAAAGAACGGATCCATGTCGGCGACCAGATCCTTGATCACCGGCAGGTTACGCAGCGGCCCGATGTCAAGCTCGCCGTCAGCGGCGACTTTCTTGACATGCGTCCGGCAGGTCCAGCGTGGCACGCCGTTGACCATCATCGCACAGGAGCCGCACATGCCGACGCGGCAGGCGAAGCGGTAGCTGAGCGTCGGGTCGGCCATCTGCTGAATCCACGTCACCACGTCGAGCACGGTCTGATTTTCATAGGCCGGCACGTCGAAGGTTTCCTGGCGCAGCGCCGCTGCGGTGCCGCGCTGCACGGTGACGCGCAAGATATTGGGCGTGGTGGTCAAGAGACTCCCCCAAAGTGGCGGTAACGACTGTGACCCTTGTTATAAATATCAGCACAACTAACCAAAAGGAATAAATTCTAATGATTTTTGTAAGATTTACTATCGAAAAGGACGATCTTGATCAGCGCGTAATCCAACGCTCCCCGCGCGCCATGCTTTGCCAAAGCCTAAATTTTGTGCATGACTGAGAGATAAGCGGGCAAAAATTCACGATGGTCGCATCATGGCACAACAATTTAGATTGCGCAGCGCACCAGACAGGGAAACCATACACGTATGGATATGTTTGATGAAATGCAGGGGCAAGAGGGGCACATTCGTGACCCCTACGCCACGTTCGACGCCTGGCTCAGCGAGGAGGACGCGACGCGATTGCGCGCCAAGAGCCGCGAGGCGGAAGATCTCTTTCGCCTCACCGGTATTACGTTCAACGTCTATGGTCGCTCGGAAGCCGAAGAACGTCTGATCCCTTTCGACATAATTCCACGCATCATATCAGGACGTGAGTGGCAACGGCTGGAGCGTGGGATCGAACAGCGTGTGCGCGCAATCAACGCGTTTCTGCATGACATCTATCACCGTCAGGAAATCTTGCGCGCCGGGCGCGTTCCGCAAGAGATGATTTCGGGCAACGAGGCGTTCCTGCCGCAAATGATCGGGGTGATGCCTCCGGGCGGCGTCTATACCCATATCACCGGCATTGACCTGGTTCGTACGGGGCCGGATGACTTCTTTGTGCTCGAGGACAATGCGCGCACGCCATCGGGCGTCAGTTATATGCTGGAAAACCGGGAAACGATGCTTCGGATGTTTCCCGAGTTGTTCAATGCCAACAGGGTGCGGCCTGTTTCGGATTATCCGCGCAACCTGCGCCGTTCGCTCGCGGCCTCCGCGCCGCCAGCCTGCGAGGGCACGCCGACCGTGGCTGTGCTGACGCCGGGCATGTACAATTCCGCCTATTACGAGCATGCGTTTCTCGCGGACAAGATGGGCGTCGAACTGGTCGAGGGTCACGACTTGCGTATCGTGGATGGGCGCGTCGCGATGCGCACCACACGCGGGTATCAGCCGATCGACGTGCTGTATCGCCGGGTCGACGACGATTTCCTTGATCCGCTCAGCTTCAACCCGGAAAGCACACTTGGTGTGCCGGGCATCATGGACGTGTACCGGGCCGGCGGCATCACCATAGCCAACGCGCCCGGTACCGGCATTTCGGACGACAAGGCGATCTACAGCTACATGCCGGAGATCGTAGAGTTCTATACTGGCGAGCGCCCGATTTTGCAGAATGTGCCAACTTGGCGCTGCAACGAAAAAGAGAGCCTAGACTACGTCCTGGCAAATCTATCAGAGCTGGTTGTCAAGGAAGTGCATGGCTCCGGCGGCTATGGAATGCTGATCGGGCCGGCTGCGAGCAAAAAGGAACTGAAATCATTCGAGCGTAAGCTGCGTGCACGGCCTGGCAATTATATTGCCCAGCCGACGCTCAGCCTTTCGACCGTACCGGTCTTTACCAACAAGGGTCTGGCACCCCGGCATGTCGATCTGCGGCCCTTCGTCCTGATGTCGCCAGAGCGGATCAATGTGACGCCCGGAGGGCTGACTCGGGTGGCCATGAAAAAGGGCTCGCTGGTGGTTAACTCGTCACAAGGCGGGGGCACCAAGGACACATGGGTGCTGGAGGACTAGGCGATGCTGGGAAAAACCGCCGGAGGGCTTTTTTGGATGGCGCGCCTGCTGGAACGCGCCGAAAACACCGCCCGCATGATCGAGACCGGACAGCGCATTGCGCTGACCCGCGCAGGCAGTGGTGCAGATGACTGGCTATCGGTTCTTCAGGCCGCAGCGGTATCGCAGGGATATCAGGAAAAACATGGCGAAGTTGTGCCAGAACAGGCAATTGACTGGATGCTGCGCGACCCCGACAATCCCGCGTCGGTAATGGCTGTCGTGGCGCAGGCACGCGCCAACGCGCGCTTGGTGCGCACGGCCCTCACGCACGAAGCATGGGAGGCGGTCAACTCTTTCTGGATGCTGCTAAGGGACGCACTCGCGCGCAAGATCCCAATCCGCGACTTGCCCAAGGTTCTGTCTCTTATCCGGGAGCGGAATGCACTGACGCGCGGCGCGATCCTCGGTACGATGCTCCGTAACGAGATCTATGATTTCATTCGGATCGGCACATTCATCGAACGTGCCGACAACACGGCCCGCATTCTCGATGTAAAATACTATGTCCTTCTGCCGTCGGCAGCAGCGGTGGGATCGCGGCTCGATAACGTGCAATGGGACACAATCTTGCGCTCTGTCAGCGCCGAAGGCGGATATCGCATGGCCGTCGGTCCGGACGTGACGCCGATGGGCATTGCACAATTCCTCATCCTCGACAAACGCATGCCTCGGAGCCTAAATTTCTGTTGTGCGAAACTGCGTGACAACCTCAATTACCTTGCCTCCGATTACGACCTGCGCCTGCCTTGTCATCAGCTCGCCGATACGCTCTGCCGCCGATTCATGAGCCATGACGTCACTGCAATCTTCGATTATGGTTTGCACGAATATGTTCAGGAAGTTCTGGGGCATCTTTCAGGCCTCAGCCACCAGGTCGAAATCGACTACAGGTTTTACGGATAGCCCATGCGTCTCGCAATTAATCATACCACACGCTATCGCTACACCGCGCCAGTGCCTTATGGTGTTCAACAGATCAGGCTCTATCCCAAGCCGACACGCGCACAAACCGTGGTTGACTGGTCGATCACCGTGAAAGGGGCGACGAAGCAGGTTGAGTTCGACGACCATCACCGCAATCATGTGATGTTGTTCAGCTTCGATCCGGATGTGACCGAATTGGTGGTCCATTCGCAAGGTTTGGTAGACATGGCGGATACTGCTGGCATTGTCGGGCCACACGAGGGGCTGACACCACTCTGGCTGTTTCTGTCCTCCACGGGTCATACCAAGGCGGGCAAAGGATGCCGCGAAATTCTGCGTCGGATCGCAGGTGGCACTGATCTTGAGCGCCTTCATGACCTCTCATCGCAGATCCACGGCGCAATCGCGTATGAGACCGGCAAATCCGAGATCGCCTGGACGGCCGAAGACGCGCTCGCGGCCGGGCATGGCGTTTGTCAGGACCATGCACATGTCTTTATTGCCTGCGCACGCGCGATGGGTCTTCCGGCGCGCTATGTTTCGGGCTATTTGCGCATGGATGGACAAGACGAGCAAAGCGCGACCCATGCTTGGGCCGAGGCGCATGTGGACAACATTGGCTGGGTGGGGTTCGATGTGTCAAACGCGATATCACCGGACATGCGCTATGTGCGTGTGGCAACCGGCCTTGACTATACCGAGGCCGCACCCGTCGCCGGACACCGCTACGGAATGGCCGACGAAGACATGGACGTGACGCTGCGCGTGACGCAGCAGCAGTGACAGAGGATTGAGCGGTGACCTATTGCGTGGGCCTGTGCCTGGATCGTGGCATCGTATTCATGTCCGATACTCGCACCAATGCTGGCTTGGACAATATATCGACATTTCGCAAGATGCACAGATGGGAAGCCCCCGGAGAGCGGGCGCTGGTCCTGCTCAGCGCAGGCAATCTTGCAACCACACAAGCGGTGGTCAGCCTGCTGGAAGAGCGCACCAAGGCGCATGATGAGCGCGACCCGACCATTCTGTCCGTGCCGTCGATGTTTCAGGCCGCGCGGCTCGTTGCAGGCACCTTGCGGGACGTGATCGAGACACATGCCAGCACAGGACAGCGCGCCGACAGTTCTTTTCACGCCACGATCATTCTGGGCGGCCAGATCAACGGCGGCCCGCCCCGCCTGTTTCTGATCTATCCAGAGGGCAATTTCATCGAGTCGAGCAACGAGACCCCCTTTTTCCAGATCGGAGAGACAAAATACGGTCGTCCCATTCTCGTGCGCGCGTTTGAGGCCGGCATGAGCTTTGCCGATGCGATGAAGCTCTTGCTTGTAAGCTTCGACTCGACGATCAAGGCCAACCTTTCGGTCGGTCTGCCGCTCGATATGTGTCTCTATGAGGCCGACTCGCTCACACTTTCCGACATTCAGAGGATCGAGGCGGACGATCCGTATTTTCGCACCATTTCCGACGGGTGGGGCGATGCGCTCAAACGTGCATTCGAGAGCTTGCCGAATCCCGAAATCTGACGGGTCATAGTATCATGCCTCCCCGAAACCTCCGGCCGTCGGGGTGATGACAGTCACTGCCTCACCGGCCTCCAGCACCGTCTGATCGCAAGCTTCAAGAGTCTCTATTTCACCGGAAAGCCGCCGAATTTCGGTCCGGCCAACCTGGCCGGCACCACCGCCATTTGCTCCTTGGGGCGCGCTCGCCCTATGCGACGAGAGCATCGCGCAATCCATACGGTCAAGGAAACGCAAGGTGCGTCGCGTACCATCCCCCGCCGATACCTTTCCCACGCCACCAGATCCTGTGCGCAAGGCGAAGTCTTCCAGCAGAACGGGAAAGCGCAGCTCAAGGATTTCAGGATCGGTCAGCCTGGAGTTGGTCATGTGAACATGCACGCCAGATGTACCCGGAAAAATGTGTCCGTCATTGAAGCACCCGGCGGGCGAGCCTGAACAGATCGTCTCGTAGTACTGGAACCGGTCATTGCCGAAAGTGAGATTGTTCATCGTGCCCTGGCTGTTGGCCATTGCGCCCATCGCACCGAACAGCGCGTTCGTCACATGCTGCGAGGTTTCCACGTTGCCCGCAACGACCGCCGCCGGATAGCGCGGCGCTAGCATCGATCCGTCAGGAACGATGATACGGATCGGCCGCAGGCAACCCGCATTCATCGGAATTGGCGCCTCGACCATCACGCGGAAGACATAAAGCACGGCGGCGCGGGTCACCGGCTCGGGCGCGTTGAAATTGTTGGGCTGCACATCTGATGTGCCGGTGAAATCGACCGTCGCCTCACGGGCCGCTCGATCGACCGAGATCTTGACCCGGATAACCTGACCGGTGTCTGTCGTATACTCATACTCGCCATCAGACAGCTTTTCCAGCACCCGCGCCACGGCCTCGGCGGCGTTGTCCTGTACATGCGCCATATACGCCTGCACCACATCGAGGCCGAAGTTAGCCACCATCTTTCGCAATTCGTTTATACCGCGCGCATTGGCTGCGATCTGCGCCTTGAGATCGGCCACGTTCATGTCGGGGTTGCGGCAGGGGTAGGGGTGATCGTTCAACAGCGTGCGCAGCGCGTCCTCGCGGAACTCACCTCGTGACACCAGCCGGAAATTGTCGATCAGCACGCCCTCTTCGTCCACAGTCGTGGCGAGCGGCGTCATCGAGCCGGGGGCCGTGCCGCCCACATCGGCATGGTGTCCGCGCGAAGCAACCCAGAAGAGGATCGTCTTCTCGTCAGCGTCGAAAACCGGCGTGACCACTGTAATGTCGGGCAGATGCGTGCCGCCATTATAGGGCGCGTTGAGGGCAAAGACATCGCCGGGGTGAATGTCGCCTGCATTGAGACGGATCACCGTCTCGACGCTGCGATCCATCGAGCCCAGATGCACCGGCATATGCGGGGCATTGGCCACCAACGCGCCGTCGGCGTCAAACACGGCGCAGGAGAAATCGAGCCGCTCTTTGATATTGACCGATTGCGCAGTGTTCTGGAGGGTGACGCCCATCTGCTCCGCAATCGACATGAAGAGGTTGTTGAACACCTCGAGCAGGATCGGATCGGCCTCTGTGGTTCCGATCGCCATATCACGGGCGGCTTTCTCAAACCGGGTTAGCACAACGTGATCGAGAGCGGTGATCTCTGCCCGCCAACCCGGCTCTATCACGATGGTCTGATTGTCCTCGATAATCAGCGCTGGACCCCTCACGCTGTTACCGGGTGCGAGGGCCGCACGACGGAAAACGTCCGCGTCGACCCAGTTACTGCCCGTGAACAACCGCGTGCGCGAATCCGCAGTGGCCTCTGCATCATGACGCTCTGCCTCTGCCTCGGGCGCCTCGGCCGCGGCGATATCCACAGCCTCTACCTCAGCGCTGTCGATGATCACTGTCTTGTCCGGCGTCGTGAACCCGAACTGCGCAAGGTGGGCGGCCTCAAAATCGGCGCGGGCCTGTTCAGGCGTCTCGTAAATGACGGGCAGTGCGGTATCGGTGCCATCATAGCGCAGATGCAAACGCGGGCGCGTGTTAGCCTTGTCCACACCCTGCGCCGTCATTTCCTCTATGACCTGTGCGGTAAGCTCGTCCATCACCGCGACAATCGACGTGCCGCTGTCTTCATCGAGCGGCTCGACGACCATCTGCTGCCGCGAGGCGCTGACCCGCGCGAGGCCGATCCCGTAGGCGGACAGGAGCCCCGACAGCGGGTGGATCAGAACCTTTTCCATGCCGAGCGCATCGGCCACGAGGCACGCGTGCTGACCGCCCGCGCCGCCAAAGGAATTGAGCAGGTAACGCGTCACGTCATAGCCGCGCTGCACCGAGATTTTCTTGATCGCGTTTGCCATGTTCTCCACGGCGATGCGCACAAAGCCCTCGGCCACCTCCTCGGGCGACTTGCCCTCGCCCGCCTCAGCCGCGATCTCGGCAAAGCGCGTCGCGACAGTATCGCGATCCAGCGTTTGATCCTGTTCCGGCCCAAAAATGGCCGGAAAGAAATCGGGGTTTAGTTTCCCCAGCATCACATTGGCATCCGTCACGGTGAGCGGCCCACCATTGCGGTAACAGGCCGGGCCAGGGTGCGCGCCGGCGCTATCGGGCCCGACACGAAAGCGGCCCGGCTCGGCATGCAGAACCGAGCCACCGCCGGCCGCCACCGTATGCACCCGCATCATCGGCGCGCGGATGCGCACGCCCGCCACCTCGGTGTCGAAAGCGCGCTCATAATCCTCGGCATAATGCGCCACATCAGTCGACGTGCCGCCCATATCGAAACCAATCACTTTGTCGAATCCGGCAAGCGCGCCGGTCTGGGCCATGCCGACAACGCCACCTGCCGGGCCAGACAGAATCGCATCTTTACCCTGAAACCGTTCGGCAGCGGTAAGGCCACCCGAGGACATCATGAATTGCAGGGTCGGGCCCGCCTCTGCCGGCGGTGTCGCGCCAAGCGCGTCAGCCACACGCGACACATAGCGCCGCAGGATTGGCGAAAGATAGGCATCAACGACTGTGGTATCACCGCGCCCCACCAGCTTTATCAGCGGCGAGACCTCGTGGCTCACCGAGACCTGATCAAATCCCGCCTCGCGCACGGCTCTCGCCATCTGCAACTCATGATCTGGGTTTTTCCAAGAATGCATAAAAACGATAGCCGCAGCGTCGATTCCGGCGAGACGAGCCTCGGACAGGTCTTCGGCAATTGCCTCCAGATCCAGAAGCATCTCTACACTTCCGTCAGCGCAGATCCTTTCGGGGACCTCGATAACGCGGGAATAGAGCTGTTCTGGCAGGATAATCTCTTTGGCAAAAATGTCGGGACGTGCTTGGTAGGCGATACGAAGCGCATCTCGAAAACCCTTGGTGATCAAAAGGACGGTCGCATCGCCTTTGCGCTCCAGTAATGCGTTGGTGGCGACGGTCGTGCCCATGCGCACCTTGCCAATACGCGACGCATCAATCTCCCCGCCCAAAAGGCGCCTGACCCCCTCTATGGCAGCATCGTCATAGGCATCGGGATTCTCGGACAAGAGTTTGAGCGGTTTCAATGCACCATCGGGAGCACGACCGATAATGTCGGTGAATGTTCCACCCCGATCGACCCAGAAATCCCAGATGTTGCTCATGCCGCCCTATCTCCGCTTCGCTTCATTTACATTTTGTTGACAAATTATAATTGATCCGTCAAGCTTTCCTTGAGCCGGGGCAACACCGGTCGAAACTTGCTCAACCAGGGAGACGATCATGAAACACTTAATTACACTTGCGTTGTCGGGGACTTTCGCCTTTGGCATCGGCACGGCACAGGCGCAAACCACTTGGGATATGCCCACGCCTTACGGCGACTCGGTCTTTCACACTCAGAATATCATGCAGTTCGCCGATGACGTGGATAAAGCGACCGACGGTGACTTGACGATTACCGTCCATTCCGCCGGCTCGCTCTATGCACATCCGGAGATCCGTGATTCCGTACGCCGGGGCCTTGCCCCAATCGGCGAGATCCTTATGTCCCAGCTTGCCAATGAAGACGCCGTCTTCGGTGTCGACTCGGTTCCATTTCTGGCCGCGAGCTATGACGATGCCAAGAAACTTTGGGATGCCTCACGCGTCGAGATCAGCGCCAAATTGGCCGAGCAGGGGCTGACGTTGCTTTTTGCCGTGCCTTGGCCGGGCCAGAGCCTTTATCTGACGGAAGAAGTCACATCCATAGATCAGATGCAGGGAGTCAGTTTTAGGGCCTACAATACCGCGACAGAGCGCCTCGCTCAGTTGATGGGCGCAGTGCCGACCACGGTTGAAGCGGGTGACATTCCGACTGCCTTTTCCACATCGCGCGTCGAGGCGATGATCACCTCGCCCTCGACCGGTGTCTCATCTCAGGCATGGGATTTTGTGAGCCACTACATCGACACCCAGGCATGGCTACCCAAGAACATGGTTTTTGTGAACACGCGCGCTTTCGAGGCCCTGCCCGAAGATCAGCAGCAGGCGATTTTCGAAGCGTCGGCCACTGCCGAGGCGAGAGGTTGGCAAATGTCCATGGAAGAAACTGACGAGAAGATCGCGACTCTAAAGGAAAATGGCATGCAAGTGTCTGCACCATCCGCAGAGCTGGCCAGCCAGTTGCGCGAAATCGGCGCAACCATGACAAAAGAGTGGGAGGCCAGCGCCGGTGACGCGGGGCAAGCCATCCTGTCAGCCTATAACGCACGCTGACCGGTCTGGCGCGGGAGCAATCCTCCCGCGTCGCCATCTTCGTTCCAAGGGAGACCGCCAATGCTGCGCAGGCTGCTCGACCGCCTTTACGCTGCGGGGTTCATCCTGGCCGCATTGGCGCTCGTCATGATCGCGTTGCTTGTCTTGGTGCAGGTAATGGGCAGGGTGATTGACAAAACGATGCTGATATTTGGTCAAGAGCCCGTCGGCATCGCGATAACGTCGCTTTCGGAGTTTGGCGGATTTCTGTTTGTCGGATCGGTCTTTCTTGCGCTCGCGGGAACGTTGAAATCAGGCGGGCACGTGCGCGTGACGATCCTCGTGCACGCGGTGTCTCCGGCGCTGCGACGCTTGCTGGCCGTTATAATACTCCTGCTCGCGCTCTTCCTTTGCACGTTCGCCCTTTACAGCGCCGCAGTTCAGGCTTGGGACTCGTGGACTTTCAACGCCGTTTCTTTCGGCATGGCCAAGTTTCCTCTGTGGATACCTCAATGTGTCATGATGCTGGGTTTGGCTCTGCTTTGGGTCGCGCTCACGGATGAACTGATCACAGTGCTACGCGGACGAGATCCGGCATTTGCACAGGTGGAAGCCGATAAGGAGGCCCAAAATGGGCATTGAACTTCTTTCACTGATCCTCGTGGTCGTGCTGTTCGGTGTTCTGGCGCTTGGCCTCTGGGTTGGCTTCGCATTGATCGCAGTCGGCCTTGTGGCGATGCTGCTGGCAAGCACCGCACCGGTCGAGTTGGTCTTTGGCACCAAGGTCTGGGGCGCGCTGAACATATGGGATTTAACGGCGCTTCCGATGTTCATATGGATGGGCGAGATCCTTTTTCGCTCCCGGCTCTCGTCCGACATGTTTTCGGGCCTCGCGCCCTTGACCGGGCGTCTCCCCGGGAGACTCTTGCACGCCAATATCTTTGGCTGCGCGCTCTTCGCGGCCGTCTCGGGGTCTTCTGCGGCCACGACAGCCACCGTCGGGCGCATGTCGGTGCCGGAATTGACCAAGCGCGGCTACGACGCCCGGATGATAATCGGCACACTCGCAGGATCGGGTACGTTCGGTTTTCTCATTCCACCATCCATCATCCTGATCGTCTACGGTGCCGCGACCGAGCAAAGCATCGCCCGGCTTTTTCTGGCCGGGATCGGGCCGGGACTGCTCCTGGCGGTGCTCTTTTCCGGCTACACGATGATCTGGGCTCTTTGGCATAGAGATAGGATGCCCGCGAGGGAACCGCAGACAACATGGAGCGACAAGTTACGTGCCATGGTCCTTCTGGGGCCGACAATTCTACTGATTATCGCTGTTATAGGCTCTATTTATGCCGGACTCGCCTCACCCACCGAGGCTGCTGTCGTCGGTGTTCTCGGCGCGCTCATTCTGTCGGGGCTCGGCGGATCATTGAACCGAGAAAGCACTTGGGGCGCTCTGAGGGGGGCCACGATCACAACTTGCATGATCTCTTTCATTCTCGCCGGAGCGGCCTTTTTGACTGTAGCCATGGGCTATACCGGCATCCCTCGCGCGCTAGCGGCCTGGATCGGAGAACAAGGGTATTCAGCCAACTTGCTCTTGGCTGCTCTTGTCGTGTTCTTCATCGTGCTGGGCATGTTTCTTGATGGAATTTCCATCGTCGTACTCACCACGTCTGTTATCCTACCAATGGTACTTTCCGCGGGAATAGATCCGATCTGGTTCGGCATCTTCCTCGTTCTGGTTGTTGAGATGAGCCAGATCACGCCACCCGTGGGATTTAACCTGTTCGTGCTTCAATCCATCACCGGGCGCAACATTTTCGAGATCGCGCGATATGCGTTTCCCTTTTTCCTGCTCCTTGTGCTGGCCACTGCCATTCTGACCCTGTTTCCGGAGATTGCCCTATGGATCCCTCAAACAATGCTGGCGCGTTAGGGCCTGTCGTCTCGTCGGCGCATCTTGCCAATTCGGGCCTTCCTGAATTGTCAGAGATGGAATTTGCCCTGACCATGGCGAACAATGCCTTTCAACGCTGGATGGTGCGCTGCATGACGGCGGCTGGCATGCCGTCGCTTACCCCTCTGGAGGTGCTCATCGTGCATCTCGTCCACCACCGGGAACGCCCCAAGAGCCTCGCCGATATTTGCCTTGTCCTGAATGTAGAGGATACGCATCTTGTCAATTATGCCGTGCGGAAACTGGAAAAACAGGGACTTGTGCAATCTGGCCGGAATGGCAAGGAAAAGACCGTTTCCATTACCGGGGCCGGGCAGGACTACTGCTCACAATACGGACGGGTGCGAGAGGCGCTGCTTGTGCGAGCCGTGTCTCAAATGGGGGTCGACAAGGCGGAAATTTCAAGATTGGCGGCGCTCTTGCGCGCGCTGTCCGGGGTCTACGACCAGGCCGCCAGAGGGGCGGCCGCGATTTGATAGCCCTTCTGCATGGGCTTGCACGGCAGGGGCGGCTTGTTCTGGTGATTGGTCTGATCGTCGGTATACTTGCCCCCGGCCTTGCAGAGTCGATGGCACCGCTGATCTTTCCCATGATTGTCTTTCTCCTGTTTCTGAGTGTGCTGCGCGTGGATGTCCTAAGCGCGTTCGGGGACTGGCGCGATGTGCCCGGCGCCGTGGGCATATCCGCGGCAATGCAGATCGGACTACCTCTCACGGCGATTGCCGTGCTCTGGGGCATTGGGGCGTTGGATTCCATACTCGGAATTGGCGTGGTTCTGGTGCTGGCCGCTGCCCCACTGACCGGTAGCCCGGGCCTTACGATTCTTGCGGGCGGTGACCCTGCCCCGGCCTTGCGCCAACTTATTACAGGCACAGCGATCCTACCCTTGACCGTCTTGCCGGTTTTCTGGCTGATGCCCGTATTCGGCGCACCCGAAGTTGTTGCAGGCGCCGCCGCACGCCTGCTGGGCGTGATAGGACTGGCGGGCGGCATAGGAGTTTGGGTAAGGCGATCCGCAGGTTTTCTGCAAACCACGCGCGGCGGAAAGGCTGTCGACGGTGTCATCACCTTGGTGATGGCTGTTGTCGTGGTGGGCTTGATGTCCTCAGTAGGGCCTGCCCTGATTGCGATGGAGCAGGATATCTGGGCAACTCTTGCGGTCGTCTGCGGTTTGAATTTTGGAGCACAAGCAGCCGCGCTTTTCATCCTGCGTCGGGGCAAATTCACATCAGAAGCACCAGCACTTGCGATCATCGCCGGCAATCGAAATCTCGCTCTGTTTCTGGGTGCGCTGCCAGCGGATACAGGGGCCGCGCTACTTCTCTTCATCGGCTGCTATCAGGTGCCGATGTATCTGACACCAATGATTATGGGTCCTCTCGTCCGCAGGCTTTAGGGCGTGTCGTCATTTAGAATGCGCTGCGTCCAAGAAGCAAAATAATGCCAGTTTGGAACCAAGCGGAAAAATCTCTTCTTACGTGTTAATTTGAATTGTATTCTACCATTAGATGTAGTTCTTTTACCTCATAACGTGCGGCGATGTCTGTGCCGCAATGACATGACACGCATGTGTCCAAGGGTAACGCGTACCCCGTAAATGTGAGTGATCTCAGTCTTTAGCCATTCGAGGGTGTTTTCGACATGTCGTCAGTTCAGCCGACCGAAAGAGAGAGCTTTGACAAATACAGCCTACGAAGCACTGATGCAGAATCCTGCTTATCCAGCCGAGGAGCGCACGCAGCCCAAACCACCCGGACAGGCGATGACCGTGGTGTTGATGAGCATGGTCGCAATGCTCGGTGTTGCCGTTGGCGCAATGGCGATGGGAACCTCGTTTTGGTGGGCAATTCTATTTGGATATGGAGCACAGATGATCTTTATCGTGCTCATGATCGGAGGATTTATGGCCTTGCATAAACTCAGACAGACTGGAAATCCCCGTAACGCGGTAGAAATCGACGCGCTGAATTATACATCGTCTCAAACTGATCCAGCGGTTTGGCTATCCTTTCAGCCAAGAGCAAATGTGGATCGTATCAAAGACAGGATCGCTGTCAGCGCGGCGAATGACAGGAACAGCAAGAAATGCTGCCAGTGGCTCTCGGAACACGATTGCGAAGTTCACCTATGCTCGGATCATGATAGCCTGTTGGCAGACCTTCTCGCGGCACCCGACAGATGGTCTGCACTTATTGTCGATGCGGATCACATAGGGGGCGCAAGGTCTGTCTCGCAGGAAATAGAATATCTGCGGAGCGAGTTGAGAGATGTTCCAATAATCATTCTCGGCAATCGTCAGGAAAAGGACGAACTGAGCGATCTTGCGTCAGCAAGCAAGAGTGTTGTTCTCGCCAAACCGTTCTTTCGCAAGACACTCTTCGCCGCGTTACACCGCGTGACGTCGTTTCAGGTTTCATTCGCATCCGTACGTCATTGACGACAAGCTGCTTACTCGGAGCGCAGGGCAGACTCGCGTCATCCTGTCTTGATCTGCAAGTATCGCCTGGGTTCCACCGGCGCGGCGAGACCCAAATACATGCGGATTTCAGTCGGTTTGCAAGGCGCTTGCCACAAGCGCAAAGAACCCGAGATACGTCATCTGGTGCAGGGCTTGATCCAGACCCAGATAGCGCCAGAACCGGGGGTCGGTCTCGTCAATACCCTGCAAACGGACAATGCGGGCTTTGCCCCAGTCGATATGATAATGCAGCACCAACTCCGCAGCCCCCAAGGTCAGGCACTGCCAGACAGACAAGCCTGCCCAAAGAAAGATCGGCACACTAAGCGCGCTATGAAGCGCTGCATGTATCAGCCCAGAGGGATGCCCGTAGCGGCCCTTGTTCATGACCATCCAGCCAGTCTGGAAACGGAAATCGGCGAGGTAGTGCTTGATTTGGAACAACGCCAGAAAAAAGGCCCACTCGAAAATGCCCGTCATCAAAAATCTCCTCGGACGGCACGGAAAACTGAAATCTGCGTTCGTACTTTGAGGCCAATGTCAAAAAAGTGACAGACTGCGACTGTCACAGCAAGCTATCCGATCAGTATATCACATTCCCAACGAATTGCATCATCGTCTTGGCAGACCCATTTCAACAAGCGGTTCCAGATCATCCTTTATACCCGCGACAAGAGCAGGCCATTTTGGGAAATGAAAACCGTATTTGATGATCTCCAAAGAGAAACCCGGCCGCACCAACAGCGCCTGATCGAGGGATCGACGAGCGGCTGCGGTATCTCCGGCACGCAATGAAACGACGGCCATGGCAGAATGTACAAACGCCTCTGCCCCGGGATGGCGGGCAGCGGATTCGAGATACTGGCGGGTATTCTCGCCGAGATGCATATCGCGCATCCAGATCGCCACCGCGAGCATCCAGTAAAAAGACCAAAGCATCGGATCTTGCGGACTGAGGCGGATCGCCTCCAGCCCGGCTGCCTCCATTTCGTAGGTATCCGGGTCTTTTTGAAACAGGTTGATGAAGGTCTGAGCATTGTAAACGAGCGCGTCATTGTGATTGAGCGCGCGGGCACGCGCCAGAGCATCGCGCGCATCGCTTTCACGTCCTTGCAAAGTGAGCAACTGTGCCAGCGTGATGTGGCCCAATTCAAGCCGGTCATCCAACTCGATCGCACGGTCGGCATGATACATGCCCGCAACGACGTCTTCACGAGGATTTCGGCTACGGCCCGAATAGATGCGTACGGCGTGCACGCGGCCAAGAAGCGCGTGTGGCAACGCATAGCTCGGGTCCGCCTCGGCCGCCGCCTTGAAAAGTGCGGTCGCAGTGCGCACCCCGCCGGTTGTGCGCATGTCGATCTCGGTCAAACCGCGCTGGCACATCTCCCATGCCGACAGACTCTCTGTTGGTTTGGCGCGGGACATCGCGCGCTCGTGAGCACCAATTTCGGGGGTCAAGCCAGTTACAATGCAACGCGTGATATCGTCTTGAAGCGCAAAAAGGTCGGACATGTCACGATCGTAGCGGTCTGACCAGATCTGATGCCCGGTTTCAGCCTCGATCAACTGAGCAGTGACTCTCAGGCGTGAACCAGCACGTCTAACAGCACCCTGAACCACATAGCGCACCCGCATGTCCTGCGCGATCTGACGCATGTCCTGTGGACGTTCCTTGTAAGCAAAAGAAGACCCGCGGGCGATAACAAAGAGGGACCGAAAGCGCGACAGTTCGTTGATGAGATCTTCGGCGATTCCGTCGGCGAGAAATCCATCTTCGACAGCTGGAGAAAGGTTGTCAAATGGCAAGACGATCACGGACGGTCGGTCGGCGCTCTGGGTTACGGTGCTCCGGCTCGCGGCCTCGACACCCGTGGAGACCTGCCAGACCTCGACAGGTGCGGGAATGTTGCGCACATACTGCATGCCCTGTCCGATGATGGTCATGGTTGCATCGTTCGCCATCATGTCTCGTACGGTACGGGAAATGCAGATACCGCCCGGCGCCGACAATGTCTCTAGCCGGGCAGCGATATTCACCACATCCCCCAGCACATCCGTACCGTCGATCAAGACGCTGCCGTGGTTGATTCCAACCCGCAAGCGGATCCGCCGATCCTCCGGTACAGCATCTTCATGCGCCGCGATGGCGCGTTGTGCATAGAGCGATGCCCGAATGGCCGCGGCAGGGTCTGGAAACTCCACCAGAAGCCCGTCACCCATGGATTTTACGATCCGGCCTCCATTTTCAGCTATGGCAGGGTCTATTATGCCCTGTCGGAGCTCATGAAGGCGCGCGAAAACCGTTTCTTCATCCAAAGTAACCAGCCGCGAGAATCCCACCACGTCTGCGGCGGCGATGGTTGTCGCCCTGCGTTCCAGCGTCTTCATCCCTGTTCCCTCTGTCGGAGTACCGTGCCCTTACTCCGCGCCGGTACTTTCTAAGGCATGCGGGTAATCTTTGTCACCTGCGCATTTTTTTGGATACTTAGTGTCGGTGCCATTTGTGTCCAGATGTCGAGCCAGCCTTTTGACAGTACTGTGACCGCAGGCTTGTCACTGAAAATCAGGCCAAGCGTCAGCGGCAGCGAAATCCAGATCATGCCATAATAGGCAGGGATCTGCCTTAGAGGTCCATAGCCCTGCACGGAATAAGCGTATTCCAGCATACCCGTCAGGATCAGCAAGTCATTCTTTTCAAGAAAATCATAAAAGCTGTCGTATTTCAGGAGTTCCGTTGGTGCGGTCATCGGCATCGGCATGGTCAACCCGCGATACAGCAACAGCAGCAAATCATATTCCGCCAATTTCACCAGAATCTCGCCCTTGACCTTTTCCGCGTCGAAGCCGTCAAGCCAGTTCTGAGGGTCGGCAAAGGGTTTATTGGCTTCGTAATAGCCTTTGAGCAGAGTGAACTCATCATAATCCATCAGCGTCGCGGGGGCCGGGACACCCGGAAACTGGCCGGTCGTCACCATGGCGCGGATCGTGTGCCCTGCCGGGTCCTGATGATCCGCTTTCACGTACATGCCTTCGCGGATATTATCGGTCATGAACCCGCATTCGGCAAAATGCGCCGCCATGTGATTATATGCGGGCGACAAATAGCAGGTGCCCAATTCACAAGCAGTCGCCGCACCGTCATTCGACGGCGCGGGGCTGTCATAGGTAACCGTGTGGGTCTTGCCGCCGAACCTGTCAGTGGACTCAAGAATTTCCACGTTGGTGAATCCCTGCTGTTGAAGACGGTGCGCGAACATCATACCCGAGGGCCCCGCACCCAGCACGATGATCGGCGCGCTCTTGTCTTCGGGCAGGGACCAGCCGAGCTTTTCCTGGTGATCGAGCAGCATCCCGCCATATTGCCAGCATTGCAGGACAGACTCGAAGCAGGTTGAGCCATGCACGAACAGCGTATTGTTCTTTCCTTGCAGATCAAGATAACTCCACGGGCCGCCTGAAAGAAGCCCGGCATTGTCGAAATGGTCGAAATAGGGTGTACGCAGATCGACCGGGGCCCCGCGGGCATCTGAAACGATCTCGTAGTCCGGATAGGGCCACCAATCGAGCGTCGGCAGAGTATCCCTCAGATTCTGAATGAATTCCGCCTCGGTCATCGGGGGATCGGCGGGCCCTTGCAACTGGTAGACGGTCACAAGGTTTTCAGTCATGGCGTTGGCGGTTTCAAGCGAGAACTGCTTTGCCGTCTCATTGCGATACCCGCTGACTTGGCCAGACATTTCGCCGATTTCGGTCGGGGCCAGAATGATCCCGTATTGCGGCGCGGGACTGGGCACCTTTACCCGCACCAACGTCGTGTGAAAGGTGAAATTGGTCAGTTTACCAAACACATCCAACTCTGCCGGCGTATAATCGCAGACACCTATCAGGTTGCGCGGTTCGCAAGCGATGACCAACAAATCGCAAGTCTTGCTTACAGGTGCGGCCCCTTCAATAGAAACGGTGATCGAGACGGGCGAGGACGTCGAAGTCTGGGATTGCAAAACAAATCTCCTTGAATGTCTGAATTTTAAAACACCCATCCAATGGGCTGGTGAAAGAGTACCTCAACTTGACCTTGGATAGAATTGACAAATGCAACCGCAACGCAATCCTTGAACGTGGGCGGGTTGGAAGAGTAACTCTCCCGCGCACCACCATCAAACACTCAGCGATAGGTTCGCTCCTCAATCGGCGTGGCCTCGATCCGCGCACGCAGGCGGTCAACCAACCACTGCTCTGCCCGGTTCAGCACCGCGCGCGGGTTCCACACCACATGCACATCCACCGCCGCCGTCTGATCGAAAGGAGGTAATTGCCACAGGAGGTTGTCGCGCACGTCGCGTTCGGCCACGTGCAGCGGCAAGGGTCCGATGCCAAGGCCCGCGATGATCATGCGCCGCACCTCCTCCAGATGGCTCGATGTGGCGATGATCTGATCGCCGAGTTCCGCCTGCGCGCGCATCAGCGTCACCGGTTTGAGCGCGTCCTGCAAGCGATCGGTCTCGAAACTGACGGCGCTTTGGCCCGCCAGATCGGCGCGCGTCAGGTCGCGGCGGCCAAACAGGGGATGCGGCGGGCCGCAAAACAGGCCGAAGAATTCGCGGTAAAGCCGCAGATATTCCAGCTTGGGATTGCGCTGATGCACGAGGCAGATGGCGAAAGAGGCCGAGCGCGCCGAGACCGTTTCGATCGCCTGCGCCGAGGAATGCACCTCGATCGAGAGGGTCGCGCGCGGGTTCTCGGCGTGGAACTCCGCCAGCACCTGATCAAAAAGCGGGCAGATGACATGGCTTGCCAGGGATACCCGCACATGCCCTGTCACCTCGTCGGTCATGTTGCGCATGAGGGTGGAGAGCCGCAGGATCGAGCCTTGGATATCGAGCGCCTCGCGATAGAGCACCTCACCCGCCTCGGTCAGCTCGAACCGCCCCGGCGAGCGGTGAATGAGGCGCTTTCCCACCCTATCTTCCAGCCTTTTCAAAGCGGTAGAAACCGAAGGCTGGGTCAGGCGCAGCCGGTTTGCGGCATCTGTGACCGACCGTGATTGCGCGAGGACGACGAAGGTGCGCAAGAGATTCCAATCCATCTCGCGCATGATCCGTTCGGGGCTGTCGCGGCTTTCCATAGATTTCATCTATTGTCACAATTCCTCTTATCTATTTGATTAATGATGGACCGCTTTGCACCCTCTGGGCAAGCCCGCATTGAACGGGACGCGCATGAAAGGGAGACGCATGTCGGTCGAAGCCCGCGAGGCAAGACAGCCGTGGATACTGCTTTCACCCGCCCTCGCGGCGGTGCTCTTCCTGCTGATCATCCCGCTGATGTTCATCGTGGTCTATTCGTTCTGGCTGCGCTCGGCGATGGGCGCGGATCAGGTGGGATTCTACCTCGACAACTGGCAAAAGGCGCTGAGCGACCGGTTTTATCGCGACATCCTGCTGAATACGCTGAAGATCGCGGCGATCACCACGCTGATCTGCGGGCTGATGGGCTATCCGGCGGCCTATTTCATTGCCCGGTCCAAGGGCAACAAGATGATCCTGCTGCTGCTTTTGATGCTGCCGTTCTGGATCAGCTACATCATCCGCACGATGAGCTGGATCAACATCCTCGGCACGTCGGGGGCGCTCAATACCCTGCTGATGACGCTCGGGATCATCAGCGATCCGATGCAGATGCTCTATAACGAGGCGACGGTGATCCTCGGCCTCGTGCATTTCCTGCTGCCGTTCATGGTGCTGAATGTCTATGTCAGCCTCGAGGGGATCGACACCAATCTCGAAGACGCCGCCACCTCGCTCGGGGCGACCCGGTGGGAGGCGTTTACCCAAGTGACCCTGCCGCTGTCGCTGCCGGGTCTGGCGGCGGGCGGATTGCTGTGCTTCGTGCTGGGCGCGGGCACCTATATCACCCCGGTGATCCTTGGCGGGCCGACCGATGCGATGTTCGCCAATCTGGTGTTCGAGGCGATCATCACGCAACTCAACTGGCCGCTCGGCTCGGCGCTGTCGCTGCTGCTGCTGGCGGTCCTCGGCGTGCTGGTGGCGATCTACAACCGCTATCTCGGCATGGCGCAACTTGCCAAGGGGCTGGGCTGATGGGCTGGCAGGCGATCCGCATCTGGACCGTGCTGGTCTATGGCTTCATGTTCCTGCCGGTGGCGGTGGTGGTGCTCTTGTCGTTCAACGCCAATCAGTTCGGCAGTTTCCCGATGACCGGCATGTCGCTGCGCTGGTTCGAGGAATTGTGGAACAACGACGCGGTGATGCGCGCCTTTCGCACCTCGATCGTGCTGGGGCTGATGACGGCGGTGATCTCGACCACGCTGGGCATTCTCGCGAGCCTTGCGCTGGTGCGCTACAAGATCCCCGGGCGCAACACGATCACAACGCTGCTGATCGCACCCATTCTGGTGCCCGAGGTGGTGCTGGCGGTGGCGCTTTTGCTGTTTCTCAACTGGCTTGGCCTTGGCAAGAGTTTCGCCTTGCTGCTGGCGGGACACGTCATCTTTACCCTGCCTTTCGTGATCCTCGTGGTGCAGGCGCGGCTGGTGTCGATCAAGCGCGACGTCGAAGAGGCGGCCCTCAGCCTCGGGGCCTCGCCGGTGCAGACGTTTTTCTCGGTCACGCTGCCGCTGATGCTTCCGGCGGTGGCTGCCGGCGCGCTCTTTGCCTTCACCATCAGTTTCGACGACATCACCGGCACGCTCTTCTGGAAGCCGGGTGGGGTGGAGACCGTGCCGACGCAGATCTTCTCGATGCTGCGCAATTCGATCAGCCCGGAAATCAACGCGCTTGGCACGGTGATGATCGTGATGACCGTGGGCCTGCCGCTACTAGGTGCGGCGGTGGCCCGCAAACTCGCCATGAAAAGCGGCACTTAAGAACC
The DNA here is from genome assembly GCF_947259555.1 of uncultured Roseovarius sp. Lineage (GTDB taxonomy): Bacteria > Pseudomonadota > Alphaproteobacteria > Rhodobacterales > Rhodobacteraceae > Roseovarius. The sequence continues at coordinate 51,800 of NZ_CAMYMD010000025.1, forward strand.
GCATTAACCCTCAACAAGGAGATATGAAAAATGGACAATACCAAACGTTATGAACGCCTGCTGGAGCGCTATCGCAATGGCGATCTGGACCGGCGCAATTTTCTGGGGCTGATCGGGGCGGCGGGCCTCGCCTACGGCGTGCAGACGCCCTTTGCCAAGTTCGCCCATGCGCAGGACGTGCAACAGGTCCGCTTCGACGGCTGGGGCGGTGTCGTGTCCGAGGCGTTCCGCGAGCATGCCTTTGAGCCTTACACCAAGGAGACCGGCATCGAGGTTGTGGACGGCACCTTTGCGGGCAGCGACGAATATCTCGCGCAGGTCCGCTCCAGCCAGGAGGGCGAATACAACATCGCGCATCTGTCGGGCGTGTTCGATTACGCCCGCTACGTCAATTTCGGCCTGACGGTGGAACTCAACCTCGACAACATCCCCAACATGTCGCTGGTGATGGATGCGCTGACCAGCGCGTTTCGGGGTGTGACGCCGGATTACCTGTCGGCTGTGCCTTATGATTACGGCACCACGGGTCTGGCCTATAACCGCAAGTATATTTCGGACGAGGAGATGAAGGAGAAAGGCGCCAGCATCCTGATCGACGAGGCCTACAAGGGCAAGATCGGTGGTTGGGGCGAATGGCGCACACGGATCTGGTACGGCGCGCTGCAGACGGGCCAAGACCCCAACAACATTCAGGATATGGAGGCCGTCTGGGACGCGATCCGCAGTCATCGCGATCTGGCGCTGAAATACTGGTCGTCAGGCGCGGAACTGATGAGCCTTCTGGCCGAGGAAGAAATCTACGTGACCGAAGGCTGGTCGGGCCGCATCGCGGCGCTGCAGCAGCAGGGCCACGATATCGGCTATTACGACGCGCCCGGCAGCTTTGCCTGGCAGGAATGCCTGCACGTGCTCAAGGGCAGCCCGGTCGAGGCCTGCGAGGAACTCCTGAACTTCATGCTGGCCCCGGAGACCTCCATCGCCGTGGCCGAAGGGCAGAACTATCCGCCCGCGCTCGACGGGACCAAGGTCGATTTGGGTGACAAGATCCCGACGCTGCCGGCCTATGATCCGACCGGCACGCTCGACTCGCTCACCTTCGCCGATCCCAACTACTGGAACGGCAATGAGGCAGAGTGGTCCGAGACCTTCAGCCGCGTGCAGCGCGGCTACTGAGCGATCCGGCTCGCAAAGAGTGCCAAGGCCGTTGAAACGGCCTTGGTCACGCAATTTCGAAATTGCGTGCCCGCCGCCCCGCGCGGCCTCGCAACATAGGAGACCGCGATGAGCGCCGTCACCCTGCAAGACATCGTCAAGCGTTTCGGCAGCTTCACCGCCGTGCATCGCACCACGCTGGAGATCCCCGAAGGCGCGTTTGTCACGCTGCTCGGCCCTTCGGGCTGTGGCAAGACCACCAACCTGCGGATGATCGCCGGGCTTCTCGACCCGAGCGAGGGCGAGATCCTGATCGGAGGCAAACGCGTCAATGACGTGCCCATTCACAAGCGCAACCTTGGCCTAGTCTTTCAGAACTACGCGCTTTTTCCGCATAAAACCGTGGCCGAGAACGTGGCCTTCGGCCTGAAATACCGCGACGTGCCAAAATCCGAGATCCCGGCCAAGGTGCAGGACGCGCTGGAGCTGGTGCAACTGCCCAATGTCGGCGACCGCTATCCCAAGGAACTGTCGGGCGGCCAGCAACAGCGCATCGCGCTGGCCCGTGCCATCGTGATCGAGCCGGATGTGCTGCTTCTGGACGAGCCGCTCTCGGCGCTCGATGCCAACCTGCGCGAGGATATGCGCGTGGAGTTGAAGCGCATTCAGGAGCGCATCGGCGTGACGACCGTTTTCGTCACGCACGATCAATCCGAGGCGTTGGCCATGTCCGATCTGATCGTCGTGATGTCCGAAGGACGCGTGGAGCAGGTGGGCAAGCCCGAAGAGGTCTACAACACGCCTGCCTCGGAATTCGTCGCCAACTTCCTCGGGGCGTCCAACATCACCGAGGCGCAATGTATCGAGCATGGCGCGAGCGTGGTGGTCGAGGATGCGACCTTTGGCAAGGTCACCGTGCCCGCCGCCAAGGCACCTAACCTGACCGGCACGGGCAAGGCCAAGCTGGTGGTGCGTGCCGAAAAGCTCTTGCTTGCGAGGGATGCCGCCCCCGAGGGCGTGATCTCGGTGCCCGCCACCGTGGAGACCGTGGATTATCAGGGGCAGGCGGTGCGTTATTTCGTGCGTGTGGGCGAGGCGCAGCTGCAAGCCATCAACATGATCGACGAGCGCCCCTTTGCCGCGGGCGACGCGGTCAATCTGCATCTGCGTCCGCAGGATTGCGCGGCGCTTCCGGGATAAGAGAATGAACGTGAAACCCTCTCACCTTTTCTATCAGGGACGCGAGCGCAAGCCGGTGCTCGATCAGGCGCGCGGCGTCTACATGTGGGATGTGGATGGCAAGCGCTATCTGGACGGATCAAGCGGCGCGATGGTCTGCAATATCGGCCATTCCAACGAGAATGTGCTTGAGGCGATGCGCCGTCAGATGGAGAAATCCACTTTTGGGTATCGCCTGCATTTCGAGACCGAGGCATCCGAGAAACTCGCCGCCAAGACCGCCGCCTTGTGCCCCGCGGGCCTCAACCGGGTGTTCTTCGTCTCGGGCGGGTCCGAGGCGGTGGAATCGGCGCTGAAGCTGGCGCGGCAATACGCGCTCGCGACCGGCGAGGGCAGCCGGTGGAAGATCATCAGCCGCGCGCCCTCCTATCACGGCTGCACGCTCGGCGCGCTCGCCATCACGTCTTATGCGCCGCTGACCGATCCCTTCGCGCCGATGATGCAAGCGATGCCCAAGGTGCCTGCCCCGCGCGCCTATCTCGACGGGCTTGACCCAGAGGACGAGGCGACAGGCCACCATTACGCCGACATGCTGGAGGCGAAGATACTGGAGGAAGGCCCCGAGAGCGTGCTGGCCTTCGTGGTCGAGCCGATCGGCGGCGCCTCGACCGGCGCGCTGGTGCCGCCCAAGGGTTATATGGAGCGGGTGCAGGAGATTTGCCGCCGATATGGCGTGCTGCTGATCCTCGACGAGGTCATGACCGGCGCGGGGCGCACGGGCAGGTTCCTCGCGTCCGAGCATTGGGGGCTGACGCCGGATATCGCTGTCATGTCCAAGGGCTTCGCCGCCGGTTACGTGCCGCTTGGCGCGATGGTGGCGCATGAGCGGCTGGTCGAGGCGGTGCTGGATGCGGGCGGGTTCCTGCATGGCTACACCTATGCCGGCAACCCGCTGGCCTGCGCCGCCGGTCTGGCCGTGATCGACGAGATCGAGCGGCAGGATCTGGTGGGCAACGCCGCGCGGATGGGCCTGAAACTCAAGGACCGGCTGGAGGGCCTGATGCAGCGCTATGCCATCGTCGGCGACGTCCGCGGCAAGGGGCTGCTGACGGCGTTCGAGTTCATGGCCGACCGGGGCAGCAAGGCCCCGCTGCCGAAGCACCTGAATGCCTTCAACCGCTTCGTGCAGATCGCCTATGACAAGGGGTTGATCGTCTACTCGCGCCGCACCCGCGACGGGGTGGAGGGCGATCATATCATCATTGCCCCCCCGATGATCGTCACGGAAACGCATCTCGACGAGATCACCGAGATGCTGGATGCCTCTTTGGCAGAGTTCACCGAGGAAATCCGCCCCGCGCTGGGCCGGGCGGTGTAATGCGCGAGATCATCATCACCTGCGCGCTCACCGGCTCGATCCACACGCCCTCGATGTCGCCGCACCTGCCGGTGACCGCCGACGAGATCGCAAAGGCGGGCGTCGAGGCGGCAGAGGCGGGCGCGTCGATCCTGCACCTGCACGCGCGCGATCCCGAAACCGGCCGCCCTTCTGCCGATCCCGACCATTTCCGCGCCTTCCTGCCGCGCCTCAAACAGGGCTGCGACGCGGTGCTCAACCTCTCCACGGGCGGCAGCGCGGTGATGAGCCTCGATGAGCGTCTGGCCGCCCCCAAGGAGGCCGCCCCGGAAATGGCCTCGCTCAACATGGGCACGATGAATTTCGCGCTCTACCCGATGGCCGAGCGGATCACCGACTGGCAGCATGACTGGGAAAAGCCGTTTCTCGAAGGCTCCGATGATCTGGTGTTCAAGAACACCCCGCGCGACATTGCCCGTATCCTCACCGAGTTGGGGCAGGAGCGCGGCGCGCGGTTCGAATTTGAATGCTACGATCTGGGCCATCTCTACATGCTGCGCCATTTTGCCGACAGGGGCCTGATCGAGGCGCCGTTCTTCATTCAATTCGTATTTGGCGTGCTCGGCGGCATGGGGCCGGACCCGGAAAACCTGAGCCACATGGTGCGCATCGCCGACAAGCTCTTCGGTGCGGATTATATGTTCTCGGTGCTGGCTGCGGGCCGCCACCAGATGCCGATGGCGGCGCAGGCGGCGGCGATGGGCGGGCATGTGCGCGTGGGGCTGGAGGACAGCCTGACGATTGCGCGCGGCACGCTCGCGCGGTCCAATGCCGAGCAGGTGGAGAAAGTGCGCGGCATTGTCGAGGCCATGGGGCGCGAGGTGGTGGATGCCGACGGTGCGCGCCGTCTGCTGCGCCTCAAGGGCGCGGACCGGACGGCGATCTGAACCATGGTGACGGAGTTTCGCGCGGTGAGAACGGAGGCGGATCTGGTCCTGCTGGATCGTGCCTTGCGCGCGCTCAGCGATGATCTGGGCGATACGCACCGGGCAGGGCTCGACGCCTTGCGCAAGGGGCTGATGGGCGATACGCCAGCGGCCTACGGGCTTCTGGCGGTAGAGCGGGACGTGATCGGCGCGGCGCTCTACAGCCCGTTGTTTTCCACTGCGCAGGGGGCGGCGGGGGTCTATGTCTCTGACCTCTGGGTCGATGCGGCGACCCGGGGGCAGGGGGCCGGGCGGCACCTGCTGGTCGAGGTGGCGCATCGGGCCGGGGCGCAATGGGGCGCGGCATGGATGACGCTGGCAGTTTACGGTCACAGCACCGCCTCGCGCCGGTTCTATGAACGTCTCGGCTTTGCGCCGCAGGACCGCGTGACACAGATGCGCCTGCCACAGGCAGGATTTCACAGACTGAAGGGAGAGGGCAGATGAAGGCCATTTTCGACGACCGCCAGTGGCAGCACGACCCGCAGCATTTCATGGCCAACGGCGTCATCCAGCCCAGCCCCGAACAGCCCGAGCGCATCGCCCGTCTGACCGATGGCGCGCGCAAGGCGGGCTGCGAATTGACTGCACCGAAGGATGCCGGTCTTGGCCCCATCGCGGCGCTCCATTCGCCAGAGTATGTGACCTTCCTGCGCAACATCCACACCCGCTGGCAGCGCATCGACGGCGGCGGGCCGGAGGTGATCCCCAACATCCACCCCGCCACGCGCGGCGACAATTACCCGAAATCCGCCGTGGGGCAGGCAGGCTATCATCAGGCCGATACCGCCTGTCCCATCGGCGCAGGCACGTGGGAGGCCGCCTATTGGTCGGCGCAGAGCGCCGTCACCGGGGCCGATCTGCTGGAGCAGGGCGAACGCGCCGCCTACGCCCTCTGCCGCCCGCCGGGGCACCATGCCTTCGGCGATCTGGCGGGGGGATTCTGTTTTCTCAATAACGCATCCATCGCCGCCGAACGACTGCGTATGGCCGGGCGGCGCACCGCCATCCTCGACGTGGACGTGCATCACGGCAATGGCACGCAGGGCATTTTCTACGACTGCGATGATGTGCTGACCGTCTCGATCCATGCCGATCCCGAACGCTTCTACCCGTTCTTCTGGGGCCATGCGTCCGAACGCGGCGAGGGGCGTGGCATGGGCTACAACCTCAACCTGCCGCTGCCGCGCAAGACCGGTGATGACGACTACCTGCGCACGCTCGACCGCGCGCTGGAGCGGATCGTGAATTTCGGGGCCGATGCGGTGGTCGTCGCCCTCGGCCTCGACGCCTACGAGGGCGATCCGTTCCAGGGCCTCGCCATCACCACGCCGGGGTTCGGGCGCATCGGTGCGGCCATTGCGGGCCTCGGGTTGCCCACGCTGTTCGTGCAGGAGGGCGGCTATCTCTGCGAGGAGTTGGGCCAGAACCTCACCGCCACGCTGACCGGCTTCGAGGGGGCGCAGGTATGACCGATATCATCGTCATCGGCGGCGGCATCGCAGGGGTCAGTGCCGCGGCGGAATGCGCCCGCGCGGGGGCCGACGTGACCGTGCTGGAGAGCGAGCCGCAGATAGGCTATCACGCGACGGGGCGCTCAGCGGCGATCTTTATCCGCAATTACGGCAACGCGACGCTGCGCGCGCTCAACGCCTTGGCCGAGCCGATCTTCGAGCAGCCCGGCGAGATCAGCGACAAACCGATCCTCAGCCCCCGGGGCGAGCTTATGGTCGCCTCCGAGGAAGAATTGCCGGTGCTCGACGCCTATCTTGACGGCGCGGTCGGGGTGGAGCGGCTGACCGGACAGGAGGCCGCCGAGATCGTCCCCATCCTGCGCCCCGAGCGCATCGCGGGCGCGATGATCGAGCGCGACGCGCGCGGTATCGACGTGGATCTGCTGTTGCAAGGCTACGCAAGGATGCTGCGCGCACGGGCTGGGTGCATTGTCACCGGCGCTCCGGTGCAGGCGCTGCACCATGAATCCGGGCAATGGCACGTGGAAACGGCACAGGGCAGCTTTGCTGCGCCAACAATCGTCAATGCCGCCGGGGCATGGGCCGATGAAATCGCCGCCATGGCCGGTCTGCCGCGCCTCGGGCTGCAACCCTATCGCCGCTCCGCTGCGATCATTCCTGCCCCAGAAGGCCATGACACCGAGCATTGGCCGATCTTCGGCTCCATAGCCGAGACCTGGTACGCCAAGCCCGAGGCGGGCAAGCTGATGGTCTCGCCCGCCGACGAGGACCCGGTCGATCCCCACGACGCCTGGCCCGAGGATATGGTGCTGGCCGAGGGCCTCTACCGGTTCGAGCAGGCGGTGACGCATGAGGTCACCCGGCTGGAGCATAGCTGGGCAGGTTTGCGCACCTTCGCGCCCGACCGCACGCCGGTCGCAGGGTTCGATCCGCGCGCGCAAGGGTTCTTTTGGCTGGCCGGTCAGGGTGGCTACGGTGTGCAGACTGCACCGGCGCTGTCGACAGTGACGGCCGCGTTGATCAAGGGCGAGGTGCCGCAATTGCATCCATCAGTTTTGGCAGCACTATCACCCGAACGTTTCAGCCCTTCGCCCTGATTGAGGCGAACTTGCGCAGAAGGTGGTCTTTCATCAACCGGCCCGTGCGGTCTGAATCCCGGGCGCGCAGGGCATCCAGAATAGCCTCGTGTTCCTCGACCGCCGCGCACCAGCGTTCAGGCGTCAGATTAGCCTGATACCGCGCGCGCTGAACGCGGAAGGCCAGCAATTCATGCGAGCGCAGCAATGTCTCGTTACCTGCCGCGGCAAGAATGGCTCTATGTATAGCTTGATTGATCCGAAAATAGGTCGGGCGATCCGCCTCTTCATACGTGCGGCGCAGCGCGTGCGTCATCTCCGCGATTTCGTCAAGCGTGTCATCACCCGCGGACTCAGCGGCCAGCTCCCCCGCCAATCCCTCAAGGGCCGCGAGGACGCAAAACACTTCGGCCAGTTCAGCCTCGCTCTGGCGGGTGATCACGGCACCGCGATGCGGGATGAGATCGAGCAGCCCCTCGGCGGCCAGCACCTTGAGCGCCTCTCGCAGAGGCGTGCGGGACACGCCGAATTGCTCGGTCAGTGCCTTCTCGTTGATCTTCTCACCGGGCTGCAACTGGCCTTCGAGGATCATCTGCCGCAGGCGGTTGGTGATCTCGACAGCCAGCGCTGTGCGGCCGATGGGATCGGGTTTAAGGGCGGTCATCGGGGCCTCTTGGCGTTGGTCATCCATTGCTGCGGCCTTCCCTTACAGCATTTTCCGACGCCCTGTCGAAGATTTCCGCGATATGCAGCGCGCGGCGGTCGGTGCCGTCGGCGATTTGGTGGCGGCAGGAGGTGCCGTTGGCGATCAGAAGATCGTCGGACGCGGCGGCGTGTACGGCGGGCAGCAGAGACAATTCGCCCATTTTCAGCGAGACCTCGATGGTTTCCGCCTGATAGCCGAACACCCCCGCCATGCCGCAGCAACTGCTCTCGATGGTTTGCGGGTCGAGCCCGGGGATCAATGCGAGGGCCTGGCCCATATCGCCCATCACGCCCGCCGCTTTCTGATGGCAATGGCCGTGAACGTGAGCAGTCTGGCCCAAACGGCCAAGGGACAGCTTGAGCTTTCCGGCGCGAGATTGGCGGGCGATGAATTCTTCGAAGAGATAGGCGTTTTCCGACAACAGGCGCGCATCCTCGCCGGGCAGGAGTGTCAGAAACTCGTCGCGCAGGGTCAGCAGGCACGACGGCTCCAGCCCCACCACAGGCACGCCCGCGCGGATATGCGGCAGGAGCGCATCGAGAGTGCGCCGCGCCTCGGCGCGGGCCTTGTCGATCATCCCCGCCGCCAGATAGGTGCGGCCACAGCAGAGCGGGCGACCGGGGGCATTTGCGGTGATCACCTCGTATCCCGCACGCGACAGCACGCGCAGAGCAGCGCGGGGAATGTCCGGCTCCATCCAGCGGTTGAACGTGTCAGCGAAGAGAATAACCTTGCCTGCCTTTGTCGCGGCACGGGCGCGCTTTACCTCCGAATCGCGGAAATAATCCCCGCGAAACATCGGCAGGGACCGCCCACGTGCCAGTCCGGTGACCCGCTCACCTATGCTGGCGAGAAACGGCACCCGGTTGCGCAGGGCGATGAGACCGCGCAGCGCCACGGCAATCCGCGCATAGCGCGGCATTTCGGCGATCAGGCGCGCCCGCAGACCGAACCCCAGTTTCTGGCCGCGCTGATAGAGCACCTCGGTTTTCATCCTGGCCATGTCCACGCCGGTGGGGCATTCGCGCTTGCAGGCCTTGCAGCCCACGCAAAGCTTCATCGTCTCGGCCATCTCGTTCGAGAACAGCGCGTCCTTGCCGAGGCGGCCCGAGAGCGCGAGGCGCAGCGTGTTGGCACGGCCCCGCGTCACGTCGCGCTCATCGCGTGTCACACGGTAGCTGGGGCACATCGCGCCGCCCGCCAGCTTGCGGCAGGCACCGTTATTATTGCACATCTCGACCGCGCCCTGAAATCCGCCGCCCTTGCCGGGCCAGGCAGACCAGTCATGCCCGGTCTTGAGATCGGCGAAATCATAGCCCGGCGGATAGCGCATCAGGCTGCGGTCATCCATCTTCGGCGCATGCACGATTTTGCCGGGGTTGAGGCGGGTGTCGGGATCGAAGGCAGCCTTGACCTCCTCGAAGGCGCGCAGGATGCGGGGGCCGAACATCGCGCCATGAAATTCCGAGCGCACGATTCCATCGCCATGCTCGCCGGAATGCGAGCCCTTGTACTCGCGCACCATCTCGAACGCGGCTTCGGCGATCTCGCGCATCTTGCGCACGTCCTGCTCCAGTTTGAGGTTGAGCACCGGGCGCACATGCAGGCAGCCTTCGGAGGCGTGGGCATACCATGTGCCAGTGGTGCCGTGCTGGTGGAACACCTCGGTCAGCCGGTCGGTGTAATCAGCCAGATGGTCGAGCGGCACGGCGCAATCCTCGACGAAGGACACCGGCTTGCCCTCGTCCTTCATCGACATCATGATGTTGAGCCCCGCTTTGCGTAACTCGCCGATCTCGGCGGCAAGGGCCATGTCCCAGACCTCGACGACGCCGCCCTCGTGGCTGCCGCCCTTACCGAAACCATAGCCAAGATCTGACAAGGTATCGAAGAGGCGGGCCATGTTCTCTTCGTTCTCGGGCGGGCTGTCGGCGAATTCCACCAGCAGCATCGCCGCCGGGTCGCCCCTCACGAATTGCTCCAGCGTCTTTGCATAGAGCGGGATCGCGCGGGCGAGGTCAATCATGGTGCTGTCCACCAGTTCGACCGAGGTCGGGCCAAGGGCGACCAGTGATTTCGCGGCCTCCATCGCGGCGCGGAAGGTGGGGAAGTGGCATACCCCAAGAACGCGGGTCTTGGAGGGTAGCGGCGACAGCTTGATCTCTATGGCGGTGGAGGTGGCGAGCGTGCCCTCGGATCCGATCAGCAGATGGGCGAGGTTGATGGGCGTGTCGCCGGGCACAAGCGCATCGATATTGTAGCCGCCGACGCGGCGCTGCACCTGCGGGAAGCGGGCGGCGATCTCATTGGCCTCGCGCGCGCCCAGATCGAGCATCTGGCGCAGCAACGATTCGGGCACACGATTGCCCGATCCGGGGCCGAAATCGAATGGGATGCCATCGGCAAGAAACCCCTCGATTCGGGCGACATTGTCCCGCGTCGTGCCATAGCGCAGCGAGCGCGAGCCGCAGGAATTGTTGCCGACCATGCCGCCGATGGTGGCGCGCGAGGCGGTGGAGACATCGACAGGAAACCACAATCCGTGCGGTTTCAGAGCGCGGTTGAGATCATCCAGAACAATCCCCGGTTCGACCACCGCGCGCCGCCCTTCTACATCCAGCTCCAGGATACGGTTGAGGTGTTTGGAGCAATCCACGATAAGCCCGGAATTCACCGTCTGCCCGCATTGCGAGGTGCCGCCGCCGCGCATTGTGAGCGGGATTTCGGCGGTACGCGCGGCCTCAATGGCGACGGCGATATCCTCTGGTGCACGCGGTACGATCACGCCTGCGGGCATGATCTGATAGATCGAGGCATCGGTCGCATAACGCCCGCGCGAAAACGCATCGAAGCGGGTTTCTCCCCGCACCTCGCGGCTGAGGCGGTCTTTAATGGCGCTGTCCAGCATGGTCCCCCGATCCGGTGGTGGTTTGAGATAATGTCTTGACAGAATATTGAATTCAGAATTCAATTCAACAAAATTCACCTGCATCCGAGTCTTCGCTACTCGGCCCCTCACGGGCGCAGGTGCCGTCATCTTGGGGAGGAACGACATGCCTGCTGGCCGCCATTTTCTGCAAATTCCCGGGCCGTCGAACGTGCCTGACCGCATCCTGCGGGCGATGGATTATCCGACGATGGATCACCGTGGACCGGCCTTTGCCGATGTCGGGCGCAAGGCGCTGGAAGGGATGAAGAGTATCTTCAAGACCGAATCCCGCGTGGTGATCTACCCGTCTTCGGGCACCGGCGCGTGGGAGGCCGCAATGGTCAACACGCTGTCGCCCGGTGACACGGTGCTGATGTACGAGACCGGCCATTTCGCGATGCTGTGGAAGAAACTGGCCGAAAAGCTGGGCCTGAATCCGGTGTTCATCGAGGGCGATTGGCGTGGCGGTGCCGATGCCGCAGCCATCGAAGAGCATTTGCGTGGCGACACAGGCCACGAGATCAAGGCGGTTTGCGTTGTGCATAACGAGACCTCGACCGGGTCTGTCACCGATGTCGCCGCTGTGCGCCGGGCCATCGACGCGGCGGGGCATTCGGCGTTGTTGATGGTCGATACGATTTCCTCGCTCGCCTCGGTCGATTTCCGGCATGACGAATGGGGCGTGGATGTCACCGTGTCTGGCTCGCAAAAGGGACTTATGCTGCCGCCCGGCCTGTCGTTCAACGCTGTCAGCGACAAGGCGATGAAGGCCTCCGAGAGCGCCAGGCTCATTCGCTCTTACTGGAGCTGGGCCGAGATGGCGGGCCCGAACGACACCGGCTATTTCCCCTACACGCCCGCGACCAATCTGCTTTACGGTCTAAACGAGGCGATCGACATGCTGCACGAGGAAGGGCTGGAAAATGTCTTTGCCCGGCATCGGCGGCACGGTGCTGCAGCGCGCGCGGCGGTCGAGGCCTGGGGGCTGGAGGTGCTGTGCAACACCCCCTCCGACCGCTCGCCGGTACTGACGGCGGTGATGGTGCCCGAGGGGCATTCGGCCGACAATTTCCGCGCTGTCACCTTGCGCAATTACGACATGTCGCTTGGCAACGGCCTCTCGAAGGTCGCCGACCGGGTTTTCCGGATCGGACACCTGGGCGATTTCAACGATCTGATGCTGATCGGCACGCTGGCCGGTGTGGAGATGGGCCTGCGCGATGCAGGCGTGCCCTACCGCGCGGGCGGCGTGCAGGCCGCGATGGAGGTACTGGGCGAGACTGCCCCCGCCAATCGCGCCGCCGCCTGACGGCGGATGTTCCGCGCGGGAGGAGGAGCCTGCGCGGAACGCACCCGAGATGTTCGGGCAACGCAAAGACCACCGCGCGGGAGGAGCCGTGCGGGACACTGAAACCAAGGGAGGAAAGATGATGAAAAAGACACTGATTGCAGCCGTGGTGGCCTCGTTCGCCGCAGTGCCCGCCACGGCGGCGGACACGACGCTGAAATTCGGCCATGTCGGCGCGCCGGGCTCGCTCTTCGAGGCGACGGTCAACCATTATGCTGCCTGCGTGGGCGACAAGTCTGGCGGCTCGGTCGAGGTGCAGACCTTCGGCTCGTCGCAGCTCGGCAAGGACAAGGAGCTGTTGCAGAAGCTCAAGCTGGGGCAGGTCGATTTCGCGCTGCCCTCGTCGGTGATGTCCTCGGTCGACAGCGTGTTCGGCATTTTCGAGATGCCCTACATCATCAAGGACCGCGACCATATGCGCCGCGTGCAGGATGCGATGATGGACACGTTCCAGGGCGGGGCTAACGACAATGGCTATCACATCGTGGGCCTCGCCGAGAACGGCTTTCGCCACATCACCAACAATATCCGCCCGATCAATACGCCCGAGGACCTGCAAGGCGTAAAGCTGCGCACGCCCAACGGCGAATGGCGCGTGAAGATGTTCAAGCAATACGGCGCGAACCCGACGCCGATGGCCTTTTCTGACGTGTTCACCGCCTTGCAGACCGGCGTGATCGACGGCCAGGAAAACCCCTATGCGCAGATCGCCTCGGCCAAGTTCCAGGAGGTGCAGGAGTATCTCTCGATCACCGGGCATGTCTACACACCAGCCTATATCCTCGCCTCTGAAAAGCATTTCGGCAAGCATTCCCCCGAGATGCAGGCGATGCTGAGCGACTGCGCGGCGGAGACGCAAACCTTCACCTATGAGAAGGCGGCAGAGCTTGAGACCGAATTGCTTGGCGTGATCAAGGACGCAGGCGTCGAGGTGAACGAGGCCGACAAGGACGCCTTCATCAGCGCCTCCAAGCCGATCTACGAGGCGTTTGCCGCCGAGGTCGAGGGCGGGCAGGAGATGATCGACAAGGTGCTCGCCCTCGGCAACGCAAGCTGAATGCCTTGTCCGGTGGCCCTGAGCGGGGCCACCGGATGATCCCTGATACCCAATGACGGCCCGATCCCGGCGCGCCCGCGTGCCGGGCGGTGCCGATGCAGCGCAAGACAGGCCCGAATGAACGCTCTTCTTCACCGAACCAACCGGATCGCAAGCCGCCTGCTGGAGTGGATCACGGTTCTGCTGATGGTCGCGCTGACGGCCATCGTGATTCTCGCCGTGCTGGCCCGGCTGACGGGACACAGCTTTTCCTGGTATGACGAGGTGGCGGCGATCATGCTCGCCTGGATCACCTATTACGGCTCGGCGCTAGCGGCGCTGCACCGACGGCATATCGGGTTCGACACGGTGCTGCTGGCCATTCCGCCACGCGCGCGCATGGTCGCGGTGCTGGTGGGTGAGGTACTTGTGCTGACCTTCTTCGTGCTGATGGCCCGCGCCGGATTTCAGGTGCTCGAGGTTCTGGAAGGCGACTCGCTCGTCTCATTGCCCTGGGTGCCGATCCAATTCACCCAATCCGTCATTCCCATCGGTGCGGTCCTGTTCATCATCTGCCAATTGCTGAGCCTGCCACATTACTGGGCCAAGACCGCGCAAGGCATATCGCTTGAGCATGCCGAGATCGAGGAAGAGGTCGAAACCGAAATGGACAAGAACAAGGAGCGCGGCTGATGCTGATGCTGGCGATTTTCATAGCCCTCGTGGCGATGATCTGCATCAACGTGCCGATCGCGATCGGGCTGGCCCTTGCGGGCGTCATGGGCCTTCTGGTCACCGAAGGGGCGGACAGCCTGGTGACCATCGCCCTCGACATGTATGACGGCTCGACCAAATTCTCGCTGATCGCGATCCCGATGTTCGTGCTGGCGGGGGCGATCATGAACGCGGGCGGCATCACCGACCGGCTGATTAATTTCGTCTCGGCGATTATCGGTTTCGTGCGCGGCGGCCTTGCCATGGTCAATATCGGCGTATCATTGTTTTTCGCCGAAATCTCGGGCTCTGCAGTGGCGGATGTGGCGGCGATGGGCTCGATCCTCATTCCGCAGATGAAGAAACGCGGCTATTCCAAGGAGCTTTCGGCCGCCGTCACCTCGTCCTCGGCCTCGCTGGCGATCATCATCCCGCCGTCGATCCCAATGATCCTTTATGCCGCCTCTGCCAATACCTCGGTCGAGCAGCTTTTCGTCGCCGGTGTGGTGCCGGGCCTTCTGGGGGCCTTCGGGCTGATGATGGTCGCCTATATCTTTGCGCGGCGCTACAACCTGCCGACCGAAGAGGCGTTCAACATCCCGCGCCTGCGCGAAACCTTTATGGAGGCGCTGCCGGCCTTCACACTGCCGGTGATCATCCTCGGCGGCATCTTCGGCGGGTTCGTCACCGCGACCGAGGCGGCGGGGCTGGCGGTGATCGCGGCCATCGTGGTGTCGGTCTGGTATCGGCAGATCGACATCGCGCATCTGCGCCGTGCCATGCTGGATGGCGGCATGCAGACCGCCGTCGTGATGCTGCTGGTCGCGGCCTCGGTGCTTATGGGCGGATTCCTGACCCGCGCGCAGATCCCGCAGCAACTGGCGCAGGGCATTCTCAACATCACCGATCAGCAATGGATGATCCTTCTGATCCTCAACTTCTTCTTCCTGGTGATCGGGTTCTTCCTGCATTCGGCGGCGGCGATCATCCTGGTGGTTCCCATCGTCATTCCGCTGATCACCGCGGCAGGGATCGACCCGGTGCATTTCGGTCTGGTGGTGACGCTGAACCTTGCCATCGGGCAACAGACACCGCCGGTGGCGTCGGTGCTGATCACCTCCTGCGCGGTGGCGCGGGCCAATATCTGGGAAGTGTCCAAGGTCAACGTCTGGTTCGTCATGGTGCTCTTGGCGGTGCTGATGCTGTGCACCTACGTGCCGTCGGTTCCGCTGTTCCTCGTTGAATATTTCTATCGCTAGGGGGCTGCCATGAGCGAGATACTGTCACAGGTCCGGGACCACACGCTCTGGATCACCTTCAACCGCCCGCAGGCGCGCAATGCGCTGACCTTCGAGATGTACGAGGGGTTGGCTGCGCTCTGCCGCGAGGTGCCGACCGATGGTAGCGTTCGCGCGGTAGTCATTCACGGCGCGGGCGGCAAGGCATTCGCGGCGGGCACCGACATGACGCAGTTTCGCGCCTTTGACAAACCGCAGGATGCGCTCGAATACGAGGCGCGGATCGAGAGCGTGCTGGAGGCGGTGGAGCGTTGCCCGCTGCCCACGGTGGCCGCCATCAACGGGGCCAGCACTGGCGGTGGAGCCGCGATTGCCGGGGCCTGCGATATCCGCATTGCGACCGCCAATCTCAAGTTCGGCTTTCCCATTGCGCGCACCCTTGGCAATTGCCTCGCCGCCGCGAATTTGGCGCGACTGTCGGCTCTGATGGGGGCGGGGCGGGTGCGAGAGATGATCTTTACCGCCCGCCTGATCGGTGCCGACGAGGCGCAGGCCTGCGGTCTGGTCACCGAGATTCTGAAAGATGAGGACACCTTGATGGCCCGCGCCGCGGAACTGGCCGAAACGCTTGCGCAAATGGCCCCCCTGACGCTGCGCGCCACGAAAGAGGCGATGCGCCGGGTGAGCGTGGCAACCCGGGTCGAGGACGCCGACCTGATCGAGATGTGCTACATGAGCCGGGATTTCCGCCACGGCCTGGAGGCGTTTCTGGCCAAGGAGAAACCCGAATGGAGCGGGACATGACGAAGCAAGGCCCTCTTGAGGGGATGAAGGTTATAGAGCTGGCGCATATCATGGCTGGCCCTGTCTGCGGCCTGATGTTGGCCGACATGGGCGCGGACGTGATCAAGGTGGAAAAGCCGGACGGTGATGACAGCCGCCGCTTCGTTCCGCCCGCGATCGAGGGCGAATCCGCCGCCTACATGATGATGAACCGCAACAAGCGGGGCGTGGCACTGAACCTCAAGGACGCGCAGGCGGTCAAGGCACTGCACCGTCTGCTGGAAGAGGCCGATGTGGTGATCGAGAATTACCGCATGGGCACGATGGAACGGCTGGGGCTGAGTTATGAGGCCCTGCGTGAGATCAATCCACGCCTGATCTATTGCGAAATCTCGGGCTTTGGTCGTACCGGACCGTATGCAGAGCGCGGCGGCTTTGACCTCATCGCGCAGGGCATGTCGGGCCTGATGTCGATCACTGGCGAAGGGCCTGGGCGGCCCCCGGTCAAGACCGGCGCGCCGGTCTCGGACATCACGGCGGGGATCGTCGCGGCCATGGGTGTCTCGGCGGCCTATGCGCGGATGTTGCAGACGGGAGAGGGGCAAAAGGTCGATACCTCGCTTTTCGAAGCGGCAATCACCCAGACCTACTGGCAATCGGCGATTGCCTTTGCCACCGGGGTGGCCCCTGGGCCGATGGGCTCTGCCCATCCGCTCAATGGCCCGTATCAGGCGTTCGAGACCGCGGATGGCTGGATCAACGTCGGCGCCGCCAATCAGCGCAACTGGCTGCGCTTTCTCGACGTGATCGGCGCGCCAGAGTTGAACGACGACCCACGCTTCGCCTCGAACCACGACCGGATGCAGCACCTCAAGGAGTTGGAGGAGATACTCAACGGCTATCTGCGGCACGAAACGTCACAGATCTGGCTGGAACGGATGGAGCAGGCGGGCCTGCCTGCCGGGCCGGTGCTGGACATCCTTGAAATGCAGGCCGATCCACAGGCGCGCTACCGTGAGATGATCGTCGAAGTGGATCATCCGGTGGCCGGTTCGGTCAAGACGCTGGGGCACCCGATCAAGTTCAGCGAAACGCCCGCGAGCGTGCGTTCTGCGGCCCCTTTGCTGGGAGAGCACAGCCGCGAGGTCTTGCGTGAGGCTGGGTTTGAGCCAGACCAGATCGAGGCGATGGTAACCTCCGGCGCGGTAATCGCGGCATGACTGACCACTTGGCGGCGCAGCTACTGGCGGCGCGGGAGGGAGGACCAAAATTGCCCCTTTCCGCAAGCGAAGGGCTGACACGGGACCGTGTACTTCTGGTGCAAGAGGCAGTGGCACAGGCCCTCGGCCCGGTCGCTGGCTTCAAGGTAGCGTGCCCGCCCGACGCGCAAATTGTGATCGCGCCGATCATGGGCCGCGACATCTACCAAAGCCCCGCCGACATCTCTGTCTCTGAAAATGAAGAGGTAGGCGTCGAACTCGAATACGCTTTCCGTCTGATTGCACCATTACCAGACCCGAACATGGCTGATTTCGAAACCCAGTTGCGCGATGCGGTAGAGCTTTTGCCGGTGTTCGAGCTGGTGCAGAGCCGTCTCGCCGATCCCAGAGGCGCGGGGGCCACGCTGAAGATGTTGGACAATCAACTCAATGGTGCCGTGGTTCTGGGCGAGGCGGTTCGCGACTGGCAGGACATTGACGTGACCCGCGCCGACGCGCGGCTGGTCGTTGGGGAAGAGACCCTCCTTGACGGCACGGCGCGCGTGCCGGGCGGCGATGCCTTTGCCACGCTCTCCGCCCTGGCCCGCGCGATTGGCACTCATTGCGGCGGGTTGCAGCCCGGCCATGTCGTGATCACCGGCTCGCTCAACGGCCTCCCCTGGATCAATGCACCCCTAACGGCACAAGGTGAGATCATGAGCCTGGGAACCGTGTCGATGACGTTGATGTGATGAGTGAATTACGACTTTGGTCGGAGACCAAGATGGCAGCCACGGCTTGTCCGGATGCGAAACTACGGTAATTTCAACTGGTGTGAGTGAATGGTAAATCGAACTTGCATGAGCCGCGCGAAGGGGAGAGCGCGTTGGGTCTGCTAAAAGATGTCTTGGACTAAGGCCCGATCCGCCACGGAAAGGCGGGTGGGGGGTCTGGATTTTCAAACGGGAGGAACCAAATGAAAAATCTGCTGTCATCCATCGGAACGCTTGCGCTGAGCGCAGGCCTTGCCCACGCGCAAGCGGCAAATGTGCCGGACAATCTTGAGAAACTGTCAAATTTTCAGAGTACCGGCGTCACTGATTTTACAGTAATCGAACAGGGCGGCGATTATGCCGAGGGTATCAAGAACACACTGGAAAAGATCACCCTGCCCGACGGCTTCAAGATCGGTCTCTATGCCGTCGTGCCTGATGCCCGCCACATGGCGGTTGGCCCGCAGGGCGTGGTGACTTTTGTCGGAACGCGCAAGGACAAGGTCTGGTCCGTAACCGACCGCAACAAGGACCGGGTCGCCGACGAGGTCAAGGATTTCGCACCCTCGCTGCAATTCTCGATCCCCAATGGTCCATGCTTTTCCGACGACGGCTTCCTCTACATCGCCGAACAGAACCGCGTACTGCTGTTTCCGGCCGCCGAGTTCTTCTATGAAAGCCCGGACGTGGCGGCGTTCAATCTGGTGGCCAAGGGTGATCTGATTCCCGAGGAAGAGGAAAGCTTCAACCATACCGCGCGGGTCTGTGACATCGGGCCGGACGGCAAGATCTATATCTCGCTCGGCCAGCCCTTCAACGTGGCACCGGCGGACAAGCTGGAGAAGTACAAAAAATGGGGGATCGGCGGGATCATCCGCATGAACACAGACGGCAGCGGTCGTGAGGTCTATACCTACGGCGTGCGCAACTCGGTCGGTCAGGATTTCCACCCCGAGACCGGAAATCTCTGGTGGACCGATAATCAGGTTGACGGGATGGGCGATGACATTCCGCCTGGAGAGTTGAATCGACAGACCGAGGCGGGGCAGCATTTTGGCCATCCCTGGTTCGGTGGCGGCGACGTGCGAACCAATGAGTACAAGGGCGAAGAGGTGCCCGTAGATGTTGTAATGCCTGCCGTTGAAACGATTGCACATGCGGCAGATCTCGGCATGACGTTCTACACCGGCAACATGTTCCCGGATCATTACAAGAACGCCATTTTCTCGGCGCAACATGGCTCTTGGAATCGGACTGAGCCTGTAGGCGCGCGAGTCATGGTCACTCACATCGACGATGAGGGCAACGCCACGATGGAGCCCTTTGCAGAGGGCTGGATCGACGAGAATGGTGAGTATCTCGGTCGTCCTGTGGACGTCGCACAGCTGCGTGACGGGTCGCTTCTGGTGTCGGACGATCTGGCCGGCGCGGTCTATCGCATCTGGTACGAGGGCAACTGATGCTCAAGGCATGCATTCTGGGTCTGGGCGGGGTCTTTCTCGGCCAGATTTCCCTCGCCGAGGACATCCCGGGCGATCCTGAAGCGGGCCGCAAACTCGCCGGCCAATGTCGCACCTGCCATGGGATCGAAGGCATGGCGAAGATGCCGATCGTGCCTCATATCGGTGGCGAAAACCCGGCTTATATCGAACATCAGTTGACCGCGTTCCGCGATGGTCGGCGTGTGCACGAAATGATGAGCGTAGTGGCTGCCAATCTTGACGATCAGGCGATTGCCGATCTGGCCGCGTGGTACAGCAGCCAAACGCCCGTCGCCTCGCTTTCACCCGGGCAGGACCCCGAGCAAGCGCCCGAGGCCTGCACCGCATGTCACGGCGTGGACGGCATTGCCTTGATGGACGATGCGCCCAACCTTGCAGGCGAGTCCGTCATGTATATCGACACACAACTCAAGGCATTTCGCACCGGCAAACGTCAGCACGACATCATGAGTGAGATTGCGTCAGAGATGTCGAATGACGAGATCCGCGCGGTGGCGGATTGGTATTCGTCGGTCAAATTCGAGGTCGAGGCGGTCAACTGAAAATACGTGCGCCATTGAAGGCTCACTCATCCTCACCCCAGCCCTCGGATTGCATTTCCCTCAAGCGACTCGCCGTACGCTCAAACTCGAACGATCCTTCACCCTCGATATAGAGATATTCTGGCACCGCCGCCGCCGAACAGATGAGCCGCACTTTCGCCTCGTAGAGGGCGTCGATCAGGGTCACAAAGCGCTTGGCCTCGTTAAAGTTACTTCGGCCGAGCTCGGGTATGTTCTCTAGTATGAGAACCCGCGCCGCCTCGGCCAGGGCCAGATAATCCGCGGGCCCCAGTGGATTGCCACAAAGATCGTAGAACGTGGCGCGCGCGACACCGTTGTGAAACGCCGGGATCTCGACTACGCGCTTGTTCACGACAATAGAATGCGGGCCCCCCTCGCCACCTGTAAGGTCCTGCCAAATCGTCTCTATCTCAGCCCTGCTTTCACTATTTATCGGCGAGAAATAGCTTGGGCTTCCAGCCAGCCTGTCCTGTCGGTAATCTGTCGGGCTGACCATTTCATGAATGACCATCCGTTCCTTTAACAAGCCAATGAATGGAAGAAAGAGCTGCCTGTTCAGGCCATCCTTGTATAGATCGTCGGGCAGGCGGTTGGACGTGGTCACCACAACCACACCGGCAGAAAATAGCGCCTCGAAAAGACGACCAACGATCATCGCGTCCGTGATGTCGGTGATCTGCATCTCGTCAAATGCCAGAAGACGCACAGAATTCGCGACCTCTGCTGCCACCGGGGCGAGTGCGTCGGTTTCATTGCGCGCGCGGGCGGCATGCAAACCGGCATGAATTTCCTGCATGAAGGCATGAAAGTGAACGCGTCTCTTTGGCACATCGAGCGTATCGACGAACATATCCATCAACATGGATTTACCGCGTCCGACTCCCCCCCACAGATAAAGCCCCTTGGGTGGCTCGGGCGCACGGCGGAACCAGCCCTTGCGCGGGGCCTCCGCGAGCGCGGCGCGAATGCGCTCAAACTCGGGCATGACCGCCTCTTGGGCGGGGTCCGCGCTCAGTTTTCCATCAGCTACGAGGCGAGCGTATAGATCGGGTAGCGTTTCCATGGTCCTCCGAATACCGCGATGGAGCATTTGCGAAAAGCGAGAATGCTCAAGTACCGCGCGCAAGCTTTTGCATAACACCCACGAGTTCGGCACTGATACCCGGCTCGGAAAGGGCGTGCCCGGCTACCGGGATCATTCGTAAATCCGCATTGCCCCACCGCGCGGCTATCCGGTGTGCCGTCGCCGGGGGGCAGATCATGTCATATCGCCCCTGAACGATCGTTCCGGGGATATGTGCGATCTTGCCCATTTGAGCGAGGATCTGCCCATCATGCTCAAGAAATCCACGATGTGTGAAGTAGTGATTCTCGAGTCGGGCAAAGGCACGTGCGTAATCAGACGGGCTGTCACCGCCCACCCCAGTTGAATGCACCGTGGCAAGTGCGTTTTCCCAAGCCGACCATGCTTTGGCATGGGCCACCTCCTCGGTCAGATCGCCTGAAAAGAGACGCCGATGATAGGCGGCAATCATGTCGCCGCGTTCATCCTCGGGGATCGGCGCGAGAAAGCGTTCCCATGTCTCTGGCCAGAATGCCCCTGCCCCACCGCCATAAAACCAATCAAGTTCGGCTGCCGTCATGGTAAAGACACCGCGCAACACCAGGTGCTGAACATGCTCGGGGTGGGCCTGCGCATAGATCAAGGCCAGAGTTGCCCCCCAGCTACCTCCGAACACGATCCACTGATCCACTCCAAGCGTGGTCCGGATCCGCTCGATATCGTCTACCAGGTGCCAAGTCGTGTTCGCCTCGACGCTCGCATGCGGCCGCGAACGACCACAGCCACGCTGATCAAAAAGGATGATTCGGTAAACCTTGGGATCGAAATAGCGCCGCATGGCGGGGCTGCAGCCCCCACCTGGCCCACCATGCAAGACGACCACAGGCAAGCCATCGGCGCGGCCCGATTGCTCCATGTAGACGCTATGCCCGTCACCAACATCCAACATCTGGCGGTCGAATGGCTCGACCGGCGGATATAGATATTGAACTGCGTTCTTTTGGCCTGAGAATTTGTCCATGAATGTCCTATATATGCCGCGAGACCAAAAGAGCATATGGAGAGCAGAATGCAAGCCGCCCAGAGCACGATCGACCCAGCCGAAGTTGCCAAATTCGAGGCGATGGCGGCTGAATGGTGGGATCCGAATGGAAAATTCAAGCCCCTGCACATGCTCAATCCCTGTCGGCTGGACTATATCACAGGGCAGATCGCGGCGGAATTCGACAGAGACCTTGCAAGCGATGCCCCGTTCACTGGCCTGCGCCTGCTCGATATCGGATGTGGCGGTGGTTTGTTGAGCGAGCCCATGGCAAGGCTCGGCGCCGAAGTGGTAGGTGCGGACGCGGCCGAGCGAAATATCCCGGTAGCACAGGTACATGCCGCGCAATCAGGTCTCGACATAGATTATCGTCACACCACGGCGGAAGATATGGCCGCCGCCGGAGAGCGATTTGACGTTGTGCTCAACATGGAGGTGGTCGAGCATGTGGCTGATCCCTTGGCCTATCTCACGGCCTGCCAGCAGCTCTTGAAAGCTGGTGGTTTGCATGTCTGTTCGACCCTGAACCGCAATCCAAAGAGCTATGCAATGGCCATCGTAGGCGCAGAATACGTGATGCGGTGGTTGCCTAAGGGCACGCATGAATGGTCAAAATTCATCACGCCGGATGAACTCTACGAGCTATTGCGCAACGCTGGCCTAGACCCGGTGGATCGCAAAGGTTTTGTATTCAATCCGATTACATGGCAGTGGCGGTTGTCGGATCGGGACCTGAGTGTGAATTACGTCACGGCAAGCATCAAGCGCGGTTGAACCGTCAGCTTCCCGGCTCCAGTCGCGCACGCAATTCGCGCAGCACAGGCAAGCTGGAGCGAACGCGATCCTCTCCAAGGTCGCGGATCAGGTCCGACACCATTGGCGTGATCGCGGCGATCGCTGCATCCCGCGCCTGGCGGCCCGACGGACTGATGGCCACCATCTTGCGCCGCGCATCGTCCCAGTCGGGGCGGATATGCACGTACCCGGCCCATTCGAGCTTGCTGAGCGTGTTGGTCATCGCCCCGCGCGTGACGTGAAAGCTTTTGGCCAGTTGCGCCGGGCTACGCTCGTCACCGATGCGGGCAAGATGGTTGAGAACCGAGAAGTGCGAGATTTCCATACCCTTCGGCAGTACACGGCTGAGGCGGTTGCGGATCAGCTGCTCATTGGTAAGGATCTCGCTGAAGAGCGCCACCGCAAGGGAATTACTGTTTATCTCTTCCATTCAAGGGCCATCAAACTCTCGGTCATGGCGCAGCGAAGGCACGCGCCTGCGTGCTTCTGCCACTTGCTCGGGGTCAAGATCAACCATCACGAGGCCCGGCGCTGTCCCACCATCTACGAGGATTTCGCCCCAAGGGGCGACAACCATGCTGTGCCCGTGGGTTTTGCGTGGGCGTCCCCGGCTGACGGAATGTGTCCCGGTCTGCGCCGGGGCCAAAACGAAACAGCCGGTCTCGATCGCGCGCGCGCGCAGGAGGCTTTCCCAATGGGCGGCCCCCGTCACATGCGAGAACGCTGCCGGAACAGTCAACATGGTCGCCCCGGCCTGCGCAAGCCGACGGTAAAGATGGGGAAACCGGATATCATAGCAGATGGTCAGGCCAATTGCGCCCCACGACGTCTCTCCGATGACCGCGCGGTCACCGGGGCGAAACCCATCCGATTCCCGATACGTCTCTTCTGGCGATACATCGACATCGAACATATGGATCTTGTCATACCGCGCAACGATCTCTCCATCCCGCCCAATCAGGAATGAACGGTTGGCGAATCGCCCGTCAGGGTCATCGGTCCTGAGTGCAAGAGAGCCTATCAACACCCAAATCCCCGCTGCTTTCGCACGCCCAATGAGAGCTTGAAGGGTCGGATCGCTCTTTTCCGGACTCAGCACAGCCTGCTGATGTGTGCGGCTACCAGAGACGCAATTCGTGACTTCGGGTGTCAGCACAAATTGCGCACCTTTCTCAATGGCACGATCCAGCAGATCCAGAGTTACAGCAAGATTGGCCTGCGGATCATCACTGCTGTTCAACTGAAGAAGTGCGGCACGCATTGCTGTCACCCGGCCAACATCGTATCGAGCTTGCCCGCGCGCTCTAGCTCATAGAGTTCGTCACACCCGCCAACATGCGTGTCGCCCACAAAAATCTGCGGCACGGTATGACGTCCGTTCGCGCGGTTCATCATCTCGCTTTTGCGCTTTGGCTGCGCCATCACATTGATCTCTGAGAAGTTGACACCTTTTTGCTTCAAGAGCCTCTTGGCCGCGTGGCAGAAGCCGCAGAGCGGCGATGTGTAGATTTCGACTGTCTTCATGATTGCGCATTCCCGTCCTGTTTGGCGGAAACTTAGGCATCCTTTGCCGCGCGCGCCAGTGTCAGAATACAAACATCCCGCGCCGCCGAAGAAAAACAGGCTTGCGTCGCCACAGAAAGCGTCGCGCCCGAGGTCATGACATCATCTACAATAAGTATATCACGCCCCGCGATTCCTGTCAGGTTCCGGGGGTGCACCTGTATCGCGTCCAACAACGCTTCGTGTCGGGCATCTACACCCATACCGACAAGTGGTTTGGTCTTCTTTGACCGGATCAAGAGATCTGGACAACACGACAGACCAGTCTCTCGTGCCAGCGCTTGCGAAAGCAGTGCCGATTGATTGAATCTCCGCGAGAGCATACGCGTCCAGTGCAAGGGCACCGGAACGATCA
Source organism: uncultured Roseovarius sp. (assembly GCF_947259555.1). Lineage (GTDB taxonomy): Bacteria > Pseudomonadota > Alphaproteobacteria > Rhodobacterales > Rhodobacteraceae > Roseovarius. Next base: position 76,634 of record NZ_CAMYMD010000025.1, read on the forward strand.
AGGTATCGGATCTGAGCAGAGGTTGCGCCGACCGCGCCAGCCACTTTGCCGCTGGTCTCACGACGTCGTGGCGGTCACCATGCTTGAGCGCCAATACCAAGCGGCGGCCATTCTCGTGGTAGCGCATGGCGGCACGCCCCCGCGACCATGGACGCGCTATACGAAGGCACTCATCACATTTTTCCGCGACCGAGCCAGGTTCACCTGGCAATGGCGTGCCACAGATGTCGCAGACCAACCCTGAGATAAAGGGAGTATCACGCCAACACGGACCGCAAAGGCCAAAATCTGTTCCGACCAATGTACCGCACAAGGTGCAACGTGGGGGATAGACAAGCTGAACCAGCGTTTGAATTGCCGCACCACGCATTCTATTCTCCTGCCCATGAGCACCACGTCCCTGACCGACCGCGCCGCCCTGATACGCAATCGCAAGCGGGCGCTATCCGCTCCCTCGCTGTTTCTCCACGAGATCGCAGCCGACGAGGTCGAGGATCGTCTAAGCATGGTTAACAAAACCTTTACCGAGCCGGCCGTTGTGACGGGTTTTCCAGACTATTGGCACGACCGGATGCCGGCTGCGCGGATCGTTCCGGATGACGAGATACTCCAGTTGGAGCCTCAATCGCATGACTTGATCATTCACGCGCTCTGCCTGCACTGGGCGAATGACCCTGTCGGCCAGCTCATTCAGGCACGGCGGGCGCTTCGCCCCGATGGGCTCCTGTTGGTGGCGCTCTTTGGGGGGGGCACGTTGCAAGAACTCCGCAGCGCGATGGCGCAGGCAGAGGCGGACGTGACCGGTGGGCTCTCTCCTCGGATCCTTCCTATGGCCGAAATACGTGATCTTGGCGCGCTGATGCAGCGTGCTGGCCTCGCATTACCTGTGGCCGATACGTTGCCGCTGACGACCAGCTATGCCAGCCCACACGCGCTCATGCGCGAATTGCGTGCGATGGGCGAGGTCAACGCGATGACCAATCGACGCAAGACGCTCACGCGTCGTAGCGTGATAGCGCGCGCCTGCGACATATATTCACAAGGGTTTGGTACCGAAGATGGCCGAATACCTGCAACATTCGAGATGATTTTCCTGACAGGCTGGGCTCCGGATGCCAGTCAGCCTCAGCCACTCCGCCCCGGATCAGCCAGCGCGAGGCTCGCGGACGCACTCAGCACGGCTGAAAAACCTCTCAAAGATTGACCTTTCAAGCCCAACCTATATGTCACCCCTGATCCGGAATTGACAGGAATGCTCCAAGCCATGCTCGATGCAAGCCACGATGCCACTCGCCCCGCCCATTCGCCCAGCGACCATCCAAAGGTGCCGCGCGCGAAGACCGGCGTGCTTCTGGCCAATTTGGGAACGCCGGACGATTACAGCTATTGGCCGATGCGCCGCTATCTTAACGAGTTCCTGTCGGACCGGCGGGTGATCGACTATTCTCCGTGGAAATGGCAGCCGCTGTTGCAGTTGATCATCCTGACCAAGCGGCCCTTTACCAGCGGTGAGGCGTATAAATCCATCTGGAACGAGGACAGGGGCGAAAGCCCCTTGATGACGATCACCCGCGACCAGACCGCCAAGATGGCCAAGGCGATGGAAGAGCGCTACGGCGATCAGGTGATGGTCGATTTCTGCATGCGCTACGGCAATCCTTCGACCAAGTCCAAAGTCCGCGCGATGGTCGAGGCGGGGTGCACGCGCATCCTATTCTTTCCGCTTTATCCGCATTACGCAGGAGCCACATCTGCCACCGCGAATGACCAGTTCTTTCGCGCACTGATGGACGAGACATGGCAGCCCATCGCCCGCGTGGTCGAGCCCTATTTTGAGAATCCGCTCTATATCGAGGCGCTAGCCCAGTCCGTCGAGCGCGCTTATGCGGATATCGAGAATCGGCCCGAGATACTCGTCGTCTCTTATCACGGCATGCCGAAACGCTATCTGATGCAGGGCGACCCCTATCACTGCCAGTGTCAAAAGACGACGCGGCTTTTAAAGGAACGTCTGGGATGGGAGGATACCGAGATCACCACAACGTTCCAATCGGTCTTTGGCCCCGAGGAGTGGCTCAAGCCCTATACCGTGGACGAGGTGGCGCGTCTGGCACGCGAAGACGGCAAAAAACGCATCGCGGTTATGGCCCCGGCCTTTTCCGCCGACTGCATCGAGACGCTGGAAGAGATCAACGAGGAGATCCGCGAAAGCTTTGAAGAGGCGGGCGGAGAGGAATTCAACTATATTCCATGCCTCAACGATGACGATGCCCATATCAAAGCGTTGTCATCAATCGTGGAAAGCAATCTTCAGGGTTGGGTCGCGTAAGACGGACAAGCAACCCGGCAACAAAAAAGGCAGTGGTTTCCCACTGCCTTTTTTAATGATCTGAAAACCGGATCAGTCAGCAGCGACAACTGCTGCGACGATTGCCAGCAGAACCAACGGAACCCACACGCCAGCGGCGGACGAGCTTGCATTGGTTTCTTCAACAACAACCGGTGCCTCGATAACGGGCTCGGAAATGTTGCCTGCAAAAGCGGTCGAAGCGGCAGCGCTCAGGGCGGCGGCGAGAACGAGTTTCTTCATAATTATCCTCCAGATATTGGCCTGGCGCTGCATCATACAACGTCAAGCACCCAAGACTTACCTCGTGACTGATCTCTAATCAGCAAACTGTGAGGAATGCAAATGCATCTTGACACTGAAACAACAAGAACCGCCCCGCTTTCGTCAAATTAGCAACACCTGTGTGCCTACTTTGGTGAGAGCGAAAAGTTCGGAGATATGCTCGTTGTATAGCCCTACGCAGCCGTTTGAAGACCGCCGTCCGATCTTGCGCGTGTCATGCGTACCGTGAATGCGGTAATAGGTCCAGCTGAGGTAAAGGGCATGGGTGCCCAATGGATTGTCAGGCCCCGGCCCGACATAGGCGGGCCAATCCGGGTTGCGCTGGAGCATCGAAGGCGTCGGACGCCAACTCGGCCCTTCGACCTTACGCACGACCGATGTACGGCCACGACGGGTGAGATCTTCGGTCAATGGCACTGACGATGGGTAAAGCTTGTAGACGGACTGATCTTCACTCCAAAAGTGCACCGCTCTCGAATCAATGTCCACGAGGATTGCGCCGTTGTTGAGCGTCGAGAAATAGGGCTGCCAATCGAGTGTACGGAAGCTCGAAATATTGCGCCTCACCGTCTCCGTGACGTCGCGTTCAATCTCTACCGTCGCGTCCCCGTCAACACTCTGCGCCAACGCGGGCGCTCCCATCAGCGCGGCCGCGCCAGTCAGGAACGTGCGCCGATTCCACGAATTGTGATTGCTTGAGGTCATATCCACATCTCCACTACGCCACCATAAGGGACAATACCTGAATATATGGCGCGAAGGACGCAGTCGCAAATCAAACAACGCTCGGCGGGCAATCTTGCGCCCATGTGGGTTTGAATCGCAACGCCAGCCGGGCTAAAGCGGTTTGAGAAACAAATATCGGGTGGTTCGGGATCATGATGCGTCTGTCTATTTTAATGCTGTCGGCACTTTTGGCGTTGGCGGCTTGTGCAGCGCCACCACCCTCACAGCCTCAGCTTGGTTCTGACGGCAAGCCTTTGCCGCGCGTTTATCGCATCCGATCTGGCGAAACGTCGGAAATCCGGTTCAGAATGCTGGATTCGGTCAACGCCCTGCGTGAAGCAGCGGGGCAACCTTCGGTCTCGCTCGATCCTGCGCTAACAGCGGCAGCGGCAACTCATTCACGCGATATGTCGGTTCAGAAGCGGCCTTGGCATTTCGGATCTGACGGCTCATCACCAATCGATCGTATTCGCCGTGTGGGGTACTCGGGCAATCTGGTGGGCGAAACCATTTCCGAGACCTACGAAACAGAGCTGGAAACACTCGCGGCCTGGATGGACGAGGAAGGCACGCGTCGCGTGATCCTCTCTCCTGAAGCGCGCAAGATGGGATTTGCCTGGCTGCAAGAGCCGGGCGGCAAGATCTGGTGGACCATGATCCTAGGGAATTGATTACGCGTTCAGCATGATTGGCGTGCCATTGCCGACCATCGCGTAAACATCCTCCATCTCGCGGTTCTTGACCGAGATGCAGCCTGCCGTCCAATCCGGACTGAGAAAGGCCATCGCATTGGGCTCCCCATGTATGAAGATGTCTCCACCGGGGCTTTTGCCGAGAACCTTGGCGCGCGCGATATCCGCTTCGTTCGGGTAAGAAATCCCCAAAAGAAAGATGAAACGAGCTGTTGGGGTTGCGCCGATCTATGAGGTATTCGCCTTCGGGCGTCTTGCCATCTCCCTCAATTTCCTTGTGGCCTTTGGGTGCAAAGCCGAGATCCACCTTGTAGCGTTTGAGGATCCTGTTGTTATGAAACAGGAACATCTCGCGTTGACCCTTGTTGACGATAACACGCGTCACCTCGGGGCCGCGATAGGTGCGAAATTTTGATTGTGTGCCACACGCGGAAAGTGCCGACAAACCCGCCAACAGCACGAAGCGTCTTTTTAGCTTCATTTCTTTAACCTAGTTTACTGCTCTCTTATCATTTTACTCAATTCCTGCATTTTACGGTAGCATAATTTACCGCCTCATTTCTTATTCAGTGTGAACCCTGCCACGAGTTCCACATGCGTCGACCAACGAAATTGATCGACGACGAGAATCGGACCCATCGCGTAACCGGACTCCAGCAATACTTTGACGTCTCGCGCAAAACTCGTCGGATTGCATGAGACATAGGCCAGCAACGGCACCCCTGCCCCGGCGATCTCGGCGATTTGGGCATCGGCACCGGCCCGCGGCGGATCAATGACGGCAGCATCGAACCGAGACAACTCGTCCGGCAAAAGTGGACGGCGAAACAGGTCTCTGGTCTCGACACTTACGGCGCGCAAACCTTTTGTCTTACGCCAACTGGCATCAAGCGCCTCAAGCATAAGGCTGTCTGCCTCGACCGCGTGCACCTGCGCGTGCCCCGCGATCGGCAAAGCGAAGGTGCCACAGCCAGCAAAGAGATCGACGACACGGCGAGCACCCTTGATTATCGTCTCTGTTCTCGCCAAAAGCGCCGATTGTCCATCGGCAGTCGCTTGGAGGAAGGCTCCGGGAGGCGGCACAACGCGCGCCTGCCCGAACATCTGAACCGGTGGTCGCCGTGTCACCAGAATCTCGTCGCCCCATGCCAGACGCGCCAGATCGTGTTTCTCGGCCAGATCCGCCAACGTGACACGCAGCGAAGCATCCAATGCTTTTCCCCCGCTCACCGCAACATCAAGCCCTGTCAACGACAGGGTCACACTGACATCAATACCTGCCTTTCGGCTCGCTCCTGCCATCGCCAAATCGCATGCAACAGCGCTGCCCCTTAGCACATCGGGATGTAAAAGATGACACTCCGGTATCTCAATGATGACGTCGCTGCCACGTGCATGAAATCCTGACATCGCACCCTTTTTGGTGCGGCGCGCGGCAAACGTAGCACGCCGTCGCGATTGAGGCGGCGAAACATGAACAGGCTCGAATTCCGCAGAAATGCCATGAGCCGCAAGCGCAGTCCGCACGATACTTTGTTTCCAGTCGGCCACGAACGTATCGCTCGCGTGCTGAAGCTGGCAGCCACCGCAAGACCGAAAGTGTCTACAGGGGGCGGACACCCGGTCAGGCGAAGGGTGGACGATACGCACCTCGTTGAGAGTCTGACCGTCCAATTTGCCGGTCACACGCTCACCCGGCAGCGTCAGTGGCGCAAAAAGAGGCCCGGCAGCAATTCCGTCGCCATGCTGCCCCAACCTGATGATATCAATTTCTCTCATGCGTTCGCCTGTAAACCGGGAGTGCTCTTCGTGAAAGCCCACTCAGAGAAGATCTTCGCGCGTAAGCAGAAATCCGGACTCAATCCAACGCCGCTCCAGAGTGCGCAAGCGAGCGCCAAGTGCCTCACCGGAATAGTCCGGCATAAGGTCTGCCGCCTTGATCGGAAACCGGGCCGCGGCACCGGCATTCAAAGCCTCGAACGTGCTCGCGTTCAGCGGGCTATCAGAAAGCACAGCGCGTAGAAGGAGAATGGCACGGCCCTCCTCCGTGGAGAACCGGTAGCCCAATTCGCCCGCCTGCATGTCGCCAACCGCGGCGTCACGCAGTTTAACCAAGCGTTTTTGGTCGGCTTTTGACAGGCGAAGCCGCTCGGCAGCGCCTTCACCCCCGATCACTGCCAACCGTAGAATCGGGTCTGCGGCCGTGTCTGTCCCTGATTCCAAGTGAACCAAAGGCGCGAGGCCCCCCGCCTGTGCTCCGGGTAGAACGACGTTGAGCACACCTGTCGCTTGCATGGCGGAAACGGCGGGTGCGGGATCAGGCGCCGCAAGAAGCTTGCGCATCTCTGTGCCGGTTCTTTCGCGGGAAAGGCTTGGCAGCCCGTCCAGATTGGCCGCGCATGCTGCAAGACCGTCCGCATCAAGCCCACCCTCGGGGTCACCATACCAGGCATGAAAGCGAAAAAACCGAAGAATCCGAAGATAATCCTCCTGAATACGCTCCTCGGCCTGCTCTATGAACCGAACCCGTCGCGCGCGCAGGTCACTCAGACCATTCAGCGGGTCGAGCACCTTGCCATCGGGCTGCGCATAGAGGGCGTTCATGGTGAAATCCCGCCGTCGGGCGTCGGCGCGGATATCCGTGGAAAATGCCACGACAGCGTGACGGCCAAAGGTTTCGACATCCTCACGAAACGTTGTTACTTCATGCGGAATACCGCCCGAAACAACCGTAATCGTCCCATGGTCGATACCCGTAGGAACCGGCTTAAGGCCGGCCGCACCGGCCAGCTCGATCACTCGTTCGGGCAGGGCGTCCGTCGCAACGTCGATATCTCCTACGGGCGCATCCAAAAGCGCGTTTCGGACACATCCCCCTACAAAGAGCGCCTGATACCCAGCATCTGTTAGAATGCGGCATACCGCCTGTGTCTCTGGCGCCTCAAGCCATGCGCCAGCAACTCTCATTTTTGTCCCGCCATGTCAGCCATGGTTCGCAGAATACGCGCAGTCGCACCCCAAATATAATACGGCCCGTAAGGCACCGAATAGTAACGCCGCCAGTCTCCGCGCCACCGTCGTTTCTCGACCCTGTATCGGCTTAAATCAAACAAATGCGCCAATGGCGTGTTGAAAATCTCATCAACCTCACCCCGCTCCGCGCGAGGATGAAAAACTCCGTGCACCCGCGCCAGAACCGGCGTTACGTCAAATCCGGTCACAGTTTCATGCCGTGGCAAAAAACCGAGAACCTCGACCGACGCTCTATCAAGCCCAATCTCCTCCTCCGCTTCACGCAAAGCGGTTGAAATGATGTCCGGGTCGGTTGCATCTTGTTTCCCTCCCGGAAATGCGACCTGTCCGGGGTGATGTTTCAGCGCCGAGGACCGTTTCGTCAGGATCACCTGCGCACCTGCTTCACCTCCAAAAATAGGCACCAACACGGCTGCTGAACGTAATTTTCTGCCCTCTGGTAAAACAACTTCAGGATTCAGATCGTAGTCGGACGAGGGCGCGCGCGTCTCCTCCAGCGCCGCCAACACCCGCGCGATCGGATCAGTCACTGTTTTCTGTTCCATCATTGCTCGCCTCAAATCCGACAGTTGCCGGATCAAGACGATAATGCGCCCCACAAAATTGACAATCTGCAGTGACGATGCCCTCGTCAGTGGTCATTTTCGCAATATCTTGAGCGGAATATATAGAGAGACTGTTGCGCACACGTTCCTCGGAACAAGTGCAGCCAAACCGAACCGCTTGCAAATCAAATACACGTGGGCGTTCTTCGTGAAAAAGTCTGACGAGAAGATCGGTTGGGGCCACCGACGGGCCGATCAGCTCCAGTTCGTCCACTGTGTCGAGCAATAAGTTCGCCCGATTCCAGTTTTCGGCACCCTCACCGTCGACCACATCTTCCGGTTGCAGCAGACCGCCCTCACCTGATCCACCATCCTGGGCGAACGGCGACGCTTTGGGCATGTGTTGCAGCATCATGCCGCCGGCGCGCCAATGTTCAGTACCGCCCGCCTCGGTCGACTTCCCGAAACTTAGCGCGAACCGGGTAGGCAACTGCTCGGACTGCGCAAAATATGCCTCCGCACAATGGCGCAGTGCGTCTCCCGCAATCGGAGTTATCCCCTGATAAGGAGTCATGCCCTCCCCCTGATCAAGCAAGACCGCAAAATAGCCCTCGCCAAGCTGATCGAAGGGGCGCGCATTGCTCAACCGTGTTGCGTCAAAACTTGCATAGGCGCGCATTCGCGCAGGTTGACCTTCTTCCGTAGGGCCATAGTAATCTGTTGCTATCATCCGCACCGCACCCTTGGTCTGCACCTGAAGCGACAGCTTCCAGCGCAGCTTGATCGTCTGGCCAACAAGCGCCGTCAAGAGCGCCATTTCAGCGATCAGCGCCTCGACCTGCGGCGGGTAATCATGCTGTTTCAAGATACCATCGAGCACCCCGTCGAGCCGCGCCACGCGGCCCCGGATATCGGCGTGATCAAGCTGGAACGGCAGGATCGTATCGTCCCAGGCGATTTTCTGTCCAAGGGTCATGGGGTTTCCTTATCCGCCTTGCTTCGGCATATCGCGTGTATGTAGGCAGGACAAGACGGGGCACCAAGGGGGCAAGCCATGATCCGGAGATTCGGCACAGCACCGCGCCAAGATGTGCGCTATCGGTTGCGGCCCGGGGTCTATGCGATCCTGCCGCAGGGACGGCATCTGCTGGTCACACATCAGGCCGAGCCGGTACCGGAGCTGCAACTGCCGGGCGGCGGGATCGACCCGGGCGAACATCCACTGCGCGCGCTGCACCGCGAGGTCTTTGAAGAAACCGGCTGGATCATCGCGCGGCCCTGTCGAATCGGGGCGTTTCGGCGGTTTACCTATATGCCGGAATACGGGTTCTGGGCCGAAAAGCTCTGCGTGATCTACCGCGCCGATCCGGTGCGTGCCTTGGGCGCGCCGACAGAGCCGGGGCATCGCGCGGTTTGGATCACACCGGAGGTCGCGGCGGAACGCCTAGGCAATTCCGGCGACCGGCATTTCTTCAGCCGGGCATCGGGCCTGGCTTGAATTCCAGAAGCACTGCGGAAATATCATCCTGAAAATCGGCATCCTCGGCGAAATCCGATAGTTTCCAGATCAGTGATTCGAGAAAGGCACGACCGCGCGTCTGGCGCAAATCGCGCAGGATGCGGGCAAGCCCGGCCTCGTCGAGCAGCGCACCATCGCGCGCGGCGCATTCGGTCACGCCGTCGGAGTGGATCAAGAGCCTGTCGCCGGGCGCCATCGTGACTTCGAATTGCTGGAATTCGGCGGCGTCGATCAGCCCCACGGGCAGGCCGCCTTGACCGATGAACTCTACGGTGCCGCCCGCGCGTTGCAACGCCGGGTAAGGGTGACCCGCCTGCGCGATGATGACATGGCCACTATTGAGGTCAACATCGGCGAGGGCGATGGTGAAGTAATGCTCGGTCTCCATCTCGGACATGATCACGCGGTTGAGCATCGCAACCGCCTCGGCGGGCGGGCGTGGCGCAAAGCCGCCGCCGCGCGTCTTCTGCAAGGCGAGGTTCTGTTCGGGCACCGAGGACGACAAATACCCCGCCAGCCGTGCCGTCATCAGCGCCGAACTGATGCCGTGACCGGACACGTCGATGCCATAAAGGCCGACACGCCCCTCCGCGATCGGAAACATGCCCACGAGGTCACCACCCACATGCCCTGCCGATTGCAAGATCAGCGACACGTCGGCCGGGCCAAAATCGCGATACCTTTCGCTGACCAGCGATTGCTGCAGCTTCTTGGCCTCAATCAGGTCGCTGTCGAGCGAATCATAGAGCGATTGCAATTCGTCGAGGGTGGATTTGATCAGCCGGTTCTTTTCGGTCAGCTCTCGCTCCATCTGCAGAATGCGGGCGCCTGCTGCAATGCGGGCGCGCAATTCAGCGGCATTGACCGGTTTGGTCAGGAAATCATCCGCCCCGGCATCGAGACCAAGCGCCACCTCATCCTTGTCGCTCTTGGACGTCAGAAGGATGAAATATCCGTATGCGTCGCGCGGCATGGCGCGAAAGGCGCGGCAGAAATCCAGCCCCGTCATGCCAGGCATCATCCAGTCGCTGAGCACCAAGTCGGGCGCGTAGTCGGCGCAGATCACAAGCGCCGCACCACCCGATTCGGCCTCGCGCACGTCAAAACCCCAACGCTGCAACGACGCGGTCAGAATGCGGCGTTGTGCGCGACTATCATCAACGACAAGTACACGACGGATGACATCGCAACCGGTTTCGATCCGCCCATTTTCCGTTCTGCGCACCCGCACCGTTGATCCCCTTGGCCTGTTCACCATCGGCCATAGCGCAGCCATGTTTAAGGATGAGTGAATGGTAAAAATGTTCAGAATTACTGAGACGCGTTAACGATTTCTCAGGATCCCACACGGCACTCTGACCCGGTCGAAGGAGACCGGAAATGATCGACTGGAACCGCGTTCGAAACCTGCGGGATGAAATTGGGATCGACGCGTTCGAGGAGGTCGTCGACCTCTTTATCGAAGAGGTCGAGACCGAGATAGAGAAGCTGCGCACGCCGGATGAGGCGCTCGATATCGAGGCGCAGTTGCATTTCCTCAAGGGCAGCGCGCTCAACCTCGGCTTTGCCGATTTTTCGGATCTTTGTCACCGGGGTGAGGGGGCCGCCGACAAGGGACTGGCCGCAGAGGTCGACCTGGTGGAAATCCTCAACTGTTTTGACCGCTCAAAAGCGGCGTTCCTAACCGGCCTGACGCCGGAGGTGATCAACGCCTAGATCAGGAACTCCGCCAGCACCTCGTCGCGGGTGATATCGCGGTAGTCAAACCCAGTATCGTCCAGCTTGCGCAGGATATGAACGAAATTCTCGGGTCGCGTCGTTTCGATCCCGATCAGGACAGAGCCAAAATTGCGCGCCGATTTCTTGAGATATTCGAACCGGGCGATATCGTCCTCTGGTCCGAGGATATCAAGGAAATCGCGCAAGGCCCCGGGGCGCTGCGGCATGCGCAGGATGAAGTATTTCTTGACCCCCGAGTAGCGCTGCGCGCGTTCCTTGACCTCGGGCAGGCGTTCGAAATCGAAATTGCCGCCCGAGGTGACGCAAACCACGGTCTTGCCCCGGATCGCCTCAGCCATATCCTTGAGCGCATCGACGGCGAGCGCGCCCGCCGGTTCCAGCACGATGCCCTCAATGTTGAGCATTTCCAGCATCGTGGTGCACAGCCGGTCCTCGTCGATCACCCGAGCCTGCGCCGGATCAAGATCGGCGAGCCGCGCAAAGGTGCGCGCGCCGATCTGCGCCACGGCGGCCCCGTCGGCGAAATTCTCGACATGGCGCAGGCGCACCGGCTCTCCAGCAGCAAGGGCCGCGGCAAGACAGGCCCCGCCCGCAGGCTCCACCAGCGTCAGGGCAACCGCATCGCCCATGTAGCTGCGCACCCCCGCCGATAGACCACCACCGCCCACCGGCAGGATCAGGTGATCGGGCATGCCGCCAAATTGCGCCTCGATCTCGACGGCGACGCTGGCCTGCCCCTCGATCACGTCCTCGTCGTCGAAGGGCGACAGAAAATGCCCGCCAACCTCGGCGCAATAGGCTTGGGCGGCCTGCAGCGTGTCGTCGAAATAATCGCCGGTCAGGCGGATTGACACCGCATCGCCCCCGAATTTCTCGGTCTTGCCGATCTTTTGCTGGGGTGTCGTTACCGGCATGAAAATCACACCCTTTACACCAAAATACCGGCACATGAAGGCCACGCCCTGCGCGTGATTACCGGCACTGGCACAGATGAATTGCGTAATCTCGGGTCGCGCCGCGAGTGCCTTGCGCATAGCGTTGAATGCGCCACGCAGCTTGTAGGAACGCACCGGGCTCAGATCCTCGCGCTTGAGCAGGATTTCCGCCCCGTAGCGTTCCGACAGGTGATCGTTGCGCTGCAGCGGCGTGGGCTCGAACACGGCGCGCATGGCGGCCTCGGCGGTGCGGGCATTATCCTGAAACTCGATCATCCCGTTTCAGTGCCGCAATCGGGGCGTGCTGGCAAGGGGCGCACCTTGCCCTGCCACGGAAAACCGGCTAAGCGCGCTGCGATATCCGCGAGAGAGGGGAAACACATGTCCGCGCCCAAGAAAGTTGTTCTGGCCTATTCCGGGGGCCTCGATACCTCGATCATCCTGAAATGGCTACAGACCGAGTATGGCTGCGAGGTGGTGACGTTTACCGCCGATCTGGGGCAGGGCGAAGAGCTGGAACCGGCACGGGAAAAGGCGAAACTCCTCGGGATCAAAGAGGAAAACATCTATATCGAGGATGTGCGTGAGGAATTCGTGCGCGACTTCGTGTTCCCGATGTTCCGTGCCAATGCTCTCTACGAGGGGCTCTATCTGCTCGGCACCTCGATCGCCCGCCCGCTGATTTCCAAGCGTCTGGTCGAGATCGCCGCCGAGACCGGGGCCGATGCCGTGGCGCATGGTGCCACCGGCAAGGGCAACGATCAGGTGCGGTTCGAGCTGGCGGCCTATGCGCTCAACCCCGATATCAAGGTGATCGCCCCCTGGCGGGAATGGGACCTGACCAGCCGCACGCGACTGCTTGAGTTTGCGGAGAAAAACCAGATTCCGATTGCCAAGGACAAGCGCGGCGAGGCACCGTTCTCGGTCGACGCGAACCTGCTGCACACCTCAAGCGAGGGCAAGGTGCTGGAAGACCCGGCGGAGGCCGCGCCGGACTACGTCTATCAGCGCACAGTCAGCCCCGAAGCGGCACCCGATACCCCCGAATTCATCGAGGTAACGTTCGAGAAGGGTGACGCGGTGGCCATCAATGGCGAGTCGATGAGCCCGGCCACGATCCTCACAAAGCTCAACGAATTGGGCGGCAAGCACGGCATCGGGCGGCTCGATTTCGTGGAAAACCGGTTCGTGGGCATGAAGTCACGCGGTATTTACGAGACCCCTGGCGGCACGGTCTTGCTCGAGGCGCATCGCGGGATCGAGCAAATCACGCTCGACAGTGGCGCGGGGCATCTCAAGGATTCGCTGATGCCGCGCTATGCGGAGCTCATTTACAACGGCTTCTGGTTCAGCCCGGAACGCGAGATGTTGCAGGCGGCGATCGACAAGAGCCAAGAACATGTCAGCGGCACGGTGCGGCTCAAGCTCTACAAGGGGGCGGCGACGACCGTCGGGCGCTGGTCCGATCACAGCCTCTATTCCGAGGCGCATGTGACCTTTGAGGAGGATGCCGGGGCCTATGATCAGAAGGACGCGGCGGGTTTCATTCAACTGAACGCCCTGCGTCTGAAGCTGCTCGCGGCGCGGAACCGGCGTCTGAAGGGTTAGCCCTCCATATTGAAAAGAAAGGCGGCCCTGCGACGGGCCGCCTTTCTCGTATCCGGTCACTTCGCGGTGACGACCGTCATCACAAGGTTTCCATCCATCTTGATCGGGCCGTCTTCCTTGGCCCCCAAGGTGTATTCGAATACGCCGGTCTGCATCCCGCCGTCTTCGGCATGCACCATCAGCATGAGCATATCGCCTGCGGCGACATCTTCTTGCAGAATCGCGGCGACATCATCCGTCTCGCCCTTGCGAAGGGGGGCGTAGCCAACAACCGGACCGGGCTTCATGTCTTCGCCGGTGCGATGCACGACCAGCCAACCGTTTTTATCGGCGACCACCTTCTCGGCGCTCACGATACCGTTGGCGACGCTTTGGTCCTCGGCCATCACCATCGGGTGCATTCCGTGATCATCCGCCATCGCGACACCAGCGGTGAGGGCAAAAGTCGTTGCAAGAACAGTCGTCTTCATAGTGAACTCCTTTGTCATGGCTTCGACCGGGCTTTTACCCGGCACAGCACAAGACACGGATTCGAGTGGAGATAGTTTCAAGTCGGCCGAATATTTCCTGCGGCAACTCATCAGGCAAGCCGCAGCTTGACGGCGCGCAACCGCTCATAGGCGGGCATCGCCGCCTCGGCCAACGCGGCGCGCGCACCGTCCAGTTCAGGCGGTGGCCCCTCGGCGGGGGCAAAGCCAGTGCTGTCATGCACCGCCGCGTACCAATGCGCCGCCCAGACCCCGTCATCGGCATGGCCGCCGCGGGGCCACACGAGCATGGCGGGGGCCCAGTCTAGGTCGATGGCCGCGCAGAGCCGTTTTAGCATTCGCTCGGGGTCACGGCGGATATCGGCGGAATCGATGACGACGGGCGATTGCCCTGCGGATACCAATTGGTCGTAAAGTTCGACCTGCTGGACAAAGCCGATATCGGCGAGCGTCGGATTGTCATACTTGGCCGAGAAACTGGCGGCGACGCGCGCGGGGTGGCGGATGAGAAACACGTTGGTCAGTTCATTCACCCAGTCGCGCGGCACGCCGGGGATCATGTGCTGGGCCATGTGTTTCTGATAAAAATGCGGCTTTTGGGCCGGAACAGTGCCTAAAAGCCCCTCCACTACGCGCGCGGGATCTTGCGGCTGCGCGGCCAGGATCGCGTCGCACATCGGGTGATCGAGCCCGGTCTGCGCGAGATAGGCGGCATAGAACGGCTCATCGACAACCGCACAATCGCCGCGCGCGGCAAAGCTGTACATCATCGCGGTCGACAGGTTGCGCGGGCCGGACCACATGGCGATCCGCATCTCAACCCCGCCCGGCAATGTGGTCATGCGTCATCGTCACTGGCCCGTCCCCCATGTTCCCGGCATGTTAACACTGTCTAGGATCGTCGAATCACCGATGCAACAGGAGAGGCAGGCAATGGACGCAGAGTTCTGGCATGATCGCTGGCAGGAGGGGCGGCTCGGGTTTCACGAGGGTAAGGTGAACCGGATGCTGGAGGCGCATATCGGAGCGCTTGGGCTAGTGCAGGGGCAACGCATATTTCTGCCGCTCTGCGGTAAAGCGATTGATATCCCGTGGCTCTTATCACAGGGCTACCAAGTTGCCGGGGCAGAATTGAGTGAGATCGCTGTCCATGATCTATTCTCCGAAATGGGCGTCACACCGGAGGTAACAGATACAGGACGCCATCGCCGGTACGCCGCAGAGGGTGTCGATATATTCGTCGGAGATATCTTCGAGTTGAGCCGCGATGTCGTTGGGTCTGTGGATGCAGTTTATGACCGTGCCGCGCTGGTGGCGCTGCCCGACGACAGGCGCGCGCGCTATGCGGCGCATCTGGCCCAAATCACGGATAGCGCACCGCAGCTTCTTGTAACCTTCGAATACGACCAAAGCGCGATGGAAGGTCCGCCATTTTCCATCACTGAGGAGGAAGTGATGCGCTGTCATGGCGCGCGCTTCGCGATCAGGGTGCTGGCGGATGAGGATGTGCCGGGCGGCCTCAAGGGCGTGGTGGCAGCAAGGGAAAAGGCAATGCTTCTACGCCCCACCTAAGCCGTTTCATGCTGAATCAGAGTCTTGTACAGATCCTGAACATGGCTTGTCACCGGCCCTTGCAGGCCGTCTCCGATCTGGCGTCCGTCGATCTCGCTCACCGGGGTTTGTGCGCCGAACGTTCCGGTCAAGAATGCCTCATCAGCACCGTAGGTCTCGACCAGGGAAAAATTCTTCTCATAAATGGGAATGGCGTTTGCGCGGCAAAGGTCGATGACCTTCTGACGGGTTATGCCGTTCATGCAGTAATCCCCAGTCGAGGTCCAGACCGCGCCCTTGCGCACAATGAAGAAATTGCAGGCATTGGTGGTGTTCACGAATCCATGGATATCGAGCATGAGCGCCTCGTCGGCGCCGGCCTTTTCGGCCGCGATACACGCGAGGATACAGTTTAACTTGGAATGCGAGTTGAGTTTCGGGTCCTGGGTCATAGGCAGGCCCCGGATATGCGGCACAGTGGCGAGGCGGATGGGCCGGGCAATCTTCGGCTTTGAGTGTTCCATAATAATAGTCACGGTCGGGCCCTGTTGGCTGAGCGCGGGGTGCTGGAAAGGCCGTGTCTTGATTCCTCGAGTCACCATCAGTCGGGCATGCGCGTCAGTGGTCATGCCATTGGCTTTTTGTGTCTCTATTATAGCTTGAAGCACCTCATCCTGGGTCATGCCGATATCGAGGTCGATGGCCCGCGCGGCCTCGAAGAGCCGGTCGAGATGTTCATCGACGAAGGCCCATTTGCCATTATAGAGGCGCAGCCCCTCCCACACACCATCACCCAGCATGAAGCCGCTGTCATAGACGCTGACCAGCGCCTCAGCCTTGGGCACAACGCGCCCGTTGAGCCATATCAGGATGTTTTCGTTCCGCGCATCCTCTTGGGCGGCATGGGTCGTCTGGTGGTCGGTCATTCTATCCCCTTTTGGCGCGAAGCGTAGTGTTGTCGGCATTGGCTGCCAAGGGTGAAACACCCCTCAAGAGACCGTGACATCACGGGGTCGTATATTTGCGAAGTCACCCGTCTGAGGCAAGATAGCTATGAACAGGAGGAAGAGGCGATGACGGCACATTTTCGGGAAATCAAAGCGGCGGCGCTTGCTGTGTTGATCTTGGTGGGGCTTTGCGTGAATACCAGTCGCGCTCACGCCGCCGATACGGATACGCTCATCATTGCCGGCGGGTGCTTTTGGTGTGTTGAGGCCGACTTCGAGAAAGTTTCTGGTGTAGTCGAAGCGGTCGCCGGATTTGCCGGAGGCTCGGTTTCTAATCCGACCTACAAGGAGGTGACACAGGGTGGCACCGGTCATTACGAGGCCGTGCGAATCACGTACGATCCCTCGCGTGTCTCCCGTCGGCAGCTATTGCACTTGTTCTTCAGATCTGTAGATCCGACCGATAGCGGCGGTCAGTTCTGTGATCGTGGCAATAGCTACCGCACTGCCGTCTTCGTTGAAAACAACGCACAGAAGAAGATTGCAGAAACCTCGCGCGACGCCGCAATGCAAGCTTTGGGTCAAAGGATCGTGACGCCAATCCTGTCGGCTGGGCCGTTTTGGCCCGCTGATGCGTATCACCAGGATTACTACAAGAGCGGGGACATCGTGCTCACTCGGTTTGGCCCAAGAACCAAGGCTAAAGCGTATTCGCTCTATCGTGATGCCTGCGGACGCGATGATCGGGTCAAAGAACTTTGGGGAAATGAGGCGCCTTTTGCTGGTCAGTCCTGAGCGCTTATAAAACGGTCTACCTCTACTGCTGTTGGGATTGCTTCCGAGGCACCGGCACGCGTTACCGAAATAGCTGCTGCTGAGACTGCTCTGAAAATCGCATCCTTTGCGCTGGCGCCACGTGCGAGAGCCTCTACGAGGTAGCCAGTGAATGTGTCTCCTGCGCCGGTCGTATCCATCGCATCGACGGTTGGTGCAGACACAGAGATACGCTTTCCTGTTGCTGTATCGCACCATTCCGCACCGTTGCCGCCCCGTGTCACGATCATTGAGGGGACAGTCAATTTACCCAGATCACTTTCAATCTGGGCCGCTTCGATCTCATTCACAACGAGCAACGTCAGGAACGGAGAAACCTTCAGCAGCGCCTGTGCATCAAAAGGTGCGGCGGAGTACACGACACGCAAACCCTTGAGCCGGGCCATGCGAGCAGCCTCGAACTGCAAGTTGGTCTCGTTCTGCATCATCAGCCAGTCGCCCGATCCCGCGCCTTCCAAAGCGATCTTCAGATCATCGCGGCCAAGCGCCCGATTCGCCCCAGCATGAATGATGATAGAGTTTTCGGCCAATGCATCGACACTTACCACGGCATGTCCAGTAGGGGTCTCGTTGCGCACAACATGACGTACATTCACACCAGCTTCTTCTAGCTCGCTAACCAGCCAGCCTCCTTCAGGGCCGACCGCGCCTATATGCATGACTCGCGAACCCGCGCGCGCGACCGCTATAGACTGATTTGCACCTTTGCCGCCCAACATGCGATCATAGGCTTGAGTGTGAAGGGTCTCTCCGGGCGCAGGCAGGCGGGGCACACGGTACACATGGTCCGCGTTGATAGATCCAAGATTGTAAATCATCGCTTTTCACCTCTGGCGAAGTTCATGATCCTATTCAGGGCATTGTCAGACGGCATGACGCTTGTGATCGGACTCATGCCGAGATCTTTATTCCTAATCTTGGCAATATCCGACCAGCCGCACATCTCAAATAGCGGTAGGTTTTGGCTTTCGCGGAGACAAGCAGATTTGTAAGGTCGCGCCAAAGATCGAGGGGAACGATGTGACAGGCACCGCCATGACTGCAACGCCGATGATGGCACAGTATCTGGAAATCAAGGCGCAGTATCCCGGGGCGCTCCTGTTCTACAGAATGGGTGATTTCTACGAGTTGTTCTTTGACGATGCCGCGGCCGCAGCCGAGGCGCTCGACATCGCGCTCACCAAACGCGGCAAACATCAAGGTCAGGATATCGCGATGTGCGGTGTGCCGGTTCACTCGGCCGAAGGATACTTGCTGACGCTTATTCGCAAAGGCTTTCGCGTCGCTGTATGTGAACAAATGGAAGATCCGGCAGAGGCCAAAAAGCGAGGCTCGAAATCCGTAGTTCGGCGCGAGGTGGTGCGCCTTGTCACGCCAGGGACATTGACAGAAGAAAGCCTTCTGGATGCGCGGCGGCATAATTATCTGGCAAGCTTCACACAAATACGTAACGAGGGCGCTCTGGCTTGGGTCGATATCTCTACGGGCGCCTTCCACGTGATGCCGCTGAGCTTGGAGCGTCTAGGACCAGAACTTGCTCGGCTTTCGCCACGTGAGGTTGTGATTGCCGACAGGGATGAGTCCGTACTTGGCGATATTATCGCGGAGGCTGGTGTCTCTCTCACGGCGTTAGGTCAGGCGGCGTTTGACAGCACGAGCGGCGAAAGTCGCCTTTGCGCGTTATTCGGCGTCGGAACACTTGACGCCTATGGGCAGTTTTCGCGACCGGAGATCGCAGCCATGGGCGCTATCGTCGAATGGTTGGACGTGACCCAAAAGGGCAAGCTGCCACTTTTGCGCACACCGGTGCGCGAGGCACAAGCGCGTGTCGTCCAAATCGACGCGGCGACGCGGCGAAACCTGGAACTGACCCATGCGCTTGATGGTCGGCGATCCGGTTCGTTACTGGCAACGCTTGACCGCACGGTGACGGCTGGTGGTGGACGCCTCTTGGAACAACGGCTTTCGAGCCCAAGCCGTGTGCTGGAGGTGATTGAGGTCCGCCTGAACGCAGTGCAGTTTGCAGTAGACCAATCCCGTTTTTCGCGAAACCTGCGTGATGCGCTGCGCAAGGTTCCAGATCTCGACCGGGCATTATCGAGGCTTGGGTTGGACCGTGGCGGCCCGCGTGACCTTGCGGCGGTGCGGAATGGCCTGGAACAAGCGGCCGTAATAGCCGAACAGCCTTCGGAGCTTGATCTACCGCCACTTCTTGAAACAGCGTCGCAGGAATTGACAGGCCACGACGCGCTGCTTGATTTACTGGATCAGGCGCTGGTCGCAGAGCCACCAATCCTCGCGCGCGATGGTGGTTTTATTGCTCCAGGCTTTGATGCCGAGCTCGACGAGGCACGACAATTGCGCGATGAGGGACGAGGTGTCATCGCTGGGATGCAAGGCGACTACGTCAGGCAAACGGGTATCCAATCGCTCAAAATAAAGCACAACAACGTTCTTGGCTACTTCGTGGAAGTGACCGCAGCCCATGCTGAAAAAATGCTATCGCCACCGCTAAATGAAACCTTCAAGCACAGGCAAACCACGGCCAATCAGGTTCGTTTCACAACGGTGCCCTTGAGCGAGATGGAGACAAAGATTCTCAACGCTGGGGGCCGCGCACTGGAAATCGAAAAGAGGCTCTATGACAGCCTGAAACATAGCATAATGCAAAGCGCGGCTGAGATTGGTCAGGTCGCGCGCGGGCTGGCGGAGCTGGATCTCGCGACTGCGTTGGCAGAATTTGCCAACTCCGAAAACTGGTGTCGTCCAAAAGTCGATGCAAGCCGGGCGCTATGCATAGAGGGCGGGCGGCATCCTGTAGTAGAGCGGGCGCTTAGGGCCCAAGGCGGTGCGCCTTTTATCGCCAATGACTGCGCCTTGGGGAATGAAAGCGATATCTGGTTGCTGACAGGTCCCAATATGGCCGGTAAATCTACCTTCTTGCGGCAAAACGCATTGATTGCCCTGTTGGCCCAAATGGGCAGTTTCGTGCCGGCCACGTCGGCACATATCGGCATGGTGAGCCAACTCTTCAGCCGGGTTGGCGCGTCGGATGACCTGGCGCGCGGGCGCTCGACGTTCATGGTCGAAATGGTCGAGACGGCGGCGATTCTCAATCAGGCGGATGATCATGCGCTGGTCATTCTCGACGAGATCGGACGGGGCACAGCAACCTATGACGGGCTGAGCATCGCCTGGGCAACGCTGGAACACCTGCATGATGTAAATGGATGTCGGGCGCTTTTCGCCACGCACTATCATGAGCTGACTAACCTAAGCGAAACGTTGAAGCGCGTCGAAAATGCAACCGTCACCGTCAAGGAACATGACGGCGATGTTATTTTCATGCACGAGGTCCGTCGCGGGGCGGCAGATCGAAGCTATGGGGTGCAGGTAGCCAAACTCGCGGGACTACCCGAGGCTGTTGTGGCGCGCGCGAGGGTTGTACTCGATGCTCTTGAAAAAGGTGAAAGAGAAGGGGGTGGAGCGCAAAAGGCACTTATCGACGATCTTCCGCTTTTCGCCGCAACGCCGGCGCCACCGAAGGTACAGCGGCAAGAGTCCGTTGTTGAAGAGCGGCTGAAGGAGGTTTTGCCAGATACACTGAGTCCTCGTCAGGCACTGGATCTGCTGTATGAGTTGAAAGATTTGGCGAAACGGGCGGGGTGATACCCGCCCTGCCCCGAGTTATCCTCGGTTGGACGAAACGCCGACTTGTGCCGGTCGCAATATGCGGTCGTGCAGCATGAAGCCCTGTGCCGATACCTGAATGATCTCTCCGGCTTTTGTGCCGGGCAAAGGCGCCTCAAACATCGCCTCATGGTGTTGCGGATCAAAACGGTCCCCAACCTGAGGATCAATCACGGTAATGCCATGTTTGGAGAATACGTTGAGCAACTCGCGCAAGGTGAGCTCGATTCCCTCGAACAAAGCGACAGAGCCAGCGCGCTGTTCTTCGGTAACGGTATCCAGCGCGCGCTTTAGATTGTCATGTACCGGAAGCATATCCCGGGCAAGCTTGGAGCCGCCATAATTCTCCGCTTCGCGTCGGTCCTTGTCCGAGCGCTTGCGCGCGTTCTCTGCATCCGCGAGGGCCCGCATGAACTTGTCTCGAAGCGCGTCGCGCTCCGCACGCAGCGCATCGATCTCTGCCGCCTCATCACTGAAATCTTCGGTCAACGCCTCATGTTCTTCGGCCGCGGCCTCTTCGATATCGTCAAGAAAGCTGTCTTCTTTCGGCTCTGCCATTCTTCACCTCTAGCTCCGGTCGGAGATCAGTTTGCCCACGAGTTGTGCCGTGTAGTCCACAATCGGCACAATCCGTCCATAGTTGAGGCGCGTCGGGCCAATAACACCCACCGCACCGATGATCTTACGGTCTGCGTTCATATATGGAGAGACAACCAAAGAGGAACCCGAAAGTGAGAAAAGTTTGTTCTCTGATCCAATAAAAATACGTACGCCGGCCCCCTCGTCCGCAAGTTCGAGGAATTCTGCGATATCGCGCTTTCTTTCCAAATCGTCAAAGAGGATTCGAATACGTTCAAGATCCTGTTCCTCGGATGTCGAGCTCAGCAAGTTGGCCCGTCCCCGCACGATCAGGCGCTCATAGCTATCGTCCTCTCCTTCCCAAACGGCAAGTCCGCTCTCGATGAGGTCACGGGCAAGCTTGTCTATTTCCTGCTTGCGCGCCGAAATCTGACGGGAGATTACCGTTTGCAGATCCGAAAGTGTCTTGCCTTCAATCAGCGCGTTGAGAAAATTTGCTGCCTCGCGCATCGAGCTCGGGGTCTGTCCGGGCGGTGGGGTAAAGATCCTGTTTTCGACATGCCCATCAGAAAAAACCAAGACCACTAGGGCACGGTCATGGCCGAGACTGACAAACTCTATATGTTTTATCGGCGCCTCGTGTTTCGGCGTCAATACCAACGAAGCACCCCGGGTCACCCCTGACAGCGCCGAGCCGATTCGATCAAGGACGCCCGCGACATCCTGAGAATTGCTGCCAACAGTTGCATCTATCGCATGGCGGTCATCGGCTTCGAGATTGCTGACCTCCAAGAGCCCGTCAACAAACATGCGCAGGCCGTCCTGTGTAGGAATGCGCCCCGCGCTTATATGCGGGCTACCCAGCAATCCGAGGTATTCGAGATCCTGCATTACGTTTCTGATCGTGGCAGCGCTGACCTTTTCACTGAAGTCACGTGTCAGCGTCCGAGACCCAACCGGATCACCACTGATCAGGTAGCTCTCGACAACGCGGCGAAACACTTCGCGCGATCGATCATTGAGTTGCTCCAGAATGGTACTGGCATCGTGCATGGATTCTGGGTTCCTGTCTGCGGCCCCATTAAAGACCGCAATTGCCCGAGGTCAATCGGGGTTGCTATTCAAGGCCGTGCGCCTGTATCCCGTGGCCAACACTGAAAGGGAATGGATCATGAGGCCATCGGGTAGAGATTTAAGTGATATGCGGCCGGTTTCAATCGAAACCGGTATATTGAAACACGCCGAGGGGTCCTGTCTTGTCAAGATCGGTGACACTCATGTTCTATGTACTGCGACAATTGAAGAGCGTGTACCGCCATTTGTAAAAGGGTCTGGATTGGGATGGGTCACAGCCGAATATGGCATGCTTCCCCGCTCTACCGGCAGCCGCATGCGCCGTGAGGCAACCGCGGGCAAGCAAGGCGGTCGCACTGTTGAAATACAACGCCTGATCGGACGGTCCTTGCGCGCGGGGGTCGACCGGGTTGCTCTTGGTGAGCGGCAGATTACCGTTGATTGTGACGTGATTCAGGCAGATGGCGGGACGCGTTGCGCATCCATTACCGGTGGTTGGGTTGCTTTGAAAATGGCAGTACAGAAGCTGATGAAAGCAGGCGATGTGGTGAGCGATCCGTTGATCGACCCTGTCGCAGCGGTTTCTTGCGGGATCTATGCGGGTCAGCCAGTTCTTGACCTCGACTATCCCGAAGACAGCGAGGCTGGAGTAGATGGAAATTTCATTATGACTGGCAGCAAACGTCTTATCGAGGTGCAGATGAGTGCGGAAGGAGCGACCTTCAGCCGCGATCAGATGAACACTCTGCTCGATCTCGCAGAGCAAGGCGTTGACCAGTTGGTCAAAAAACAGCTCGAGGCCACAAGTGCGTAGTTTTACCGGGGACCAACTACTGGTTGCAACCCATAATTCCGGCAAGCTGGAAGAGATAACTGCCCTCGTTGCACCATATGGCGTGAAAGTTATAGGTGCGGCAGAGCTTGGATTGTCTGAACCGGCAGAGACAGAGACGAGCTTTGTCGGAAACGCCAGGATCAAGGCGCAGGCCGCCGTTCAGGCAACTGGCCTGCCGGCCTTGTCTGACGACTCGGGTATCGTGATTGACGCTCTGGGCGGAGCGCCGGGTGTGTATACAGCGGATTGGGCGCAAACAGACACTGGTCGCGATTTTGGAATCGCGATGCAGAGAGCTCATGACGAGCTTGTGTCAAGCGGCTGTGCGCAGCCATGGACAGCGCGGTTTTGTTGCACACTCGTACTCGCCTGGCCGGATGGTCAGGAACAAGTCTTTGAGGGAACGGCCGAAGGTTGGATCATTTGGCCCATGCGCGGCGTCCAAGGGCATGGCTATGATCCTGTATTCCAACCCCTCGGCCATGATCTCACATTTGCAGAAATGACCTCGTACGATAAGAATCAAATCAGCCACCGCGCCGATGCGTTTCGCAAGCTGATCGCGGGTTGCTTTGCTTGAGGATTGGCAAAGCGGTGGTTTTGGGTTCTACATCCACTGGCCCTTTTGCGAGGCAAAGTGCCCATATTGCGACTTCAACAGTCATGTCGTTCAGAAAATAGATCATGATCGTTGGCGCGACGCATACCTTGATGAAATAGATCGCTACGCGGCGCTTTTACCGAACCGTGTTTTGAATACGGTCTTCTTCGGCGGCGGTACACCGAGCCTCATGCCACCCGATACAGTCGCCGCGATTCTCGATCGGATACGAAAACATTGGCCTATGGGCAATGACCCTGAAATCACTCTCGAGGCCAACCCGGGATCAGTTGAGGCAGGGCGGTTTCGAGGGTATGCTGAGGCTGGCGTATCTCGGATTTCCATGGGAATCCAGGCAATGAACGACCAAGACCTAAGGCGCCTTGGACGGCTTCATACCGTGTCAGATGCTCGGCAAGCATATGATATTGCAAGAGAAACCTTTGATCGTGTGAGCTTTGACCTTATCTACGCTCGCCAAGATCAAACCCTGGAAGGCTGGCGCACGGAGTTACGCGAGGCGATCGCAATGGCCGTTGATCATCTGTCGCTCTATCAATTGACCATTGAAGGTGGTACCGCCTTTGGAGATCGTTACAGGGCTGGCAAGTTGCGGGGTCTGCCTGATGATGATGCGGCAGCTGATATGTATGATGCCACGCAAGAGATCTGCGAAGCGGCGGGCTTGCGCGCATACGAGGTCTCCAACCACGCCAAGCCAGGCGCAGAGTCGCGCCACAATAAGATCTATTGGAACTACGGAGACTATGTCGGCATCGGGCCCGGTGCCCATGGCCGGATTACCTGCGGCGGTCGGAAGTGGGCAACCGCTGCGCATGCGCCGCCGGGTCAATGGCTGGATGGCGTAGGAAGATCTGAAACCGAGCTGCCGGCAGAACCCCTATCTCGTCAGGAACAGGCGATTGAGTATCTCTTAATGGGACTTCGTGTGATTGAGGGAATCGATATCAGACGATATGAGCGCATCTCGGGTCAATCAATTTCACATGACGCCGTCGAGCATTTGACATCACTTGGTATGGTCCGTCTTTCCGGTGATCGTTTACGGACCACAGCCAAAGGCCGCCCGGTCCTCAATGCGGTGATCCGCGAGTTACTACCGGTTGGTCATTGATTATACACTCAACATCCCGACCAAGCGGTCCAACTGATCTAGAGACTCGTAGCGTACGGTAATTTTCCCGTTTTCCTGACCCGGAACATGTTCGATCGCCACTTTCATCGACAGGGTCGCGGAAAGGTCGTCTTCTAGGGCTTTCGTATCAGCATCCTTGCTGCGCTCCTGTCGAGCCTTGGCTGATTTGCCGCTCTCGTTAAAAATATTTCCAACACCGGATTTTGCGAGCTTCTCTGTCTCGCGCACAGAGAGTGATTTCTGAATCACCCGCCGCGCCAAAGCAACCGGGTCGTCTGAGGTTATGATTGCCCGTGCGTGACCCGAGGATAACTTACCCTCACGGAGGTAACTCAAAACCTCGTCAGGCAAAGACAGGAGACGAACAGAGTTTGCGATATGGCTGCGGCTTTTTCCCAATGCATCCGCAAGTCTTTCCTGCGTATGCCCAAATTTCTGCATGAGCTGCTGATATCCAAACGCCTCTTCGACCGGGTTGAGATCAGCACGCTGGATGTTTTCAATGATAGCAACTTCTAGGACTTCTGTATCGTCGAAATTCCGAATCAAAACCGGGATTTCATGGAGCTTCGCCATCTGAGCGGCACGCCAGCGGCGTTCCCCGGCGACAATCTCGTATTCCCCAGCGCGGCCAGGAGCAGCGCGCACGATCAGAGGCTGGATTATCCCTTTTTCACTGATAGACCTCGAAAGATCTTCAAGCTGACTCGTATCGAAATCTCGACGTGGCTGGTTAGGATTGGGTCGTACCTTTTCG
Organism: uncultured Roseovarius sp.; assembly: GCF_947259555.1. Lineage (GTDB taxonomy): Bacteria > Pseudomonadota > Alphaproteobacteria > Rhodobacterales > Rhodobacteraceae > Roseovarius. Next base: position 102,576 of record NZ_CAMYMD010000025.1, read on the forward strand.
ACCGGGACCATCAGATCCGGGCTCTGTGGGTCGTCCGTTCCTTGTTGCGTCGATTCAATCGAGACATCTGCCATAAGCGCGGATAGTCCCCGCCCCAAACCACGAGATTGTGATTTTTTTACAGTCATTACGTACTCCCCTCTTGTCAGGCCGCGATACGTGCAGTGTTCTGTAACAACTCACGAGCCAGATCACGATACGCCTGCGCGCCTTTGGACGACGGGTCATAGCTGAGGACAGACATCGCGTAAGACGGCGCCTCGCTCACACGTACATTGCGCGGTATGCGTGTCTTAAACACCAAGTCCCCAAGATTGTCTCGTGCATCCTGCTCCACCTGTGTCGACAAGTTATTACGCGCGTCGAACATCGTTAACACGACGCCTTCGATTCTAAGATTCTGATTTGCCGACTGCCGTACCTCTCGAATTGTCAGCATCAATTGCGACAAACCTTCAAGCGCAAAAAACTCACTTTGAAGCGGAACAAGAATAGAGTGGGCTGCGACCATCGCATTCACGGTCAAGAGATTAAGAGATGGCGGGCAATCGATCAGGATGTAGTCCAGGTCAAATTCGTCCATAGCACGCTGCCGCAGTGCATCATGCAATAAAAAGCTGCGTTTCTCATTTGATATCAGTTCTATATCTGCAGAGGACAAATCAACAGTCGCGGGAATGATCAATAAGTTCTCTGTTTCCGTGCGCTGGACAACGTCTCCTAGCGGGATGTCATCCAAGAGCAGATCATACGTGGTGTATTTCCGAGAATCGGCCTCCACCCCCAAGCCAGTGGACGCATTTCCTTGTGGGTCGAGGTCTACAACCAAAACATTCTCACCTGCTTCGGCCAGCGCCGCGCCAAGATTTATAGTCGTGGTCGTTTTGCCGACCCCGCCTTTCTGATTGGCAATTGCGATGATCTTGGGCCCATCAGGGCGCGTTGGATCGGACACGGGAAACTCCTGTGATGGCCATAATTACAGCATCGGCATCCGTTTTACTCTTAGCAAGGTGCAGATCGAAAAACCACTTCCTTTGCGCAACTTCCAGTTCTTTCTTCCAGGTTGCTCCCTTGGGAAAGATCGCTGTTCCTGATCTTTTAAGGTGTCGGTCTGCGAATCCGAGGAGAGTATCTAGGTCAGCAAGCGCCCGTGCCGAAAGAACATCGGCATCGAGGCCATCAAGGGCCTCGATGCGGTCATTCAAAACCCTCGCGGAGATCCCAGTCTCTCGGATGACGGTTCGCAAAAAGGCGCATTTACGCGAGTCGCTTTCCACGAGTGTAACAGACATCGGCGATTTGCTTGCGCTAGCAAGGATGGCGATAACAAGGCCCGGAAATCCACCTCCGGATCCGATGTCGGCCCAATGGCCCGTTGGAGCGTTCATAATCTCAGAGAGCTGAATGGAATCGATAAGATGCCGCGACCAGATATTATTGAGGCTATTCTTGGAAACAAGATTTATGGTCGGATTCCACTTTGCTAGCAAATCCAAGTACACTTCCAACCGCTCCTTTGTTTCACGTGAAACATCAGGTTGTTCGGTCATGCTGTTTTAGCCCGATCACGGTGGCGAAGTTTAGCAAGGATCAAGCTCAACGCTGCCGGGGTCATGCCCTCGACGCGACCCGCCTGCCCTATATTCTCCGGCCGAACGCGGGTGAGCTTGGACCGCAGTTCGCTAGAAAGACCGTCAATAGAGCCATAGTCGAATTCTCTTGGAATTACATAGGCTTCGTCCCGCCTGAGCAGCTCGACATCCCGATTCTGACGTTCGATGTAATTTGCGTACAAAGCGTCTTTCTCAAGCTGGTCACGGGTGGTCTGATCTATCGCCGAAAAGGACGGGTTTAGGCGCATCAGGTCGTCAAAACCAACATCAGGAAACGCGAGTATTTGAAACGCAGACCGACGCGCGCCATCTTGGTTCACCTTCAGACCGATATCAGCCAAGTTACGAGGCGTATACGTGCAGCGATGCAACTCCTCCCGACCATTAACCAGCTTCTCCATCTTTTCCTCGAAAATGTGCCTGCGCTTTTCTCCGACACATCCAAACTGAACACCCGTTGGCGTCAATCTCTGGTCTGCATTATCAGCACGAAGCGACAGTCGGAATTCAGCCCTCGAGGTAAACATACGATAGGGCTCACTTACCCCTCTGGTGGTCAAATCATCAATCATAACCCCGATATAGCTATCCGTTCTGCTAAAGAATACGGGAGCCATGCCAAGCGATTCTCGCGCAGCGTTCATTCCAGCCACCACGCCTTGTGCCGCCGCTTCTTCGTAACCGGTTGTTCCATTTATCTGCCCGGCGAAATAAAGACCTGGAACGGACTTTACCGACAGCCGCGTGTCAAGAGACCTCGGGTCAACGTAGTCATACTCGATGGCATAACCCGGCTGAAGGATTTTCGCCTTCTCAAGTCCAACAATCGACTGGACGTAGTCTTTCTGCACTTCTTCGGGAAGGGAAGTTGAAATACCATTGGGATAAATCACATGGTCTGACAGACTCTCCGGCTCGAGAAATATCTGATGAGAGTGTTTGTCAGCGAACCGGACAACCTTATCTTCGATGGAGGGGCAGTACCGCGGCCCAACCCCGTCGATTTGGCCACCATACATAGCTGACCGATCAAGATTTTTCCTGATGATCGCGTGTGTCTTTTCGTTTGTATGGGTAATCCCACAGGAGACTTGCCGCGCATGAGGCGTATTAGACAAAAAGGAAAAAAGAACGGGATCCTCATCACCCGGCTGAGCTTCAACACGCTGCCAATCAATTGTACTGCCATCAAGGCGGGGTGGCGTTCCAGTCTTCAAACGCCCCAATCCAAGATCAAATTCATCAAGACGCCTCGCAAGACGTTCCGAGGGTTTATCACCCATGCGGCCCCCCGGCCTTGAAACATCGCCGATGTGAATCATGCCGCGCAGGAACGTGCCAGTCGTCAGAATAACAGTCCCGGACGAAACCTCACTTCCATCGGAAAGACGCACTCCGGTAACCCGCGAGCCGTCCATAAGAAAATCAGCGGCTTCACCTTCAATGATTTCTAGTCCATCGCAGGCGTCCATTTCCCGCAACATTTCCTCGCGGTAAATTTTCCGGTCCGCCTGCGCACGCGGGCCTTGGACAGCCGGACCTTTACGCCGATTCAATAACCTGAACTGTATCCCTGCCCGGTCGGCAACACGCCCCATGACCCCATCGAGCGCGTCTATTTCCCGAACGAGGTGACCTTTTCCAAGACCCCCAATGGCCGGATTACAGGACATAACACCAATTCCGCTCCGGTTTAACGTAATCAGCGCGGTGCGCGCGCCCATTCGGGCGGCCGCGTGAGCGGCATCACAGCCCGCATGGCCACCACCGATGACGATGACATCAAAATGTTTCACGTGAAACACCCTTCACTTCCCAAGACAAAAACTGGCGAAGATTTCATCAAGTATATGCTCGACACCAATACGACCTACCAAAGAATCAAGCGCTCGAATAGCCACTCTCAACTCTTCCGAGGCAATCTCTGCCAGACCCTCCCCGCGCGGCAATATGCGAGTAGCTTGTTCCAGCGCCTCAACGCCCCGAATCATAGCATGCCGATGGCGTTCCCGCGTCGCAAGACCAACACCCGAGACCCTACTTTCCAACGTTGCGCGAATCTTCGCGATCAGCTCAGGAATCCCAACGCCCGTAGTGCCCGAAATCCCTTGTTCCCCTGTATCCAGCAAATCAGCCTTGGCTCTGATTACAATGTCCCCATCCCGCATTTCAAAATCCGGCTGAGATGGTCCGTCGACCAAATACACCCTAAGGTCAGCTCTTGCCGCCCTATCCCTTGCTCTAGCAATACCCATTGATTCGACAACATCATCTGTCTCACGCAGCCCCGCCGTATCAAGAAACGTGACCGGCAAGCCATCAAGATCCATCCGCACTTCGATGACATCCCGTGTTGTACCTGCGAACTCAGAGGTAATCGCCGCCTCCCGACCAGCCAAAGTGTTCAAGAGGGTCGATTTTCCTACATTTGGCGCCCCGACTATCGCAACCTCAAAGCCACTTCGAACACGTTCCGCCGCCGAGATGCCAGCAATCTCTCGATCCAATTCATAGATAACGCTATCCACCAGATCAGTCACTTCAGGAGTCACATCAACCGGCACGTCCTCGTCGGCAAAATCTATGGTCGCCTCCAGCAGCGCTACAGCCCGTATCAATGACGTCCGCCAAGCCTCGCACTTTTCACCGAGCGCCCCAGAGAACAAACGCAGTGCTTGCTGCCTCTGCGCCTCCGTTTCTGCATCGATCAAATCCGCCAGCCCCTCGACCTGTGCTAGATCCAGACACCCATTTTCCAAAGCTCGTCGCGTAAATTCCCCTGGCTCCGCTGGCCGCAATCCTTCGATCCGACCAAGAGCCTGAAGAACAGCTGATACAACTGCAATACTGCCATGCAATTGAAACTCGACCGTTGATTCGCCTGTGAAACTGGATTTCTCCGAAAACACCAGCACCAGCGCCTGATCCAGCCGATGCCCTTCCACATCATGCAATATTCGCAGCGTGGCCTGCCGTCTTTCTGGAATATCACCACACAGACGCTCGCAGGCCAAATGCGCATTCGGACCGCTTACGCGAACAACCGCGACACCAGCCTTACCGTGCGCTGTGGAAAGCGCATAGATCGTTTCCATCACCGCGCCCCTAAAATCTCGACGATGATCAGGTGTTCATCGAGTCGAAGAACTCCGAGTTTGTCTTTGTCTGCTTAAGCTTAGACAACAAGAACTCCACGGCATCCGTCGTGCCCATCGGGTTGAGTATGCGCCGGAGAACAAATGTCTTTTGCAGATCCAGCTTGTCGATCAGAAGATCTTCCTTTCGCGTTCCGGACTTAAGGATATCGATCGCGGGGAACACGCGCTTGTCTGCAACCTTACGATCCAGAACTATTTCAGAGTTACCCGTACCCTTGAACTCTTCAAAAATCACCTCATCCATGCGGCTACCCGTATCGATCAGAGCCGTCGCTATAATCGTAAGAGACCCCCCCTCCTCAATATTTCGCGCAGCGCCAAAGAACCGCTTGGGCCTTTGCAAAGCGTTGGCATCCACACCACCGGTCAACACCTTGCCAGAGGATGGAACAACAGTATTGTAAGCTCTGCCCAGACGGGTGATCGAGTCGAGCAAAATCACGACATCCCTCTTATGCTCAACAAGGCGCTTGGCCTTCTCGATCACCATTTCCGATACTGCAACATGGCGCGTCGCCGGCTCATCGAACGTAGAACTCACGACTTCACCCTTCACAGAGCGCTGCATGTCCGTGACTTCTTCGGGCCTCTCGTCAATCAAAAGGACAATAAGATAACATTCCGGGTGGTTCTTCTCGATACTGTTTGCGATATTCTGCAGAAGTACCGTCTTGCCCGTCCGCGGCGGCGCAACGATCAAAGAACGCTGTCCCTTGCCAATCGGAGCAACCAGATCAATCACACGCGCTGAGCGATCCTTGATCGTCGGGTCCTCGATTTCCATTTTCAGACGTTCATCAGGATAAAGCGGCGTCAGGTTATCAAATGCAATCTTGTGGCGTGCGCGCTCAGGATCCTCGAAATTGATCTGCGTAACCGACGTAAGTGCAAAGTAACGCTCTGTCTCATCGGGCTGTTTCATCTGCCCTTCAATTGTATCGCCAGTGCGCAACGCATACTGACGAATCATTTCTGGCGAAACATAAATATCATCCGGACCTGGGAGGTAATTGGCTTCCGGAGAACGTAAAAACCCAAAGCCATCTTGCAAGACTTCAAGAACGCCATCCCCATAAACCGTCCAGTCGTCTTCCGCGCGCTCCTTAAGGATCGAGAACATCATCTCACCCTTGCGCATCGTCGACGCGTTCTCGATCTCCAGCTCTTCGGCAATCGCCAACAGTTCCTTGGCGGTCAAGGCCTTCAAGTCAGACAAGTTCAAATGATCTTCGGACATTACGAATCCTATGATGGCATCCAGATAGGTGCCTCTGTCGGTAGATGATGGGAATTTACAGCGAACCCGGACGGGAGCTTGGCATCCTAATAGGCGCTATCGCACCAGTCGTCAATCAGAGTCAAAATTTGATCACGACAGAGAGCACAATAACAACCATTGCCAGCGTTGGAACTTCATTCATAAGTCTGTGCTGACGCCCGCTAAGTGTATTCTCGCCTAGCGAAAATTCTTTGCGTCTCCTGCCGAGCCAAATATGAAACCACGTCATTACCACTATACCGGCAAACTTGCTATATGGCCAAATTGAACCCCAATCTACAATTCCCGGCGTCATAACCAGAAATAGTCCAAAGATCCATGTCGCGATCATTGACGGATTCATTATGAACCGCAGAAGCTTGTATTCCATGATCTGAAAAACGGCGTCTTTACTGTCACCAAATTTGGATTGCTCCGTGTGGTAAACGAACAGCCGTGGCAAATAAAAGAGCCCTGCCATCCAAGTGATGACCGACATGATGTGAAATGCTTTTATCCAAGGATAAAGCATGGTCAGAAAATCAATCATCGAGCACTCCAGACGAGATCAGGTTTCTCTAATAATTATAAGAAAGATAAGAAAGATTGTAGTTTGATTTAGGCCAAGAAATTTCTGTGGATTATCATGTTATCAACAAGGTTATGCACCTGTGGACAGTTCGGTTAGTAATTTTTCAACCTCGTCATAATTAGCATAGTTGTACCACATAAAACATAATAAAAACAATAACTTAAATTGATAAAATGAGTATAAAAACCAACAATTAATCTGTGTATTAATGGTTCAAGAATTGGGTTTTCCTTCGTTTTAAATTATCCTCGCCCACCGTGTATTACTTTCCTTGGTCGCTTAATGAACTGCGGCTTGTCCCCCGGTGGACGCTTTGGATGGATTCTCACGTAAATTGTTCATAAGGACATCATGTCGTTGTACGAAGGGTTATCCACATGGCCATGTCGATCACACTTGCCTCTGCGTCCGCCATCCGCCAAACGCTGCTAATGAACGCAGGTCTTGAATTTGATGTCATAAAACCGCGTGTTGACGAGATTGCGCTGCGAGACTCGATGATATCGGATGGTTGTCGCCCAAGAGAGATTGTTGATGCTCTCGCTGAAATGAAGGCGCTGCGCATAAGCTCAAAGCACCCGGAAAGGCTTGTGATCGGTTGCGATCAGGTGCTTGATCTAGAAGGGCAATTGCTCTCCAAGCCGGAAACGCTCGATATCGCTCGGAGACAACTCCTGTCGTTACGAGGAAAACATCATGAGCTGTTATCCGCAGTCGTAGTCTGCGAGGCGGGCGCGCCAATCTGGCGCCATATCGGCCGCGCGCAACTGAGTGTCCGCAACTTTTCAGAGGATTGGCTGGATAGTTATTTAGATCGGAATTGGCCCCGGATTAGCGATAGTGTTGGAGCGTATAAGCTGGAAGAAGAAGGTGTCCGGCTTTTTTCACGAATTGACGGAGACTACTTCACCATTCTTGGGTTGCCTCTTCTGGATCTCTTGTCTTTTCTTACTCTCCGAGGAGACCTGCAAAAATGAGTCACGAAAAAATACCCCTCGCTGGTGTGATAGGTTCTCCCATTGCACACTCGAAGTCCCCGCAACTTCACCGTCATTGGCTCAAAACTCTCGGTATTCCAGGGTATTACATCCCAATGGATGTGGCTTCTGATGATTTAGGAAATGTTTTGCAGACTTTGCCCAAGATGGGCTTCGTCGGCGTGAATATCACCGTCCCCCATAAGGAGCGCGCGCTTGAGCTAGCCGATCTCGTCACCGATAGAGCGACATTGATCGGGGCTGCCAACACGCTCATATTTCGTAAGGATGGCAAGATTCACGCCGATAACACTGATGGATACGGATTCATTCAGAACCTTCATCAGAATGCACCAGATTGGGCCCCCAAAAGCGGACCAGCAGCCGTACTTGGGGCTGGCGGAGCTGCGCGCGCCGTTCTTGCCTCATTGCTGGATGCGGGTGTGCCTGAGATCATGATTGCCAACCGTACCCGTGTACGCGCGGAGGCACTCCAATCCGAATTCGGAACGCGTCTCACCGTTGTCGATTGGGTACAGGCAGGCAACATGCTCGAAGAGGCCACGACAGTCGTGAACACGACATCGCTTGGAATGATAGGGCAGCCACCGCTTCGTATACCACTCGACGGCCTTCAAAAAGGAACTGTGGTCAATGATCTGGTCTACGCTCCTCTTAAGACGTCACTCTTGCTAGAGGCAGAGCGGGCCGGGTGCATCGCGGTGGATGGGCTTGGAATGCTTCTTCATCAGGCTGTGCCCGCGTTTGAGCGATGGTTCGGTACAAGACCGAGCGTCGATAGTGCGACCCGGGCAGCGGCGCTCAGATGAGTTTTCTTATCGGCCTAACCGGCTCGATCGGGATGGGCAAATCAACGACGGCACGGATGTTTGCAGAAGAAGGGTGTGCATTGTGGGACGCTGACGCCGCAGTACATCGGCTCTATGCTAAGGGCGGCGCGGCGGTAAAACCGGTGTCAGCCCTTTATCCTGCGGCGATTGAAAATGATGCGGTATCGCGTTTCCAGCTCAAGCAGATCATCGCGCAAGATCCAAAAGCCTTGTCTCGAATCGAAAATCTCGTCCACCCGCTTGTGGCACAAGATCGTGCGAAGTTCATCCGTGATGAGCGCGTGAAGGGTACGGATATCATCGTTCTCGATGTCCCGCTCCTCTTCGAGACGGGGACGGACCTTGAGATGGACGCGACTGTGACAGTCAGCGTGCCCTTTGAGGTACAACGTGCCCGCGTTTTGGAGCGTGGGACGATGACGCAAGAGCAGTTGGATAATATACTGAAAAAACAAATGTCTGACCGTGAAAAACGCGCTAGGGCAGATTATGTGATTACCACCGATTCTCTTGATCACGCGCGTGATCAGGTACAGGACGTTCTAGCGAAGATCAGAGGCAGAATGAGACATGCGTGAAATCGTTCTGGATACCGAGACCACCGGTTTTGAGCCGGAAACAGGCGACAGGATAGTCGAAATAGGTGCTGTTGAACTATACAATCATATGCCCACCGGCGTTACGTTTCACAAGTATATCAATCCACAGCGCGCCATGCCGGATGAAGCATTCGCAGTGCATGGTCTGGGTGATGATTTCTTGCGAGACCAGCCCTTGTTCGCAGATGTCGCGGAGGAATTTCTGGATTTCGTGCGTGATGCCAAGCTTGTCATTCATAATGCGGCGTTTGACATGAAGTTTCTAAACGCCGAATTGGGATGGCTGAAATTACCTCAATTGCCTTGGGCTCAAGCCATTGACACGCTTGCAATTGCCCGAAGCAAATTTCCGGGTTCCCCTGCTTCCCTTGATGCACTGTGCCGGCGGTTTCAAATTGATAACTCGTCCCGCACCTTGCACGGTGCGCTGCTAGACTCGGAGATACTTGCAGAAGTCTACTTGGAATTGATCGGTGGACGCCAACCGGATTTTGCTTTGTCTTCGGCGCAATCCGACCGCAGCCGCGACCCGAGTGAAAAAACTGCCTGGCGTCCGAGTCCCAGACCTTCACCGTTGCCGACACGTCTTACCGATGAAGACTTAGCCGCCCATCAGGTTTTTGTAGACCGGATGGGCGACGCTGCCTTGTGGCGCAAGACGCGTTAGGCGTCGGCCTTTTGCTCGGATGACTGAGCCTGCCTGCGCGCAATTTCGTTGCGATAAAGCTGGACAAAATCTATGTTTTCAAGATTGAGCGGCGGAAAACCACCATCGCGTGTGACATCACTGACGATACGGCGGATAAACGGGAAGATCATCCGCGGACATTCGATCAGAAGGAACGGATGAAGCTGCTCATCCTGCACGCCTTCGATATGGAAAACGCCGACATATTCCATCTCCAGGACAAAAAGGACATCATCCGAATCCTTGTTCTTGGAGCTAATGTTGAGTTTGACCACCACCTCATACTGGTGTTCCGTGTTTCGCTTCTTCGCGTCGAGGTTGACCGCAACCTGCACATCTGGCTGGACATCGCCGCCGGTGCCGCGCTGAGCCAGCACATTTTCGAAGGACATGTCGCGGATGAATTGCGACAGGGTGTTCATCTTGATTTGCGGCGATTGCTGCGCCGCGCCATTTTCCTGTTCGGCCATGAAAACCTCCTGATGGGAATAAGCCGCTTTTCACTTAGCAGGATGCCACCCGCGCCTCAATGGCTTAGAGTGCTGCAGTTGACTATCGATCCAGCCCGAACGACAGGCCCATGTCCCAAAACGCCACTTCGAGACGCGTCGCGGTGCTGAAACGGTCACACAATCTTGTCCATCCTGGCGTCATCTCCGGCGTATCTCCTAACCGGCGTGCGACCGCCCCATCAAAGAGCGCGCCCGCGTCGCGGCAGACCTGCTGATACTCGTCGCCTGCATAGGTGGTGATCCAATCGGCATAGGGGTGATCGTCGGGCACCGGCCCCAGCCGCGCGCCGATCTCGCCATAGCCCATGACGCAGGGCGCAAGTGCTGCCAGCAGGTCAAGGAAATTCCCCGCATGCCCGGCATCGAGCACATAGCGCGTATAGGCGAGGTTGGCGGGGTGTTCCTCGGCATTGTAGAGGTCGTCCTCGCTTAGCCCCGCCTCGGCGCAGGTCTTTACGTGCAAGCTGAGTTCTTGGTTGACGAGTGCGTCCACCGTGGCCGCACAGGCGCGCATCTCTTCGAGCGCATCCGTCTTGGTCACGGCGAGTGCCCAGGCGCGGGCGAAATGGATGAGGAACACGTAATCCTGCACCAAGTAGCCGAGAAACGCCTTGCGCGGCAGCGTGCCCTCGCGCAGCCCTTCGACAAAGGCGTGATGGGTGTAGTCCGTCCAGACCGTCCCCGCCGCATCGCGCAGGCGGGGAAAGGTCGCTCCATAGGTGTCGGTCATTCTGCGTTCAGGTCCATAGCGAGGCCCGAAACGGGCGTGTCATTCTCGATCATCCCCGCGTCCAGCAGGAATCGCTCGAACCGCTTGTAGCGGGCGTGATCGAGCGCGGCGGGACGGGTGGCAAAGCGCGGGAAGGTATCGACCCAGGCTTTCTCATTCAGCTCATCCTGCAACTCGCGCGAGGTGCCGGCGAAGATCTCCCAGCTTTCTTGCGGGTGGTTCATGATGTATTGCGTCGCGCGCTCGGCGGCGTGCAGGAAGCGGCGGATCATGTCGGCATCCATCCGGTCGGGATTGGCCACATAGATCAGCTCGTCATAGGCGGGCACTCCTTCTTCCTCGATATAGAAACAGCGGCCCGGCACGCCTTCGATCTCCATCTGATTGAGCTCGAAATTGCGATAGGCCCCAATCACCGCATCCACTTGCCCCGACATCAGCGAAGGCGAGAGCGACCAGTTGACGCTGACCAGTTCGATATCGTCGAGGCTATGGCCATGTTGCGCGAGAATAGTCGAGAGCAGCACCTCCTCGACGCCCGCCACGGAAAAGCCAACCTTGCGGCCCTTGAGGTCAGCGGTGGATTTTACGGGGCCGTCCTCCAACACCAGAAGGCAATTGAGCGGGGTGGCGACCAGCGTGCCCACCCGGCGCAGCGGCAGCCCGTTCTCGATCTGCATGTGCAGTTGCGGCTGATAGGAAATCGCCAGATCGGCCTGACCGGCGGCGACCATCTTGGGCGGGTCGGAGGGATCGGCGGGGGCGATCACCTCGACCTCCAGCCCGGCCTCTTCGAAATAGCCTAGCTCTTCGGCCAGGATGATTGGCCCGTGATCGGGGTTCACGAACCAGTCGAGGATCAGGGTCATCTTGTCTTGGGCCATGGCCGGGGCGGCCAGAAAGGCGAGGATCAGGGTCAGGTATCTCATGGGTCTGTCTCCTGTTGAACATCGCCGAGGGCGATCAATGCAATCTCTCCGTCCCAATGGCCGCGCAGTCGCGTCGCGGCCTGCCACGATCGCAGGCCGGACCGGCAGGCCAGCACGGCGCGTACGCCTTGGGGGGTCGTGTCGGGGTGGTCGAATTCGGTGACCGTGCGCCGGGTGGCGTTTGGCAGGGCCGGGCCGGGTTCATCCTCTGCCCGCAGATCGACGAGCCAATCGGCCTTGGTGATTTGCGCAGGCGCGAGGAAGCCGAAACCGTCCTCCGGCTCGGGAGCGCCGTCGAAACGGAAGCCGCCGAAGCGGTGACCAATGGCCTCGAAACTGACGAGTTGACCGAGAGGTTGGGGCTCCATTCGCGCCAAAACCTCCATCGCCATTTGCGCCTGAAGACTACCCAGAACCCCCACGCAAGGCCCCAGCACGCCATCTGTATCGCAACTGCCCAACCGATCCGGCAGGTCGGGGAATACTGCGCGCAGGGACGGTGCGCCACCGCAGAACCCGCCGCAATATCCGGAGGTGCCCACGATCGACGCGCTGATGAATGGCTTACCCTGCTCAAGGCAGGTATCGGACAGCACATAGCTCGCTGCGAAACTGTCGGCGCAATCCAGAACCAGATCAGCAGCGACCACGTGATCCGATGCATTCAACGGATCAAGCGGCTCTGACACGGCGGAAACCTCACAGTCGGGGTTGAGCGTGGCCATATGCTCGGCGGCAACCTGCGCCTTGGGCAGGCCGACATCCTCCATGCGAAACAGCGTTTGACGGTGCAGGTTGCTCAGGGACACCCGGTCGCCATCCATCAGCGTGATCCGCCCCACGCCCGCGCCCACAAGGTACGGCAGCACGGGCGCGGCAAGCCCGCCAGCGCCAACAACCAGCACATGCGCCGCGCCGAGCCGGGCCTGCCCCCCTGCCCCGAACTCGGGCAGGGCGATCTGGCGGGCGTAGCGGGTCATGTTGTGGCCTCGATCCATTGCCGCACCCGCGCCTCCGGATCGGCGTTCAGCGTGATATCCGTCACCGCCGAGACCACATCTGCCCCTGCCTCAAAGGCGCCCTGCGCACGCTCCACCGACATGCCGCCAATGGCAACGAGTGGTATATCACCAATCAGGCGCTTCCACTCCGTCACCTTCTCCAGCCCCTGTTCGTCCCATTTCATTTTCTTGAGAATGGTGGGGTAGACCGGGCCGAGGGCCACATAGTCGGGATCGTGTGACAGCGCGCGGTCCAGTTCGGCATGGTCATGGGTGCTGAGGCCCAGCTTGATCCCGGCGCGGCGAATGGCGGCGATGTCAGCGGTGTCGAGATCCTCTTGCCCGAGATGCACCCAGTCGCACCCCTCATCAATCGCCACCTGCCAGTGATCATTGACCACAAGGATCGCACCAGCCTCCCGACACAGCCTCTGCGCCTGCGCCATCTGCTGTTCAAGCGCATCGCCGGTCAACTCCTTGACCCTGAGTTGCACCAGCCCGACGCCAAGCGGCAAAAGGCGGCGCAGCCATGCGACGTCATCGAATATCGGGTAGAAACGCGGCAAGGCCATCAGGTAAACGCCCTCCCAAGCACTGGTGTCGAAGGCGCGGCCATGTCGCGCGGCTCCATTGGGTCAGCCTTGAACCCCAGACGACCGGCTTCCAGCGCGCGAGCGAATCCCTCGGCCATCGCCGCCGGATCGCCCGCCTTGGCAACGGCGGTGTTGAGCAGCACGGCGTCGTAGCCAAGTTCCATCGCATGTGCGGCCTGTGAAGGCAGGCCCAGCCCGGCGTCGATCACAAGCGGAAGGTCGGGGAAATGCGCGCGCAAGCTGCGCAGCCCGTAGATATTGTTGAGCCCCAACCCCGTACCGATGGGCGCGCCCCAGGGCATAAGCACCCGGCACCCGGCTTCGACCAGCCGCTCGCAGAGCACCAGATCCTCGGTGCAATAGGGAAACACCTGAAAGCCGTCATCGGTCAGGATGCGCGCCGCTTCGACAAGGCCGAACGGGTCGGGCTGTAACGTGTCGGCGTGGCCGATCACCTCCAGCTTGATCCAGCTGGTGTCAAAGAGTTCCCGCGCCATCTGCGCTGTGGTCACCGCCTCGCGCACCGAATGGCACCCGGCGGTGTTGGGCAGGACATGTACGCCCAGATCGCCGATCATGTCCCAAAATGCCTGTCCCGCGCGTTCATCCCCCGCCTCGCGGCGCACCGACACGGTGGCGATGTCCGCGCCGGAGCGTTTGAATGCCTCGGCGAGGATCGCGGGCGAGGGGTATTGCGCAGTGCCTAGCATAAGCCGCGATTTGATCTCGGTGTCGTAGTAGATCGGCATGTCAGCCCCCTTGCCGTGGGGCCACGATCTCTACACGATCCCCACTACTCAGTCTCTGTTCTGGCCTGAGGGCGGCTGGAATGAAATTCTCATTCAGCGCCGTTGCAACCTTGGCCTCGCCGTAACCCTGCTCGATCAATAGCGCGTCGAGTGTCATGGCGGCGGTTTCCTCTGCGGTTCCGTTAACCGTGATCTTCATGATAAAACTCCGGTGCTTCGTTCTCGCGCGTTGCCACCCCGGCGGCCATGCGCGCGACGGCGGGTGATAACAGAAATCCGTGGCGAAATAGGCCGTTGACATGGATCGTCTCGCCCTTGCGAGTGACGCGCGGCAAGTTGTCGGGGAAGGCCGGGCGCGCGTCGGCTCCGATCTCCATCACCTCGGCCTCGCCAAAGGCCGGGTGCAGGGCATAGGCGGCAGAGAGCAGTTCCATCACCGACCGCGCCGAGGCGCGCCCCTTCTCCTCGCTCTCGATCTGTGTGGCCCCCAACATGAAAACGCCATCGCCGCGCGGCACGATGTAGAGCGGGAAACGGGGGTGCAGAAGGCGAATGGGACGGGACAGGGTCACATCCGCCGAGCGCAGCACGACCATCTCGCCCTTGACGCCGCGCAGGTCGGGCAGACTGTCCTGTGCGGCAAGCCCGCGACAGTCGATCACAGGGCCGGTGGGAGCAGCGTCGCTTTGCTCGAACCGCGCACCCGCGTCCTCCAGGCGCTTGCGCAGATGCAAGAGCGCCGCGCGCGGGTCAATATGCGCCTCGTCGGCGAAGTAGAGCGCGCGGTCGTGGCGGTCAGCCAGATGCGGCTCTAACACGGTCAGATCGGCACCTGTAACCAGGCGATGCCCCGTGGTGCGCCGGGCGAATTGGTCGAGTTCGCGGCGGTCGCGTTCCAGCGTTACCATCAGCGAGCCGCGCCGGATCACCTCGACGCCCTGCGCCTGCCACCAATCGGCGGCCTCTTGCCCTAATCGCATGACGGGTTCCTCGGCGGTGAAGCCCTCGCAGAAGGGTGCGAGCATGCCACCCGCCCACCACGAACAGCCATGCGCGCCGGGCGAAGGCGCGGGATCGCGCAGGGTGACAGCAACGCCTCGGCTGATGAGTTCGGTGGCGACGCACAGCCCCACGATGCCAGCGCCGCGGATGGTGACAGCTTCGGTCATCTCCAAACCTCGTGAAAATGATGCACCGGCCCGTGCCCGTGCCCGATCTGCAGCCCGTCAGCGGCCAGTATCGCGCGGTGCAGCCAGTCATGGGCGGTTTCGACAGCCTCGGGCAGGGTCAGTCCCTTTGCCAGCCCCGCCGCGATGGCCGAGGACAGCGTGCACCCGGTGCCATGCGTGTTGCGTGTGGCGATGCGGGGGGCGTCGAGGCGCATAACCTCATCGGAGATAAGCCAGTCGGTGCAGGTCTCGCCCTGTGCGTGCCCGCCCTTCATCAGCACAGCCTTGGCCCCCATCTCGCGCAGCCGCGCGCCTTGATTCTGCATCTCGGTGTCGGTTTCTGCCTCGGCACAGCCCAACAAAGCCGCCGCTTCGGGCAGGTTTGGCGTCAGAAGGTCGGCGCGCGGCAGAAGACGCGCGATCAGCGCCGCGCGCGCGGCATCCGGAAGAAGCCGGGCACCGGACTTTGCCACCATTACCGGATCGAGCACCACGGGGCCGTGATACCCTTCCAGCGCCTGCGTCACCGTCGCGATCAACTCGGCATCGCCCAGCATGCCGATCTTGATGCAATCGACTCTGATATCGCCCAAAACGTCCGCAATCTGCGCCGCGACGGTCGGGT
Source organism: uncultured Roseovarius sp. (assembly GCF_947259555.1). Lineage (GTDB taxonomy): Bacteria > Pseudomonadota > Alphaproteobacteria > Rhodobacterales > Rhodobacteraceae > Roseovarius. The sequence goes on from NZ_CAMYMD010000025.1 coordinate 118,623, forward strand.
TGGGGATAGGGTGCACATCGGTCACGACACAGGTGTTTTGCGCGGTCACGGCGGTGATCACGCTGGTGCCATAAACGCCCAATGCCGAAAAGGTCTTGAGATCGGCCTGAATTCCAGCGCCGCCACCGCTGTCGGAGCCTGCGATTGTCAAAGCTGTGGCAGCCATTGCCGTTCCTCTTATTTTTCGGGGAACGGACAGGCGGCGCATGGTGCGCATCGGTCCGTTCCCTACGCCGGTTTTAACCGGATCAGGTTCGATGGGTTGACGCTAAGCCTCTCAGCCCGATAGACGGGCACCCCAACGGATTCAGCAAATTGGTAACAGTCGTGTGGGTACATCGCAAGACCGAAGTCGTATCCTTGGCTTCAGCTGTTTTGGTCGGAACTCAGACTTGCAAGCGACCGCAGTTATCGGCTGCGGGTCAATTCAAGAAACACATCCTGCAAATCGGCTTGCTCGGTTTTCACATCTCGTATTGATATTCCAGCCTCGCGGACCGCCGCCAATACTGTCTCGGCGGGTGTTTTCGCAGAGTGATAAGTGATCTCTATTGCGCCTCCGTCGCGCCGCGATACAGTCAGTCCGGAGCCTTGCGGAAGCGTTTCCACCGGGCCACCCGGTTGGATTATCATTGTCTTCACATCGAGGCGTCCCAGCAAGTTTGATGTCGAATCCCGGGCGACGACCTTGCCAAGGTTGATGATCGCAATCTCATCGCACATTTCTTCGGCCTCTTCGAGGTAATGGGTCGTCAGGATGATTGTCATTCCCTCGCGGTTGAGCTGCCGTACATTTTCCCACAGCATCTGCCGCAACTCGATATCGACACCCGCCGTCGGTTCATCAAGCACAAGGATATGCGGATGATGCACCAATGCCTTGCCCAAGAGCAACCGCCGCCGCATGCCGCCCGAGAGGGTGCGTGCATAGGCATCGGCCTTGTCCTCCAGCCCGATCAGCCGCAGGATTTCGTCACTGCGCCGCTGTTTTCGGGGCACGCCGTATAGGCCCGCCTGAACCTCCAGCGCTCCGCGCGGTGTAAAAAACGGATCCAGGTTCAATTCCTGCGGCATTACCCCGATCGAGGCGCGGCTCTGACGTGGATTGTGATCCTGATCAAACCCCCAGATCGTCACCTGACCGGCGGTTTTAACAACTAGCCCTGCCAGAATGTTGATCAGCGTCGATTTCCCGGCGCCGTTCGGCCCCAGCAGGCCAAAGACCGATCCCTGTGGAATATCCAGATCGACGTTACTGAGCGCCTGTTTTGCAGGGCTCTTGCCCTGACCTTCATAGGTTTTCGTCAATCCCCGGATTTCAATGGCATTTGCGGCCATGCTGCTCTTGCCCCTCGGCTTGGCTTCACTCATATTCGCACCTAGTGGAAAGCACGGCAAAAGGAAACGCCCACATGGCAACCGAAGCCCCGGAAACTCGTATCGTGGAAAACTACCGCGTCGCCTGCGACGGGGGCGAGGGCGCATTGGGCCATCCTCGCGTCTGGCTACAGATTCCGCGTGAGACGGGCTATGTCGAATGCCCTTATTGCGATGCCATGCTCATTCATCGCGATTTCGAGGGCAAGGTCTGATCGACCGGTCTCGCGCTTCTGACAGGCCTCGGAGTTTGAGTATTTTTGGAAAGATGGAGCCTGATCGGGAGGGCGACGCATGTCATTCGGAAAAGGCTGTCATCTGCATCTGATCGACGGTTCGGCCTTTATTTTCAGAGCTTATCACGCCCTGCCGCCGCTGACACGGAAATCCGACGGTTTGCCGATCGGGGCGGTGTCGGGCTTTTGCAACATGCTGCAGCGCTATGTCGAGGGCAACAACGGCCATGATGCCCCCACCCATGTGGCGGTGATCTTTGACAAGGGCAGCCACACGTTCCGCAACGATCTTTATGACGCCTATAAGGCCAATCGCGAGGCGATGCCCGAGGATCTGCGCCCGCAAATTCCGCTGACGCGCGATGCCACCCGCGCCTTCAACATCGCCTGCGAGGAAATCGAGGGCTATGAGGCCGATGATATCATCGCCACGCTCGCCTGTCAGGCGCGCGACCTAGGCGGGCGGGTGACGATCATCAGTTCCGACAAGGACCTGATGCAGCTGGTCGGCAACGGTGTCGAAATGCTAGACGCGATGAAGAACCGCCGCATCGATGTTGACGGCGTGCGCGAGAAATTCGGGGTGGACCCGGGCCGCGTGGTCGATGTGCAGGCCCTGGCCGGTGACAGTGTCGACAATATCCCCGGCGCGCCCGGAATCGGGATCAAGACGGCGGCCCTTCTTATCAATGAATTCGGCTCTCTCGAAGATCTCCTTGACCGGGCCGAGGAAATCAAACAGCCCAAGCGCCGCGAGACCCTGTTGGCAAAGCGCGAACAGATCGAGATGTCCAAACGTTTGGTGCAGCTTGACTGCAACACGCCGCTCGACTTCACGCTGGATGATCTCGAGGTGCGTGATCCCGATCCCGACACGCTGCTCGGTTTTCTGGCCGAAATGGAGTTTCGTACGCTTTCCAAGCGGATTGCGGACGCACTGGGTGAGGATGCGCCCGTGATTCCCGAACCCGCTTCGGAGGCCACAGAGGATGCACCGAAAGCCCCAGATTGGCCCGGAATAGAGCCTGATACCTACACGCGCGTCAGCGATATGGCGACGCTGGAGGACTGGATCGCCACGATTCGCGCGCAGGGCTTTGTTGCCATCGACACCGAGACCACCTCGCTCAATGAAATGCAGGCCGATCTGGTGGGTATATCGCTGGCCACAACGCCCGGCACCGCCTGCTACATCCCGCTTGGGCACAAGGACGGCGCATCGGATGACCTTTTCGGCTCGGATACGCTGGCAGAGGGGCAGTTGCCGATGCAGGACGTGCTGGATGCGCTCAAGCCGGTGCTTGAGGATGACGCGATCCTCAAGATCGGGCAGAACATGAAGTACGATGCCAAGATTCTTGCCGGCCACGGCCTCACCATCGCGCCCATCGACGACACCATGCTGATGTCCTACGCGCTGCACGCGGGCGAGCATGGGCACGGCATGGATACGCTGTCGGAGCGGTATCTCAGCCACGATCCGATCCCGATCAAGTCGCTTCTGGGTTCTGGCAAGTCCGCCATCACATTCGACCGTGTGCCGCTTGACGAGGCGGTTAAATACGCCGCCGAGGATGCCGATATCACCCTGCGCCTGTGGCATATCTTCAAGCCGCAGCTGCACCGCGCCAGCGTCACCACCGTCTATGAAACGCTGGAACGTCCGCTTGTTCCGGTTCTCGCCCGGATGGAGCGGCACGGCGTCAAGGTCGACCGCGAGACGCTGCGCGCTATGTCAGGCAAGTTCGCGCAGAAAATGGCTGGATTAGAGTCTGAAATCCACGAGCTGGCCGGGCGTAGCTTCAATGTCGGCTCTCCCAAGCAGTTGGGTGAGATCCTTTTTGATGAAATGGGCCTCGGCGGGGGCAAGAAGGGCAAGACCGGCGCCTATGCCACCGGTGCCGATGTGCTTGAGGATCTGGCGACGGAGCACGAGCTGCCTGCCCGCGTGCTCGACTGGCGGCAATTGTCGAAACTGAAATCGACCTACACGGACGCGTTGCAGGATCACATCGACCCTGACACTGGCCGGGTGCATACATCTTACGTTCAGACCGGGGCCAATACCGGGCGTCTCGCCTCGACCGATCCGAACCTGCAGAATATCCCTGTGCGCTCCGAAGAGGGCCGGCGTATTCGCGAGGCCTTTGTCGCAGAGCAGGGAAATCGCCTTGTCAGTCTCGATTACAGCCAGATCGAGCTTCGTATCCTCGCCCATGTGGCGCAGATCGACTCGCTCAAACAGGCGTTCCGTGACGGCCAGGACATTCACGCCATGACTGCAAGCGAGATGTTCAACGTGCCGATGGACGAGATGACACCCGAGGTGCGCCGTCAGGCCAAGGCGATCAATTTCGGGGTGATCTACGGCATTTCCGGCTTTGGCCTCGCGCGCAACCTGCGCATCCCGAGGTCAGAGGCGCAGGGCTTTATCGACCGTTACTTCGAGCGCTTTCCAGGCATCAAGGATTACATGGACGCAACCGTTTCCTTCGCCAAGGAACATCGCCATGTTCAAACCCTGTTTGGTCGTAAGATCCATACCCCCGAGATCTCAGCCAAGGGCCCGCGCGCAGGCTTTGCCCGCCGTGCCGCAATCAACGCGCCAATTCAGGGCACCGCCGCCGACATCATCCGGCGCGCCATGATCCGCATGCCCGGCGCGATCGAGGGGCTGCCCTGCAAGATGCTGCTACAGGTGCATGACGAACTGATCTTCGAGGTGGCAGAGCACAGCACCGACCGCCTGATCGAAGTGGCCCGCGACGTCATGCAGGGCGCCACCGACCCGGCGGTCCATCTAGACGTACCGCTGGTGGTGGATGCCGGGCAGGGTGCCAACTGGGCCGAGGCGCATTGACGGCGTCCGGTCACAATGAAGGGTGACTTTTCTACGAAGAACGGTTAGACAAATTACGTAGCGTACGCGTCGCGGAGGCCATCGATATGTCGCTTACGAGTGGCGCGTTCCGCCGCGAATCGTTCTACGAGGGCCGCTCTTTCGTAACACTTGGAGCCCGAAATGCCCCGTCAGACTAATCTGATCCTTTGCCCGGTTAATTTGCGCCACCTAAAGGTGGAGTATAACGCGTATTCCGAGGCCGTCGAAATGGCTCAGCGGCGCGGTGCCAAGCTCATTGTAGCGACCATTGCGCCCGAGATAGAGCGCAATATGAACATTTATAATTCAGACATTTACTGGGGCGAAGAGCTCAAGAAGTTTGTCGCGGCTCACCCGGCTGAGGGGGTTGATGTCGAGTTGATCGTGCGCAAGGGCGCAGTGCACCGGCAGATCGTCAAGCTGGCGGATGAGCGCAAAGTTGACCTGATAGTGATGGAATCCGCTAACCCCAAGGTGAAGGACTATCTGCTTGGGACGACTTCGAGTCATGTTGTTACGCACGCGGAATGCTCAGTTTACGTGGTGCGCAGCTGACACCAGCCGAGGCCTATTTCGGTCGTGCTCTCAGGGTTATACTCTCCACTAACGACGCCGGTATAACGCTCAGAATCCAGCTGTGTGAAAAAGGCAGGATAGTCGATCTGGCCTCCAGTCGGCTCGTGACGACCCGGAAACCCCGCGACTTGAACATGACCCGCATGCCGTCCAAATTTCTCCCACGTACCGATCACATCACCGGTGAGTATATGGGCGTGGTAGGTATCAAATTGCAGCGTAAGGTTCGGAGCAGCGACCGCATCCAGAATTCGCTCTGCCATTTTGAAGTCGTTCAGAAAATAGCCGGGCATGTCGATCGGATTTATAGGTTCTATGGTCAAACCTTGATCAGGGGCACGTGCCGCGGCCCATTCCAGATTTGAAATGAACGTCGCTTCGGCGTTCGCATTGTGCGAGATCCCAGACATGACATGAATATGTTGGACGTCGAGCGCAGTCGCGTAGTCAAGTGCCTCTTCGAACTGACTGCGGAATTCCGTTTCACGGCCAGGGCAAGCGGCCAAACCACGACTGCCAGAACTCCAATGTGGTTCCGGCGTGTTGATCAAGACAAGATTTACAGCTGCACACTCGAGATCATCGCGCAGGCTCTTTATTGACCGCTCGTATGGATACAGGATCTCAACCGAGTCAAACCCCGCCTTCGCGGCCATCTCGATCCGCCTTTCGGGCGGATACTCGGTAAAAAGAAAGGTCAGATTGGCCGCAAAACGGGGCATGTTCTAGGCCGGAAGGCTACCATCCTGGACATAGCGAATGATTTCAACCACCTGTGCAGGCTCGCGTGCCATGGCAAGGGCGGCGGCATCCACCTCCTTGAGCGCATGGTCATGCTCTGGCGGCTGCAGGATGATCAGCGACTTTCCAAGCGCCGAGGCATAACCCGCATCAAAGGCAGCGTTCCACTGCTTGTACTTGTCGCCAAAGCGTACCACCACGATATCGGCATCGGCAATCCCCTTGCGGGTGCGGATTGCGTTGACCATCGCGCCTTTGTGGTCATGCCAATACTTGTCTGGCTCCTCTCCGAGAATGGCAACACCGCAATCGTCGCTTGCTGCATGATCGGTAACCGGGCTGCTGAACACGACATCAAGACCTTCGGCCCCCTTGATGATCTGTTCGCGCCAATCGGTATGAATTTCGCCTGACAGATAAACTTTCAACATGGTTCGCTCCCTTCTGTTGTCAGCCACGCAGCGTTCCGCCAGTGGCCTTGGTCACCTTTTCGATGATTTTGGCTGAAACTGTCTCTATCTCAGCGTCGGTTAAGGTCTTTTCACGTGGTTGGAGACGCACTGTGAGCGCCAGGGATTTCTTGTCTGTGCCGAGAGAGCCGCCAACGAATTCATCGAATACTCGGACGTCCTCCACGAGTGACTTGTCCGCTCCGGCAGCTGCGTTCATCAGGGTCAGCGCCTCGATTTCGGTGGGCACAACAAACGCAAAGTCCCGCTCGACCGGTTGCAGATCGCTGATATCCAACGCACCACGGGTGGAAGACGTCTTGCGTGGAAGGGGTATTTCGGTGGGATAGAGTGTGAACGCAACCACCGGACCTTTGACATCCAACGCCTGTAAGACGCGTGGGTGCAATTCTCCGAATACGGCCAATACCTTCTTTGGACCAAGGCAAATGCGTCCGTGCCGACCGGGATGAAACCAGCTTGGGCCGTCGCGCAGGATTTGCACCTTGGCTGGCGCGCCGATGGACGAGAGAATCGCTTCGGCGTCCGCTTTCGCGTCGAAAAGATCAACGGCTCGGGTGGTTTTATGAACATCCTTTGGTCCGGTTCGCCCCACAAGAATGCCAGCGACTTGCAGATGCTGCTCACCCGGTTCGCCACCTTGAAAGGCATGGCCGACTTCGAAAAGGGCCATGTCGACAATCCCGCGCGCCTGATTGCGCGCCGCGGCCTGCAACAGGCCGGGCAGAAGATCAGGCCGCATGTGGCTCAAGTCGGAACTGATCGGATTGGCTAGCATTGTTGCATCGCCTCCGCCGCCAAAAAGCGAGGCGGCGGCATGGTTGATGAAGCTGTAAGTTACGCACTCGTTGTATCCAAGAGCCGCGCCCATGCGTCGGGCAATCTGTTCTCGCTTTTGCATCGGGTTGAGGATTGGCTTTGGCACTCCTTCAACGGCGCGGGGCATTGGCCGACCCACGAGCTTTGTCAATGAAGCGATGCGCGCGACCTCTTCCACGAGATCGGCTTCGCCCAGGATGTCGGGCCGCCAACTCGGCACATGCGCCATGTGTCCTTCGAGTTTGAAGCCAAGAGCCGTAAGCGTTTGACGTTGTTCGCTTTCCGGTATGTCCATGCCAACGAGCGATTGAACGCGGGCAGAGTCGAGTCGATAGGCCCGTGTGACGTCCGGGACTTTGCCCGCCACGACCCGATTAGATGGCTTGCCACCGCAGAGATCGAGGATCATTTGCGTCGCGAGATCCAGTGCATCCATATTGAAGGAAGGGTCTATTCCACGTTCATTCCTATAGCGCGCGTCTGAATTGATCTTGAGAGCACGGCCAGTCGTGGCAATCTGCACCCGGTCCCACACCGCAGCTTCGAGAAAAACATTCACTGTGTCCCGGGTACAGCCGGTTGAAAGGCCACCCATGATACCGCCGATACTCTCAACACCCGTGTCATCGGAAATGACCACTTGACCGGGCTCAAGGGTATATTCTTTCTCATCAAGACCGACGAATGTCTCACCGCCATTGCTGCGATGCACCCGCAGATCGCCAGACACCTTGTCGGCGTCGAACACGTGCAGTGGGCGGTTACGATCATATGTGAAGAAATTAGTGATATCGACAAGCGCAGAGATCGGTCGCAGCCCGATGGCGCGTAACCTGTCCTGAAGCCACTCTGGCGAAGGCCCGTTCGTAACGTCCTGAATAAATCTCCCGGCAAAGACTTCACAGCCGCTATTTTTGGCATCTTCGTCAATGGTGATTGCAATCGGACAGGCAAGCTGTCCTTCGATATCCGCCGTTTTTGCGGGCTTCATCCGACCGAGACCACGTGCCGCTAGATCAAGTGCAATCCCACGCACGCCAAGCGCGTCGGGACGATTGGGCGTGATCGCGATCTCGATTACAGGGTCCACCTTGGCCGGATCATTCTCGGCCAGCCAATCGACAAACCGCTCGCCCACCTCGCCCGAGGGCAGCTCGATGATGCCGTCATGCTCCTCCGACAGCTCCATCTCGCGCTCTGAGCACATCATGCCATGGCTGTCGATCCCGCGGATCTTGCCCACGCCGATGGTCGTGTCGATGCCCGGCACGTAGACGCCCGGCTTGGCGATCACCACAGTGATCCCCTCGCGCGCATTGGGCGCACCACAGATGATCTGCGTCTCGCCCGCATTGGTCGCCACCTGACACACCCGCAGCTTGTCGGCATCGGGATGCTTTTCGGCGCTGACAACCTTGCCGATGGTAAAATCCCCCAGCCGCGCGGCTGGGTCGGAAATGCTTTCCACCTCCAGCCCCAGATCGGTCAGGGTTTCCGCGATCTCCGCCACCGAGGCCGTGGTCTCGAGATGGTCTTTCAGCCAGGACAATGTGAATTTCATGCGTGCTCTTCCGACTGCGAAACTTGGGTCAGCCTGCGCTTTACCGGATATGTCGGACATGGAAAACCCCGCATTGCTGCGGGGCTTTGCCGTTGGTCAGTGCGTGATGCCGCTCAACTCGTCCAGCGGGACGCGAAATCAAAGGCGCTGTCATAGCCGAAAAGCGCGACCGATCCGCCGGTATGCAGGAACACGACCCGCTCGCCCTTCTTGAAATGGCCCTTGCGGATAAGGTCGACAAAGCCTGCCGCCCCCTTGGCCGAATAGACCGGATCAAGCAGGATTGCCTCCAGCTCCGCGAACATCTGAATGGCCTCGATGCCGCTCTCGGTCGGAATGCCATAGCCCTCGCCCACGTAATCGGTATTGGCGACCACGTCCTCGCGCGCCACGACACCGGCGCAGCCCAGCTTTTCCGCCGTCGCACAGGCGAGGTTATAGACGTTTTCCTCCTGCTTCGGCTTGGGCGCGCGCACCCCGATCCCCAACAGCGGGATTTGCGCGTTCATCGCCTTGAGCCCGGTGATCAGCCCCGCCTGCGTGCCGGCACTGCCGGTCGCATGCACGATATGGTCGATCTTGAGCGCGCGATCATTGAACTGCGCCAGCATCTCGAAGGCACAATTGACATAGCCAAGCGCACCCGTGGGGTTCGATCCGCCGCCGGGGATGGTATAGACATTGCGCCCCTCGGCGCGGAACTTGTCGGCGACCTTTTCCATCTCGGCATTCATGTCACCGCCGCCGGGGCGTTTTTCGGTCGTGGCCCCATGCATGTGATCCAGCAGCACGTTGCCGTTATTGTTGTAATTGGCATTGTTCGAGCCGGTCCGGTCCTCCAACAGGATATGGCAATCTAGCCCCAGCTTGGCCGCAAAGGCCGCCGTCTGACGGGCGTGGTTGGATTGCGTGGCACCTTGGGTCATCACCATGTCCGCGCCCTGCAATTCCGCCTCGGCCATCAGGAATTCCAGCTTGCGGGTCTTGTTGCCCCCCGTCGAAAGACCGGTGCAATCATCCCGCTTGATCCAGATTTCGGGGCCGTTCAATTCCTTGGTCAGCCGGTCCAGCCGCTCCAGCGGGGTCGGCAGATGGGCGATAAAACGGCGGGGGTAACGGGCGAGATGCATTTGAGGTCCTCCATCAAACATGCGTTTCGCGCAGGGTAGGACGCGACAATCATGCCGTCCAATGCTAATATCGCCAAAGATAATGCAAGGTATGCAATATGCGGCTCGATTGGCTCGACGATCTTTTGGCGGTGTCTGACACCGGTTCGCTCGCCCGCGCGGCCGAGATGCGCCATGTCAGCCAATCGGCCTTCACCCGCCGCCTGCGCGCCATCGAAGAGGCGCTCGGCACCCCGCTCCTCGACCGTAGCCGCAAACCCGTCACTCTGCTGCCAGATGTTGCGGCACAAATCCCCGAGATGCGCAGCCTCGCCACGCAACTGCGCACCCTGCGCGAAACGCTGGCGCACACGTCGGACGCGCGCGGCCTGACACTGGCCTGTCAGCACGCGATCACCACCACCCACTCCCCTGCCATCGTCAGCATTCTGACCGCGCAGGGTGGCCGCCCGGTGCGCGTGCGCTCGGACAATCGCGAAGAATGCCTGCTCCGCCTCTTGTCCGGCGAGGCCGATCTGGCGGTGGTCTACACGGTACCTGAGATCGCGCCCCTCACTCTCAACCGAAGCTTTGAACAGGTCCTCGTGGGGCGAGAACGGTTGGTACCCGTGGCAGCACCGCGTTTGGGGCAGGGCAGCGACCTGCCGTTTATCGGTTATCCCGGCGATGTCTTTCTTGGCCAGATCATGGCAAGGGCGATTCTGCCGCGAATTCCTGCAAGGCGCGTATTGCGGCGCCGGGCTGAAACCGCGCTTACACTTGCGGCGCATGAATATGCGCGCCGGGGTATTGGCGTTGCGTGGTTGCCCGAGGGAATGGTGCAGGCAGATTTGGCGGAGGGCCGTCTTGTGGCGCTTGGTCCTGTGCTGCCGGAGCAAGAAATGGAGCTTTGGATGATCCGGCTTGTCGAACACTCCGATGATGGTTGGGCGCACGATTGGGAACGGCTACGCGCAGCACTAGCCATCTGAGACGGGCTTACATCACACGGATCACATCTTTGTCGATCGCCAGCATGTAGCCGCGCCGCGCGATGTTCTTGACGAGCAGCTCGCTGACAAGCTGATTGCCCAAAGTGTCGCGCAGTCTCTTGATACGTGTCGCACCCGCCGCCTCCTCGCAATCCTCGGGTTTGCGTCCTGATATGACAGATTCGATCTCGATCCCGGTCAACACGTCGTCGTCCATGCGTGCCTCTGCCAAAACGCTCAGCGTTTCCATGGCAGCATCCGTCAGTTTGAAGCCCATGTCATTGAGATAGACTGTGTTTTCTTCGCGGCTGATCAGCAGGGAGCTCACCTGAATTCCAGAACGCTCGATTTGCGCCATGCGACGGTTGAGCGTGATCAGCATCACCAGAAACACCAGTGATGCCACCAAGAGCGCTGTCGCAAAGATCAGCAAAACAAAGATAACCATTCTATAACTGACTAGTGTCTCGGAAAACGCCGTGCCGGATAACGCGAGGATCTCGAGGAGCTTTATCTCTCCCTCGCCAGTCAGGGCATCATTCTCAACAAAAATCCGCTCTACACGTGCGTTGAAGGCGTTGGCATCTGGCAAGCTCAGGAACAAAAACACCGCCGCGCACGTAAGAATGGCGACGATGGCTCCGACCCCGGCGATCACGACCCGTGTCCCGGACCGGCGCGCGTCGCCGGCTGTGGCTGTCAATCCGCGCATGCGCGCGTCCCTGAATCTTGCAATGCTACATTTCCCTCTTCGAAAGGACTTTGAGCAGAGTCAGCCCCCTTTGCGCCAATTGCGATCGCAGCGCCGCGTCAGCCGATGAACAGGGCGCATTGACAATGGTCACATCGTAATAAAGCTCAAGCGGCTTGTCGCGCTTGGCCTTGTACTCCACCTGACAAGCGGCCTGTGCCGCTGTAGCCGCAAGCGTCAGCCCCAGAGAAAATGCGAGAGGGTGTGCGATCTGTTTCATTGGGACACGATGCGCCAAGCCCCACAGCTATTCAATATCCCGCGATGTGAAATGAACCGGAAACAGCGTGTTATCTGATATCATCAGAGCGTTATTGCCTGTCCTGGCAGGCTGGTCCCAACTTCATTTCATGGCGGATGGTCATTCGGGCTGCCGCATTGAAACGACGTCCAGCAAACTGAAAGGAAAGACCATGCATCGCAAGTTCATCGCGCTTGTCATCGGGGCGGCCCTCGCCGTGACCAGTTTTTCAACAGCGCCCGCAAATGCGCAGAACCGGGGTGAAACCGCAGCAATCATCGCAGGCGTGACCGCCCTCGCCATCGTCGGAGCCGCTCTTGCCGATGATCGCAAGCGCGACCGTCGCAAAGGCCATGTCACGCGCAACTATGGCCATCAAAAGAAGTTTTACGCTCCGAGGCGCAACCATCGCCACGTCTATCGCCACGGCAAGCCGCGTCATCACTACAATCAGCGCCGCTATTCCCAGCCCCGGCATGGATATGGGCGCGGACACCACGCTCGCCCAGCATATAACAGGGGCTATCAGGCGCGGTCGGAATACCATCGGGATCACTATCGCAAGTGACCTCTGGCTCACAATGTACAAAGGCGAAGGGAAGGTGCTTGCTCCTTCCCTTTTGCATTGGGTGCTCTAGCGTGCGATTGCAGGGCATGAACGGTCCTGATTTCAAACATGAGCTAGACGTCCTAGCAGAGGGTTTTGTCCGTGTCGCAGGAGTCGACGAGGTAGGGCGCGGCCCGCTCGCCGGTCCTGTGGTCGCCGCTGCGGTAATCCTCGATCCTGACAACATCCCGCCGGGCCTGAATGACTCCAAGAAGCTGAGCGCACCCCGCCGCGCGGCTCTGAGCGAGGCAATAATGGCGTCTGCGAGGGTTAGCGTGGGGCATGCGAGTGTCGAGGAAATTGACAGCCTCAACATCTTGCGCGCATCGCATCTGGCAATGGTGCGCGCGATTGCGGGTCTGGACCCGGAGCCTGATATCGCGCTCATTGATGGCAATATGATACCGCGTGATCTGACCCTTCCAGCCAGGTCCATAATACGCGGGGATGGTGTATCGCTCTCGATTGCGGCGGCTTCAATTGTGGCAAAAATCTGGCGTGATCGGGTCATGTGGGATTTGGCGCAACAGTTCCCCGGCTATGGTTGGGAGCAAAACGCAGGCTACCCATCCAGAACACACAAAGCCGCACTTCTAGATCTCGGTGTGACCCCTCACCATAGACGATCCTTTAAGCCAATACACAATATCTTGTATCAAGAAAATAACTAAGCCTCTGATTCAAAAAAGAAATTGACGGCGAATCGGCTTTGACTCATCTTGGACTTCAACCACCAGAGCGCAAAAGCGCCGGGACAGAGGCAGAAGATGAGAACAATGACCAAGCCCAAGAGCGCGCCTGCGCTCCCTCTCAATACGATTATTGCCGGTGATTGCATCGAGGTAATGAACAGCCTTCCAGAGGCGAGTGTCGATCTCATTTTTGCCGACCCGCCTTACAATCTGCAGCTCAAGGGTGATCTGCATCGGCCCGATAATAGCCAGGTAGATGCGGTCGATGATGCCTGGGATCATTTCGCAAGTTTTGCCACCTATGACAGATTTACCCAGGACTGGCTCAAGGCAGCGCGCCGATTGCTCAAACCCCACGGGGCGATTTGGGTGATCGGCTCTTATCACAACATCTTTCGGGTCGGGGCCGCCTTGCAGGACGCGGGGTATTGGGTGCTGAATGATGTAATCTGGCGCAAGTCCAACCCGATGCCCAACTTTCGTGGCAAGCGTTTGACCAATGCGCATGAGACAATGATTTGGGCGTCTAAGTCGGAGGGCGCCAAATACACGTTCAATTACGAGGCATTGAAGTCGCTTAATGATGGGGTGCAGATGCGTTCCGATTGGGTGCTGCCGCTTTGCACAGGGCATGAGCGTCTCAAGGATGATAACGGCGAAAAAGCTCATCCGACGCAAAAACCCGAGAGTTTGCTGCACCGGGTCATCATCGGCTCGACCAATGCAGGCGATGTTGTGCTTGACCCGTTCTTTGGAACCGGCACCACCGGGGCGGTCGCCAAGATGCTCGGACGGGATTATATCGGTATCGAGCGTGAAGCGACATATCGCACAGTTGCCGAAAAACGGCTTGCCAGCATTCGAAAATACGACCGTGAGGCGCTTCAGGTTTCGACTTCGAAACGCGCCGAACCGCGGGTGCCTTTTGGAACGCTCATCGAGCGCGGCATGCTGCGTCCGGGCGAAGAGCTTTACTCCATGAACAAGCGCCACAAGGCCAAGGTGCGCGCCGATGGCACACTGGTCGGCGGCGATGTCAAGGGATCGATCCATCAGGTCGGGGCGCATCTCGAAGGCGCGCCATCTTGCAATGGATGGACCTATTGGTGCTTTCGGCGAGAGGGCAAGACCGTGCCGATTGATGTTCTGCGTCAGCAGATACGGTCGGAAATGGAAGAGCGGCCCAACTGACTATCCAGAACACCGCCGGTGCCCAAGGCCTGACTTTCTTGGGCACCATTGACTTGCCCCGCCCAAATGGCGGGGCCTTTTTCGTGTCAGTAACCGCGATCGGGATCGACGATATTGAACAGGGGGGCGCCGGTGCGCCAACGGGTCAGGTTCTCGAGAAACAACTCGAATGAGTGCATCGCCCAGTCCTCATAGACAGCCGAGCAATGGGGCGAGAGGATTACCCGGTCGAGACCCCAAAGAGGATTGTCAGATGAAAGCGGTTCTGTCTCGAAAACATCGAGCGCCGCCCCCTTTAAATGACCGGCGCGCATCGTGTTGATCAGTGCGGCCCCATCGAGCACCCCGCCGCGTGACACATCCACCAGTACCGCCCCTGCCTTCATTGAAATAAGCGAACGCGAATTTACCAGACCCCGAGTCGAGGGAAGGAGCGGGACCGACAGCACGACAAAATCCGCGCGCCTCCACAGATCGGGCAGAGCGTCAGGGCCATGCACCTCGTCGACGTTGTCCATGGGTTCGGGTCGCGCGCGTGTGCCGATGACCCTCAATCCGAACGCCTTGGCCTTTGCCGCTACCTCTTGGCCGGTATGGCCCAGGCCGACAATCAGAATGGTCTTGCCCCGCAGAGGTGTCATCAGCCGGTCAGGTTGCCAGTGCCGCTCCACGCGATCGGCCGCCATTCCATCAATATCAAGTGTGAAATGAAGTATCGCGCCAAACACGTACTCCGCAATCATCGGCGCGGCGACACCTGCGGAATTCGTGACTGTCACAGTGCTCTTGTCCCAAGAGCCCAAATGATCCACCCCCGATCCGCCCACCGCGATCCATCCAGGCCCATCTGAGCCAAGCAGCGCGTCACGCGGAAATCCGTTGCGCCCCTCGAAGGCGACGGAGTAGGCGATGTCCGGCTGGAGTTCCTTGAGAACCGGAGATAGCCCTTCGTAGGTGTCATGGCCATAGACCTCAATCTCCGGCGCGACCTCAGTCAGCTTCTCAATCATCGAAGACGGGTCGCTGGCATGAATGAGAATACGGAGGTTTTTGGTCATATCCTGTCCACTTTGGGATGAATGAGTGACAAGAATTGCGAGAACTTGATCCCTGGGTCAAGAAGGTGCTGCCGCATGTTCCACATTTCTTCGATACGGCGCTCGGAGAGAGTGTTTGCGGCCATCACGCGCAGCTTGGCGTGAATATCTACATCGGGCATCGGGGCTTCGGGCCCGCCACGTGCGTTGTGGTCGCCTGAATGAAGCACGCGCCCGTCATGTAAATGCACAGTCACGTCCGACCATCGCCCTTCAGGAAAACGTGCGGAGTGGCGCGGCTCCTCACGTATTTTGATCCGGGTGTGCATTCTTGCGACCCGTGGATTTTGCAACGCCGTCCCGGTGATCTCGGCGGGCCCAAGACGTCCATGGACGAGATAGGCCGCGAGCGCGAAGCCGAGTGAATACTGCGCCTCGCTAGTGGTTTCGGGAAGGCCCGAAAAGAGTGCCGCAGACTCCGCGAAAGTGGCCACTTCCAGTGTCTTGATCTCTTGTGCATTTACGCCCTGCTCTTGGGTCAGCACTCGGACACATTCAAGAGCACCATGCGCCCACCGACATATCGGGTAGGGCTTGATATAGTTCCGCAGTATCGTCCAGTCCTGTCCCAGATCAGCCCAGATATGCGCTACTTCCTGGCCTTCCACGGTAATCGCGGGCGCGCCAGTAAACCCTCTTTCAGCCATGAACAGAGACGAAATGCCGATGAACGCCCCCATGCCTGATCCGTCGTGCAACATCGTTGGGTTCGCGATCTCACGCATCATCTGGCTGCGCGGTCCGTGGTACTCCGCAATGCCCAGCGCATGCCGCAGAATATCGTCGTCCCGCGTCCGCAGCTGCGCTCCGAGGGCTACCACGCCCAGCGCGTTCCACGCGCCCGAGGTGTGATAGTCAGTGACGGTTTTGTGGAGCGCAATGCCAGCGCGGGCGGCGACCTCATAGCCGATGCAAAGCGCGACGAGTGCTTGTCGACCGGTCAACTCCGGGTGCTGCTCGGCAAATGCACAGAGCGCTGGGACAGCAGCGCAGCCGATATGCCCCTTTGTCGCGTTCAGACCGTCATGCGCATCAAGGTTGTCGATCTGTGTCGCCATTGCCCAAGCGGCACCCGGCGTGGAGCAACGACGCCCGTCGAACATCAAGGTGGCGCTGTTTTCATCACGTGTACTGCCGTGAAAATCGCATGCGAAATCACGTGCGATCCGACCAGCATCGAGCGATGTCGCACCGGCTGCGACACCCAAGGTGTCAATCAGTAGCGTTGCGGCTTGCAAGAGTACCGGCTCAGGCACCGGCAAATTTGGATCAAGGATAAAGCCCGCGATTTCGTCAAAGTGTGACTGGTTGGAAGCGGAGGACATCATCTCAACTTTCAGTGGTTGAACATGCCCTATCCTGGCGCCCTGAAAAGTCGGTTTGCGTTCTGTTTGCGACGTCTCTCAACTCGAAATCCTGATAATACCGCTCCGGCTGGCTCAGGAGGTTCGAAAGCTCCCGATTCCTTCGAGAAGCACACGGATCGCAAATTCGCGGCGCGCGTCGAATTCCTGTGGTGTTGCCAGCCGCATCGGATCGAGCAGAGACTCCAGTGGCCAGGGCCTAACCATGTCCAAGAGCAGCGCGGCAGTGCGGCCAATGTCCTCGACTTCAATTTCGCCACGCCGCGCGCCACGCTCCAGTTCCTTTGTCAGAATTTCCAGGTCGCGTCGCATCAGTCGATCCACAAGATCACGCCCCATCTCTGGGCAGGCTGGCACCTGTGTCATGACTGCACGCAATATTTCTAAAGGTAGACCATATCCTTCCTGGCGCGCATTGCCAGACAGAAGCCTGTTCAGTCGTTCGGCTATTGGCAGGTCTGTTTCATTGTCTGAAAGCGGCTGAATGAACTGGCCCGAAACGCGATCCATGTAAGCGCGCAAAAGCGCCGTTCGGCTAGAAAATAGACAGTAGAGCGTTCGCTTGGACATGCCAGCGTAACGCGCGATCGCTTGCATCGTGGCTCCTTCGAGACCGGCATCTGCATGCACGGCCTCAAGAGCATCAAAAATTGCATCTTGACGTGCTGCGCGTGACAAGGTTGCGGGCCGCCCGCGACGGAGACTTGCAGGTTCGCTGATCTTGTCAATATCGTCGGGCATGTGCGGTCTCATCAGATGCACAGAGGTTGTGCACAATCATCTATGATCTTGCCATTTCTGGCTGAGTCATATTTATGAAACCTGCCGGTTTTGTAAATCGAGAACATGAACGCGCCAATGCTTTATCTTGAAGGGGCTTTCGATGGCTAAATTTCCGTGGATCCTCCGAGCGTTTTCGGTTTGCGTTTGTATCGCGCCCGGCCTTGCTATTGCCCAGCAGGGACAGGACGCCACACCTGTCACGGTCGTGACCACAATGCCTCAAGATGTGACGCTCACCTCTCTTCTGCCCGGGCGTGTCGCCGCCTCGGCCGAGGCCGAAGTGCGACCTCAGGTCAACGGGATTATAACTGAGCGGCTCTTCGAAGAGGGTGCGGATGTATCGGAGGATGATCCGCTATATCAAATCGACGTATCAACTTACGAGGCGGCTGTCCGGCAGGCCCGCGCGGGTGTTGCCCAGGCCGAGGCGCAGTTGCGCGCGGCGGAGCGTGAGGCGCGGCGCCTTGTGGAGTTGCAATCGCGCAACGTGGCCAGCGAACAAGCGTTGGACGAGGCGACATCGGCACGCGACTCGGCTGAGGCTGGCCTTGAGTTGGCCGAGGCACAGCTCAACTCTGCGGAAATCGAACTGTCGCGCACGACCATCCGCGCGCGTTTGTCGGGCCGGATCGGTCTCTCTCAGACGTCACAAGGGGCATTGGTCACGGCCAGTCAAGCACAGCCCTTGGCTGTGATCCGCAAGATTGATCCAGTCTACGTCGACGTCACGCAATCCGCTGCCGATCTGTTGCGGTGGCGGCGCGGTGAAACCGAAGAGGCGCTGGAGGGCGCGGATGCAATCGTGCGCCTTAGACTCGCTGACGGGTCCGAGTACGGTCAGACCGGGCACCTCAAGGCTGCAGAACCGAATGTCGATCCGCAGACGGGCGTGGTGACGCTTCGCATGCAGTTCGACAATCCTGATCTGCTTCTCCTGCCGGGAATGTATGTTCAGGTCGACATGCCGGTTGAGGTCGTCAAGGACGTCTATCTCATCCCGCAGGAAGGTGTTGTTCGTGACAGGCGTGGGCGACCGATCGCTTGGGTCGTCAATGATGAAAACGTAATCGAGGAACGCGCGCTCAACATACTTCAGGATCGCGGAAACCGCTGGGTTGTGGACGAGGGGTTGCAGAGCGGTAACCGTGTCGTTGTGGCCGGATTTCAGAAAACGGCTGTCGGCGCGACGGTCGCACCCGAAGAGCGCACTACCGGCGAAGACGAGTAGACCGGGGCAAAGGACAACACATGGCACGTTTCTTTATCGACCGCCCGGTCTTTGCCTGGGTCATCTCGATCCTGATCATGGGGATCGGTGTCTTGGCGATCCGGTTATTGCCGGTGGCGCAGTACCCGCAGATCGCGCCGCCTTCGGTCACGGTGGCGGCCAATTATCCCGGTGCGTCGGCTGAGACGGTGGCCAACACCGTCACGCAGGTGATCGAACAACAGATGACTGGCTTGGACGGTCTGCGCTATTTCTCTTCGCGCTCGACCTCGCAGGGAAATGCGGAAATCACGCTCACGTTTGAGACGGGTACGGACGCCGACATTGCTCAGGTCCAAGTGCAGAACAAGCTGGGTCAGGCCACCCCGTTGTTGCCCGAGATCGTGCAGCGGCAGGGCATCACCGTCGAAAAGTCATCGTCGGGGTTTCTGATGGTCGTCGGTATGATTTCGACTGATGGGACCCTCGAACAGGTGGACCTGTCCGATTACATGGTCACCAATCTGGTCGATGAGTTGAGCCGTATCGAGGGTGTTGGCTCGGTTAACGTGTTTGGCGCCCAATACGCCATGCGCATCTGGCTCGACCCGTCGAAACTTGCCGCATTCGGCATGTCGCCGTCAGATGTCGTCGCTGCTGTTTCGGCTCAGAATGCGCAAATTTCAGCAGGGGCATTCGGCGCGCGTCCCGCAGTGGATGGGCAGCAACTCAACGCCACGATCACCGCACAATCGCTGCTGAGCACGCCAGAGGATTTTCGTCAGATCGTCTTGCGCGCCGAAACGGACGGCGGTCTGGTCTTGCTGGATGACGTGGCACGGGTCGAGATCGGAGCAGAAAACTACGCCACGACCGCGCGTTTCAATACAGACCCGGCGGCGGGCATGGCAATTACACTGGCACCGGGCGCAAATGCCCTCGATACCGCGCGCGCCGTCAAGGAGCGCATGGCAGAATTCGCCCGCTTCTTTCCCGACGGTGTCGATTACGTCATTCCGTATGATACCACGCCTTTCGTTGAAATCTCGATCAAGGAGGTGGTGAAGACGCTGTTCGAGGCGATCGGTCTCGTGTTTCTTGTGATGTTCCTGTTCCTTCAAAATTTACGCGCCACGCTTATCCCGACTCTCGCTGTCCCGGTGGTTTTGTTGGGCACCTTTGGTGTATTGGCGGTGGCTGGATTTTCCATCAATACTCTCACGATGCTGGCAATGGTTCTGGCCATTGGTCTCTTGGTCGACGATGCCATCGTCGTCGTGGAGAACGTCGAGCGCATCATGGAGGAAGACGGTCTTTCACCGCGCGAGGCGACGCATAAATCCATGGGACAAATCACCGGCGCACTGGTGGGCATTGCGCTGGTGCTTTCGGCTGTCTTTGTTCCGATGGCGTTTTTCCCCGGCTCCACCGGTGTGATCTATCAGCAATTCGCGATCACCATTGTCTCGGCCATGGCGCTTTCCGTGGTCGTCGCGATCACGCTCACGCCCGCGCTCTGCGCGTCGCTTCTCAAGGCCAAGAGCCACGAGACAAAGCGTGGGCCGTTTGCCTGGTTCAACATGGGGTTCAACGGATTGACTAACGGCTACACTGGCACCGTGCGCTGGTCAGTACGTCGACCTGTCCGTGTCTTCGTGGTCTATCTGGCCTTGGCCCTTGGCATGGCTCTCATGTTTCTGCGTACGCCGACGGGTTTTCTGCCCGAAGAAGATCAGGGTATTCTGTTTACGCTCATCCAGACACCTACGGGTTCCAGTGCGGAGCGGACGCTCGACGTGGTGAAACAAGTAGAAGATTTCTACCTAAATCAGGAATCCGAGGTCGTCGATTCGATGTTTGGCGTGGTTGGTTTCAGTTTCTCCGGCAATGGTCAGAACATGGGCCTCGGCTTTGTGCAGCTCAAGGATTGGGACCAGCGGACCGAACCGGGGCAAAGTGTACAGGCGCTCGCGGGCCGCGCCTTCGGGGCCTTTAGCCAGATCCGGGATGCGCAGGTGTTCCCGGTGGTTCCGCCCTCGGTGATCGAGCTGGGCAACGTCTCGGGCTTTGACTTTTACCTGCAGGCGCGCGGTGGCCAGAGCCATGCTGATCTCATGGCCGCCCGCAATCAGCTATTGGGTATGGCTGGCCAAAGCGAGTTGATCGCATCGGCTCGACCCAACGGTCTGGAAGATGCGGCTCAGTTCAACCTCGATATCGATTGGCGCAAGGCTGGGGCCATGGGGCTTACGCCGACCGATGTTGGACAATTGTTACAGATCGCTTGGGCCGGGACCTATGTGAATGATTTTCTCGATCAGGGCCGGATCAAAAGGGTCTACGTTCAAGGTGACGCAAAGGCCCGCGCCACACCGTCTGACATTGACAAATGGCGCGTGCGAAATTCAAGCGGTGGGCTTGTCCCGTTTTCCAACTTCTCCGAGGGAAATTGGGATTATGGCGCACAGGGTCTATATCGTTACAACGGTATTCCGTCGGTGCAGTTGCAAGGGTCTCCCGCACAAGGCGTGACAACTGGCGAGGCAATGGCCGAGATGGAGCGGCTCGTCTCACAGCTTGGTCCGGAATTCGAGCTGGCATGGACCGGGCTTTCTCTGGAAGAGCGCGAGTCCGGCAATCAGGCGCCACTGCTTTATGCACTCTCATTGGCCGCCGTTTTCCTCTCGCTCGCCGCGCTCTATGAGAGCTGGTCGATCCCCTTCGCCGTCATGCTCGCGATGCCCATCGGCATCGTCGGCGCCCTCACCGGCGCGTGGCTGGGCGGGTTCGAGAACGGGGTGTTTTTTCAGGTGGGTCTGCTCACGGTCATTGGCCTCACTGGCAAGAACGCGATCCTGATTGTCGAGTTTGCCCGCGAAAGATATGAATCGGGCGAGCGGGTTATCGACGCCGTCGCAGAGGCGGCCCGCCAGAGGTTTCGCCCCATCATCATGACGTCTATGGCGTTTTCTCTGGGTGTGCTTCCACTCGTCTTGAGTTCAGGCGCAGGGTCCGGTGGGCGCAATGCAATCGGGTCGGGTGTCTTGAGCGGGACGATATCGGGCACCGTTCTTGGCGTGGTTTTTGTGCCGCTTTTCTTTGTGATCGTGACCCGGCTTTTCCGACGTGCTGCAAGATAGGGCTGGATCGCAGGTCGGCTGCGGCATTTACAGCCAGCGAATTGATCGGGTGTAATTCTGGTTTCAATTTTCGAGTGACTCTCTTGGTTTATGTATTATCTTAAATAGTACAAATCATATTTCCGGAGGCTCAATTGTTTAGAACGATACTGTTTCCCATGATTGTCACATCCGGAGCCGGAATTGTATCCGCGCAAGAGGCAGCACCGCCCCCCGCTGTCGTCGCGGTCGAGGCGACCACTCTGGACTTGGCAGAAACCTCTGATTTCAACGGACGTCTGGACGCAAATCGCCGGGTGGCGCTTGTGGCGCGTGTCTCTGGCGTGATCGAAAGCATCGGCTTTGCGCCCGGGGCAGAGGTGACGCAGGACCAGACGCTGTTCGTCATCGAGAGCGATCTTTACGAGGCAGCGGAGCGCGAGGCCGAGGGCGCGCTGGGCGCGGCGCAGGCGCAGCGCGATCTGGCGCGGATCGAGCGGGACCGTCAGAGCGAACTTGTCTCGCGCGAGGCCGGGGCGCAGGCGCGTCTCGATCAGGCGGAGGCGGCGCTCGCGATCGCGGAAGCGGATGTGCTGCGGCTCGAAGCGGCTCTCGACCGGGCGCGCACCAACCTTTCTTATACCGAAATCAAGGCGCCTTTCGAGGGCCGTATCGGCGACAGTTCCGTGGACGAAGGCGGGCTTGTCGGGCCGGAGGCCGGCGCGCTGGCGACGCTGGTGCAACTTGATCCGATCCATGCCGAATTCGCGGTGCCCACGGCAGTGTTGCGGACTTTCCTGGAACGTGTCGAACGTGGCGAGGTCTCGAAAGAGGCGGCGGTCAGCCTGACACTGGCCAATGGCAGCGTCTATGACGCGCCGGGCGATGTCGATTTCGTGGACAGCCGGGTCAATTCGGGCACAGACAGCGTGACGCTGCGCGCACGGTTCGCCAATCCCGAGGGGCGCTTGCTGGACAGAGAGCTGGTGCGCGTGACGCTGACCTCCGACACCGCCGAGGGCGAATTGGCGATCCCGGCACAGGCGGTTCAGCGCGATATTCAGGGGGCCTTTGTGCTGGTGGTGGGCGAGGGCGATGTGGCCGAGCAGCGCCGCGTCACCGTGCGCCGCAATGCGCAGGGCTTTGCCGTCATCGCCGAGGGGCTGAGCGAGGGCGAACGCGTGATTACCGAGGGCGTGAACAAGGTTCGCCCCGGCAGCGCGGTCGATGCCGCCGCACCCGGGGGCTGATCCATGCTGGCAGATACCTTCATCAAGCGTCCCCGCTTTGCCGGGGTGATTTCCATCGTGCTGTTTCTGGCGGGCTTTATCGCGCTCACCAAGATGCCGGTAGAGCAGTTTCCCGATATCGTGCCGCCGCAGGTCTCGGTCACCGCAAGCTATCCCGGGGCCGGGGCCGAGGTGGTGGAGCAGACCGTCGCGCAGGTGATCGAGGATCAGGTCGTGGGCGTGGACGACATGATCTACATGTCCTCGACCTCGGGCGCGGATGGCACCTATATCCTCAGCATCAGTTTCGAGGTGGGCACCGATCCCGATATTGCCACGGTAAACGTGCAGAACCGGGTGTCGCTGGCCGAGCCGCTCTTGCCGTCGGAGGTGCGTCAGACCGGTGTGCGTGTGGCCAAGAAATCGTCGTCGCTGCTGATGGGCATCGCGCTTTATTCCGAGAGTGACGCGCTTGAGGGCAGTGACCTGACCAACTATGCCCGGCTCAACCTCATGGACCGGCTCAAGCGGGTCGAGGGGGTGGGCGATGCCTCTATGTTCGGGTCCAATGAATTCGCGATGCGCGTCAATCTGGATGTGGACCGGCTCGCGGCGCTGAACCTCACGCCCGCCGATGTAAGCGCGGCTCTCAAGAGTCAAAACCTTCAGGCCGCCATCGGGCGCGTCGGCGGACAGCCGGTGACCGAGGATCCGGGGCTGCAGCTTAACCTCTCGACCAAGGGGCGGCTGTCGAGCCCCGAGGAATTTGGCGCGATCATCCTGCGCGCGGGCAGCGACGGCAGCGTCGTGCGTGTGCGCGATGTGGCCGAGGTGACGCTTGGCGAGAAAAACTCCGATGTCGTGACCAGTTTTGACGGCAAGCCCGCGACGCTGATCGGCCTGTACCTTGCGCCGGGCGGCAATGCCATTGCCGCCGCTGACGCCGCCAAGGCGATGATGGAGGATGTGGCGGCAGGTTTCCCCGAGGGGATGGCCTACGACATCGTCTCGGACAGTTCCACCTTCGTCAACGAGAGTATCCATGAGGTACAAAAGACCCTGATCGAGGCGTTCGTCCTCGTGGTGATCGTGGTGTTCCTCTTCCTTGGCTCGCTGCGCGCCACGCTGGTGCCGCTGATTGCCGTGCCGGTGGCGCTGGTCGGCAGTTTCGCGGTGATGCAGGCCATGGGCTTTTCGCTCAATACCGTGTCGCTTCTGGCAATGGTTCTGGCCATCGGGATTGTGGTCGATGATCCCATCGTGGTGGTCGAGGCGGTCGAGGCCAAGATGGAGGAAAACCCCGGCATGACCCCGGCCGAGGCGTCTTCGGCGGCGATGTCCGAGATCACCGGCGCGATTGTCGCGACGACGCTGGTATTGCTGTCGGTCTTTGTGCCGGTGGCGTTCATTCCGGGGATATCCGGGCAGCTTTTCCAGCAATTCGCGGTCGCGGTGTCGGTGTCGATGGTGATATCTGCGATCAACGCCCTGACCCTGTCACCTGCGCTCTGCGCGATCCTTCTTAAGCCGCATCACGGCCCCAAGACCGGCATCATGGGGCGGATTTCTCGCGGCATCGACGGTGCGCGCGACGGCTATGCGCGGGTTGCCGGATCCATCGCGCGGCGTGCGGTGCTTGGACTGGCGCTGCTGGCAGGTGCCGTCGTGCTGACCGGCGGATTGTTCAAGGCGGTGCCGACCGGGTTCCTGCCGTCCGAGGATCAGGGCTCGTTCATCGTCGAGACGCGCCTGCCTGAGGCGGCCTCGGTAAACCGTACCATCGCGGCGCAGCGTGAGGTGGAGGAGATCCTTTCCGGCCTACCGGGGGTGGAAAGCGTGGTCTCGGTCATGGGCTATTCGATGCTCGACGGGATCACCAAGTCGAACGTCGCCTTTTCGCTGGTCTCGATGCAGGAATTCGCCGAGCGGACCACGGAGGAAACCAGCGTCTTCAATGCCATAGATCAGGCCATTCGGCAGGGCGCGGCGATCCGATCGGCGCAGGTCATCGCGTTCAACCTGCCGCCGATTGCGGGGCTTGGCACCGGGTCGGGCTTTGAGATGCAACTGCTCGACACGCAGGGGCGCACGCCGCAGGAACTGGCCGAAACTGCGCGGGGGCTCTCGTTCGCCGCCAATGGCAATCCGACGCTCGCGGGGGTCTACAGCACCTTCTCGGCCAACAGCCCGCAGCTCTTTCTTGAGATCGACCGCGAGCGGCTCTATGCGTTGGGCATCCCCGTGTCGGACGTGTTTGCCGCGCTGCAACCGACGCTCGGCTCGGCCTATATCAACGATTTCAACTTGTTTGGCCGCTCGTGGCAGGTGCATATGAGCGCCGCGCCCGAGTATCGCGACGCGGTGGACGATATCGCGCGCATTCAGGTGCGCAGCGCGTCCGGAGAGATGGTGCCGATCGGGGCCTTCGCGCGGGCCGACTATATCACCGGGCCGATGTCGCTCTCGCGCTACAACAATCAGCGCGCCGCCAAGATCAGCGGCAACCCCGCGCCGGGCTTGTCCTCGGGGGCGGCGCTGGCGGCGATGGAAGAGGTGGCCGAGGCCAATCTGCCGCCGGGCTTTGATTACGAGTGGACCGGCACCGCATTGCAGGAAAAGCAGGCGGCGGGGCAGACGACGATGATTCTCGTGCTGGCAATGCTGTTTGCCTATCTCTTCCTCGTCGCGCTTTACGAGAGTTGGACGGTGCCGGTGCCGGTGATGCTGTCTGTGGTGTTCGGCGTGGCGGGGGCGATTGCGGCGCTGCTGCTGGCGGGGCTGCCCTTCAATATCTATGCGCAGATCGGGCTCGTCGTGCTGCTGGCGCTGGCCGCCAAGAACGCGATTCTGATCGTGGAATTCGCCAAGGCGCGGCGCGAGGCCGGTGAGACCATTCTCGATGCCGCCGTGCAGGGCGCGGGCGCGCGGTTCCGCGCGGTGATGATGACATCCTTCGCCTTTATCGCGGGGCTTATCCCGCTGGTCACCGCCGAAGGTGCCTCGATGCTGTCGCGGCGGGCCGTGGGCACGGGCGTGGCGGGCGGCATGCTGGCGGCGGCACTGGTGGGCATCTTCGTGATCCCGGCGCTCTACGTGATATTCCAGTCGTTGCGGGAAAGATTGAAAGGGCACAAATCCACCAAAGCGGAGACCTGACCGGTGGGGCTGCGTGCGGTCCTTCCGGCCTATCGCCGCGCTTTGTCCGACGTGCTGCTGTTCACGGCGCTGCATCTGAGCGTGCGCTTGGCGGTCTCGGTTCTGGTGCTGCCGCTTGCAGGGGTGATCCTCGGCCTTGCGCTGCGCTGGTCGGGGGATCCGGTAATGACAGATCAGGACATCGCGGGCTTTGTGCTGTCACCTCTAGGGGCGATTGGTGCATTGGCAGTGGCGGGGGTGCTGATTGTCGCGGCGGTGCTCGATCTTGCATTGATGACGGCCGTGCTGCGGCAGCCCGCGGCCGGGCTCCGGCCCGCGCTTGCGGCGGCCTGGCGGCTGGTGCTGCC
>NZ_CAMYMD010000026.1 GCF_947259555.1 uncultured Roseovarius sp.
CAATGAAACATCTAAACCAACATAGTGGCTCATGGTCGTTCTCCTTACGGCTTTTGATTGGTGAGGCTGATACTATCAGACCTCGTTCGCCATCGGAGAGCGACCACCGCGATCACACCATGTCATTCGCTGCGAGTTCGAAGCAGCGAGACTGACAAGTGCAGAGCGGACATCTGTATATCTACTCGAATGCACCGCTGTAAGTCGGTTTTGAGCCAAGGTTTGCTGCTCTGCTCACAAAATGTGTCACCTTTCGAAACCCTTGCGCTTGCATGCAATAAAGAGCGAAGGCGTCATGCCAACACCCATGTTGCCTCTGTTCTGCGACCCTATGAAACGTGGCGACCTAGAGGCATATGTCAGGGCTCGTCGACCTCGAACACAAAGTCGCCGTCGTACATCTTGTTGTTTATTGCGGCTACGATGTCCTGGCGTAGCGACGGATCGTCCGGTCGGAACAGGCCGGTCTGGGCAAGTGCGCGGCGCAGGTTAATTTCAGTTCCCAGAAATTCCATCGCCACACGCGAAGCGCCCGGCTTACGCCCTCTGCGCAACGGGCCGCCGGTCTGAATACCCATCAGAAAATCGATCCTCTGGCGATAGCTGGGATAAAGCGTCATTTGGGTGACAGAGTTCAATTCCTTCGTCTCATACTCGAATACCTGGATTCGCTCGGCAAGTTGGAAGACAACGCCTTCGTACTTGTTGTTGCCTGTCCATTGCCTGGTGTCGGGATCGCGCAGAACCTCAATATTCTTGAAGTATCCGCGGTTCTCCCGGATCACGATCCGCGCGAGCGAGCGGATGATGCAGGCCTTGTTCCCGAAAGAATAAAAGTGCCTGAAGTAATAGCCGGAATATCGATCGATCGGCTGCGCCCGCGCAAAGATGCGGTCGAGATGCCGCAGCGGAAGATCGACTTGTGCCTTTTGCATCGGCCTGTCGCGCAGCCCGACCAGCTGCTCCAGTCGCTCGGTCTCCATGAGCATCTCCGACTGGGTGACCCCAAAGAAATTACACAGCCTGTGCATGTTGTGACGAGATGGGCAAACCTGCCCGCTAAGATACTTGTTAAATTGCTGACGATTGATCCCGATCTGACGACATACCTCGGAAATTGACGGGTAGTGATCACAGAGCATTGCGAGATTTTTCGGAAAGCTGGACATGCTCTATCGCAACATGATGCACAAATAGTGTCAACCTGCGATAAACAGCGAAATAGCGCGGTGTGTTTTTCTCACTTAGGCTGATCTCGTGGGAGAACCGGAGTGACTTCATGCGGAATGCGCTGAGCGAGATTGAGGAAATACACCACGTCGAAATCCCGATGCCGGATGGTTGCCGCCTTGGTGCGCGCATATGGCGTCCGCGTGACGCGACGCAGGACCCGGTTTCCGCGATCCTCGAATACCTTCCCTACCGCAAAAACGACTTCACTGCGGCGCGCGATGCAACGATGCAGCCTTACCTTGCGGCGCATGGCTATGCGGTCGTGCGGCTCGATCTTCGTGGCACGGGCGACAGCGAAGGCCTGATGGCCGACGAGTATCTGCCGCAGGAATTGCAGGACGGCTACGATGCGATCGCATGGATCGCGGCGCAGGACTGGTGCGATGGCAATGTCGGAATGATCGGCATCTCGTGGGGCGGGTTCAACGGACTGCAGATCGCTGCCTTGCAGCCGCCTGCTCTCAAGGCAGTCGTCACATTGTGCTCAACCGATGATCGCTATGCTGATGACATTCACTACATGGGCGGATGTATTCTGGGTGAGCAGATGCCCTGGGCCGCTGTTATGTTTGCGCGCAATACGCTGCCGCCCGATCCGGACAATGTCGGAGACAGATGGCTGGACATGTGGACCGAGCGGCTGCAAGGCAGCGGACTCTGGGCGAAGAGCTGGTTTCAGCATCAGACCCGCGATGACTTCTGGAAACACGGCTCGATCTGCGAGGATTGGTCTAAGGTCAAGGTGCCGGTCTATGCCGTCTCAGGCTGGGCTGACGGCTACTGCCGCACCGTCTTTCGCATTCTGGAAAACTTGCAGGGGCCTAAAAAGGGTCTCGTCGGGCCCTGGGCACACCGCTATCCGCATATCGGAGAACCGGGGCCCGCGATCCACTTCCTCAAGGAAGAGCTTCGCTGGTGGGACCAATGGTTGAAAGGTGCCGACACGGGCATCATGGACGAGCCACAACTACGGCTCTTCATGCAGGATTGCGTGCCGCCAGCAGGTCACTATGCCGAGCGGCCCGGACGCTGGGTGACAGAGCCATCTTGGCCCTCCGAGAATGTTGCCCGAACCGCGTTCTACCTTGGATCTGATGGATCACTGGGGCGCGAGACACCGCCCGCCCGCGACGTGCTCAGCCATCGCTCCCCGTTCTGGGTTGGCATGGGATCCGGAAGATGGTGCGGTTATTCCCAGCCGGGCGATGCGCCGGTGGATCAGCGCCGAGACGATGCAGGTAGCCTGTGCTTTGACACGGAGCCCTTGTCAGCGCCGCTTGAATTCGCGGGCGATGCGAATGTGCATCTCAAGGTGTCTGTGGACCGGCCGGTCGCACAGCTTGCTGCGCGGTTGTGCTCTGTCGATCCCGAAGGGCGCTCGACGCGGGTGTCGTTCGGTGTCTTCAATCTTACACATCGGGGCAGCCATGAGGCCCCAGAGGAGCTTGAGCCCGGCAAGATCTACGACATCGTTATCCCGATGAAGCACGTGGCGCAGAAGATCGGAGCGGGCTACTGCCTGAGGCTGGGCCTTTCGACAAGCTATTTCCCGATGATCTGGCCCGCGCCGGACGTTGTGACCGCCAGGATCCACACGGAAGGCAGCTTTCTTGAGCTGCCGCTGCGCGCACCATCGCCCGAAGATGAACGCTTGGCTCCTTTCGAGCCCGCTGTCAGCGCGCAACCGCTTGAAAAAGAGACATTGGCCCAAGGTGATAACTGGATTCGCATCACCGAGGACGCGGCGACAGGTGAGCATGTATTCGATGTGGCGGACGGTGAAGGCGTCGTGCGCGTCGCCGGCAACGACATCACGATCACCGAGCAGGGGTATGAGCGGCACGTGATCACCGCGGATGACCCTCTGTCTGCACGAGCGACGGCGGACTGGACGATAGGCCTGTCGCGCGGCGATTGGAGCATGCGGTCGCAGACGCATACCGAGCTGACGTCGGAGCGTGATAGCTTTCGCATTCGGGCGTGGATGCGGGTCTGGCACAACGACGAACTGATCGCAGAACAGGATTGGGACGAGAGGATCGGCCGCACACTCGTCTGACGTATAGGTGGGCGCCCCCGCCTGACCGAAGAAAACACCAAGGCCCAACGGGAGAAAACAAGATGAAACGGACTATGACGACCAGACGGACTTTCCTTGCGTCCTCAGCCGCGATCAGCGCCACGGGTTTTGTGCTCGGAAGCGCCAACATGCTTCGTGCGCAGGAAGGCAAGGTCCTGAACCTCAGGCTCGACGGCGACAACCAAATCCTCGACCCCGGCTACATGGTCGGCGGGACCGAGATCGAGGCGCAAAAGCAGTGCCTGCCTTTCCTTGCCGAATATGTGCGCGACGGCGATGCCTTTACCTGGCAGCCGACATCCTACGTCACGCGGCTGGAATATGTGGACGACACACATATCGAATTCGAACTGACGCCAAGCCTGATGTGGTCGAATGGCTACGGCACCCTCAAGGCCTCTGACGTGGCGTATTCCTATGACCGCATGAAAGAGAGTGAATGGTCGGGTTATTTCGACGCGCTTGACCGGGTCGAGGTGACGGGAGAGTTGACCGGAACGTTGGTCCTGTCGTCCCCGTTCGCGCCCTTCATCATGGTAACGCTCTGCCATGGGCCGGGTGCTATCGTCTGCGAGCAGGCGGTCAAGGACGCAGGGGGGCGGTTTACGACCGAGTTTCCCGCAGTTTGCGGGCCTTATACCTATTCGGCGACACCGGGCCAGCGCGCGGTTTTTGACCCCAACCCCGAATGGACCGGGCCCGCACCCGGTTTCGAGCGTGTGGTTCTGCAGGTCATCACTGAGGTTCAGGCGGCTGAGCTTGCTTTCGAGGCCGGCGAAGTCGATTGCACGGAACTTGGTCCGGATGCACTGGCGCGCTACACTCAGAACCCGCCGGAAAACACCGCCGTTACCACGGCGGGCGAATTGCAGTACATGTGGATGGGCATGAACACCGAGCACCCGAAGCTTCAGGATATCCGCGTGCGGCAGGCGATCCAACACGCGGTGGATGTCGATTCGATCATCGCAGGCGCCTACGCCAACACATCCAGCAAGTCGAATGGCATCATCTGTCCCGGATTGATTGGCCACCGCAGCGAGGCCTCCTATAGCTATGACCCTGAGCGCGCGCGTGCGCTCTTGACCGAGGCCGGCGTGGATAGCCTGCAAGTCACGCTGCGCACTCAGAACTGGCAAGAGCGGCTTTTGGCGGCGCAGATCATTCAGGCCAACCTCGCCGCTGTCGGCATCGAGGTGGAAATCCTGCCCATGGAGAGCGGACCGTTCTGGGAAATGGGCATGGAGGAGGCTGGCGACACGTGGCAGGAGCTTGAGCTTTGGCTCATGCGTTTCGCTACGGTGCCCGATCCCTACGAGGCGACGCAGTGGTTTATTTCTGAGCAGGTCGGCGTCTGGAATTGGGAACGCTGGACCGACGAGGAATTTGATCGCCTCTATCAGGAGGGCCAGGCCGAAACAGACCCCGATGCACGCGCGGAGATCTACACGCGGATGCAGCAGATCATGGACGACACCGGCGCTTATGTCTGGATCAACCACGAACCCGAGGTCTATGCGCATCGCACCGACATCTCGATTGATGCAGCCCCCTCGGGAGAGCTGAACTACCGCAACTTCGCACAGGTGTGATTTTACGCCCGTGCCGCCCTTTCGGGTGGCGCGGGCCCTGACCGAGGGGTGATCCTGCGCCATGCTCTCTTATCTCGCGAAACGGCTGACCCTTTCGCTGATCGTGGTTGCACTGGTTCTGCTGCTGCTGTTCGGCATGCTGTACATGATCCCGGGCAATCCGGCGATCCTTGCGCTTGGCACGCGGGCAACGCCTGAGGCGATTGCGGAATATTCTGCGCGCATGCGTCTGGATGAACCCGTGGTGATGCAGTTTTTGATCTTTGTGGGCAACGCATTTCACGGCGATCTGGGCACTGACGTCTTCTCGGGACGTCCCGTGACCGAGGTCATCGGCGAGCGTGTCGGGTTCTCGATGGCCCTGATCTTTTCCGGCATGGGATGGGCTATCCTTCTGGGTATCCCGCTGGGATGCCTCGCGGCCGTCAGGCCGAACAGCTGGATCGACCGCGTTACAGGTGTGTTTTCAGTCGGGACCATCGCGATTCCGTCGTTCCTCGTCTCGATCTGGGCGATCCTGATCTTTGCCATCCAGCTGGGCTGGCTACCGGCGATTGGCGCGGGTGAGCCCGGGGACATCGGTGACCAGCTGAGCCACCTGATCCTGCCGGCCTTTGCCATCGGGCTCGGCTGGGTCGGCTATCTTGCCCGTATGGTACGTGCCTCGATGCTCGAGGTGCTGAGCGAGCCCTACATCCGCTCGGCGCGCGCCTTCGGCTTGCCGCCCCGCAAGGTGACGGGCTACGCGCTACAGGTGGCGATACTGCCGACGATCACGGTGATCGGCATGGGCTTCGGCGGCCTCATATCCGCAGCGGTCTTTGCCGAGATCATTTTCGCGCGCCCCGGCGTGGGCAAGATGATCTTCGATGCGGTATCCGACCGTAATTTTCCAATCCTGCAAGGCGGCGTTCTTCTGGCAACAGGATTTTACATCCTCGTTGTTCTGCTCTCCGACCTTCTCATTGCATGGTTTGATCCACGTGTCCGACAGTCGCTCTGATCCCCCGCTGCCGCCCGCTCCCGCTCTCGACGCGCGGCGCGAATCCGCGCGGCGCGAGCGGGGCGACAAGCTCATGCGGTTCCTGGCCAACTGGCAGGGGATGGCGGGGCTCGCGCTGGTGATCCTCTTTGTCGCCAGCGCCATCTTTGCGCCCTGGATTGCGCCGTATGATCCGAACGCGATGGACATCCCTGCCAGGATGTCACCGCCGGGGTGGGCCCATCTTGCCGGGACCGACCAGTTGGGGCGCGACACGTTCTCGCGTATCCTGCACGGCGGCCGCATAGCGCTGATGATCGCGGCCCTCGGCGTGACCGCGTCACTGGTCATCGGTCTGGCGCTGGGCATGATCGCGGGCTATGGCCCGCGCTGGCTGGACAATCTGCTGCTCATGCTTTTCGACGCGGTGCGGTCCTTTCCGACAATCATCCTTGCGCTGGCCACCGTCGCGCTCACCGGGCCCAGCCTTGGCGTCGTGCTTGCCATCGTCATCATCACTACGATCCCGAGCTACGCGCGCGTCGCCCGTACCGCGACGCTTGCCCTGCGAAATACCGAGTTCATCCTCGCCGAGCGCGCGCTTGGCGCATCGACGCTGCGTATCATGTGGCACCATGTCATGCCGAACGTGATGGGCCCGCTCCTGATTCTTGCGGCGATGGAGGTGCCCGTGGTGGTCACGATCGAAGCGGGCCTCAGCTTTCTCGGCCTTGGCGTGCGCCCGCCGCAGGCAAGCTGGGGCACGATCCTCAACGAGGGTTACCTTGTGATCCGCGACGCGCCATGGATGGTCGTCGCCGGAGGCATCCCGCTGATCCTCACGACACTCGGCTTCACCTTCCTTGGCGAGGCTCTGCGCGATATATTCGATCCGCGGATGGGGCGGGGGCGCTGAGGATGGAGACGCTGCTCGACATTCGCGGCCTCTCGGTTGATTTCAAAACCTCTCGTGGGCGCGTCAAGGCCCTGCGCGACGTGAGTTTTCCGGTGCGCAAGGGGCGCATTGTGGGAATCGTGGGCGAAAGCGGCTCGGGAAAAAGCACCGTATTGTGGTCGATCCTTGGCCTGCTGGCGGGCAATGCCGAAGTCATGGGCGGAGAGATTGGCTTTGAGGGTGGCGACCTCCTGCAGCTCGACGCGGCGGGTTTGCGCGCCGCCCGCGGCGAGAAGATTAGCGTCGTCTTTCAGGATCCCATGACATCGCAGATCCCGGTGCTCCCCTATGCGCGCCAGATGGCCGACATCCTTTATCGCCGCAAGGGCATGTCGGCGAAGGATAAGCGAGACAAGGCAGTGGACATGCTGCGCCGCGTCGGCATTCCCGACCCCGAGACGCGGATCGACGCCTATCCGCATGAGTTCTCTGGCGGAATGCGCCAGCGAGCCGGCATCGCCATGTCGATGCTGACCGGGCCGAACCTTCTGCTTGCTGACGAGCCGACCACCGCGCTTGACGTGACAATGGAGGCTCAGATCATCGCCCTGATGCGGCAGCTGCAATCCGAGTTCGACACGACGATTGTCGTGGTGTCGCATAATCTGGGCCTGATCGCCGAGCTTTGTGACGACGTGGTGGTGCTTTACGCGGGCGAAGTGGTCGAAACCGGGGCGGTGCGCGACATCTTTCACAATGCGCGCCATCCCTACACGCGCGCCCTGCTTGAATGCGATCCGGCACGTATCGAGGATGTGTCGCGCAAGCTGCCGGTGATCGCGGGCGATATTCCCGATCTGACGGGCGAGCTGGCCGGGTGCATCTACGCGGGCCGCTGTCAGCGTGTCATGCCGGACTGCCACACACTTGTGCCCCCGGTCGTCCATCGAGGAACTGGCATTGCGCGATGCCACCTTCTGGAAGGTCCGCTCGCCGATCCCGACTGGCCACCGCCTCTTGACGTGGCGACGGTGCCCACAGAGGCCGGGACGCCGGCGTCCGCCAAACGCCCCGCGCTGGGAGCGCCGCTGCTTGAGGTCCGCGATCTCAATGTCCGCTTCCAAACCATGGGCAACCTACGGGCGCGTCTGAACGGCGTGACAGACCCTTTCGTGGATGCGGTTCTTGACGTCAGCCTCAGCGTCCGGTCGGGCGAAACGGTGGGCCTTGTCGGCGAAAGCGGATCCGGCAAGACAACGCTGGGACGCGCGATCCTGAACCTGCTGAAGGCTGACGGTGGCTCCGTTCATTTCGACGGGCAGGAGATTTCGGCCATGGACGAGCGGAAGTTCAAACCGCTCCGGCGCGACATGGCGATGATGTTTCAGGATCCTGTCGGATCCCTGTCGCCGCGAAAATCGGTGCGCGCGCTCATAACCGAGCCGCTGACGATCCACGGCATCACGGGCGTCGATCTCGATGCGGAGGCCGGGCGGCTCGCCGATATGGTGCGCCTTCCGCATGCCTTTCTCGCGCGCTATCCCCACGAGTTGTCAGGCGGGCAGGCGCGGAGGGTCGGCGTGGCGCGGGCCCTTGCGCTGAACCCCCGGCTGATCATTGCCGACGAGCCGACGGCGGGCCTCGATGTATCGGTTCAGGGCGAGATCCTGAATCTCATGGCGGACCTGCAGGCGGAGCACGGGCTGAGCTATCTGGTCATCACGCATAACCTGCCCGTGGTTCGACATATCGCCGACCGCATCGCGATCATGTATTTGGGCCGCATCGTGGAGGAGGGGCCGACAGCCGACATCTTTGCCCATCCCGCGCATCCCTACACCCGCGCGCTTGTCGAGGGCGTGCCAAAGCCCGACCCGGACCAGCGCCGCGCCGAGGCTGCGGCCATCCGGGGGGAGGTTCCAAGTCTGATCCGCCGTCCGGCTGGCTGCGATTTCGCGACCCGCTGCCCCTGCGTGCAGGACGCCTGCCGCATCGCCAAGCCGCCCCATGTCCAGATCACCCCGGACCACGGGCACGCGTGCCTCTATCCGCTCAAGCGGACCAAGCAGACAACTGAGACGACATGAGCTACGGCATCTATATCGGGCTCAACCATACCTCGGACGGCCACGCTTGGCTGGCTGGCTACGGTGACGAGCCGTCGAGCCACTGGCTCGAGATCGTGGAGCGCGCCGAGCATGCGCCGGGCGCCACGATCACCGTTGGCGTCGGACCCGAGGCTGACCTGCCGGGACAGCGGAGCGAGATCCCCCAGGCCCCCCAAACCGCGCGGCATTTGCGGGTGAGCTACAGCTACTATCTCGGGGTGCCCGCGCCCATTACCAATGGCGGCCTGAACGAACATGGTGTCGCGGTCCGGGACATCTGGTCCACCTCTCGGCCAGAGCTGATCGCGATGACACCGGCGGACCAGACCGGACCGAACTACTCAGACCTCGCCCGTATCGTGCTGGAGCGCGCCCGCACCGCGCGCGAGGGCGTCGATTTGATGGCGGCGCTGATCGCCGAGCATGGATATTCCGATTACGGTGGCAATTCGCACATCATCGCGGACCCTGACGAGGCCTGGGTCGTCATCCAGTTTTCCGGCGGCAAGGGCCTTTGGGTCGCCGAACGTCTCGGACCGGAGGACATCCGCGCATCGCGTCCCGGCTTTGTCGGTGTTGTCCCAACTGAGCCGGATGCACGGATACTTTATCCCGAGCATTTCATCACGACGGCAGTGGATCTGGGCTGGTTCGATCCAAGTGGCGGCCCGTTCGACGTCAACGCCATTTACGGCGACGGAAAGGGGCCGTGGGAGGGTGCAGCCTGGGTCGAGGCCGAGATGCGCAAGCGCGCCGAGAGCGAGACGAAGATCACGCGCGAAGACGTGTTCTGGTCGATTTCAAATTCCGTTCTGACCGGCGACACCGCGGGCTACGGCCAGGTCGTGCCGCTGATCCATCCGCCATTCACCGAGTTGCGCATGATGTGGCACGCCGCGGTGGGACCGGTTACCGCGCCGCTCATACCGGTCTTCATGGGCCAGACGAACATCCCCGACGAATACGCCTGCCATCGCTACCTGACGACCGGCGAGTCGTCGCGCTTTCTCGATTGTCGCAAGCAAGCCACGGCACCCGACACGGTCTCGCACGTCGCGCAGGGCGTGGAGGTTTCAGACTCCGCCGTTTACCAGTTCAAAAGCTTGATGCATCTCGCCTTTCAGGACGAAGCAATCCTGCAACAAACATGGGATCATTGGCGCCTTATGGAGCAAGGCCTCGCGCGAGAAGTGTCCGAGGTTCTGAAAAGCGC
The DNA here is from genome assembly GCF_947259555.1 of uncultured Roseovarius sp. Classification (GTDB taxonomy): domain Bacteria; phylum Pseudomonadota; class Alphaproteobacteria; order Rhodobacterales; family Rhodobacteraceae; genus Roseovarius. The sequence continues at coordinate 10,104 of NZ_CAMYMD010000026.1, forward strand.
CGAAATTCTTCTGCAAGCGGGAAAGGCCAATTTAGCGCGCCGCCTTCTGACCCGCGAAAGTCAGACATGGCTGCAAGGCGCGTTTAATGACTGCAAGACGCTTGTCGATGCCGGGCTCACGGTTCTGCGGATGTCCGAGCGTCTTAATCGCGGCGGCCTCCCAACATCACCGAAACAGCTCTGGTAACCGTTATCCAGGTGGTTTTCCAATGCAGGCCGGGAGGCCGAGGGATTACAAAGCAGGTCAACCAAGCCGGAGCGAATGTCCGATCTGCTGGCGCCGCACCGCAGCGTTTGTGATCGCGATCAATTTCCGGTCTGGGCCGTGAGTGACGCCTTGCAGATAGGGCGGATTCTTGACTTTCTCTGCAGGTGCGAAGATCTCGCGTCGGGGAGGGAAAAACTACCATTCACGGCAAGCATGTTCATGACAGCGATGCCGCACCATGCATCGAGGTCGGCAATGCGCAAGAGTGATCTTTGCAAAATGTGAACAGTTTCCCGACAGCGGCCTTCAAGCTGAGTGCAGCGAATGCCGGATCGAAGCCCCAAGCGCTTAATGCTGCGCGGTTCGCCCATGCCCGCTGTTCATAATCGAAAATTTCTTTAGTATTGGTGTTGACACATAGCGAGCATGGCAGATGGGACTTCGCGTTTGGACGGTAGAAAACTGATCGGGTCTTGGAAAATGCATGCTTGGACACGCACTTCTGTGACCACAGGAGAAACAACTGATGCTTTAGGACCAGCTCCGGTTGGTTACATTGCATACCATGCGGATGGACGGATGATGGCCTCAGTGTTTAGGCGCGACCGGCCTTCCTCCAGCGATGCCGGGTGGACGGAGGCGGAAAAAGCCAGCCTGTTCGACGACATGTTAGCGTATGTGGCGTCCTATACCCTCGAAGAAGACCGCGTTATCCACCATGTTGATGGGTCTTGGAACCCGAACTGGCACGGTGATCTCACCCGTCCATTCCGGCTCGAAGGAGATCGGTTGGTAATCAGTGGCGCTCCGGGTATCGACCCAGCAACTGGCGAAGAGGTCGTCTACCGCATGGAGTTTACAAAAGTCTAAGTGCTTGGTTGCAGGCAGAACAGAATGATCCAATGAGCGGCGGTATCGGCCTATTCAGACATTCATTCGACTGAAACCTACAGCACAAAGGTCCGCACATCAGACGCTCAACCTACCCCGCGTGAAGCTCTGCTGCGACAAGCCCCGCCGTCTCACGCCATGACCGTTTTGAGCTGGTTGCCGTCATCTGTCAGCTTCCGCCAGGAAAGCTGACCGGGCCGGTCTATATCTACGGAAGCTATGCGCAGAAAGCGAGCTTTGCAAAGTTTCGACTGTCTTCCGAAAGCCGCCTTTCAAGCCAAACGTAAAGAATGCCGGTTCTGAGCCCTTCTGCAATGTTAACAACATGGAGCCAATGGGCCTTCACATGGTGCCACATCAAAAAAGGGCGTCGCTCGGGGTTGAGGCAAGCTTGGGCGAGGTCCTTGAAAGCGCCATCATTGCCGAGAGCAAATTACGCACCTGACAACCAAAGCGTGAAGATGAGAGCCAATGTGCGTAAAAACTCGACTTGGTCATGGAATCGGGTTTAATCGTCGCACGATCTTGCTAAGCGGCAACTGACCCGCAGAGATGAAACCGGAGCGTCGGCCCGGATATTTCCGTCTTACTACCAAACGACATTAACGCATTGGCGATACGCAATGGCGTGTCCGCTCAATGTTAATTGCCACCGTAAAGGTGGATGACTACGGGGGAAGAATAAATGAAATCATCACCAGTAGCGGCTCTGTTTTTATCCATGGCGTCAAGACTTGGCGCCGCATTCGCCCGGCTTGGTTTCGTCGCGATCGTATTTTTCGGCCCGGCGGCTTATGCGCAGACTATACCCGAAGGGTTCGACCCGGAGGCAAAAACGGCACAAGAGGAATTTTTCTGCGGGGTAGAATTTGACGGAAAGCTTAATGGGCTGTGCAACGCATTCTGTACTGCCATGGATTGCGATTCACTCGACGCCGACGCGAGCGTCAATGCCTGCTTGAAAATGCAGACCAAGATTGATCCGTTGCTGGAGGCACACAACACCGCAAACGCAACCAATTTCGAAATCAGAATGGCCGACTTGCTTGGTGGTTCAGACGGAAACTGCGGCGAAGCCCCCGAGGAGCCTTTAGTTTGTGATTTCCCCACAATCATCGCGTGCTTTAGAGACGGGAAAAGATGTAGAGCTGGTGTGTGCGTAGACGCTCCGGAACAATGATTTCGGGCCTGCGATATTAATCGAATGTCGTGATATATCCAGAGCACCGGTCAGCGACCGGTGCTCTGCGTTGACTTGCATCCAGATGTTGACCTTGCGGCGTACCAAAGGCAGGAGGCAGTTCCACCCTGAGACCTGAAAGTTTGTTCTGTGCGGCGGTCATCTGCGTCTGACGCCTCGATGTCGGTTTCGTCCTTGTCCGCACATTGGCCACTCGACTTATCCTGAGCAAAGGTCCGGTCTGACCTGCCACGCCGTTTTGCGCCGTGACCGCTTTGAGGCTGGCTGCAGTCATCCACGTTGACGTCAGCCCAACCAAAGAGGCAAAATCAGGCCCTGCACCGCCTCAAGGCAGCTTCGAGCCCGAAGCAGACCAGCTGAGAAATCAATATGTATAGCTTGGCTCAGGCATTGAATAGCCAAACAGTGCGCAGTCGCTTTTTGTTGTTGCGAAGCGGCAAGATACCCCGGCCTTTGCCGATCAGGTTGCCTTGGCGCGCATGTTCTGAACCAGCATCCCGCGTCGGGAAGGTCGCAGCGGTGTCCCCAGTTCGAAAATCCGTTCAATGAGGGCCTTGTGCGTTGGCGGAACCGCGTCCAAGGCACGGCCATCCGCAGCGGCAATTTTGATCTGGTGAACTTGGAACGCGTCGGTGACGATCGTTCCCGACCGGTGGTAGGCCGGATCATCCAAGGCCTCCGACAGCGGCACAAACGTGACGCCTTCGGCGAACAGCCGAGCGAAGAAAGAATCGGCAACTTCGGTGAAAAAGGCAACCGGGTGGATGAGGCTGATGCCGATCACCTCATTCCCGAAAACTGTTCTGCAGATCTCCGCATCATGAGAGACCTGCGCCGCCGCATAGTCAACGAACTCGGCCTTCAGACGCTTGGCCTCCTCCGTGCGTCCGGTTTGGAGCAAGTGTCGCCAGGCACGGTCCCATTCCCATTCGTAGAACCAACTTGTGACGCCCGCGCTCCGATAGGCCAGCCGGTCAAGATGAGCGTTCACTGCGACCCGCTTTTCTTCCGTGTTGCCCCATTGTTCGAGCGGATGTCGAAAGGCGCGAAGCGGGGCCTTGCTGATCCATGGTGCAAGCAAGTCATCGGCAACGGATATGTCGTGATTGAAGTCCTCCGCAGATGACTCGTTCAGCAAGGGGTGGGTATGCGTATGGTTGCCGATGTGGTGCCCGGCCGCGGTCCAGTCATCCAGAATGCGCGCATATTCAGGATCAACGTCGAGGGGCCAGGAATTGGCCAAGGCAAACACGCCGGACACCCCGCTCCGATCAAGGGCGTCGATGATCCGGGCGGAAACAGACTGCGGCGTGTCGCCGACCGGCAGAGGCATATGGGGGAAGACCGGCAAGTCGTCCAGGGTGAAGGCCATGCGCATAGAAGATGCTCTCCAATAACAGGCAGAGGATATTCCCGCGCCTGGGCGGCTGGCAAGACGTATTGGAGTTCAGCGATTTTCCAGCCAAAGAGTGAAACGCGAACGACCATCTTGTCCGTATCTTACCAGTCCGCGACCCGCGCGGCGAAGATCAGCTATCGCTGTGTCGAACCACGGTTTGCGGGTCCGCTTTGGTTCATTCGTGACGGTCCCGGCGCATTTTGTTGAAAAACTCGTGCTTGATCGAAGCGTAAGTTGCTGATTCAATTCTTCTGGCCAGCGGGAGAATTGAGCAATGTTGGAACCGAGACAGGAAGCGCAGGCAGCACTTTTCTATGAGTTCTCGCTGGAAGATCACGTTCCGCAAGACCATCTTCTTCGCTCCATTGATCGGTTCGTCGACCTGAGCAGCATCCGTGCCCACCTGACCGAATTTTACAGCCATACCGGCCGGCCGTCGGTCGATCCCGAGTTGCTGATCCGGATGCTGCTGGTCGGGTATTGCTTCGGTCTCCGGTCCGAGCGGCGACTTTGTGAAGAGGTGCATCTGAACCTCGCGTATCGCTGGTTTTGCCGCCTCGACCTGAGCGACCGGGTCCCGGATCATTCGACGTTTTCCAAGAACCGTCACCGTCGGTTCCGCGACAGCGAACTGCTTCGCCACCTGTTCGAGACGACCGTCGCGCGTTGCATCGCGGAAGGTCTGGTCAGCGGTCAACGCATGGCCATCGACGCCAGCCTGATCGAGGCCGATGCCAACAAGCAGAACTCGACGCCGAAGGACGACTGGAACGCGGCGAGCATCGACCCGGCTGACGCGCCCCGTGCCGTGCGCGAGTATCTCGACACGCTGGATGGTGAGTGCATGAACGCCACCGGTTCGAGAGAATGCACGAACGCATTCGGTGCGGCCAGCGAGGTCCAGCTCAAGTTCACCTCGCATTCAGACCCTGCCAGCCAGTGGACGGCAGCGCGCAAGGGACCGGCATTCTTCAGCTATTCCGACAACTACCTGATCGACACGGATCACGGCGTGATCGTCGATGTGGAAGGTGAGGCGGATCAGAAAACGATCCGGGGGATCGTTTTCCCGCCGAACCGGTCGATCCGGCAGGCCGAGGTCGGATCGACCAATATATCTGTCCCGAGGGCCATGAGTTGAAGCAGTTCCGCCGGAATTACTCGGACCCGAACCGGGGGACGACCGGCAAGGGCACAGCCCGCTACCGCGCATTGAAGGACGTCTGTCAGGCCCGCCCGTCCAAAGCCAAATGCTGCCCCAACGCCGAGGCGCGCAAGATCACCCGCGAAGAGCATCAAGACGCCCGCCAGGTCGCCCGCGACATCGCCAAGACCCGCCAATACGACATCTCGATGAAGCTCCGGAAAAAGGTCGAGATGCTATTTGCCCACCTCAAACGCATCCTCGGCCTGGGTCGGCTCCGTTTACGTGGCCCATGCGGTGCAAATGACGAATTCCTCCTCGCCGCCACCGCCCAGAACCTCCGGAAACTGGCCAAGATCTTTCCGGCACCGCAGCAAACGCGCAAAGCCTGATAGGAAAGGCGATCGCCCCGCATTTGGAACAGCCATTTCTGCGCTCGCAAACGTTAGTTTTTCCACATGGAGTAATCCCGATCTGTCTCTGCCAGGCGGCCGGTATAATGGACCGGCAGCAACAGAGAGGAACTGACAGATGGAATATTATGCTGGTTTGGATGTCTCGATGGAAGAGACGCACATTTGTGTCCTTGATCGTGAAGGGGTACTGATACGGGAGGGCAAAACGCGGTCATCACCTGCCATGATCGCAGCCTTTCTCGCAGATGGACCGGCTTGTGCGCAGGTCATCTTCGAGACGGGCAGAATGGCACCCATGCTCTATCACGGGCTGGTCGAGCAGGGCGTCCCGGTCCAGTGCGTTGAGAGCAGGCAGGCGTATCAGGCTCTGAAGTCTCTGGCGGGGCACAAGACAGATCGCAATGACGCTCGCGGTTTGGCGCATCTCGCACGCACGGGGTTCTACAAGCCGACCCACGTCAAACCCCTATCGGCCCATGCGATCCGCTCCCTGATTGCAGCCCGTAAAAAGCTGGTCGGCCAACGCGTGACCATCGACAATCAGATCCGGGGACTGGTTGTCGTGTTCGGTTACCGCGCGCCTTGTCGCCGGCATTCAAGGACGCGGCGCTGAAGGTCAGCGATGGCGTGCCGGGTCTTCATGCCGCGCTTCGCGGGCTCTTTGCAGCACGCGAAGCCATCCTGATGGCGGTTGCCGCAATCGATGCCGACATGAAAAGGATGGCCCGCGCGTCCAAGATTTGTGCGTGCCTGATGACAGTTCCCGGTGTCGGTCCGATCACGGCCCTGGCTTTCGCGGCGGCAATTGACGAACCCTCGCGGTTCAGGAGATCGCGTGACGTCGGCGCCTATCTTGGGCTCGTCCCCCGACGATATCAATCCGGTGAAATTGACTACAGCGGCAGCATCTCGAAACGGGGCGATATCAGGGTTCGCACGCTTCTTTACGAGGCTGCCAACGTAATGTTGACGAGATGTGCTGGTCCTCTCAAGCTGAAGACATGGGCGCTGGCAATCGGGTCGCGCTCAACAATGAAAAGCCAGAGTCGCACTGGCCAGGCGTCTCGCCATCATCATGCATGCGATGATGCGTGACGGGACCGAGTTCCAGATCACATAACGGAGATCACGAAATCAAACGCGAGGATTCCTATACCAGAGCTCCCATTCGGGACGACGTCCGAGGGAGGGCGTGAGACACGGCGACGATTCTGTAGCAACAGCCGGAACCAACGGCACGATTGCGGTTTCCACCTTGCCGACCTACCTCCAGCCCACCCCATCATGAACCATCGAGTTCGAAGAGAACAAAGGTAACCTCAGACGCAAAAAGAAGGAAGCTCAGAAAACGCGCATTGACCGATTAGAGAACAAAATCGGCCAAAAGCACCCGACACCGCCTGACAGCCCGGCACCCTAGCTCTCCTGCACCGGCCCCACGGCCAGCACGTCGCCGGTCGGCGCGCCTGTGGGCGAGCCACCTTCGGGCTCGTCGGAAATGGCCAGCACGGCACCGGCGACGCGCCCGCGCAGATCGTCCGCAACCCGCAGGATCGACTGCGCATCCTGCGGCATCACACCAAGCGAGACCGGTGCGTCTTCTCCGGCAATCAGCCACAGTTCCAGCGCCCGGCCCGGGGCAGCGCCACCAGACTCGCGATCGACAAAGAGCGAGCCGGTCGCGTCATCATAGACCGCCTGCACCACAAGGCTGCCATCCTCTGACGCGATCTGCGCCACATAGGGTGGATCGACCGGCGGCACCGGCCCGCGCTCGACCAGATCGGGCAGGAACACGGCCAGCACGAGCACCGCTGCCGCCACGATCCCACCGCCCCAGAACGTGAAGCGGCGCAGCCACGATCGCCGCTCGCGGGTACCAAACAACCCCGTCTCGATCTGCTGCCAGACCCTCGCGGGCGGCGCCTGCGGTGCGATATCATCGGTCAGGCCAGTGAAATCCTCAGCCCATTGCGCATAGAGCGCGCGCAACTCAGGCTCGCGCACCATGCGCGCCTCGAACGCGGCGGCCTCGTCTGCCGAGAGCAGCCCGAGGGTGTATTCCCCCGCAAGGACCCGGTCGTCCCGGTCTGGCTGATCCTGATCGCTCATCGCGACAGACACTCCCTCAAGCTCAGCAGGCTGCGGCGCAGCCAGGTTCGCATCGTGTTGAGCGGCACATCGAAACGCGCCGCAAGCTCAGCATAGGTCTCACCCTCAAGATAGGCGCGGCGCACGGCTTCTGCATGGCGCGCCGCGAGTTCGGCGAAGCAGGCGGTCAGGCGGCTTTGCTCTGACTTGGCGATCGCCGCCTCTTCCGGCCCGGCGCCGGGATCTGCGATCCGCTCTTCGAGTTCCGCGGGCTTTTCCGCCCGGCGTGCCTTACGCAACCGATCAATCGCAGCGTTCCTTGCAATGGTGATGAGCCACGTCATCGGACTGAGACCGTTCACGCTGTATTTTCCGGCATTATGCCAGACTTTGACAAAAATCTCCTGCAACACCTCTTCAGCCTCTGCGCGATCATTCAAGACACGCAGAACGACGCCGAATAGTTTCGCGGACGTGCTGGAATACAGATTGGAAAACGCTGCCCGGTCCCCCTGAGCAACGCGCAGTATCAGATTTTCTATCTCGTCGCGCGTCGTCATTGAACCGCAGAATTCCTTTTCTCCCGTCAGACCTAACACACTTGTGGCATATGACCAGTCCTCGTGAGCGTTAGCGCCAAGCCAATCTTGACCCTTCCCCTTGCCCTTCCCTGCGATATGTTGCACCACGGAAAGCGAGAAACGACCCGATTGAAGGACCCGGCGATATGGCTGACGGAACGATTGATATCAACGCGAAACCGACCGAGGAAATCTCCGTCCGCGAAACATTCGGTATCGACACCGACATGATCGTGAAAGGCTTTTCGGAGCCGAGCGAGCGTGTTCCGGAGTTCGATTCGACCTATAAATTCGACCCGGATACCACACTCGCCATTCTCGCGGGTTTTTCCCATAATCGACGAGTGATGATCCAAGGCTATCACGGCACCGGCAAATCGACCCATATCGAGCAGGTCGCGGCACGGCTCAACTGGCCCTGCGTGCGGGTCAATCTCGACAGCCATATCAGCCGTATCGACCTGATCGGCAAGGACGCGATCAAGCTGCGCGACGGGGTGCAGGTGACCGAGTTTCATGAGGGCATCCTGCCCTGGGCGCTGCGCAACCCGACCGCGATTGTCTTTGACGAATACGATGCGGGCCGCGCCGATGTGATGTTTGTCATTCAGCGCGTGCTGGAGGCCGACGGCAAGCTGACGCTGCTTGATCAGAACGAGGTGATCACGCCGAACCCGTTCTTCCGCCTCTTCGCCACCGCCAACACGGTGGGTCTCGGCGATACCACGGGTCTGTATCATGGCACCCAACAGATCAACCAGGGCCAGATGGATCGCTGGTCGCTTGTCGCGACGCTCAATTACCTGAGCCATGACGCCGAGACCGCGATCGTGCTGGCCAAGAACCCGCTCTACAACACCGCCGAGGGGCGCCAGACCGTGAGCCGCATGGTCACCGTCGCGGACCTGTCGCGCACGGCCTTCATGAACGGCGAGTTGTCGACCGTGATGAGCCCGCGTACCGTGATCGCCTGGGCGCAGAACGCCAATATCTTCCGCAATGTGGGCTATGCGTTCCGGCTGACCTTCCTCAACAAATGCGACGAGCTGGAACGTCAGACCGTAGCCGAGTTCTACCAGCGGTGTTTCGACGAGGAACTGCCCGAAAGTGCGGCCAATGTGACCGTGCGATGAACCCGCAAGGGACGTCCCCATGAACAAACCCACCGACAACCCCGCCGATCCGTTCAAGAAGGCACTGGCCAACGCCACGAAGGTGATGGCCGATGACACGGACCTGACGGTCAGCTACTCGGTCGACCCGGCGGGCATTTCGGGCGATGCAATGCGCCTGCCGCAAGTTTCTCGACGCATGTCCCGCGAGGAAGTCCTGCTGGCGCGTGGCACGGCGGACGCGCTCGCCTTGCGCCACAAGTTCCATGATGCGGGCCTTCATGCGCGGTACGCGCCGCCGGGTGACATGGCGCGCGACCTCTATGAAGCGATGGAAACCGCCCGCTGCGAGGCCGTGGGCGCGCGCGAGATGCCCGGCACCGCCACCAATATCGACGCCAAGATTGCGCAGGACGCCACGCGTCTCGGCTTTGAGCAGATCACCAACTCCGCCGATGCCCCGCTGCCCGCCGCCGCAGGCTTCCTGATCCGTCACCTCGCCACCGGGCGCGACATGCCAAAAGGCGCGCAGAACGTGATGGAGCTGTGGCGCGGCTTTATCGAGGAGCAGGCCGGCGGCACGCTTGAAAACCTTCAGGACACGCTCGCCGATCAGACCGCCTTTGCCAAGTTTGCCCGCCGGATCATCGAGGACCTAGGCTATGGCGATCAGTTGGGCGAGGACCCCGACAGCGCGGAGGACGACGCCGAGGACGACGCCGAGGACACCGGCGAAGAGCAGGACGAGCCCGACAGCAGCGGCGAGGATGACAGCGACGAGGAAGAGGCCGAGGCCGACCCCGAGCGCAGTCAGGACGAGCAGCAGGATGCGCAACAGGCGCAGGTCAGCATGGACGAGATGTCCGACGAGGAGATGGACGAGGAGACCGAACTGCCCGAGGGCGAAGCCCCGCTGGAGCCGCCCGCACCACAGCCCATTTCCGACGCAGACCCCCACTATACGGTCTTCAACACAGATTTCGACGAAGAAATCCGTGCCGAGGACTTGGCCGACCCGGTCGAGTTGGAACGCCTGCGCGCCTATCTCGATCAGCAGCTGGAGCCGCTCAAAGGCGCAGTATCACGTTTGGCCAACAAGCTGCAACGTCGCCTTCAGGCTCAGCAAAGCCGATCATGGGAGTTCGATCGCGAAGAGGGTATTCTGGACGCAGGCCGCCTTGCTCGGGTTGTGGCCAATCCCACCACACCGCTGAGCTTCAAGGTGGAGAAGGACACGGAGTTCCGCGACACTCTGGTGACGCTATTGCTGGACAATTCCGGCTCCATGCGCGGGCGGCCGATTTCCATCGCCGCGATCTGCGCCGATGTTCTGGCCCGTACGTTGGAGCGGTGCTCGGTCAAGGTCGAGGTACTGGGCTTTACCACCCGCGCGTGGAAAGGTGGGCAGAGCCGCGAGAAATGGCTGGCCGAGGGCCGCCCGCAACTACCGGGCCGCCTGAATGACCTGCGCCACATTGTCTACAAATCCGCCGATGCACCGATGCGCCGGACCCGCGACAATCTGGGCCTGATGATGAAAGAGGGCTTGCTCAAGGAAAACATCGACGGCGAGGCGCTCGAATGGGCACATCGGCGGATGGTGGCGCGCAAGGAAGCGCGTAAGATCCTGATGGTGATCTCCGACGGCGCGCCGGTGGACGACTCGACGCTTTCGGTCAATCCCGCCAATTATCTGGAAAAGCACCTGCGCGATGTGATCGCCATGGTCGAAAAACGTCGCGCAGTTGAGCTTTTGGCGATCGGTATCGGGCATGATGTGACCCGGTATTATGACCGTGCGGTTACGATCACCGACGCGGATCAGTTGGCAGGCGCGATGACCGAGCAACTTGCCGCGCTTTTTGACAGTGACCCGAGAGCGCGAGCGCGCGTGATGGGCATGCGCAAGGTCGGCTGACGCCGCGCGGGTTGCAGCGTCAGGCGGCCTCCGGCGGGAGTATTTTTGGGACGGTGAAACGGCAGGGGCCGCGTTTCATCTGGCCCGAAATACCTCGGGGGAGGCACCGCGACCAGCGGTGACGGGGGCAGCGCCCCAAGAAGAACAAACCACCGCGCCACGGCAGAGGCCCGAAGCGGGGGCCCGACAGGAGAGATCATGTTCCAGAGTTTCACCGAGTCCGCTCGTCCCGATCAGGGGCCGCACCGGCTCGAGGCTTTGCGCCGGGAAATGGCGGATGCGGGGCTTGCCGGCTGGCTTGTGCCGCGTGCCGACGCCCATCAGGGCGAGTACGTCGCCGAATGCGACAATCGCCTGGCCTGGTTGACCGGGTTCACCGGCTCAGCCGGTTTCTGTGCGGTATTGGCCGACATTGCAGGGCTATTCGTGGATGGACGCTACCGGGTACAGGCCCAAGAGCAGGTGGACACCGCGCATTTCACGCCCATCGACTGGCCCGGCACGCGGCTAGGAGACTGGCTGATCCAGAATCTGCCTCAAGGCGGCACGGTGGGGTTCGATCCCTGGCACTACACCCCGGATCAAATCGAGAGCCTGACAGACTCGCTCGCAGGCTATCCCATCCGCCTGCAAGCACATGGCAATCTCGTTGATGCGGCCTGGCCTGACCGCCCTGTTCCGCCGCAAGGGCCGATCACTGTCTGGCCCGAAACCCTCGCCGGGACCGGCCACGCCGAAAAGCGAGCAACGCTTGCCCGGACCTTGCGCGACGCAGGCCAACGCGCCGCCGTGATCACGCTCTGCGACTCGATCGCGTGGTTGCTCAACATCCGGGGCAGCGACATCCCGCGCAACCCGGTGCCGCAGGGCTTTGCCATATTGCATGACGACGGGCGCGTGGCGCTGTTCACCGACCCTGCCAAGCTCGACCCGGCGGTGCTCTCGCATCTGGGTGAAGAGGTCGTCGTAAAGCCCCTGACCGGATTCGAGCCTGCGCTGAGCACCCTGAGCGGTCCCGTGCGCTTTGATCCCGCGAGCGTTCCGATGCGCGTGATCGAGGTGCTCGACGCCGCCGAGGTGCCGCATGTGCGCGGTGACGATCCTTGCAGTTTACCAAAGGCACGCAAGACAGCGGCCGAGATTGCAGCCACACGCGCCGCACACCTTCGCGATGGCGCAGCCGTTTGTGAGTTTCTCGCCTGGTTCGACGAGCAGGCCCCCGACACGATCACCGAGATCGACGTGGTCACCAAACTGGAGATGTGCCGCGCCGCGACGGAGCAGCTGTTGGACATCAGTTTCGACACCATCGCCGGCTCCGGCCCGAATGGGGCGCTGCCGCATTACAGGGTCAGCGAGACCAGCAACAGAACCCTGAGCGCGGGCGACCTATTGGTGCTCGACAGTGGCGGACAGTATATTGACGGGACCACTGACATCACCCGCACGCTGCCTGTGGGCTCACCCGGCTCGGACGAGCGCGCCGCCTTTACCCGTGTGCTGCAAGGCATGATCGCGATCTCCCGCCTGCGCTTTCCGCGTGGTCTGGCGGGGCGTGATCTCGACGCCATCGCGCGCTATCCGCTCTGGCTGGCCGATCAGGACTATGCGCATGGCACCGGTCATGGTGTCGGGGTACATTTATGTGTGCATGAGGGGCCGCAAAGGCTTTCGCGCACGTCGCATGTCGCGCTCGAACCGGGCATGATACTGTCGAACGAGCCGGGGTATTACCGCGAGGGGGCGTTCGGTATCCGGATTGAGAATCTCGTTGTCGTAACTGCAGCGAAAGCGGTGACCGGCGGCGACGGTGCCACACACCTTGAGTTTGAGACCTTGACCTATGCTCCGATAGACACCCGGCTCATCGTCACCGAGATGCTGAGTCCGCTCGAACGCGACTGGCTGAACGCTTACCACAACGCCTGCAACGAAAAGATCGGGCCGCTGCTATCCGCGCCTGCCCGACGATGGTTGGATAAAGTAACGCAGACAATCTGACATATTCCTGTTAGGTTCCTGCGTCAGATCAAGAATGACACGACAAAAAAGGGGATGGATGATGGCACGAATCACGATTCGGAAGGCGGAAGGCACTTGGACAGTCCGCGCAGGTGGAGCGGTGCTCGCCGAAAGTCGCAACGCATTGGAGCTGACCGAGGGCGACTATCCGTTCGTCATTTATTTCCCGCGCGATGACATCGCCATGGCCTTTCTCGACGAGAGCGATCAATCCAGCCATTGCCCGCATAAGGGCGACGCGCGCTACTATTCCATCGTGACCAAAAGCCAGACACTGGACAACGCGGCGTGGAGCTATGAGGACCCCAAAGCGGAGGTCGCTGAGATCAAGGACCATATCGCGTTTTATTCCAGCGACACCGTGGCGGTAGAGCGCGTCTGACCACAGCAGCCAGCGGCGGGCGGCAAGACATATGACCGGGCTGGATCTGTCATGCGACAGTCCCCGGCCTCTTCAACTGTGCTCTTCCTCAGAGACCGCGGCGAGCGCCCTGTTATAGGCCTTGAGCGCATCGACGTGAAAGAGTGCCCCCGAGAGCGTGGGAGGCTGATCCCCGCCCGCAAGCGTTACCACCGGGATGAACGGCACACTCGCACGCTCGAAAACCGGCATGGCCTGCTCCAGCGTGGCGGCGATGTCGATATAGACCCCCTGTTCGATCAGCGACCAGCATTGCGCCTCGTCGGCGGCGCGCGCATCATCGGGTGCGCGCATCAGTTTTGCCACCCGGAACATGCCGAGCAGATAGTCCTGGGGCCCAGCCGCGAGACGAATACCCCGGCGCATCAGCTGCGTCAGAAAGAAAGACCGCCGTACAAGCCGAGAGCCGAGCGCCGTCGACATCGAGACCGCCACCATGACCGCAAGCCCTGTCTGCCAGTCCCCCGTCAACTCGAAGACGATGAGCGTGGTCGAGATCGGCGCGCCCAGCACCGCCGCCGCGACCGCGCCCATGCCCGCCAGCGCGTAGAGCGTATAGGCCCCGGAAACCTCTGGAAAGACCGCCGTCGCAAACTCACCGAAGGCCAGCCCGGTGAGGGCGCCCACCATGAGCGAAGGTGAAAACACACCGCCGCCCATCCGCCCGCCTATGGTAATCGCGACCGCCACCACCTTGAGCACGGCAAAGACCATCGCCTCGTGCCACAGGAGCTGACCAGTGAGCGCGGCTGTCGTGGTCTCGTAGCCCACACCGATGACATGCGGAAACCAGATCGCGATCAGGCCGAGCAAAGCCCCTGCCCCCACCGGCCGCAGCCAGCGCGGCAAATGCAGGCGCATTTGCAAATGTCCGGCCACGTCCTCGGCCAGAAAAATCGCCCGCATCAGCGCTGCGGCCACCACGCCGCAGACCAACCCGAGAATGAGAAAGGCCGGCAATTCCGCGTAGAACTCCAATACTCCCGCCTGGGGTAGTACGAATTCGGTCACACCGCCGAACTCAAGACGATTGATCACCGTGCCGGCCACGCTCGCGATTACGATGGGGGCGAACGCATGCACGGCGAAATGTCTCAGTACCACCTCAAGCGCAAAGAGCGCGCCGGCGATGGGCGCATTGAACGAGGCCGAGACAGCGGCCGCAACCGCACAGCCCAGAAGATCGCGCCCGGTCAGACCATTGGCGTTGATCCGGTCACTCACCCAGGACGCAATCACCCCTGCGAGATGGACCACGGGCCCTTCCCGCCCAGACGACCCGCCGGTCCCGAGGGTTATCAGCGAGGCTGCGGCGGAGGCCAGCCCCTCCCGCCGTTCCACCCGTCCCTCGTAAAGTGCGGCCCCCTCGATCACATCGGCCACCGAGCGCACCCGCGCATCCGGCGTGAAGCGATGCAGGATAAGCCCCACGACGAGCCCCCCGCCCATCGGCAGCAGCAAGATCCAGTACCAGGGCAGATGCTCGGCAAAACTGTGCAGCCGCGCCACGTCCTCGGTACCGTAGACCAGCCCCTGAAGCGCGGTGATGCCCTTGCGAAACAACAGAGCGGCGAACCCGGCCGAGATCCCGATCATCAGGGCGATCAGCCAGAACTGAAATTGGCTGGGGCCGCGTCCAAGCAGCACATGCCACCCGTCTCGGACACTCTCCAGCGCCGAACGGCGTATCTGGCCCAGAATGGAGGGCTCTTCAGCCTGCATCCGCTCCCCTCACCCGACTGCCCCGCGCTTTCGCATCTCGGCAGCTTGTCCTAATGTGGCCCCACACTCACGGAAGAAAGCCCACTCATGGACACGCAAAGCGCAATCGTCGATCTCTTATCTTCTCTAGGCCAACAGGTGAGCCTGTCCAAGTCCGATCTGGACCTTCATGGCCAGAGCGAGTCTTATTTTCCGCCGAGCCCGCCCGATGCCGTCGTCTATCCCGAAACAACCGCGCAGGTTGCCGAGATTGTCACGATCTGCGCGCGCCACCGCGTGCCAGTCGTGGCCTGGGGTACCGGAACGTCGCTCGAAGGTCAGGCGCAGGCCATCCAAGGGGGTGTGGTAGTCGATTTCACCCGGATGAACCGCGTGGTCGATGTTGCTCAGGCCGACATGACGGCCCGGGTTCAGCCCGGGGTGACGCGAGAAGCACTCAACGAGGAACTTCGTGCGACCGGCCTTTTCTTTCCGGTCGATCCGGGTGCCAATGCCTCGCTCGGCGGCATGGCATCGACGCGCGCCAGCGGCACCACGGCCGTGCGCTACGGCACCATGCGTGACAACGTTCTGGGCCTTGAGGCGGTGACGGCCGCAGGTGAGGTGATCCGCACCGGCACAAGGGCGCGCAAATCGGCATCCGGCTACGACCTTACAGGGCTTTTGGTGGGCGCCGAGGGCACACTTGGCCTGATCACGGAACTGACCCTGCGCCTATCCGGTCAGCCAGAAGCGATTTCAGCGGCGGTCTGCGCCTTCGAGACGGTAACGGATGCGGTGGAGACCGTCATCGATACCATCCAATGCGGTCTGCCAATGGCTCGGATCGAGTTGATGGATACAGACAGCGTGTGCGCTGTGAATGGCTACTCTGACATGCAGCTACCGGAAAAACCTCACTTGCTCCTGGAATTTCACGGGACGAAGGCAGGCGTCGCGGAACAGGCGGAAACCTTTGGAGACATCGCGACAGATCATAATGGCTCAGGCTTTGACTGGGCGACGCGGCCCGAGGCGCGCACAGCACTCTGGACCATGCGCCACAATGCCTATTACGCCATTCTCGCCGCCCGGCCCGGCGCACGTGCGATCGTGACGGACATCTGCGTGCCGATCTCGAAACTGGCCGAAGCCATCGAAGCGACCCGCGCCGATCTGGTCGACGCAGGCGTGCCCGGGCCGATCCTTGGCCATGTCGGCGACGGCAATTTCCACGCAATTCTTCTGGTGGACACCAATGACCCAACCGAGCTGTCACGCGCCAAGGCGGCCGCCGACAGGATGGTGGAACGCGCCCTCGCGCTTGGCGGCACGGCCACCGGTGAACACGGTATCGGCGTGGGCAAACTGGGCTACATGACGCGCGAACATGGTGCCGGCTGGACGATGATGGGCGCGCTCAAAAAAGCGCTCGATCCGCAAGACATTCTCAACCCCGGCAAGCTCGTTCCACCCCGAACCTGAGCGCACCGGTTCAGCTGGCTCGAAGTACCTCGGGGGCGCCGCCGCCCCGCGGCGACGGGGGCAGCGCCCCCGGCCTTACTCTCCCATGAGGGCATGCGCTGCCGCGCGGGCCTCTGGCGTGATCCGTTCACCCGACAACATCCGGGCAATCTCATCCACGCGGTCGGTCCCCTGCATGGGGCGCACGGTCGACAGCGTCTCGTCCCCCTCGACCCGCTTTTCTACGCGCCAGTGGTGGGCCCCGCGTGCCGCCACTTGCGGCGAATGTGTCACCACGAGCACCTGTCCGCCCGCCGCAAGCTGCGCCAGCCTGCGCCCGACCGCATCTGCCGTGGCCCCACCAACCCCGCGGTCGATCTCGTCAAAGATCATGGTCACGCCCGCGTCGGTGCCGGTCAGGCACACTTTGAGCGCCAGAAGGAACCGGCTCAATTCCCCACCCGACGCGATCTTGCCCAGTGGTCCGGCAGGCGCGCCGGGATTGGTCGCCACTCGAAAGGTCACCTCATCGCACCCCGACGGACCAGGCGCAGCCCCACGCAGCTCGGTGCTGAACACAGCCCGCTCCATCTTGAGCGGTGCAAGCTCGGTCATCACGGCGCGGTCCAAGTCCTGCGCCGCCCTCAGGCGTGCGGCGTTCAGCTTATCAGCCGCCTGCGAAAACTCCTGCTCGGCCATGTTCAAAGCGTCGTCCAGGGCCTGCATATCCTCGTCGCCCCGCTCAAGCGTCGCCAGTTGCGCGCGCAGACCATCGGCGAACCCGCCCAGATCGTCCGGCATCACGTCGTGTTTGCGGGCCAAGGCGCGGATCGCGAAAAGCCTCTCCTCTGCCTCCTCCAACTCCAGCGGATTGAAGGTCAGCGTCTCAAGGCAGCGTGCCACGCCCTGCCCCGCCTCATCCAGTTCGACCAACGCCCGCCCGAGCGCCGCCATCGGCTCTTCAAGTTGGCCATCGGCCTTGTCGGCGACACCTTCGAGCCAGCGCAGCGCATCGCCTGCGGCGCCTTCGGCCCCCTGCCCGCCGAGCGCCTCTGCGGCGCGTGCGATGTCATCCCGAATGCGCTCTGCGCCCTGCATCAGGCGGCGGCGCGTATCCAGCTCGGCCTCTTCGCCCGGCTGTGGATCAAGGGCATCAAATTCACCGACCGAATGACGCAGAAAGTCTTCCTCCGCGCGCAACTCCGATTGGCGCGCCGCAGCCACGTCACGTGCCTTGCGCCGGTCCGATACTGACCTCCAGGCGACACGCACCGCGTCTCGCAGAGCGCCGAGCTTTCCGTATTCATCCAGCAGATCCCGATGTTGCTTGGGGTCTAGCAATCCCCGATCGTCCTGCTGCCCATGCAGTTCGACCAACACGTCCGACAGCCGCCGCAACACCTCGCCCGAAACGCGCCGGTCATTGACCCAAGCCGTCTTGCGCCCCTCGGCGCTGTTGACCCGGCGCAGGATCAGCACGTCCTCTTCCGGCAGACCGGCCTCGCGCAACACGTCGCGCGCGGGGTGATCGGATGCAAGATCGAACTCCGCGATCACCTCGCCCTGTTTGGCACCTTTGCGCACCAGCTCTGCCCGTCCGCGCCAGCCAAGTACAAAGCCAAGGCTATCAAGCATGATTGATTTGCCCGCGCCGGTCTCACCGGTCAGCACGTTGAGACCCGGCTGAAAACTGAGCTCCAGCCGATCAATGATCAACATGTCACGGATTTCAAGCGCGCGCAGCATCAAGACATCCCGTCGGACGGGCCCGCATCCCGTCCTCCTTTACAGCCAGCGGCCCAGAACGGTCTGACGGTAGATCTGCTGCAACCAGCCATCGCCTGCCGCCTCCAGAGTCAGCCCCTGCCCCGTGAGCAGCTTGTAGCTGTCTTCGTACCACTCGGTGCCTTGGAAGTTGTGACCAAGGATCGCCCCCGCCGTACGCGCCTCGTTGACCAAACCAAGCGAGAGGTACGATTCCACAAGGCGGTGCAACGCCTCGGCGGTGTGGGTCGTGGTCTGGAAATCCTCCACCACGACACGGAAGCGATTGGCCGCGGCCGCGAAATTGTCGCGCTTGAGGTAATAGCGCCCGATCTCCATTTCCTTGGAGGCAAGATGGTCGAACGCCAGGTCGAACTTCAGGATCGCGGCGCTGACGTATTCGCTGTCAGGATAGCGCTCTATCACCTCGCGCAGCGCCTGCAAGGCTTGGAACGTAAGGCCCTGATCGCGCCCGACCTCGTCGATCTGGTCATAATAACTCAGCGCCAGCAGATACTGCGCATAGGCCGCGTCCTCATCGGTTGGGTAGAAATCGATGAATCGCTGCGCCGCCGCGCGGCTCTGCTCGTAATCCTTGTCCTGATGATGGGCAAAGGCCTGCATGATGACCGCGCGTTTGGCCAGATCTGAGTAGGGATAAAGCCGCTCCACCTCGGCAAAGCTCGTTGCAGCGAGGTCGGGATTGCGTTGCGCCAGATCATACTCGGCGCGCTCGAAAATCTGTTGTGCGGTGTAATTCTCGTAGTTGACCGTGCCGCGCTCGACGCTCTCCTTGTCGCCACAGCCTGCAATGACGACGGTCAATGCCAATGCACCAAACAGCCTGCCCCGGGACGTGCCGATTTTCATGCGCGATCTCACTCTCAGTTACGAAAACGCAGGGCGAAGCCCCAGCATCGCCACGGTCCTAGCATATTAATTTCTGGTGCAAAACGCCTTTGGCACATTTCCGTATGCGGAATTCAGGCAACCTCGGGAATTTCGTCCCAATGCGCACCAACGCCGGGAAGACGCGCGACGGTCGCAGGATCGCAGCGGATCACGTCATAGTTCTCCGGATCGCTGAAAAACGCGCGCAAAAGATCGTTGGTGAGGGCGTGGCCCGCACGAAACCCATGATACTGCCCCAGAATCGGTGCCCCAGCCAGAGCCAGATCGCCAAGCGCGTCGAGCATCTTGTGGCGCACCGCCTCGTCGGCATAGCGCAGTCCACAGGGGCTGAGTACCTTGTCACCGTCAACAACGACCGCATTCTCCAGCGTGCCGCCAAGCGCCAGCCCATCGGCATGCATTTGCTCCACATCCACCTTGCGGCAAAACGTTCTGCAGTTCGCCAGCTCGCGCACGAAACTCCCGTTGGACATGTTCAGGGTTTTGCTCTGCATTCCGATTGCCGCATCCTCGAATTCGATATCGAAGCGAATGCGCAGCGCATCGTCCGGGCTCAACCGCGCCCATGCCTGCCCTTTTCGCACCTCCACAGGCCGCAATACCCGCAATGCGCGCAGCGGGCCGCCCTGCAAACGCATGCCCCTTTCCAGAATAGCCCGGACAAAGGGGCCCGCGCTTCCATCCAGGATCGGCACTTCCGGGCCGTCTACATCGACAATAGCGTTATGAACACCGCAGCCCGACAGCGCCGCCATCACATGCTCGATCGTCGTGATCGAGACGCCTGCGGCATTGACCAGACGGGTGCAGAGCGGTGACTGTTCGACCATGTCCCACCGAGCAGGTAAAACGATATCACAGCCATCGAGATCGACACGACGAAAAACGATCCCCGTGCCAGCCTCTGCCGAACGCAGGATCAGAGAGGCGGGTTGCCCCGAGTGCAGGCCGACTCCGTGAAAAACGATGGGGTACGTGATCGTGCGTTGCAATAGGGTGCTCCTGCCGCCTGTGGCATTCATCTACACATCATCAAGACTGTTTATCATCTTTTAGGATATGCGATTTTTTTTCGTTGCCAAAGGTCTAGGAACAACAAGATCATTGCTCAACTCAATCTTTGCAACCGACTGAAACATGTCGCGCCTGCCGTTTGGCGGGTTCTTGCCAAACCCAACACGCAATCGGAAACTCATGATTTTCAAAAGAAAAAGCCGCCCGACCGGGCGGCTTTCTCAGATCATTTGCGGAATGGTATCAGTTTGCCTGACGGCGCAAAAATGCTGGGATTTCGATTTGCTCATCCTCATCTTGCGCCCGCGACGGGGCTTGCTGCGGCTGCGCCGCCTGCATTGTCGGCTGTTGCCGCGCCGGGCGAGCGGGCTGCGCGCGCTCGGCTTCGGCGGCGCCATGCCCGGTCATGCGGTTGATCAGCGAATTTATGCCGAAACGCGGCCGTTCGTCAGCACTACCTTGCTCATGTGCGGCAGCCGCGGGGCGCGCCTCGGGCTCGGGGCGTCGCTGCTGCGGCTGTTTGGGCGCGCGATCCACTGCGGTCTGCAATCGCTGCATCGCCTCGGGAGATGGTGTTCCCGGCGCCGGTGCGCGAGGTGCGACGAAAGCATCGAGTTCTTCCTCGTCCTCGGCATAGGATGTAGGCGCAAACTCCTCAACGCGAGGCTGATAGGCCGGTGGCGGCATGTCGTCTGCGGCGCCCTCCTCCTCGAAGATATCTTCCATCTGATCCTCTGCCGCAGCACGCTGTGCGTCCATGGAACCAAAGAGCGAAGGCTCGGAGTCTGCCGCGCTTGCCGCCACCTGAGCGGGTTCGGCGTGCTCGACTTCGGGCACCGGTGCCTGCTCTTCCACTGACGTGGACTGCTTGAGAGGCTGCGCGAGCGACCGGCGCGGAACGGGCATATCGGCAGCGACATCAGTCGCGTCGATGCCAGTGGCCACCACGCTCACCCGCATCGCACCTTCCATCGACGGATCGAGGGTCGAGCCAACGATGATGTTGGCGTCGGGGTCCACTTCCTCGCGGATGCGGTTGGCGGCCTCGTCCAACTCGAACAGCGTCAGGTCGTGCCCGCCGGTGATGTTGATGAGCACACCCTTGGCACCGCGCAGGCTGATCTCGTCCAGAAGCGGGTTCGCTATCGCTTTTTCGGCAGCCTGGATGGCGCGATCTTCACCGCTATCCTCGCCGGTGCCCATCATCGCCTTGCCCATCTCGTCCATCACCGCGCGCACGTCAGCAAAGTCCAGATTGATGAGGCCGGGGCGCACCATCAGATCGGTCACACCCTTGACGCCTTGATAGAGCACGTCATCGGCCATGCTGAACGCCTCGGTGAAGGTCGTCTTTTCGTTGGCCAGACGGAACAGGTTCTGGTTGGGAATGATGATCAGAGTATCGACCATCTTCTGCAGGGCCTCTACACCATCCTCGGCCTGACGCATCCGCTTGCCGCCTTCGAACTGGAAGGGTTTGGTCACGACACCGACCGTAAGCACGCCCAGTTCCCGCGCGGCCTGCGCGATGATCGGCGCGGCGCCAGTGCCCGTCCCGCCGCCCATGCCAGCAGTGATAAAGCACATATGGGCGCCGGCCAGATGATCAACAATCTGCTCGATGCTCTCTTCGGCTGCGGCGGCACCCACCGTGGCGCGGGCGCCCGCGCCCAGTCCTTCGGTCACTTTCACACCCAGTTGCACGCGACTTTCCGCGTTCGACTGGCTCAGCGCCTGCGCATCCGTGTTGGCCACCACGAAGTCCACACCATCGAGTTGTTTCTCGATCATGTTGTTCACCGCGTTGCCGCCAGCCCCGCCGACACCGAAAACGGTGATCCTGGGCTTTAGCTCGTCATGTCCGGGCATAGTGAGATTGAGTGTCATCGATTTGTCCGCCTGTCGTTGTGCCCACATTCGCGGGCCGTTTTCCGCCTGATTGGGACCATTCTTACCGATGGTTGCCCCAATCGTCACCTAAAAAACACTGTTTTCATACTAAATATGGCCAGTTTTTCCGTCCTTTTCGCGGGATTTCGCCGATATCGCCATATCTAGCGGTTACCAGTTGTCCCTGAACCATTTCATCGCGCGCTTCAGCGATCGCGCCGGGTAGCGATCGACCGGGATTTCGAAATCCCACCATTCGTCCTGCGGGTTGGCCGCGAACAGGCACATGCCCACGGCACTGGCAAAGCCCGCGCCGGTTGCTGCCTGAGGCAGCCCATGTACGCGCAAGGGGCGCCCCAGCCGGACCTGCTGACCCAGAATTTTGCTCGCCAGTCCATCGAGACCCGGGATCTGACTGCCACCGCCTGTGAGTACGATTTGCTGGCTCGGCAAATGATCAAAGCCTGCCGCATCAAGCCGCGCGCGCACCTCTTCCAGGATTTCCTCGACCCGGGGGCGCATGATCCCAATGAGTTCGGCCCGGCTGACCTGTCGCCGATCATGTTCGTAATCGCCGGTATCGCCGCCGATCTCGATCATCTCCCGGTCGTCCATGCCGGTGGCGACAACCCCGCCGTAAAAGGTCTTGATCCGCTCAGCCGTGGCCTGTGGCACCTGAAGACCCATCGAAATATCATTCGTCACATGGTCGCCTCCCATGCGCACGCTGTCGGCATAGATCATGTGCTTCTTGATAAAGATCGACACGCCCGACGTGCCGCCACCCAGATCTATGCAGGCGGCGCCCAGTTCCTGTTCGTCCTCGACAAGCGCGGCAATCCCGCCCACATAGGCAGAGCTGGCAACCCCGGCCAATTCCAGATCGCAGCGTTTGACGCAATGCGCGAGGTTCTGGATGGCGGTGGCGTCAACGGTCAGCATATGCATGTCCGTGGACAACGCCTGCCCCATCTGCCCGCGCGGGTCGATCAGGCCACTGCGGTGATCCAGCGCAAAATTCACGGGCTGCGCGTGCAGCACCTCGCGGCCCTCGCCGAAATCGGGCACATCACAGGCGCTCAACACCCTGCTGATGTCCTGCTCGCTCACGGTGTGCCCTTCCAACTCGACCTGCCCGGCAAGGCCATAGCTGCGGGGGGCGGCACCAGAGAAGCAGGCGATGACATGATCGACGCGAATATTGGCCATCTTCTGCGCGGCCTGCACGGCGGTGCGGATCGCACGCTCGGTCTCGGCCATTGCCTCGATCTCGCCATGGCGGACCCCGCGCGAACGGGTCGTCGCCGCGCCGATCACTCGATACCCGGACTGGCCCGCCATACGTCCAATACCATCGGCCTCGTGTAGCCGCTCGGTACCGTCAAAGCGCAAAACCAGACAGGCGATCTTGGAGGTGCCCACATCCAGCACCGCGACCACGCCCCGCTGCATTGCCGCCTTGCGCATGTTGCGCATCGCCCTTTGGGATTCATAGAGTTCGATCATCGTTTCAGTCCGTCCCCAAAGTCATGTTTGTTATCCGCCACCATTCCGCCATCGCATGATCGTTGAGCCGTATTGTCGGGCGCGCCGCGATCCGCATGTCGACGGCTGCCAGATCCCGATCGAGCATGTCCTGCGCACCGTGCAAGACCATCACGCGCTCCAGCGCGCGCACCGGTCCGGTTTCGGGCAGAAGGATGCGCTTTCCATCGGCCAGAACCAGATCCCAACGCCGTTCGCCCATCCGCACCAGACCGCGCATATCCATTTCGAGCGGCGCCGCGGCCCGAAGAATATCGAGTGCCTGCGCCACATCGCCAGCGGCACCGTCCCCCGTGAGCACCGGCAAATCAGCACGTTCGTTACGCGACGCGACAACACCGATCACCTCGCCCTCGATGTCGATCACGTTGATCGCGTCCCGCGTCCGCCACAGCGCGACCGGCACCCGCTCGGTGATCTCGGCCACCAGCACCCCACCCTGCCGGATGCGCACCGCAGCCCCGGCCACGGCAGGCAGTTCCTCGATCATCACGCGGATATCGTCCAGTTCCAGATCGAATGAACTGGCAGGCAGGTCATACGGGAAAATCTCGCGGATATCGGCCTGTACGCTGGTGCTCGCGCCCTCGACCGAGAGCAGGTTGACCATGAATTCCGGGCGCGTTTCGATTTGCCGGCGCACCTCTGTCACCTGATCGACCAATGCCAGACGCCGATCCTCCTCCGCGAGGTACCCCGCAACGAGGCCAGAGACCGCCAGCACTGGCAGTCCAATCCGGATGAGACGACGATAGAGCGGCGTCAGCATCAGGCGCTGCAGACGATAAGAGAGCCGCGACGGGGCCGGATCGGCGCGCGGGATCACCGGTTGCATGAGGCGTCCTCCACCATCCAGCGGCACAGTTCGGCAAAGGATGTGCCCATCGCCTGCGCCTGCTCGGGCACAAGAGAGGTCGGTGTCATGCCCGGCTGAGTATTCGTTTCGAGCAGGATCAGCCCGGCCAATCCCTGCGCCTCGTCCCAGCGAAAGTCCGTGCGGCTGACACCACGACACCCCAAGATCCGATGCGCGCACAACGCAAAATCCATGCAGGCATCGAATATCTCTTGGGGCACATCTGCGGGCACGACATGGCGCGAGCCGCCGGGCGTGTACTTGGCATCGTAGTCATACCAGCCTTCTGTAAGGATGTCGGTAACCGTCAGCGCACGGTCGCCCACAACCGTAGTGGTCAACTCACGGCCCGGCGCGAAGGCCTCGACCATCACCGTGTCCGGCATACTCTCAGA
This sequence comes from uncultured Roseovarius sp., assembly GCF_947259555.1. Classification (GTDB taxonomy): domain Bacteria; phylum Pseudomonadota; class Alphaproteobacteria; order Rhodobacterales; family Rhodobacteraceae; genus Roseovarius. Next base: position 35,049 of record NZ_CAMYMD010000026.1, read on the forward strand.
CAGGGCCGGTGGGCTGTTGGCCCCGGCCTCGACGAGGTATACGCCGACCGAAGAGCCCTCGTTGTAAGGCTTGACGACATAAGGCGGGGCCATCACGTGACGTGAGCTCACATCGTCACGTGACGCCAGGATGCTTTCGACGACAGGCAGCCCAGCGGCACGATACACCGCCTTTGTGCGCTCTTTGTCCATGGTCAAAGCAGAGGCGAGAACGCCCGAATGGGTGTAGGGCAATCCCAACCACTCCAACAGACCCTGAACGCACCCATCCTCGCCCCAGCGACCATGCAGGGCGTTGAATACCACATCTGGCTGAATTTTCTGCAAACGCGAACACAGGTCTGGCGCGGCGTCGACCTCGACCACGTCATACCCAGCTTCCCGCAACGCGGCGGCGCATTCACGCCCTGACGACAGCGACACCTCGCGCTCCGCCGAAGGGCCACCCATTATCACCGCCACTTTCGGGGTTGTTCTGCTCGAACCAACCACCATGTGCCTCAATGTTCCGGGCCGGTTTGCCAGCCCTTTGATATTATATTTCTGTCAGTCTGCCTGTGGGCCTTCGCCCGGGGCCGGTTCTCCGACCCTCATGATTTCCCACTGTAACTCTATTCCTCGGATTTGAAAAACCTTTTTTCGAACATCTTCACCGAGACCCTCAAGATCGGCGGCAGAGGCCCCACCGGTATTGATCAGGAAATTGGGATGCTTCTCGCTCATCTGCGCCCCGCCGCGCCGGGCACCGCGCAAGCCCGCCTCGTCGATCACCTTCCACGCCTTCAGATCATGCACGTCATCGGCACGCCCCGTGCTGCTGAACCCGGCGGGATTGCGAAATGTGCTACCGGCGCTACGCTCCTTGGTGGGTTGGGTGGCATCGCGTTTGGCCAGTTGCTCCTCCATCTTCGCGCTCAGGGCATCCGGATCACCCGTGCTCCCTTCAAGTACCGCCTCGACAATCACCCAGCCATCGGGCAGATCACTATGGCGATAGGCGAAGTTCAGATCATTAGGTGTGAGGCTCACCACGTCACCGCCCCGCGTCACGGCGCGCGCCTCGATCAGGTGGTCGGCCAGATAAGACCCATAACACCCCGCATTCATCCGAACCGCGCCACCGATGCTGCCGGGTATGGTGCGCAGGAATGTGAGGTCCACACCCGCACTCGCGGCACGGCGCGCGACATGCGCATCGAGTGCGGCCGCACCGGCAATGACACGATTGCCCTCTACGCGGATACCGTTAAAGCCGCGACCCAACCGGATCACCACAGCGCGCAAGCCGCCGTCGCGCACGATGAGGTTGCTACCCACCCCCATCGGAAAAACCGGGACCTGCGCGTCAAGACGCGCGAGAAATCCGGAGAGGTCTTCAATATCGGCAGGCTGAAAGAACCACTCGGCCGGCCCGCCCACCCGCAACCACGTCAAATCGCTGAGCGGCCTCTGGGGGGTCAATGCCCCTTTCGTGTCTGGCATATGTGTCATCCAGGCCTGCTACTGACTGCGTGCGGCCAGTGCAAGCCCAAGGTCATCGCCGCGCGCGCCTGCGCCGTTGCAACCAGCCGATAATGCCACCGGCCAAAATACCGAACATGACCGGTGCGGCCATGAAAAACGCCACGATCGCATAGCCGATACCGTCCCATCCCTGCTCTTGCTGACCGCGCCAGATCGCCCAGACAATCACAAGCGCGGCCAACCCTGCCAGTGTCGGAACAGTCCAGCCATATCCGTGCCGCACGGCCAGAACGCCCAGTATCAACGGGATCACAAAGCACAAAAGAGGCAGCACATAAACCATGATGCAGCATTGCCTCAAAGGCCCGTCTTGTCCAGACAGTCCGTCGCATCGGGTCCGTTTCGGGCTATTGCAAACGTCCCCGCAGCCACCTGCCAAGATAAACCACGGGCCAGCGCAGGACACTCATGCCCGCAGCCAGCACAAAAAGCCCGATCCACGGGCCGTTTTCCCACGTGACATAACCCAGGATCGGCACGCCGACGGCAATTAACACATACGCCCGCCGCCAATAGTTGTCACGGCTTGGGAGCATCGCGAGAATGTTCGCCACCAACGCCCAAAGGCATGCAAGAACCAAGGATAACGTCATCCCGCCCCTCCCCAAAAACTGATGATCAACGCCGTCAACGCCGCCACAAGACCAAAGACCGGAACGGCCATGGGCACCCGGAACGCGGCTTCGGGCACCGCACGCTTCATTGCGATGAGCGCGGCGTTAACCAGAACAAAGACGCCAAGAAGCAATGCCGAAGTGAGCCCTGCCAGATCAGCCACCGGCAAGAGCAATGCCCCCGCGATCACCGCTACGCCGATCAGGAGCGTGGCGCGCAACGGCGTGCCAAAGCGGGGATGGGCATGGTGAAACCCGGCCAAAGCCGCGCTGCGCCGCCCGAGACCAAAGAGCACACGGCTCGCCATGACCATCTGCGCGAGAACGCCATTGAGCGCCGCCGCCACCGCGATGAGCGAGAGAAACGCAGCACTGCCGCCGCGCCCCGCCTGCCATACAAGCGCCAGCGGCTGTTCACTGCCCTCGAGCGTGGCGAGCGGCACCGCGCGTACCGCCGCGATACTGACCAGCGCATAGAGCGCGCTGGTGATCACCAGTGACCACAGGATCGCCCGCGGCAGGATGCGTTCGGGCTCGCGCACCTCCTCGGCCATGTTGACGATATCCTCGAACCCGATGAAGGCGAAAAAGGCCAGCACCGCGCCCGCCATCACGCCCGACCAGACCAGATCGCCCCCCGCCTGCCAGTCGGGGGCGGGCACGGCGGTGAAGCCTGCAAAGACCACCATCGCCAGCCCTGCCACCTCGACCACCGTGAAAAGTGCCGCAAGCGCAAGGCTTTCGAGCACGCCCGCAATCGCCACCGCCATGAGCAGGAGCCCTAGGACGACCACAGACGGGGTGAATGGCAGCCCCGTCACAGCCCCAAGATAGCCCACCCCGCCGCGCAGCACCGCCGCCGCCGAGATCGCCCCCGCGGCCACGATGGCCAGACCGACAGCCGTGCCGAGCCAGGGCAGGTTGAGCCCCTTGGCGACGAAGATCGCCTCGCCCGCCGCCTCGGGCAAACGTGTCGAAAACTCCGCATAGCTGAGCGCCGTGGGGGCCGCGATCACGCCGGCCATTATGAAGACGAGAGGGGCCCAGATACCCGCTTCGGCCACCACCGCGCCGACCAGGACGTAGATCCCGGCGCCCACCATGACCCCCACGCCATAGGCGGTCAGGAGGCCCAGACCGATCCGGCGTTTGAGGGTTTCTGCCATGCGCGCTATCCCCGCAAGCGTCCGGGCAGGGCGTTGGCCCATGCGCTGATTGTGCCTGCGCCAAGACACACGACCATGTCGCCGGGCTGCGCCGTCTCACGGACCAGCCGTTCCAGATCGTCCTCGCTGCCCAGCGCCACCGCGTGCCGATGCCCGTGCCGAATGAGACCCGCCACAAGGTCGTCGCGCGAGGCACCGGGAATCGGGTCTTCGCCCGCCGCATAGACCTCGGCGATACCCACCACGTCGGCCTCATTGAAACAGCCGCAGAAATCCTCGAACAGCGAGGACAGGCGCGAGTAGCGATGCGGCTGGTGCACCGCGATCACCTTACCCTCGGTCGCCTGCCGGGCCGCGCGCAGCACGGCGGCGATCTCGACGGGATGGTGACCGTAATCGTCGATCACGGTCACACCATCCACCTCGCCCACGCGGGTAAAACGACGGTTGACGCCGCCGAAGCTAGCCAGGGCGGCGCGGATCTCATCGCATTTCATGCCCAGATGGCGCGCCACCGCGACCGCGCTCAGCGCGTTCGAGACATTGTGATCGCCCGGCATCGGCAAACTACAGCCGTCGATCATCCGCCCTTCGGCCTGAAGCGCCACGTCGAAATGCGCGATCCCCTGCTCATAGCGCAGGTTCACCGCGCGCACATCGGCCTGCGCGTTGAAGCCGTAAGTCACCACCCGCCGGTCACTAATCCGGCCGACCAGCGCCTGCACCTCGGGGTGATCGGTGCAGCACACCGCAAGGCCATAAAACGGGATATTGCTTACGAAATCGTGAAACCCCTGCCGCAAGCGGTCGAAATCGCCCCAATGCTCCATATGCTCGGGGTCGATATTGGTGACGATAGCGATGGTGGCGGGCAGGCGATTGAAGGTGCCGTCGCTCTCATCGGCCTCGACCACCATCCATTCGCCCTGCCCCATCCGCGCGTTCGATCCATAGGCGTGGATGATGCCGCCGTTGATCACTGTGGGGTCAATACCGCCCTTAACCAAGAGTTCCGCCACAAGCGTCGTCGTTGTGGTTTTGCCGTGGGTGCCCGCCACCGCGATGTTGGATTTTAGACGCATGAGTTCGGCCAACATCTCGGCACGGCGCACCACCGGCATGCCCTGACGGCGCGCCTCGTCAAGCTCGGCATTGCCCGGCTTGATGGCAGACGAGATCACCACAACCTCGGCCCCGTCGAGATTGTCGGGGCGTTGCCCGATGAAAACCTTCGCTCCCATGCCCGCCAGACGCTCGGTGATCGGCGTTGATTTCAGGTCGCTTCCCTGTACCTCGTAGCCGTGATTGAGCAGTACCTCAGCGATGCCCGACATGCCGATGCCCCCAATCCCCACGAAATGAATCGGCCCAACATCGGTCGGAAGCTTGGTGGCTGCGTTCATCTGTCTTGCCCTTTACTTGCCAATTTCTCGACCATGTCGGCCAATCTTTGAGGCGCATCCGGCATGCCCTGCGATAGCGCCGCTCGCGCCATCAGACTTGCACCCTGTGCATCTCCGAGCACCGATACGACCTGCGCGCCCAAAGCATCCGGATCAAGGCGGCTCTCTGGGATGCGGATCGCGCCCCCCGCCTCGACCAGTCCGCGCGAATTGGCGCTCTGGTGGTCGGCTGCGGCGGCGGCATAAGGGATCAGGATCGCGGGTCGGCCGATAACCGAAATATCGGCAATGCTCGACGCTCCCGCCCGGCTGATCACCAGCTGCGCCTCGGACATGCGGGCAGGCACGTCGCGAAAGAACGGCTGCACATCGGCGTCGATCCCGGCATTGGCATATAATTTGGCAACCCGGTCCATGTCCTCTTCACGGGCCTGATGGCTCACCCGGATATTGCGCAAGACCGCTTCGGGAAGGGACGCCATCGCGGGTGGAACGACATCGCTAAGCACGCGCGCACCCTGACTACCACCGATCACAAGCACTGACATGGGATAGTCACCGGGCGGAATATACGGTGCTCCCGCGCGCTCAAGCACGGCGGCGCGTACCGGATTTCCGACCGGCACCCCTTCAACTCCGGCTGGCAGTTCGGTCGGCCATGTGCCACAGGCGACGACGTCCACACGTTTGGAAAAAATCCGGTTCACCCGGCCAAGAACACCGTTTTGCTCATGCACCATGCGCGGGCGGCGCAGGAGGAAGGCCGCCGCCAGCGCCGGAATGGTCGGATAGCCGCCAAAGCCCACGACGGCATCGGGTTTGTCGCGCATCATTCTCAGCGTCGCGCCCAAAACACCCCCCGCAATGTGTAAAGGGGCGAGTATCTTGTTCACGAGACCGCCGCGCGCGAAGGTCGCGCTTGCGACCTGCTCGATCTCGACGGAATGGGGAAAGCCGCCCACGTATCGCGCGCCGCGCGCATCCGTGCTCAGCCGTACCCGCCAACCGCGGCGCAGCATCACCTCGGCCAGCGCCTGCGCCGGGAACATGTGCCCGCCCGTGCCGCCCGCCGCGATGATCAGAAGGGGTTGGTTCTCGCTCATGGCTGCCTCTCGCGCTTATCGGCGCCCGCGCAGCAGATCGCCGATCTGCCCCTGCGGCCGCGTCCGGGTAAAGGCCAGCAGCATGCCAAGCGCGATGCCCCCCGCCACCACGGACGAGCCGCCATAGCTCACGAATGGGAGCGTCATGCCCTTGGCTGGCAAAAGGCGGACGGCAACGCCCATGTTAATCATGGCCTGCGCGCCGAACATTGCAATCAGCCCGGTGCCCGCCAAGCGGATGAATGGATCACGTTCGCGCATCAGGCGCAGGAAAGAGCGGACCACAACGCCAGAGTAAAGCGCGATGATACACAGCACCAGCACCAGCCCGTATTCCTCCGCAGCGACGGCAATGATAAAGTCGGTATGAGCGTCGGGCAGGCTCCATTTCACCTGCCCCTCACCCACACCGACGCCAAAAAATCCGCCCTCGCGGATTGCGTTGGTGGCAAAGCCAAGTTGCGTTGTGGGGTCCACATCCGGACTGAGAAAGCCATCGATCCGGCGCGCAAAATGTTCGGAGTTTGAATAGGCAAACGAGCCGACCAAAACAACGCCCCCGGCCATCGCCGCCAGAAGCATGATCGGCGCACCAGCCACGAAATACATAACACCCCAGCCAAACAACACCAAGGCGGCCTGACCAAAATCCGGCTGCATCGCCAGAAATCCGAGTATGATCGTCGTCAGCAAGAATGAAAGCCCGAGGCCCGGCGGCCCGTTGACCTGCTGGCTGGCAGCCATCATCCACGCCGCCACGACCATAAAGACCGGTTTTAGAAACTCCGAAGGTTGGACGCTCGCAAAGCCCAGACTGTACCATCGCACGGCACCTTTGCCAAAATCCGTACCAAGGAAAGGCAAAGCCATCAGGGCCGCGAACGCTAGCAAAAAGCCAAGCACGGCCAAGCGCCTCACCAATTCGGGCCGCATCATGGAAACAAGCAACATGACTGCCAGCGCAAGCCCACCAAACACCGCCTGCCTCTGCACGTAGTGAAACGCGGGCAGACCGTTCTTTTCGGCAAGCGGCGGAGACGCGGCAAGGCCCAGGAGAATTCCGATACCAAAAAGGATCAGCACGCAGCTAAGCGACCATTTGTCGATCGTACGCCACCATTTGGGAAGCACGGGCTCGCCGTCCCGCAGGGGCATTGCCCCATAGACCATCTCTGTCATATGCCTGCCGCCTCTGCATTCTGCGCCCCTTTTCGGGGTCTGACATGCATATTAGCTTTATTTTCCCACTATGGCCAGAACTATCCCCTTGCCAATCAGCAGCATTTCGCGTCACAGGGCGGATCATGCACCACGCCTGCTCAACGCTTGTTCTCGGTGCCGGGGCCGCCGGTATGATGTGTGCGGCCCATGCCGGACCCGGCACACTCGTGATAGATCACGCCAAGTCTCCCGGTGAGAAGATCCGCATTTCAGGCGGAGGGCGCTGTAACTTTACCAATCTGGGCACGGGTGCAGACAATTTTTTGTCGCATAATCCCCATTTCTGCAAATCGGCGCTGTCGCGGTTTACGCAATGGGATTTCCTCGACCTTGTTACACGCCACGGCATCAACTGGCATGAAAAGACCCTTGGGCAACTCTTTTGCGATGACAAAGCCACGCAAATCGTGAGCATGTTGGTAGGGGAACTGCGCAATGCAGGAGCAGAGCTCTGGCTGTCAACACGCCTGGTCGACCTGTCCCATGATGGCCGCGACTTTCACGCCACGCTCGAACGGGAAGGCGCGCGTATCACGGTCACGGCCCGTAATCTCGTGCTTGCCACCGGGGGCAAATCAATCCCCAAGATGGGGGCCAGCGGCCTCGCCTACGACATTGCCGCGCGATTTGGGCACCAGATCACCGACACACGGCCCGCCCTCGTGCCGCTGACCTTTTCAGACAAGCCTTTCGCCGCCCTGTCCGGAACGGCATTGCGCGTCCGCGCAAGCTGCGGCGGTGTGGGCTTCGACGAGTCCGCACTCTTCACCCATCGCGGTCTGTCCGGACCCGCAATCCTTCAAATCTCGTCGTTTTGGCGCGAGGGACAAGCAATAACGCTGGACCTGGACCCCAGCGGCGCGCTCTTGGAGCGCCTTCGCAGGCAACGCCAGACTGCGGGGCGGCGCAATTTCACGACCGAACTTGGTCATCACTTACCCGCGCGTCTGGTGGCCCATCTCGCTCCGGCGCTCGCAATCAACGGCAACCTCGGCGACCAATCCGACACGGCACTGACAGAAATCACCGGCGCTCTGCGCAATTGGCAACTGAAACCAACCGGCACAGAGGGATACCGCACGGCCGAGGTGACACTTGGCGGCATAGACACCGGCGGCTTGTCCTCAAAGACCATGCAGTCTCAAAACATCAGAGGGCTCTACGTGATCGGCGAGGCCGTCGATGTCACCGGCTGGCTCGGCGGTTACAATTTCCAATGGGCGTGGTCCTCGGGATGGGCAGCTGGCAAGGCTATTGCCCAGGCCAAAACGCCCAACGACCAATTATAAGGCCGATGGGCGCAAGGCCATGCAAGTTTGATCCACGTAGCCACGCTTGAACCTGCCGATCAGCCCGCGATGGGCTTTACTGCCGGGCCTCGCGAATAAGCCGCAGTATATCCTGCGCCGCCTCGGGGATGTTGGTGCCGGGACCGAAGATCGCCTTGACCCCTGCCTTTTTCAGGAACTCGTAATCCTGCTGCGGAATGACACCGCCGCAAATCACCAGGATATCACCCGCCTCGCGTGCCTCCAGCGCCTTGATCAGGCGCGGTGCCAGCGTCTTGTGCCCCGCTGCCTGAGAGCTGATACCCACCACATGCACGTCATTGTCGATGGCGTCCTGCGCAGCCTCGTCCGGGGTCTGGAAGAGCGGGCCAACATCTACGTCGAACCCGATATCGGCGAAGGCCGTCGCGATCACCTTGGCGCCGCGGTCATGCCCGTCCTGCCCCATCTTCACAACCAGCATGCGCGGTCGCCGCCCCTCGTCCTCGGCGAACGCCTCGACCGATTTCTGAATCGCGGCAAAGCCCTCGTCGCCCTCATAGGCCGCGCCATAGACGCCGGCCAGCGTCTTGACCTCGGCGCGGTGCCGTCCGAATTCCTTTTCCAGTGCCATGCTGATTTCCCCCACAGTGGCGCGCGCGCGCGCGGCCTCGACCGCCGCGTCCAACAGGTTGCCGCCCGCGCTGGCGCGACGGGTCAATTCATCCAGTGCCGCGTCGCAGGCCGCCTGATCGCGGGTCGCGCGGATGCGCTCCAGCGCCTTGATCTGGCCGTCGCGCACCTTGACGTTGTCGACATCGAGAATGTCGATCGGGTCTTCCTTGTCCTTGCGATACTTGTTGACCCCGACGATCACCTCGTCGCCCCGGTCGATCATCGCCTGCCGGGTCGCCGCTGTCTCCTCAATGCGCAGCTTGGGCATACCGCTCTCGACGGCACGGGTCATACCGCCCATCCCCTCGACCTCCTCGATCAACTCCCAGGCCTTTTCCGCCAGATCGTGGGTCAGTTTCTCGACATAGTAAGAGCCCGCCAATGGATCTACGACATTGGTTACGCCGGTTTCTTCCTGCAATATCAACTGGGTATTCCGCGCGATCCGGGCGCTGAAATCGGTGGGCAGGGCAATCGCTTCGTCAAGCGCATTGGTATGGAGCGACTGCGTGCCGCCCAGAACCGCGCTCATCGCCTCATAGGCGGTGCGCACCACATTGTTATAGGGGTCCTGCTCCTGCAAACTCACGCCGCTGGTCTGGCAATGGGTGCGCAGCATCTTGGATTTCTCGGATGAGGCCCCGAATTCGGTCATGATCCGGTGCCAGAGCAGGCGCGCGGCGCGCAGCTTGGCGGCCTCCATGAAGAAATTCATGCCGATGGCGAAAAAGAACGACAAGCGCGGCGCGAAGCTGTCCACGTCCATCCCCGCCTCGATCGCCGCCTTCACGTATTCGCGGCCATCGGCCAGCGTATAGGCCAGCTCCTGCACCAGGTTCGCGCCCGCCTCCTGCATGTGGTAGCCGGAAATCGAGATCGAGTTGAAGCGCGGCATGTGTTCGGCGGTATACCCGATGATATCCGAGACGATGCGCATCGACGGCGCAGGCGGATAGATGTAGGTGTTGCGCACCATGAATTCCTTCAGAATGTCATTCTGAATGGTGCCCGACAGCGCCGCCCTGTCGTGTCCCTGCTCCTCACCCGCGACGATGAAGCTGGCCAGAACCGGGATGACCGCGCCGTTCATCGTCATGCTGACGCTGACCTTGTCGAGCGGGATGCCGTCAAAGAGGATCTTCATGTCCTCGACGGAGTCAATCGCCACACCGGCCTTGCCCACATCGCCCTCGACGCGCGGATGGTCGCTGTCATAGCCGCGATGGGTGGCAAGGTCGAAGGCGACCGAGACACCCTGCTGCCCGGCGGCAAGATTGCGACGGTAAAAGGCGTTCGATTCCTCGGCCGTCGAGAAACCGGCATATTGCCGGATCGTCCAGGGCCGCCCGGCATACATCGTGGCCTTGACGCCACGGGTGAACGGTGCCTCGCCGGGAATGCCGCCCAGGTGCGGCAGATCGGCCACGTCCTCATGGGTATAGAGCGGCTCGACCTCGATGCCTTCGAGCGTCTTCCATGTCAGATCGTCGAGCGGCCGCCCGCGCAGCTCGCCCTCGGCGATTCTACGCCAATCGTCTTTCTTCGATGCCATTGTCTTGTCCTCTTGTCGTGTGGCCGTCGGGCGGGTGTGTCCCCGCCTCGTTCGGTCCGGTTTCCTCTATCAGTCGGGCCAGACCATCCGCCCCGGCCGTCAGCCAGAAGAGATCGTCTGCATAGGCCTCTTGCAGGGCCTGTTTCTGGTAGGCGTCAAAGGGCTGCCAGCGCCCCTCGCCCTCGGGCAGAAGGCCCGCATCGCCACCGCGCGCCGCCACCGCCCGGCGCAGTGCGGCAAGGTCGGGCGCGTGGTTCAGCCAGACGCGGGCAGCACGGCGCGGGGTTTCGTCTAGTCCAGTCATGTGGCGCAACCGCTCTTCGGGGCGCGAGCCATGTATCTCATGCGGCAACACCACCAGATCGACACCCGGCAGCGCGCAGGCGATGTCGCGGATCACCTCGCGCCAGTGACGGTTGACGGTGACCAGCCGGTCGAGATCGTCCGGTTTCGGCAGTCGATGCCCGCGGGCCACGCCGTAGGCCAGCGCCGAGGACCACCACGCATCCTGTCCCCGGATCGAGAGCACAGCACGGCTGATCCGCCCGTCGAATGCGTGGGCGAACCGCGCCATCCGCTCGCCCGCCGCGTCATAGAGCTGGCCCTGCCGCAAGTTGCGCCGAGCGGCGCCGATCATGTTTTCGTCGCTCACAAGGATACGGTGCAGCCCCACCTTGCGCGCCTGCGCCAAACGCAGCGCGATGCGCCCCCGTGCGCGATCCATCTGGCGCATGGCGCTCTCGCCTCCAGGCACGGGAATGACACCGGTCAGAATGCCGTCACGCGTGATGTCCGGGCCCCAAAACCCCATGCCTCCAGGTGTTGCCAGCTTGGTCGCATTGGCGCGCATGTAATGTTGAAAGCTGGTTGTCGCCGTTCTGTGCGCCCCAAGATGCAGGATGATCTCCATGGCCGGGCTCGTCCTTTGCCGAAATGCCATACGCCCATCGTGGCGCATGATCCAAGCCACTAGACTAGCGCCGAATTCTGAGCATGGGATTAATCCGGCAATTTTTGCGCATGGCGCGCATTCACCCTTCGCAATCGCGCGCGCAGGGCCTATATCTTGCGCAGCAGGAGAGCCCATGAAACCCATCTTGACGCTTGTTTTCGCAGTCTTTATCGCGACCGCCGCCCTTGCCCAGTCCGAGGATGGCGTGGAGGTCGATGGTATGATCTTCGGTGCCGATGAGATCAATTTGAACGAATTGAAGTGGATAAAACGCCCACTTGTCGTGTTCGCCGATACGCCCAACGACCCGCGCTTCATCGAACAGATGGAGTATATCGAGGGTCGGCTTTCGGCGCTCGAGGTGCTTGACGTGATCGTCATCACCGACACCGATCCAGCCGCCCAGACCGACATCCGGCGCAAACTACGCCCACGCGGCTTCGGGCTTGTGGGAATTGCCAAGGACGGGTCGATTTTCCTGCGCAAGCCCGCACCGTGGCATGTGCGCGAGATTATGCGCTCCATCGACAAGCTGCCCGCCAGGCAACGCGAGTTGCGCGAAGGCTCGGCCGGCGACAGTTGATCGCGCCGCGTCATCGCGCTTCTCCCTGAACGACCACGAGATATCCCGCCGTCCGCGCCATCAGGATCAGCGCGCCGCGCGTCTCGTCCCAGGCCAGAACTGTCCCGGTCTCGTCGAGCGCATGGCGAAACGCGCTCTCTGTCACCTCGGTCATGCAGGCGCGCGCCTCCAGCCCCGCGCGCCGCATCGCCATGCCGGTGGGGCGGTGGTGATTGGCCATGGCGACCATCGCCATATCGGCCCCCTGCCCCGGCATGTCGAGCGCTGCCGCGCCCCGACGCGCAATCTCGCGATGCATCCCAGGCACGCTGTCGGCCACGGCAAGCGCCGATTTCACTTGGCCCGTAACGAGATCGTAAAGCCCCACGGCACAGCCCCGCCGGGCTTCAAAGGCCCGCGTCTCGCCGAGCGAAAACCACTGCCTCAGCCACACCCGCTGCGCCGCCGCCTCCTCGCGCTGACAGCCCGCCACGAGGACGAACGCCGCCAGATAGGCGAGCGGCATGGGGTTATGGCGCAGACAGCAGGTCATTCGAAATAGCTCTCCTCGACCACGGCGACCTTGAACACTTCGGTCACCCGGCACCCCACCTCATGCGCCACCATGAGCCGCGCCAGTTGCGGCCCATCGGCCAGCATCAGACGTGCGCCCAGTTTCTCCGCCGTCGCGCGGGCATTGGGGGTAAAAGACGACGTGGTCACGAAAATTCCCTTCGTGACATCCTTGAGACCAAGCGCACCATAGAAGTCGCGGATCGCCCCCGATCCGATCGGGCTCGTCGCCTGATACCGTTTGGCCTGCACATAAACCTGATCCACGCCGAGAGGATCAAGATTGATCACCCCATCAACGCCATCGTCGCCGGAGCGGCCAAGTACACTGCCCGCCGCCGACCCGTAGCCATAGCCCATCTTCAGCAGCAACTCCACGATCATGCTTTCGAAGAATGCCGGTTCACTCTCTCTCAGACGCCCCAGCAGATCAGCGGCCAAGGCATTGCTGATCTGCTCATACGCCGCCCGCATCGTTTCATCAGGTGTTGTGGTGTCGGGCGAAGGTTGCTCGCCCAGATCCTCCTCCAACGTATTCGATCTCGATTTGAATTCGAGAAATGCGTCGTAGCGTTCGAGATACTTCGCGTCGATCCTCTCGGGATTGTCGGCCAGAACGCACCGCCCTTCGTCAGTAATCTCGAAATGCCCACGCCTAGTATTGCGCAAAAGGCCCGCCTGCTTGAGGTAGCTGCGCGCCCAATGCACCCGGTTCGCGAAACGCGTTTGTTTGCCGCTCGGCAACAGTTCCGACTGTTCCTCCTCACTCAGCCGGAACATATGCTCCAGCCGCGTCACAGCCTCCGAGATCTTAACCTCACCGGACGCGGCTAGTTCAAGCACCGGCTTCATCAAGGATTGATAGTCGGGTATCATCCCCTCACTCGAACTCCATGATCACGTCATCCACCGCCAGGCTGTCGCCCGGCCCGGCATTGACCTTCGACACCACGCCCTTGCGCTCCGCGCGCAGGATGTTTTCCATCTTCATCGCCTCCACCGTGCAGAGCGCCTGACCCTCCTGCACCTCGTCGCCTTCGGCGACGTTGACCTTGACGATCAGCCCGGGCATCGGACAGAGCAGCATCTTGGATGTATCAGCGGCAAGTTTCTCGGGCATTAACGCCGCCAATTCCGCCTGGCGCGGGGTGCGCACATGCACCTTGAGGTCTGCCCCCCGCGTGCGGATATGAAACCCGCCGCTGATCTTGCCGACCTTGAGCACCAGTGGCGTTCCATCCACATCGAGGCGCGCGAGCGCATCGCCGGGCGTCCAGTCGCTTGCGACACGCAGCGTTTCGCCGTCCTTGAAGCGCACGCTAGCACCAGTCCGGTCAGCGGCAATCGTAAGGTCAAAGCTCTCGCCCTGAAGCGTGACGACCCAATCCTCGCCCACGTGCCGCTCGTGATTGTCCATCCGTCCAGAAACCCGGGTGCGCCTGATTTCAGCCACCCGGTGCATCGCCGCCGTGCTCGCGGCAATCGCGCGCAGGGCTGTATGAGGAAGTGTCACCCCCTCGAAGCCCTCGGGATACTCTTCCGCGATGAACGCCGTCGTTATTTCCCCACTGACAAAGCGGGGATGATCCATCACAGCGCTCAGGAAAGGAAGGTTATGGCCGATCCCTTCCACTTCAAAACTGTCGAGCGCCACGCGCATGCCCTCGATGGCCTCCGCCCGGCTCTGCCCCCAGGTGCAAAGCTTGGCGATCATCGGGTCGTAATACATGCTGATCTCGCCGCCCTCGAAGACGCCGGTGTCATTTCGCACCACGGCCCCCTCGATATCGAGTTCCTCGGGCGGACGATAGCGTGTCAGACGGCCGATCGAGGGCAGGAATCCGCGGTAGGGATCCTCGGCATAGAGCCGGTTCTCGATCGCCCAACCGTTGATCTTCACATCCTCCTGAGTGAGCGCCAGCTTTTCACCGTAGGCCACGCGGATCATATGCTCGACCAGATCGACGCCGGTGATCAGTTCCGTCACCGGATGCTCGACCTGCAAGCGGGTGTTCATCTCGAGGAAATAGAAATTGCGGTCGCCATCGACGATGAATTCCACCGTGCCCGCACTGGCATAGCCGACGGCATGGGCGAGTGCGAGCGACTGCTCGCCCATGGCGCGGCGGGTCTCCTCGTCGAGAAACGGGCTCGGGGCCTCTTCCACGACCTTCTGATTGCGGCGCTGAATGCTGCATTCACGCTCATTGAGATACACCCCGTTGCCATGGGTATCGCATAGCACCTGAATCTCGATGTGACGGGGCTGCGTGACGAATTTCTCGATGAAGATACGATCATCGCCAAAACTGCTCGCCGCCTCGTTCTTGGAACTTTGAAAGCCCTCGCGCGCCTCCTCGTCACTCCAGGCGATGCGCATGCCCTTGCCGCCGCCGCCGGCGCTGGCCTTGATCATCACCGGATAGCCGATCTCGTTCGAGATCTTCACCGCCTCGTCGGCATCCTCGATCAGGCCCATATAGCCCGGAACGGTGCTGACATTGGCCTCCTGCGCGATCTTCTTGCTGGTAATCTTGTCCCCCATCGCCTCGATCGCGCGCACCGGCGGGCCGACGAAGGCCACGCCCTCGGCCTCAAGCGCCTTGGCGAATTTAGGGTTCTCGGACAGGAAGCCATAGCCCGGATGCACTGCCTCGGCCCCGGTCTGACGGATCGCCTCCATCACCTTGTCGATGACGATATAGCTCTCGGAGGCGGGGGCCGGGCCAATATGTACGGCCTCGTCCGCCATCCGCACATGCAGCGCATGGCGGTCGGCATCCGAATAGATCGCCACAGTGGCAATCCCCATCTTGCGCGCAGTTTTTATGACGCGGCAGGCGATCTCTCCCCGATTGGCGATCAGAATTTTTTTGAACATGCTGTCAGTCCCTTCTGGCAATTCGTGACCGCGCGCATGGCGGTTGCGGTCCCATTCTCATTATTGAACGCATCTGCACATGTGCCGCGCAGCGCAGAGATGTGCGGCGCGCAACCGTGCAGGAATGTATTGGAAAAGGCGGGCGGAGCGTGCCCATTGGCACAGCGCCGCCCGCGAGGGTAAGAGTGGCAGAAAGGACGCAAAATCTCGACCTCTGGGGAAAGGCCATCTGCCACCGGATCCAAGATGCACGCGAATTGGCCGCGCGCCAAGCGTGCGGTGCGGTTGCGCTGCGCATCGGCAGACCTCCGCCCGGTATCACAACCTATAGGCGATTTCACGCCGACCATAGCACGTGTCATTCCGGCGCCCCATCGAAGGCATCGGGAAACGTCATGCGCGCCGTCTCGACATCGAGAACCAAAAGCGCGTCATAGCTTTCCGGGTCGAACGGCTCTTCTGCGGGCTTTATTTCTCGACCAAAGAGCCAACTCAGGCGGCCCGCATCCAGATTGCCGCGCTCGAAGGGCTGATCCCCGAAACATTCCCATATCGCCCGGACAAACCCGGTGTCTGCGCGCCGGTCGGCTGGCCTGCGATCACGAAACCTCTCGCGTACCGTAAGCGGCGTGGCACCTTTTGGATTGGCGCGGCGGATGGTGAATTGGTAATCCGTGCCGGGCAAACGCCCGGGAAATCCGCGATGCTTCAGCATTGGACGCCCTCCGGATCAAAAGGGCGGCGCGCGGTAGATGGGAACGGGACGGGCCAACTAGCCCGCCCCGCGCCTTGCCCGATGGGCTTACTTGTATTTGCCGGTGCTGACGGGCTCGGTCGTGATCGGCTCGGGCTCGACGACGACAAACTCTTCTTCAGCCGGCTGCGCGCAGGCCGCGACAAAGGCCACGAGGCCAATGGCCAGAACGCTCTTGATGCTGTTCGACATGTATTACTCCTGTCTCTCGTATCTTCATGAAAAGGCGCGCAAAGACGACATGACTTTGCTCGCCCGTGTGGCGAGGTAAAGGTCGCTTGGGTGCAACCCCAAGGTAGATTATCCGAAATTTCCGGATTTGAACATCCGAGATAACTGAACACCCTTGGATGTGTCCCCAAAGCCTCAATCATCCAACACCTCCCCCTTGATCGCGCAAAATATTGTGTTCGCATCAGAACATCTCCCAGATGCAGGTGTCGCCCTCGGGGCTGTAGGACTCGAAAACCTGTAGGACCTCGGGATTGAAAACCCCGAATTCCGATGGTCGGTCCGAAAGGGAAATAACAACTCTCCCGGGTTGTGGGCCGATATTTGCGATACGTGGCAGGGCATAGCTCTCACACAGCCAAAGAAGATCTGCCTGCATTCTTTCAAGACTGACCGAATCGTTGCCCGGCGCCTCAAACCCTTCGGCGACAAAACGGAACCGGTAGGTCAACCCGCCCCCCGGACGGTCGGTCAAAACCTCCTGAACCCGCGCCTCTAGCCCCGAGGGTAGCGGCAGCGCCTCCTCCTGCGCTGCCGCCCCTTGGGCAAGGCTCAGCCCAGCGACAAATGCCACAGCCTGCCCTGCCCGTTTCATCGCGCGCTCCGCATCCATCGGGCGCGCTTTTCCGGATCCTCCAAAAGCGCAGCGATTCGCCGTTCGATCATGGCGCGTGGCAACGCGCCATCGACCTGACCGCCCGCCGTTACACGCAACGCCGCGCCCGCCGACTCGATCCGCACCGCTGGCGCAAATCCTCGTAGCCGCTGCAACGCGCGCCACAAATCCTGACGTACGAGCCGTGCCAATCGTCGTCGACTGGTCGCCCCCGGCAGAACCGTTGCGACGGCCAGATCGAACCGCACAGGCAGACGCCGCGCCACCATCAGCACGCCGCTCTCCTCTTCGATCACATGCCAGCGGTCCCGGCCCATGCTACCCCTTTCCAGATTTCAATTCCGCGCCCGACCAGAGAGCATGGGCACTCTTCCCTGCCCCCTCCAAATCACAGTGGAATGTTGTCGTGCTTCTTCCACGGTTTGGTAAGCTTCTTGTTGCGCAAGCTGGCAAACGCCCGGCTGACGCGCATGCGCGTACTGCGCGGCTGAATCACCTCGTCGATGAAACCGCGCTCGGCGGCAACGAACGGATTGGCGAATCGGTCTTCGTAGTTTCGGGTATGGCCTGCTATCTTTTCCGCATCGCCCAGATCCGAGCGATAGATGATCTCGGTCGCGCCCTTGGCCCCCATCACCGCGATCTCGGCGGTGGGCCACGCATAATTGAAGTCACCGCGCAGATGCTTGGAAGACATGACGTCATAGGCACCACCGTACGCTTTGCGGGTAATGACAGTCACTTTCGGCACTGTCGCCTCGCCATAGGCAAAGAGCAGCTTGGCCCCGTGCTTGATCACGCCACCGTATTCCTGCCCTGTTCCAGGCAAAAAGCCGGGTACGTCGACGAAGGTCAGGATCGGGATCTCGAACGCATCGCAGAACCGCACGAACCGTGCCGCCTTGCGCGAGCTGTCGATGTCGAGGCAGCCCGCCAGCACCATCGGCTGATTGGCCACAACACCCACCGTCCGCCCTTCGAGGCGAATGAACCCGGTGATTATGTTCTTGGCGAATTCCGCCTGTATTTCGTAGAAATCCCCCTCATCGCCGACCTTCTGGATCAACTCCTTCATGTCATATGGGGCATTCGCATTGTCGGGAATAATTGTATCGAGGCTCTCCTCCATCCGGCCCGGCTCATCGAAAAAGGGACGCACGGGTGGCCTCTCGCGATTGTTGAGCGGCAGGAAATCGACCAGCCGCCGCACCTCCGCAAGCGCCTCGACATCGTTTTCGAAAGCACCATCGGCAACGCTGGATTTGCGGGTATGGGTGCTGGCGCCCCCAAGTTCCTCGGCTGTCACCACTTCATTTGTCACGGTCTTGACCACGTCGGGGCCAGTCACGAACATATACGAACTGTCGCGCACCATGAAGATGAAGTCGGTCATTGCAGGGCTGTAGACCGCGCCGCCCGCGCAGGGGCCCATGATGACGCTGATCTGCGGAATCACCCCGCTCGCCTCAATATTGCGCTGAAACACCTCGCCATAGCCGGCAAGACTGTCGACACCCTCCTGAATGCGCGCGCCCCCAGAATCGTTGAGACCGATGACCGGCGCTCCGTTTTGCACGGCCATATCCATGATCTTGCAAATTTTCTGTGCATGAGTAGCGCTGACTGACCCGCCGAGGACGGTGAAATCCTGACTGAAGACATAGACCTGACGACCGTTGATGGTGCCCCATCCCGTTACGACCCCATCACCATAGGGGCGGTTGTCCTCCATACCGAAATCGGTGCAGCGATGCGCCTTGAACATGTCGAACTCTTCAAAGCTGGCCTCGTCCAGCAACAACTCGATCCGCTCACGCGCGGTGAGTTTGCCCTTGGCGTGCTGCGCCTCGATCCGGCGCTCGCCTCCCCCCATACGCGCGTCGGCGCGGCGGGCTTCCAATACCTGAAGGATGTCTTTCATGGCGCTCCCCTATTCTGTTGCGCGCAGCATAAGGGTACGACACTGCGTGACAAAGCAAAATCGGGCAAATTTGCAAATGATCGCAAAGTCCATTCCGCAAATGTGTAAAATTGCTAATTATCCAGCCCCCGGCATGGACTTCTTCGCATGCCAGTCCTAGCCATGTCCAATGAGCCCCGAACAACATGTCCGTTATCTGGACCGCTCCACACCACCGCATATTTCCACGCTGATCCTGCTTGCGGGATTGTCGGCGCTCGCGATGAACATCTTTTTACCCAGCCTGCCGGGTATGACGGCGTATTTCAACACTGAATACCGGCTTATCCAGCTCTCGGTCGCGCTCTACCTCGGGGTGAATGCCGGGTTGCAGCTCCTGATGGGGCCGATCTCGGACCGCTGGGGTCGGCGTCCGGTGATTCTTTGGGGAATCGGTCTGTTCCTCATCGCCACTCTTGGCTGTATCTTTGCGCCTAACATTACCGTTTTCCTGACTTTTCGCATGGTTCAGGCCAGCGTTGTGGTGGCCATGGTGCTCAGCCGGGCAATCGTGCGTGACATGGTCCCCGAGGACCGTGCCGCCTCGATGATCGGCTATGTGACGATGGGCATGGCGGTGGTGCCGATGATCGGCCCGGCCTTTGGCGGAGTCCTCGACGAACTCTTTGGATGGCAGGCGAATTTCTGGGCGCTCTTCGTGTTGGGGGCTGCGCTCTTCGTGGTCTGCCTCCGTGATCTGGGCGAAACCGCGCCGCTCACCGGACGCACACTCGCGCAACAATTCCGCGATTACCCGGCTCTCCTGACATCGCGCCGGTTTTGGGGCTATGCGTTGTCGGCGGGGCTCAGTTCGGGCGCGTTCTTCGCCTATCTCGGCGGCGCGCCATTTGTAGGCGATCAGGTCTTCGGCCTGCCGCCATCGACCCTCGGCATCCTGTTCGGCGCACCCGCAATAGGCTATTTCCTCGGCAATTTTGCCTCCGGCCGCTACTCGACACGGCTCGGCGTGAACCGGATGGTGCTTTGGGGCACTCTGTTCAATGCTGGCGGCATCGCGCTCAACCTCGCACTGTTCTACCTTGGCCTTGGTACGCCCGTCACCTTCTTCGGGCTGATGACCTTCATGGGGCTGGGCAACGGGATGGTAATCCCGAACGCAACGGCCGGCGCCCTCTCCATCCGGCCGGATCTGGCGGGCACGGCCAGTGGCCTGTCAGGGGCGCTGATGATCGGCCTCGGCGCCGGGCTATCGGCGCTTGCGGGTCTGTTGCTCACACCGGGCAGCGGCGCGTTTGCCCTGTTGTGGATCATGCTGACGACGGCCCTCGCCGCGATCGCCATGATCGTTCTGGTCATCCGCCGTGAACATCGCCTGGGCCTGTCGGTCTGAAGGGCCTGTCGGTCTGAAGGTCCCGTCAATCACGGCTCCCGCAGGGCCTGCTGGCTCTTGTAAAGCGGCTTCAGGAGGTATTGCAGGACGGTTTTTTCCCCGGTGTGCAGCTCCACATCCGCCTGCATGCCGGGCCGGATCTCGATGCCGGACTGCCGCGGGGTAAGTGCCGCCATATCGACCCGGAGGCTCACCTTGTAATGCGGGTCGCCATCCGCCTCGCGGGCGCGCTCATCCTTGAACGTGTCGGCGGAAATGAAGTCGACCCGGCCCTTCAATGTCCCGTAAATGGTGTAATCATACGCGGTCAGTTTGATCGTGGCCTCCTGCCCACGTCGGATATTGGCAATGTTGCGCGGCTCGACACGGGCCTCGACAAACATCTCCTCATCCAATGGAATGATCTCGAGGATCTCTTCACCGGGCCGCACCACACCGCCAATTGTCGTGACGCTCAGATTGTTGACCACGCCCCGCAACGGGCTGCGCAGCACTGTACGGTTCAGCTGATCCTGACTGGCCTTCAGATTCTGCCTGAGGGTCGCCAACTCCTTGAGAGTTTCCGAATAGCCCTCGGCGCGCTCCAACTCGGCTTGGGTGACGATCTCGTCATAACGTTTCTCGGCGTCGGCATGCGCCTTCCGCGCGCGCGTGACCTCGATCAGTGCAACGATCTTCTTTTCCAGCAGACTTTCGAGCAGACGTTTTTCCTCGGCCGATTGCTCGAGTACACGTTTGGCTCCTTCGCTGCGCTTGACATAATCTTCTTGCCGCGCCTTGAGCAATGCACGCTCGGAGCTCACCATCTCTCCGGCGCGCATGGCCAGCGTGTCAGGCACATTGAAATCATACTGACCGGCCAACTCGGCCTCCAGCCGCAACTGCCGCACTTCGAGCCCGGCAATCTGATCCTGCAAATCAGCCACTTCGGACTCGAAGCGCGTGGCGTGCAACCGCGCCAGAACATCCCCTTGCGCCACGACATCGGCCTCCTGCACCGATAACTCGGCGAGGATTCCGCCTTCGAGGTTCTGGATGATCTGCGGACGCGATGTGGAGATAAACTCTCCGGGCGCGCGCACGATCTCGTCGATCCACGCGAGGGACGCCCAAACCACGAACACCCAGACAGCGGCAGCACACAGCCACACCGTGAGGCTTGGCCCCCTGAGCCGCCCATTCAGCTCCGCCAATAGTGTTGCCGTGCCGCGCGGGGAGGCATTGCTCATCTCATGCCCCTCCTGATCCGCTGCCCGGCGCCTGCGCCAGATGTGCGAGCACCTGATCGCGCGGCCCGTCCACCGCCATGCGTCCAGCTTGTAGAATCAGCGTGCGACTGGTCAGGCTCAAGATCGGCATGCGGTGGGTTGCAATCACCGCAGTACGCCCCTTTAGCCAGGTTTCCAGCCGGCTGACCAACGTGCGCTCCAGCGTCTGGTCAAGGGCCGCGGTCGGCTCGTCCAGCAGGCATATGCTGGGGTCCTGCAACCACAGCCTAGCCCAGCCAATGCTTTGCCGTTGCCCTTGACTGAGGCCCTGCCCACCGTCGAGGATTTCCAGATCAAGGCCCTTCGGGTGGCCACGCACAAACGGCCCAAGCCCGGCAAAATCTAGCGCCTGCATCAACCGCTCGTCGTCACGCTCCAGCAATGTGAGATTCAGGTTCTCACGAAGGCTGCCGGTGAAAAGCCGCACATCCTGCCCCAGATAGCCAATCATCCGCCGCAAATCGCGCGGTGCGATCTGGCCCATGTCAGTGCCATCCAGCATCACCCGCCCCCGGCTTGGGGCATAAAGCCCGGACAACAGCTTGAGAAAGGTCGATTTGCCTGACCCGTTTGTGCCCAACACCGCTACGACCTGACCGGGTTGTATGGCGAGCCCGGAAATATCCAGCACCGGGGCCGCCGTGTCGTCATAGGCAAATTGCACTTCGCGCAGCTCGTAGGCGCCGGTCAGCTTGGCGCGCCTCAGGTAGCTGCGGCCCTCGGCCTCGTCCTGATCCGCAAGAGCAATCGCGTCCAGCCCGGCCAGTGCCGATTTGACATTGCCCCAGCGGGCCAGCGTGCCGGAGAGTTGCGTCAGGGGCGCTAGGGTCCGGCTCGTCAAAATGCCAACGGCAATGATCGAACCCACTGTGAATTGCCCCGCGAACACCAGATAGGTGCCGAGGATCACCGCGCATATATAGGTCGCCTGCTGCACCCCCTGCGCCCAGAATGTAAGGACGGAACCAAGCCTGCGCTGTTCACTCGATTTCAGCGCCTGCAACGCACTCAGCTCGCCCCAGATGCGACGGAACCTGTCCTCGGCCCGCTGCGTCTTGAGCGTGTCGAGCTCGAATATCGTCTCGTGCAAGAGCCGCGCGCCCCGCGCGCCCGCGCCCTGCATTTCCTGCGTCAGGCGCATCATCCGCTTTTGCAACAGAAAACCGGGTATCACCATGACGATGCCGCCTGCGATAAGCACCCAAACGACATTCCCGGCGATCGACGCCACCAATGCCAGAAACACCACGATGAAGGGCAAGTCGGCCAGCGTTCCGATGGTGGATGCTGTAAAGAATTCGCGCAACGACCCAAATTCGCGCATGGCCGAGAATATCTGTGAGGGAGTTTTTCCGGCAAGCTCGGACCTCATCCCGAGAATACGGTCCATCAACAGGCTCTGGACATTCAACTCGATCTGGCGTCCGGCCCCGTCCATCAATTGCGCGCGTGCAATCTTGAGCCCCGCCTCCATCACGAGAGCGAGCCCCGCGCCCGCCGCCAGCACCCAAAGCGTTGCCTCGGATTGATGCGGGATCACCCGATCATAGACCTGCAAGGCAAAGAGCGCGACCGCAACCGCCAAGATATTGGCGACAAAAGAGCCAAGCGCGACCTCCGCGATGTATCGGCGAAATCCGCTGAACTGCCCCCAGAACCAATGGGCCTGCGCCTCTGGCAGATCATGCGCACGGCTCAGGCTTTGTGTCGGGGCCTCGGCGCGCACGACCATGCCGGTGAAATACGGCTCGAATTCCGACAGCGGGACCTCGGCACGCTGGTCGTCAAAAGTCGTGTCATGGATTTGCAGAACGTCTCCGGCCTGTCCCAGCACCAGCACGAACTGACCGCTCGTCATCTGTGCCAGGGCTGGCCATTGGTCTGGATGGGGGTGCGCCACCGGCTCGACCCGCGCGATCAGCCCCGCTGCGTTAAGTCCGTCGGCAAGTGCGCGCGGTTGCGGCTGATCGGCAGGGCCGCCGCCGGCATCGCTGGCGATCATCGCCTCCAGAATATCGCGCTCAACCGCCGCGACCCCCAAAAGGGCGGCATACGCCGCCCCTAGCCTTGCCCGTGCAACGGCCCGCTCACCAAACCGTGCAGGCGCCGAGGCCGGGCCGTCGCGTTGCACCGAACCGGGGCCGCGCGTCACTGACAGGGCGATTGGGGCATCGGTCAAATCCGGCTTCCCTCCGCAAGCACGCCAAGATGGCGCGCCAACTCGATCCGGGCCAGCGCCAACTCGTATTTCAGGGCCAATGCACGCACCTGCCGCTCGGCAAAGGTCTCGTACACGCCAACCACGTCCATCACCTGCCGCTGCCCGGCATCGTACTGCGCCTGGAAAAGGTCGAGATTGGCCTGTGCCGTATCGCGCAGCTTACTCGCCTCGCCCACCTGCCGCGACAAAGCGTTCAGCCGTGCGTCCAGCCGACGCACTACGCGATTGCTATCTTCGCTGGCCTGAACCTTGCGACGCGCGGCGGCCTCTTTTTGAGCCTCCACCGCGCGCAGTTCGGCGCCCGTGCCAAGGCCTATGAGCTGCTCTGAGCGCAAATTAAGCCCGATACCGCTGTCACCCGACCCAACCGTGCCGCCTGCAGTCAAGCTTGGCAACAGCCCGGCCCGCGCCACGACGGCCTGCGCCACGTCGCGCTCGGCCTCTGCCTCGGCAAGCAAGACATCAAGTGCGCGGCCACTATTGGCGTCGACCACGACCTCCGACAGCCCCTTGACGCTGCCCAGAGGGGCTGACGCCATAGCGTTAAGCTCGGCAAGTGCGGTCGCCTCAGCCTCTTTTTGGCCAGCGATCTCTTCACGGATTTCGGCCAGTCGAGAGCGCAGGATGCTGAGGTCGGACATATCCGACACACCACCCTTGACCCGCTCGGACATGATCCATTCAAACCGGCTCATATCCTCCAGCGTGCGACCCTCCAACGCCAGCCGCTCGCGTGCCCGAGAGGCATCGAGATAAAGCGAGAGAGCCTCGAACACCCGCCCGTTCACGTCTTCCGCCAGTGTCACAGCCGCGACCTCGACATCGGCCTTGGCAAATGCGCGTTCCGCCTTCTTGCCGCCATTGTCGAACAGCACCTGCTCAACGATCAACTGGCTGACAATATCACTCAGGCTGGTCAGGCTGATATTGGGACCGATGCGCGGCAACCAGTTCTTCGACGCGGCCTCGGCGCGCAGCCGTGCACTCGTCAGGTCGGCCTCGGCGCTGCGGCTATACGCCGTCAAAACCGCCGTCGCCACTCGGTCGAAACTGCTTCCTGGCACCAACACAGAGCGCCTGCCCTGCAAATCGCTGATGATCGGCGATTGGGCCGCCTCGCGCGCGCGCGCCACTTCATCTGGCCGCGCATCTGGCCCCATATTGAGCCGCGACACATCCGCATCGCTGCGCCCCGTGGTCATGCAGCCTGCAACCCAGAGGCAGGCCCCCGCCACCATCAACCCCCTAGCCATTTGTCTCATACCCTGTCCCCCGACCGTTCCGGTCTTGTCGTTGGGGGCGCGCAGTCTGACAGGACGCGCGCCCCGGCGCCGGATCAGGTCACGATCTGGATATCATCATCCACCACCACGGTGGCATCGTCGCCCAGCGTGTAGATGTCATGGTTCTGCCCGTCGATCACGGTGCTACCTGCCGCCTGTGCCCCGGTGAGCGTCACTTGGTCATCCGTACCGCCCTGCACCAGAACCGTGTCGCTGTTACCCGACAGCGCCAGAACCTGCTCCTCACTCAGAGTAAGCTGGGATTGATCCCCGAACCGCAGGTCGATCGTCTCGATGTCAAACGCGCCGAGATTGGGATTGGCGATATTGACAACCGATGTACTGGTCTCGTCGAGCACGACATAGGTACTGGCCGTGTTGCCACCCTCGTCCGTACTCGTCACCACCAGTTGAGAGCCATCCGAAATCGGCGAGAGTTGCCCAACCTCGTCGAGAAAGAAGTAATCCGTCTCGCCTGTGAACTGGTTGGCCTGTTCACCCAGTACCAGCTCCTGCACATTGCCGCCGGCATCCACCTGGTGAATGCCGACGTCTTCCTCGCCGGTTTCGAGCGTGGCGTTACGGTAGCCATCGCCCTGCCGGAAATAACCCACGATACCGGGCGTCTCGGGAGCCACCATGTCGAGCGTCAGACTGCCAGTGAGTTCGCTGACGTTGCCTGCCCAATCGGTGGCGGAGACAACCATCTGGGCCTCGCCATCCTGCCGTGGCACATCCCCCGGCGGCAAATCGAGAGACCAGTTGCCGTCAGCATCCACGACCGCCTGGTAGGTGCGGCCAAAGACCGACACCTCGGCGCTCGACCCCGGTTCGACCCGTCCGGTCAGGGTCACGCCCGCAGCGGCCTCGGAAATGTTGATAATATTGTCCGGCGTCACCGGCCCATCCTGCGCCAATTCGTTGACCAAAGTATCGACCCGCACAGTATCGGTCAGAGAGGCAGTATTGCCCGCCGGGTCGGTCACATCGACCCGCAGATCGGCATCTCGTTCGCCGGACGAGATTTCGTTGGGGCCGAAACTGGCAACCCAGTCGCCCGAGGCGTCGACCTGAGCCTCGTGGCGCACGCCATCTATGGTCACGAAAACCTGGCTGCCGGGCTCGATCGTGCCAGTCACACTGAACCCATCCGTCGCGATATCATTGTTGATGACATCGCGCCCATCCGCGCCGATCGCGATATTGAGATCGTCAACATTGAGATTGTCGACTCGCGTGTCGACTGCCACTTTGGCATCAACCTCGGCTGCATTGCCCGCCGCGTCCACCGTTCTTGCGTGAACCTGCGGATCATGTACCCCACGCGTAATCTCGCTACTCTCGTAGCGGCTCTGCCAAAGACCGTCACCATTGGCCTCGACCGTATGCTCGACCCCATCAAGGCTCACAACCACAGTTGCGCCGGGGTCAGCCTCGCCTGTCACCAGAACACCGGCATCGGCCTCAGCCGCGTTAATCACGCCATCGCCACCGATATCCGACGCGCCAAGGGTCAGGCGCCCGGCCTCGGTGTCTACACTCACCGCTTGCCGAAGCTCGGTCACGTTGCCCGCCGCGTCGGTGGCCACCGCCACGATCTCGGCTGCGTAGGTGCCGCCCGCGATCTGCTCACCGGCGAAGCTTGCGCTCCAACTGCCATCTTCGGCCACCACCGCGTCGACCACTGCATCGCCGAAACTCAGCTGCACACTCGAGCCCGGCTCAACCTGCCCGGTCATGGTAAACCCGTCGGGTTGCTCGGCGGCGTTGATCACTCCATCCGCCCCGCCGGGGCTACCTTCCATCCCGAAATCACGCACTTCGGTGTCGACCCGAACCGAGCCGCTCACCTGTGCGCTGTTGCCCGCCGCATCGACAGACACGGCGCTTACCGGCGCGTCGTATTCGCCCAGTTCCAGACCGCTGCCATCGAAACTAGCCAACCAGTTGCCACTCGCATCGGCCAAGACATCCTGCGTGTTCCCGGCAAAGCTGACCGTCACGGCCGCGCCCGGCGTCGCCACGCCACTCACCGCCACCTGTCCTTCGCTCTCGACCGCGTTCACCGTGCCGTCACCGCTGACCGCAGCCGTGTCGACGCTCAGATCATTGGCCTCAGTGTCCACACTCACCGCTTGCCGAAGCTCGGTCACGTTGCCCGCCGCGTCGGTGGCCACCGCCAAGATCTCGGCTCCGTAAGTGCCGCCCGCGATCTGCTCACCGGCGAAGCTGGCGTTCCAACTGCCATCTTCGGCCACCACCGCGTCGACCACTGCATCGCCAAAACTCAGCTGCACGCTTGAGCCCGGCTCAACCTGTCCGGTCATGGTAAATCCGTCGGGTTGCTCGGCGGCGTTGATCACCCCATCCGCCCCGCCGGGGCTACCTTCCATCCCGAAATCACGCACTTCGGTGTCGACACGGAACGTTTCATCGGCGCGGCTCGGATTCCCGGCGGCGTCCACCGTGCTCGCTGTCACGTCGACGTCAGCCTCTCCACCAGGCAGGCTGCCCGGTTCGAGCACCACGCTCCAGGTCCCATCCTCACCCGTGACCACGTCCTGGGTCTGACCGGCGACCGTAACCTTGACGGGAGCGCCGGGAGTGGAACTTCCAGAAATCTTGACACCACCGGCCTCTTCCGCCGCGTTGACCACACCATCGCCGCCAACCGCGTCGGACTCGATCGCGACAGGATGCGGCACAGTGTCGATCGCCACCGCGTCGACCACCTCCGCCGAGTTGCCGAAATCATCGGTCGCGGTAATCGTGACCCCTGTCTCGCGCTCGCCACCCTGCACGTCAGCCGGGTTGAATACCACCTGCCACTGACCGTCCTCACCCACGACAGTGCTCTGTGTTGTCCCCTCCAGCTCGAGATCAACCTTGGCACCCGGCTCGCCAGTACCGGTGATCTCGATGCCATCGGCATAGTCTTCGGCATTGACCACATCGTCGGTCGACACCACGCCATCCTCGATGACGATTGCCGGTGGCGTTGTGTCGATCACAACTATTGGCCCATCGAGGTTTGTCTCGGTACCATCCGGTTCGGTGACATTGACCACAACATCGTGTTCACCGTCCTCGGGGAAGGTTTCGCCTTCGAAGATGACATCCCACTCCCCGTTCTCGTCGGCCTCTGTGCTCACCTCCTGGTCTCCGATGGATACATCCACCTCAGAGCCTGGCTCGGCCTGTCCGGTGATGGAAATCGACGGATCGCTTCCCTCATCGCCGCCTATGGTGATCGTTCCGTCCTCGTTTACGGAAGGTTCGATCCGCCCCGGGCCTTCACCGTTGTCGTTGTCTCCACCGGCATCACCCTCGCCGGTGTCCGTGCCATCCGTGACGTCTCCGTCTTCGTCAGCATCATCGCCTTCGTCAGCTTCTTCATCGGCATCATCGCCTTCGTCGGCGCTTTCATCGGCATCATCAGAATTTTCAGCGTCGGACGTGCCCGGATCACCGCCTTCGACATCTCCTACACCGCCATCGCCTTCATCACCGCTCAGAATCGCGGCTGCGCCGAGACCTGCCGCGCCGACACCGCCCAATCCCAAAAGGCCGCTGCCCGCCAAAAGCCCGGTCCCAAGCATCGAGACCTCCTCATCGCCCGCCGGCGGCGTGACATCGCTGCCTCCCAGGAATATCAGCTCTTCATCCGGGCTCCATTTGCCCCACTGTTCGGTTGGCCCGTATTGCGCATAAACGGCACCATCGATGCCTTCGCTCAACGTCACTTCGTTGAGATAGCCGTCAGCACTGATGAAAAGCCGACTCTCCGCAACTCCGGCCTCGCCGTAGTAGCCTTCGAGGACAACCACCCGCCCATCCGACAGGTTGATCACCAGATTGGATCCGTCCCGAGCAAACCCCTGGACATCCATTTGCCTGATATTTAGAGAAATTTCCTGTTCGTGACCCGCCGGAATGACGGTAACCCCTTCCTGATCTGGAATTGAGCCACGCTGAGAATTGCCCGCATCTGTACGGGCGACGAAATCAATCACCTTCATAACACCACCACTCTTGCCTCAGAACTCAGCACTTGAACGTGCCGATTTGTTTTCTGACCGTAAATTACCTTTTTTTTGACACTATCGCTAGGTGTTTTTACTCTAAAGATACCAATATGTGCATATTTCCCATATATTTCGCCACTTAGGTCCCGCGCAAAATCTCCGCGCCACACGCCCAAGCCGACCAGATATCATGCGACACACTCTTTGCGCGCTTTCCTGGCCACACATCAGCAGCACAAGGGGTTGACGCGGGCGCACCGGCTCCACAAAGTCACACAGTTTTGCACTGACCCGAACCACAGGGAGTACACCGTGACAACCCAGCTATCCGATACAGTGGCTCTCCTGCGCGATCTGATCGCCTTTCCCACGATTTCCGAACTCAGCAATCTCGATATGATCGCCTATCTCGGCCACAGGCTGGAATCCCACGGCGCGAGGGTGGACATCTTTCACGACGAAATCGGGCATAAGGCCAATCTCTTCGCCACCATCGGCCCCGAAGACGTGGATGGCGGCATCGTGCTCTCGGGGCATTCCGACGTTGTGCCGGTGGCCGAACAGGACTGGGCCAGCGACCCATTCGAGCTGATCGAACATGACGGCCACCTCTACGGCCGCGGCACCTGCGACATGAAGGGCTTTATCGCCGCCGCCTGCGCCATGGCCCCGGTCTTTGCCGAAAAGGTCCGCGACCGCCCGGTTCACTTCGCTTTTACCTATGACGAAGAGGTCGGCTGCTTCGGCGCGCAGGCGCTAGTCGACAGCCTGAAAAAGCGCGGCATCCGCCCCGGAGTCGCGATCATCGGCGAACCCACCTCGATGCGCATCATCGAGGGCCACAAGGGCTGCTACGAATACACCACCCATTTCTGCGGTCTGGCCGGGCACGGCTCGCATCCCGCCCGCGGTGTAAACGCGGTCGAATACGCGGTGCGCTATGTCAACCGCCTCCTGGAACTCAAGGAATCGTTGCGCTTTCGCGCCCCGCCCGAAAGCCGCTTTGAGCCGCCCTGGACCACGATCAACACCGGCTCGATCAAGGGCGGCGTGGCGCATAACGTGATCGCCTCGAACGCCACCATCGAATGGGAAATGCGGCCCGTCACCCTGGCCGATGCCGAATTCGTAAAGGAGGACATGCGCCGCTATTGCGAAGAGGTGCTATTGCCCCGGATGTGCGGCGTCCACCCCGAGGCCAGCATCACCACCGAGGTGATCGGCGAGGTCGACGGGCTGGAACCGACAGAGATCAACGAGGCCAAGGACATCATGATGGAACTCACCGGTCGCAACGGCGCCGAGCTTGTGCCCTTCGGCACCGAGGCGGGGATCTTCCAGCAATACGGCATGTCGGCGGTAGTCTGCGGCCCCGGTTCGATCGAGCAGGCGCACAAGCCCGACGAATACGTCGCCCTAGACCAGTTGCAGCAATGCCTCGACATGCTGGGCCGCTTGGGCGACAAGCTCGCGGCCTGACGCGATTCCATTAGGGAATTCGGCCGATCCAAGCCATACTTCTGCCCATCCGCTCAGTCACCGCAGAGTGGCGGACACCGCATATGGGGGACGGTATGACACTCAAGGTTATCGGCTCGGGTTTCGGGCGCACCGGCACCATGTCGACCAAACTGGCGTTGGAAGAGCTGGGCTTCGGCCCCTGTCATCACATGCTGGAGGTCATGCAACGCCCCGACCAGCCGGCGCATTGGGCCGCCATCGCCGCCGGTCGCCCGGTCGACTGGCACGCGGTCTTCGACGGCTTCAATGCCCAGGTGGACTGGCCCGGCGCTGCTGTCTGGCAGCAGACGATGCACGCTTTCCCCGAGGCCAAGGTGATCCATACCGAGCGCCCCGAAGAGGACTGGTGGCGCAGCTTCAGCACCACCATCAGCAAGTTTTTCACCAACGCGCCCACCATGGACCTGCCGCCGCATACTCAGGACATCTTTCGCACCATGTCTGGATGGTTCCTGAAGGAGACGTTCGAAGACCATACCGATCGCGACTGCGCCATCGCCGCATATCGCAGGAACAACAAGGCGGTGCGCGATCTGGTCCCGGCGGATCGCCTTCTGGTCTTTCATGTCGCAGACGGGTGGCGGCCGCTTTGCGATTTCCTAAACGTACCGGTGCCCGACACACCCTTCCCGCGCAGCAATCCGCGTGACGAGTTCTGGGCGCATTTCGGCGGTGAGCCTGCCTGAGCGCGTGACGCCCCTCAGAGCCGCCGGAATGTCAGGTAATGCGGCACGCGGCCTTCGCGCAGAGCCTTTTGCTCGTAGCGCGTCGATATCCAGTCGCCCCAAGGCTCCCGCCAATCGGCAGGCCGCTCCGCCAGCCACTCGAACCCGTGGCGCGGCACCTCTTCCAATGTCTGGCGCACGTAATCCGGAATATCCGTCGCCACCCGGAAAATAGCGCCGGGTTTCAGGCATTTGGAAAGCGGAGTTAAATGCTGCTTGGTCACGAACCTGCGCCTGTGATGGCGTTTCTTCGGCCATGGGTCAGGATAAAGCAGGAACGCCCGCGAGACGGATTGCTCCGGCAGAACGTCAAACATGTTGCGAACATCCCCCGGATAAACCGCAACGTTTTGCGAATCGGCATCGCGGATCTTGCCCAACAGCATCGCCACGCCATTGATATAAGGCTCACAGCCGATGATCCCCACATCGGGGTTTTGGGCGGCCTGATGCACCATATGCTCGCCACCACCGAACCCGATTTCCAGCCAGACCTCCCGATCCCCAAAAAGCGTCTTGAGATCAATGGGATCGCGTTCGGGGTTCACCTCCCAATCGACCGGCCCGGGCGACAGTTTGCCCAGATCCTCGGCCAGATATTCCTCTTGCTTGGGGCGCAGGGCCTTGCCCTTGAACCGACCGTGAAAATTGCGCCACGGCGCGCCGGTCGGGTGCTTGTCTTGGCTCATAAAACTTAAACTGGCGCATGAGGTTCACGCGCCAGCCCCTTGATCAAACGGATTTTTTCAGCGCCTCGACCAGATCGGTGCGCTCCCAGCTGAACCCGCCATCATCCTCGGGCGCGCGCCCGAAATGACCGTAGGCCGCCGTGCGCGCATAGATCGGACGGGTCAGCGACAGATGCTCACGAATGCCGCGCGGCGTCAGATCCATGTTCTGCGCAACCGCTTTCTCGATCTCCGCCTCATGCACCTGGCCGGTGCCATGCGTATCGACATAGATCGACAGCGGCCGCGCCACGCCGATCGCATAGCTCAGTTGCAGCGTGCATTTCTTTGCCAGACCGGCCGCCACGATGTTCTTGGCCAGATACCGCGCCGCATAGGCCGCGGAGCGGTCCACCTTGGTCGGGTCTTTGCCCGAGAACGCGCCGCCGCCATGCGGGGCCGCCCCGCCATAGGTATCCACGATGATCTTGCGTCCGGTAAGACCCGCATCCCCATCGGGGCCGCCGATCACGAAGGTGCCGGTGGGATTGACATGCCATTCGGTATTGCTCGTGATCCACTCTTTCGGCAGCACGTCCATAATATACGGCTCGACGATGGCGCGAATGTCGTCGCTCGTCTGCGCCGCGTCGGTATGCTGCGTGGACAGCACAAGCTGGGTCACCTCGACCGGCTTGCCATCCTCGTAGCGCAGGGTCAGCTGCGACTTGGCATCGGGCCCTAGCGTCGGCTCGGCGCCGGATTTGCGCACCTCCGCCAGCCGCTTGAGGATCGCATGCGAGAACAGGATCGGCGCCGGCATGAGCGCATCGGTCTCATCGACCGCAAAGCCGAACATGATGCCCTGATCGCCCGCACCGTCGCGGTCCACGCCTTGCGCGATATGCGCCGACTGTGGATGAAGCATGTTGTGCAACTGCAAGGTATTCCAGTGAAATTCGTCCTGCTCGTACCCGATATCACGCACGCAGTCGCGTACGATCCCGTCGATCCGGCCCATGAAATCCGCAAGCCGAGACTTGTCCGACAGCCCCACCTCGCCGCCGACGACCACGCAATTGGTGGTGGCAAAGGTCTCGCAGGCGACACGCGCGTTCTCTTCCTCGGCGAGAAACGCATCGAGGATCGCGTCGGAAATCCTATCGCAGACCTTATCGGGGTGCCCCTCCGAAACGGATTCGGAGGTGAAGAGATAGTTCTGTCTTGCCATGAAAGTGCTCCATTATGTGACGCCGTCACGCCAGGAAGCCGTTGTGACGGGTTGCGTGTGGTTACGCCCACCTCCCGCAAGCGTCAATGCCTATCTTGGCGCCTGCGTCCGCCTGTGGCCCAGTGGTGACAAGGCGAGAAGCATGAGGAAACCCGCAAGCATTGGCCAGTCCCCGGTACGGGCGTATACCGTCGCTGGCAAAGGCGGAGGCAATGGCGCATCGCGCCAGCCTGCCTCGCCGAGGGGCAATGCCGCGCGCACCCGCCCGGCCGCGTCGATCATGGCGGACACGCCCGTATTCGCGACCCGTATCATCGGCAACCCCTGCTCCGCACTCCGCAGCCGCGCTTGGGCAAGGTGTTGGTACGGGCCGGAAAACCTGCCGAACCAGGCGTCATTGGTGATCAGAAGAATAAAATCGGGCCGTTCCTGCGCGGCGCGCAAATCCTGCGGGAAAACCCCTTCGTAGCAGATCAATGGCAAAGCTTTGCCAAGCGGGCCCATGTCAAGGACACGCGCACCCGGCCCAGCTGAAAACCCCTGCCCCTCATTTGCGGCAAGGCCGTGGATGCCCCATCTTGCCAGCAGATCGCCATAGGGCAAATATTCGCCAAAAGGGACAAGATGGTGTTTGTCGTAGACCGCCGACACACGCCCTCCGGCCTCGACCAGCGCGAGGGAATTATAGAGCCGCGTGCCCTCGTAACGCTGAACCCCGACCACCACCGGCGCGTCGCGCGCCGCCTGCGAAATGATCTCCAGCGTGCGACCCGCGTTATTGAGCAGGACCGGGACTGACGTCTCCGGCCATACGATCAGATCAGGCCGCGTCTCGCCCGCCGACGTAAAGGCCAGTTGCCGATCAAAAAAGCCCTGCATCTTGTCGGGGTGCCATTTTTCATGCTGGGGTGCGTTGGGTTGAATGAGACGAACCACCGATGCATCAAGCTTAGGGGCTGTGGCAGGCGTAAGCCAAGCACCCAGAGGCCAGAATAACCCAACCACGGTCAAACCAGCGAGGCCGACGCGGGTCACGCCGGCGAGCGCGTGCCATAACGCCACTCCCGAGAAGACCACCAGCGCCAAAAGGCCCAGCGCCCCAAGATATGCCGACCAGTGCAAGAACGCGGTGTCTATCAGAACATGCCCCGGCTGCGCCCACGGAAACCCGGTCAGGATATAGCCGCGCGCCGCCTCTGACAGTCCAAGGCCGCCAACAAACCCCATGGCCCCGCCGCCTGCGGCACGGCCCAATGCGAATCCGCCGGCCCAAAACAGCGCAAGCCCACCGGCCAGACCCAAAAGCGCAAAGGGTGCCATCCAGCCATGGCGCGCGGCATCTACAAGGAAAGGCTCAACAATCCAATTTAGAGACAGCAGGAAATACCCTGTCCCAAAGACCCAGCCAAGCCGCGCGGCTTGACGCCACCCAGCGCACTGCGAGAACAGCCCATAGCAAAGGGCCAGCGCGACAACTGTGAGCGGCCATGCCCCGACAGGGGCCTGCCCCAACGCGGCGAGCGCCCCTGTTAGGCCAACCACACAAACACGCGCCAATCGCGGCAAAGCCGAAACATGACAGACAATCGCCGCGACGCGGCCAGTGTCAGGCATCCTGCGTTTCGGCGAGCCGCACGCGTACCCGCTTGATGCGGCGCGGGTCGGCTTCCATCACTTCGATCACCGGACCTGCAGGATGCTCGATCACTTCGCCCCGCACCGGCACGCGGCCCAGAAGCATGAACACCAGCCCCCCCAGAGTATCAATTTCCTCTTCATCGACCTCTTCCACATCGGTCAACGATTGGCCTATCTCGGCCTCGAACTCTTCCAGCGGTGTCTTGGCGAGAGCGACGTAGCAGCCCGGTCTCTCTTGCGTCCAGAATTGCCCCTCGTCGATGTCGTGCTCGTCTTCGATCTCACCGACGACCTGTTCGATAAGATCCTCAATGGTTACGAGACCGTCCACACCGCCATACTCGTCGATCACAAGGGCCATGTGCCGCCGCTCGGCCTGCATCTTCTGCAACAGAACGCCGATCGGCATCGAGGGCGGAACAAACAGCAGCGGCCTCAACAAATCCTTGAGTATGAACCGCGTGGTGCCCCCGTTAAAGCCATGCTTGAGTGCGAAATCCTTGAGGTGGATCATACCGGTGGGCGTATCGAGCGTACCTTCGTAAACCGGCAGCCGGGTCATGCCGCTGTCTCGAAAGACATGCACGAGGTCTTCGCGTGAAATCGTATCCGGTATCGACACGATCTCGGCTTTTGGGATCGCCACATCCTCAACCGCCATATTTCTAAGATTGCCGATGCCCGGCGCGCCGTTCACCGCCGCGCCCTGTGCGCCATCCTCCGAGGCATCCTCATCATCAGAAGAAAAAGCCCCAAAAATCCGGCGAAAAAATCCGCCATTTTCATCGGTTTCGTCATCGTGTTCCGGCTGCGCGCTCTGCGCTGCCGTAGACGATCCGTCTGTGCTGTCGTCCATTCGTTTCTTTCCAAGTGACAGGGAAATGCCCCATGCACGCCTAATATGGGTCAGGGACCCCCAGTTTGCCAAGTATCTCCACTTCTGTTGTCTCCATCAGAGTGGCATCTTGGTCACGGATGTGATCATATCCCAGCAAATGCAGCACTGCATGTACAATCAGGTGCACCACATGGTCCGCAAGCGGCTTGCCGCCCTCCGCAGCCTCGCGCACACAGGTTTCCCATGCAATGGCTATATCACCAAGTTCCGGGTCAGGTCCGGCCACAGGTAATTCCGGCCGTCCGCCAGGAGAGCGGGACGCACGTTCCTCGCTCGGCCAACTAAGGACATTGGTGGGTTGTGCCTTGTCCCGAAAATCCCCATTGAGCGCGGCGATGCGCGCGTCATCGCAGGCCAGCAGACTGACCTCCCAATCCCCCGGATCGAGGCCAACATGCAAAAGGGTTGCACGCGCGGACCGCTCGGCCAGCGCCTCCAGGCCCGCCGCCTGCCAGCAGGGCTCTTCGATGACCACATCCATCAACATGCGCGGCTCAGCCATCCGCCTCATATGCTTCGATAATCGCAGCGACCAGCGGGTGACGCACGACATCCTTGGCGGTGAAGTAGTTGAAGCTGATTGCCGGTATCGAGTTCAACAAGCGTTCGGCATCCGCCAGCCCAGAGGGCACGCCACGCGGCAGATCGATCTGGGTGCGGTCCCCGGTGATGACCATGCGCGAGCCCTCGCCCAGACGCGTGAGAAACATCTTCATCTGCATGGACGTCGCGTTCTGCGCCTCATCGAGCACCACGAACGCATTGCTCAGCGTGCGCCCCCGCATGAAGGCGAGCGGCGCAATCTCTATCTTCTTTTCCTCAATCAACTTTGCGAGTTGCTTGGCTGGAAGAAAGTCGTTCAGCGCGTCGTAAAGCGGCTGCATGTACGGATCGACCTTGTCCTTCATGTCACCGGGCAGATAGCCCAGCTTCTCACCGGCCTCGACTGCGGGTCGGCTCAGGATAATCCGGTCTACATGGCCCTCGATGAACATGTTCACACCCACAGCCACGGCCAGATACGTCTTGCCGGTCCCTGCGGGGCCAAT
The DNA here is from genome assembly GCF_947259555.1 of uncultured Roseovarius sp. Classification (GTDB taxonomy): domain Bacteria; phylum Pseudomonadota; class Alphaproteobacteria; order Rhodobacterales; family Rhodobacteraceae; genus Roseovarius. Next base: position 71,982 of record NZ_CAMYMD010000026.1, read on the forward strand.
GCCAAAGGCCAGTTCATGTGCAAAAAGTGATCTGACATAGGATTTTTGCGCATCGGTCCGCGGCTCGACGAACTTCTTGCGCGTCTTGATCTCGACCGGACCGCCCTTGAACATCTCCAACTGATCGCCGGTCATGGTCGCGCTCTCGTCGTCAGAGCCTCCCATTCGCAATTCGCGGTCAACGTCGCCATGCTCAACCGCGCGCCCGCTTTCCAGACGTGCATAAAGCGCGCTCAGGACATCCGATGCCTCCTGCACGGTGCCCTCTTCGCCCATCACCGACAGGTGATTGCCGCGCCGTACAATCTGCACACTAAGCTTGCGCTCAATCTCAGCAAGGTTCCGGTCATATTCGCCGCATAGATCAATCAGCAGCATGTTGTCGGGGAATTCGATCACGGCTTCCTGCATTGAGGCCATGTCAGGGGCGGGGGGCGGTGCGCTGTTACCCAAACAAATCTCCCACGGGTCAGAGGTCTGCGATAAGCCTGCCAAGATGCGCCGCAAGGTGCAAGCGCCCGGCGCGGAATGTCATAAGATTGGCACAAAAAAACTGCGGGCAATCAGGCCCGCAGTCCAATGATTGTTGCCAAGGCGTGGCACGTTCAGAGCGTATCCGCAATGCTGCTTCCGCCCTTGAAGTTTCCAGTGGCCACGGTCGGGGGGGCAACACCAGAGCAGACCGGCTTGCCGAACTTGTCCAGCCGCTGCGACAGATAGCCCTCGACACCGTCGTCGATGATCCAGTGATCACACCCGTTGGGATCCACCCAAATGCCGGATTGCAACTGGCTAAGATGCTTCTTGTCTGTGCCACGGTCACGGGTCTTGTCAGGGCCGACGCCACCATGCCCGCCAGCGCACGCCGCCAAAAGACTGACTGCGGGGATCACCAGTGCTAGTTTTGAAATTCTCATTGTTCAGTCCCCTCAGCGCCAGCACATGATTTCGACACGGCGGTTCTGCGCCATGCCTTCTGCGGTATTGTTGGACGCCTTGGGCATCCGCTCGCCGTAGCCACGCACATCAGAGATCCGCGATCCCACACTGCGCGCCACCGATGCCACCGAATTGGCGCGACGCAGGGACAGGCCCATATTGTACTCATCCGAGGCGCGGCTGTCGGTATGCCCCACGATCGTATAGGCAACCGCGTTCGACTGCTGGAAGAATTCCGCGAGGCGCTGACGGCCCGCCGCATGAATGCGCGCACTGTCAGTTGCAAAGTGCTGGTCTGTATTGACGACGCCACAGAGGTTCATCTCGCGGCAGATCGGGATACCCTGACGGTTGACATGCGGGCTCATGTAGCCCTCTGCCCCGTCATCCATGACCCAATGCTCGCACCCGTCGGGGTCGACCCATATCGTCGGGATATAGCGTTCTCCTACAACGGTACGCTGTTGTTGCGCCTCCGCCATTCCGGCTGTTACGACGAGGCCGAGGGCAACGGCACCTGCCCCCCTTACCATCGCGCGCAGCGTCTTTGAAATTATTTTCGTCACGGCCACTGTCCTCTTTCTACCCCCCGGGCGGATGTGTTCGCCTACAAGGATACCACCCAGCTAATACCATGAAATACTAACAACTATCGGCTCAATGTGAAGTAAATTCCACCAGATATTGTGGCCACTTGCGAAACAATCCCTAGGCAACGCCGCAATTTCGCCACAATCGCGCGAAAATCGCTTTGTTTTCAACCCTGCAAGAGCCGACCAGCCAAAGAGTTCGAGGCGCTTTCGACAATCTCTACTTGCCTCAGATCACCAGCCGCCACGTCGCCACTGGTCACATGAACGGCGTGAAGGTGATCCGACTTGCCAACCATCTGTCCGGCCATCCGCCCGGGTTTCTCGAAGAGCACGCCAACGGTGCGCCCGACCATCGCATCCTGCGCCGCGCGCTGCTGCCGGGTGATCAGCGCCTGAAGCCGGTGCAGCCGCTCGGATTTCACGTCCTCCGCCACCTGCGGCCGTTCCGCCGCCGGGGTGCCGGGGCGCGTGGAATACTTGAACGAGAACGCATAGCCGTAATTCACCGCCTCGATCAGATCCATCGTGGCCTGAAAATCCTCTTCTGTCTCTTCGGGGAAGCCCACGATGAAATCCCCCGACATCAGGATATCGGGCCGCGCCGCGCGAATACGCTCGATCAGCCGCAGATAGCTTTCGGCGGTGTGGCTGCGGTTCATCCGCTTGAGAATCTTGTCACTGCCCGACTGCACCGGCAGATGCAGATAGGGCATCAGCTTTGCGCACTCGCCATGCGCCGCGATCAGGTCGTCATCCATGTCGTTGGGGTGGCTCGTGGTAAAGCGGATACGCTCCAGCCCGTCGATGTCATTGAGCGCCCAGATGAGCCGCGCAAGCGACCAGTCGCCGCCCTCTCCCGCGCCATGATAGGCGTTGACGTTCTGCCCCAGCAGGGTGATCTCGCGCACGCCCCTCTCGACCAGATCGCGCGCCTCTTCCAGCACGCGCGCCGCCGGGCGGCTCACCTCGGCGCCACGGGTATAGGGCACCACGCAAAAGGCGCAGAACTTGTCGCAGCCCTCCTGCACGGTCAGAAACGCGGTCGGACCGCGCTTTGCCTTGGGGCGCTGCCGCAGCGTGTCGAACTTGTCATCCAGCGGAAAATCGGTGGCGAGCGCCTTTTCGCCCGTCTGCACCCGCGCTTCCATCTGCGGCAGGCGATGATAGCTCTGCGGCCCCACCACCAGATCGACCAGCGGCTGACGGCGCATGATTTCCTGCCCCTCGGCCTGCGCCACGCAACCCGCCACGCCGATCTTGAGATCTGGCTTTTCGTCCTTGAGCGCGCGGAACCGGCCCAGTTCGGAATAGACCTTTTCGGCGGCCTTCTCGCGGATATGACAGGTGTTGAGCAGGATCATGTCGGCCTCGGCCGCATTCTCGGTGGTGACGTAGCCCGCCCCGCCCATCGCCTCGGCCATGCGCTCGCTGTCATAGACGTTCATCTGACAGCCATAGGTCTTGATATAGAGTTTTTTCACATCCGCCATGCGCCGGGCCTCCGCCTGAGGGTTCAGGGCGCTCATCTACATCACCGCAGGGGGCACTTGCAATGCCTCTGCGTTTGACGGATTCTACATCGAAAATCCAACCGCAGGGCACAGCATGAGCACACCCGATCTCGACGCGTTTCTCAAGAACCCCGGCACGGCACTCGCCAAGGGTCCGATCGCGATGGTGTTTGCCGAAGACGAGGTCGAGCTGAATTCGACCTTGCGGCACCATTTCGACACCGGCTTCAAATCAGTGCTGCTCTTTGCGCCCGACGTGTTTCATCTTGCCGAAGACCTGGTCGAAGCCCCTGCCCTCCACCGCATCCGTCACGATCTGGCCTCCGGCGACAGCCTGACCGACGCGGTCAACGCGGTCATCAATGCCGCGCCGAGCGTTTGGATGTACTACTGCTATAACGCGGAATATCTGTTTTACCCGTTCTGCGAGACCCGGACAGTCGCGGAAATGCTGAGCTTTCACACCGAAGAGCGACGTGATGCCATGCTCACCTATGTGATCGACCTTTATGCTGACAACATAGAAACGCATCACGATGCTGTCTCACTGGAAGCCGCGCATATGGACAAAAGCGGGTATTACGCGCTTGCGCGCCCCGACCCGGACAACCACAATTACCCGAAAGAGCGGCAGCTCGACTTCTTTGGGGGGCTACGCTGGCGCTACGAAGAGCATATTCCGGCGAAACGCCGCAAGATTGATCGCATCGCGCTCTTCCGGTCCAAGCCGGATCTACGGTTGCGTGACGATCACACCTTCTCGGACGAGGAATACAACACCTATGCCTGTCCCTGGCACCATAACCTGACCAGCGCCATCGTCTCGTTTCGTACAGCCAAGGCGCTCAAGCGCAACCCTGGATCGACGTTCGACATCCAGACCTTCAAGTGGCACAATTCGATCCCGTTCGAATGGCATTCCCGCCAATTGCTGGATCTGGGCCTGATGGAGCCGGGACAGTGGTTCTGATGGTGGTTCTGATGAATGACGCGGCAGCCTTCGGCCCTGACGCCGCGCCGACTCTTTACGCGCAATGGTCCGCTTGTCGTACCATTCGCGCCGACCAACTTCCCCTTGCATACAGCCGCCTCACTTGATGAAGCTTCCATCGCGCAATTCGCGCATTGCCTGACGCAATTCGTCTTTCGTATTCATCACGATCGGGCCATGCCACGCCACCGGCTCTTGCAGGGGCGCACCGGAGATCAACAAAAAGCGCACCCCCTTCTGGCCAGCCTGCACCGTGACCTCGTCACCGGTGCCAAAGCGGACAAGTGTGCGATCACCTGAAGGGTCGCGCAGATGCAGCTCCTGCCCGGCCAGTTCCTTTTCCAACAGAACACCGGTTGGATGCGAGGCATCCGAAAAAGCACCCGAGCCGGCAAAGACATAAGCAAAGCTGCGCCGGTAGGTATCTACGCGAAACGTCTTTTTCACGCCGGGCGGCACCGAGATATCGAGATATTGCGGATCGGCTGCGATCCCATCCACCGGACCGCGTTTGCCCCAGAAGTCGCCCACGATCACCCGCACGCGGGTGCCGTCATCGTCGATGATCTCGGGAATATCCGGGGCCTTCACGTCCTGATAGCGCGGTGCGGTCATCTTGAGCGACGCGGGCAGGTTCGCCCAAAGCTGAAAGCCGTGCATCTGCCCGTGGGCATTGCCGCGTGGCATTTCCTGATGCAAAATGCCTGATCCGGCTGTCATCCATTGCACATCGCCCGCACCCAAGCTGCCCGCGTTGCCGAGGCTGTCGCCATGCGCCACCTCGCCTTCGAGCACGTAGGTGATCGTCTCGATGCCGCGATGCGGATGCCATGGAAACCCCTTGGCATAATGCGCCGGATCGTCGTTGCGGAAATCGTCGAACAGCAGGAACGGGTCCAGCTCCGACGGATCTTGGAAACCGAAGGCACGGTGCAGATGCACGCCTGCGCCCTCCAGCGTGGGTGTTGCGCTGCGAGTCTCCAGTACAGGTCTGATGGACATGTGAACTCTCCTTTCCGACCAAATATAGGGACGCCCGGGCCGGGTGAAATGGCCCGTGTTGTTCACCTGCGAACGCAGTCTGTGCGTTTTCCACGTGGCCTCTCGCCATGAGACGGCATCCGGGGTAAAGCCGGGACAAAAGGGAGACGCGAGATGAATGACAGTGAGGTTCTGGTGGTTCTTTCGGCCTCGACAGGGCGCCGCCTTTTTGGCGTTGGTGCGGTCGGCGGGCTGGGGCTGACGCTGCTCTATCTGGTGCTGGCGCAAGCACCCGCGCTGGGCTGGCAGGTGTTCATGATGGGTTCGGGCGCGTTGGCTCTGTGGATGGCCACGCGGATGTGGCGCGCGACCGAACAGTGGCTTGAGCTGACACGCGAAGGGCTTCGCGACAATAACGGGCGCATGATTGCGCCAATCGATCAGATCATATCGGTTGATCGGGGAGTGTTCGCGTTCAAGCCCTCAAACGGTTTCATGATCCGCCTCAAGAAAAAAGCCCCGGCCGCATGGCAGCCGGGGCTATGGTGGAGAGCCGGTCGCCGGGTCGGCGTGGGCGGAGTGACCGCCAGCACACCCGCGAAGGTCATGGCCGAGATCATTCAGGATCTCATCGCCCGGAACGACGCCTCTTAAGACGCGGTGCACACGCCATCATAGCAGAGCTGCGCCGCAAAGCGCAGCGGCACGAACATTCGGGTGGTGATCTCTGTGCCACCGGCCAATCCGGCAGAGACTTTGGGATCATAGCTGGAAAGCGTATCGACGAGAATGATGTCCTGTCCGTCAACCATCTGCGGCAGGCTGTCATGCGCATTCTGAACGTCCGACGAGGTCAACGGCACAAGAGCACCGGTTCCGCGTACTTCTGACCACCGCAGTTCGAACTCGTCGACATTCTGGCCCTCGTCGAGGCGGTACCGCACGACAGTGACACGAACCTGGTTGACACCAGAGTCGTTGGTTATCACGTCAAAAAGCTCTTTGACGTTGTCCATGTAGGCGGCATCGACCACCTGTGTTTCGCGCGAGAGCATGTCAGCCACGGTGTAGGTGGCTTTTTCACGCACGCTCTGGTAGCGGAACATGTCGTAGTACTCGTAGCTGAACGCCAGCCCCATGAAAAGGAATGGGAACATCACGACCGTTTCCATTGACGCCGTACCGGCCTCTTGCCGCCAAAAGCGGCGAAGGGCGTTTTTTGCAAATCGGATACACATCAGATCGGCTCCTGTACAAAGGCGGTGATGGCAACAAGCGAGCTTTGACCGTTCTCGTCGTCGATCAGCCTGCTTCCCAGAAGTGACCGCGGGAACAAGGGGTTGTACTTGACGCAGGCCCGAAGCAACATCAGCTCATTCTGTTGCCCCGGAGTGAACTCTCGGACCGGCTTTGCAGGCTGCGCCAGATCGGTGCAATCCGCACCCTGCTCAAGCGCCGTCAGGTTCCTGATATCGGTGGGGCGCATTTCCAGCCGCAGGTTGCTCTCGCAATCGTTGATGACGATCGAGTTGGCGCAGATGATGCGCTTGATATCGTCGTGTTGCGGTGCCGTTCCCGTCCCGAGGCGCACCTCGCGCGCTGCCATGTCGAGACCGCGTTCGAGAAAGGTTGCGCGCATCGTCAGAAAGCCGACCTCGATCGAGAGGATCATCAGAGCCAGGAAGAAGGGCACGACGATGACGAACTCCACCGATGCGGTCCCGGTTTCGTCGCGCCGGAAATGGCGAAGACACTTTTTGAAGGGGCGGGTCATTGGGTCAACCTCAACTGTTTCACATTGGCCGCGATGGCGCTGAAGGCACTACCGATATTCACGTTGGTTGCGTTATAGTGATGCGCTGTGGAGGAGGCGCATTGACGAATGCGCTCGGCGGCGGATTGCTGCGACCCCATTTCGAAGGCGATCGTGTAGATGACAACACCGTTCGATTTGGTGGCTTCGCAGATGTTGGCCATGCGCGCGTCCTTGGTGGATTTGTTCACGGAGTTGCCGATATAGTTGTTCCACGGCCCCCAGTTGCCTGTCTTGTTGCCGTAGAACCGCACCGACATCAGGCCCCATGCCTCTTCCCAGGACAAGCGCTCGCTCGAGACAAAGCCGTTCATGTTGTCATCGAAGTTGTTAAACTCATACCAGGAAACGGAGCCGCCATCGGTGATGTTTAGCATCCGGCTGTCAGACGGGCGCCGCAGATAATAGGCAGAGGACTGCTCGCCACGCGGCTCGTAGACGCATTCCAGCCAGTTCAGGTAGCAGTATTGTTCGTAATAAGATCCGTGCCATTGCCGGCTGGGGTCGTAGATGTCGTAGGCATATGCGAAATCCTGTTCCTGGTATGTGACCTTGAACAAGTCGGAATTCGAACCTCTATAGGAATTCTCCGAGAAGAAGTAGGAATTGTCATTGGCACCGTCTCCCATCATCACGATGACCTTGAGCGTGTCGCTCTCGGTGTAGGACGCCGGCAGGTTGGTTAGCGTCGGATCGACCTCGGTATATGTGTGGATCGTGCCATCATCTCGCACTTCCTGCTTTTCCTGCTGCAACTCGCTGACGACAGGCACAAACGCAGTGTCCATCAAAGCGGCGGCCCATTTGATGCCCTCGTCGCCCGACGTACTTCCACCCGCCTTTAGCGAATCAATCTTGGCGTGAAGCTTGGACTTGTCTGTCGCGTAAGGCATGATGCGGAAATACTCATCCGTGTAACACGACCTGTAATAGCGGTCATCGAAGCTGGTGAGCGGTGTCGATATGAGGTTGCCGAATGTCAGACCTTCGCGCGACGTGTAGATCTGCTGAGGCAACGCGGAGTTCGGGTCGACGGCGACGCTCGTGAAGTCGCTGTCGGAGAACTTGATGCAAGTCGAATAGTTGTGGGTCTGCGTTACGTTCAGCGCTTCGAACATGCTGTCGGATGGGGTCACGCCCCAACTGAACGGAATGACCGAGATGACGGCGTCACCCGGCTCTGTGCTGTCTAGGATCGACGACACGAATTCCTTGGCAGCGGGCCTGAGCGCGTCAATGCGGTCGCCCATCATCGAACCTGAAACATCGAGCACAACCGCGACTTCCAGCTTGGGAATGGTGACTTCCGCCGTTGAAGTGCCCTGCGAGTCGAGCGTGTCAACTCCGGCGAGCTTCATCAGGTATGTGTCCAACGACCGCGAGGCTCGTGCCGTCACCCTCGACGAGTTGAGGCGAATGTCGATATCGCCCTCCTGCTCATCCTCGAGATATTCGGACTGCCCGGATTTCGCAAAGTAATCCTCGACAACGTTCCGCGCGGTCTCTTCGTCGATAGCAGTGGCGCCGGCAAGCACGGCACGGTCGAGCGTCGCCTGAAGGCTGGCGCGCGACATTTCCTGACGCATCGTGTCAAGACCGATGCCACCCATGAGAAGTAACATGAAGAAAATGAAAAAGGACAGCAGGGTAATGGATCCCTCTTCATCCTTGACGAAGTTGTCGACATGACGCCGAGACGGGGCAGGCGTGCCTTCGCCCCGGCGCATCATGTCTCCTGAAATTTTGCCGTTACTAAACATTGATACACCTCATTGTGACGTCGCGGGACATCGGCCTCGCAATCCACCAATCGCTTTGATGCCCGTTCTCTATGGCCAAATTGTGGCGGATTTGGGCTAGAAATACAGAACTTAACCAAATAAAATCAACAATCTAAAGCTTCATTAGGCATTGTGTGCAACCTAGCGACAAAGGCCGACTTGGCCTGTCCATACAAACGGGTTTGCCAATGTCATCGGTACGGCGGGTGGACAAAACGATCACATGTCTTAACCATGGTCGACGTCACCGGGCCAATGTGATCGGACACTTCCGACGGGCCCCGTGCCAGAACAGGGAGAGGACGAATGAACGCCATCAAGGAACCGAGCTTTCGCGAGAGCGTGGATCTGATGTTCAACCGCGCGGTCGCACTCATGGATCTGCCCCCGGGTCTGGAGGAGAAGATCCGCGTTTGCAACGCTACCTATACTGTCCGTTTCGGGGTTCGGCTGCGCGGGCAGATCCACACCTTCACCGGCTATCGCAGCGTCCATTCCGAGCATATGGAGCCCGTCAAGGGCGGCATTCGCTATGCCATGGGGGTCAATCAGGACGAGGTCGAGGCACTCGCGGCGCTGATGACCTATAAATGCGCGCTGGTCGAGGCCCCGTTCGGGGGCTCCAAGGGGGGGCTCCGCCTCGATCCGCGCGAGTGGGAAGAGCATGAGCTCGAGATGATCACCCGCCGCTTTGCCTATGAGCTGATCAAGCGTGACCTGATCCATCCCGCACAGAACGTGCCCGCCCCCGACATGGGCACCGGCGAGCGCGAAATGGCCTGGATCGCGGATCAGTACAAGCGCATGGCCACCACCGACATCAACTACCGCGCCTGTGTCACTGGCAAGCCGATTCACGGCGGCGGCATACAGGGCCGCACCGAGGCGACCGGGCGCGGCGTGCAATTCGCGTTGCAAGAGTTCTTTCGCCATCCAGAAGACGTGAAGGCGGCCAGCATGACCGGCACGCTAGACGGCAAGCGGGTGGTCGTTCAGGGCCTCGGCAATGTGGGCTATCACGCGGCCAAATTCCTCAGCGAGGAAGATGGCTGCAAGGTGACGGCCATCATCGAGCGTGACGGCGCATTGATCGATGAGACCGGCCTGGATGTCGAGGCAGTGCGCAACTGGATCGCAGGACATGGCGGGGTCGATGGCTATCCGGATGGCAAATACATCAAGGACGGCAACAAGGCGCTGGAGAATGAGTGTGACATCCTGATTCCGGCTGCCATGGAGGGCGTGATCAATCTGGAGAACGCCAAAGACGTCAAGGCCGCACTTATCATCGAGGCCGCCAACGGGCCAGTGACGGCAGGTGCAGATGATATTCTGCGCCAAAAGGGTACGGTCATAATTCCGGACATGTATGCCAATGCGGGTGGTGTGACCGTGTCCTATTTCGAATGGGTCAAAAACCTCAGCCATATCCGCTTTGGCCGGATCGGGCGGCGGCAGGAAGAGGCGCGTCACCAGTTGATCGTGACCGAGTTGGAGCGCCTCAATCGCGGCATCGGCGACGCATGGGAAATGTCACCCGATTTCAAGCAGAAATACCTCAAGGGCGCGGGCGAACTGGAATTGGTGCGCTCGGGTCTTGATGACACCATGCGCAGCGCCTACCAGTCGATGCGCGAGGTCTGGCACAGTCGGCAGGACGTGACCGATCTGCGCACGGCGGCGTATCTTGTGTCCATCGCCAAGGTCGCGGCCAGCTATCGCGCCATGGGGCTGTAAAGGGCTCTGAGGCGCGCGCGTCGCGGACTGGCCTGAAATTGGCGGGAAACATGGCAGAGCTTCGGCTCTACCATTGCTATTCCAAGCCGAAGTTGATTCAGTCGCGGCAGGTCATGGCAAGGGGATAAACATGCGGCTTTCGGGTCTGCGGGTTCTGCGCGAGGGGCTGACCGGCAACAAAGGCTGGCAGGCGCATTGGCGCGATGCGACGCCCAAATCCGACTATGACGTGGTGATCATCGGCGGCGGCGGGCATGGCCTGTCGACCGCCTATTACCTGGCCAAGAAACACGGGATCACCAATGTCGCGGTTCTGGAAAAGGGCTATCTCGGCGGTGGCAATGTGGGCCGCAACACCACCATTGTGCGGGCCAATTATTTCCTGCCGGGCAATTCGGAATTCTACAGCCATTCCCTGAAGCTCTGGGAGGGGCTGGAGGAGGATCTCAATTACAACGTCATGCATTCACAGCGCGGGCAGATCGTGCTGTTTCATTCCGACGGTCAGCGCGATGCGGCCGCACGGCGTGGCAACGCGATGCGCAATCAGGGCGACGATGCGGAATTGCTGAGCGTGGCGGAGCTCGAACGCATGGTGCCCTATCTCGATTACGATCAGGCGCGGTTTCCGATCTATGGCGGCCTCTTGCAGCGGCGCGCGGGCACCGCACGGCATGACGCGGTGGCCTGGGGCTATGCGCGCGGCGCGAGCGACCGGGGCGTCGACCTCATCCAGAATTGCGAGGTCACGGGGATCGACATCGAGAATGGCCGGGTGCGCGGTGTGCAGACCACGCGCGGCGCCATTCGCGCCAGGAAACTGGCCATTGTCGTCGCCGGGCGCTCGTCTCAGGTGGCGGCGATGGCGGGGATACGCCTGCCGATCGAGAGCCATGTGTTGCAGGCCTTTGTTACCGAGGGGCTGAAACCCTGCATCGACCACGTGATCAGCTTCGGCATGGGGCATTTCTATATCAGCCAGTCCGACAAGGGCGGGCTGGTGTTTGGCGGCGATCTGGACATGTATGCGTCTTATGCCGCGCGCGGCAACCTGCCGCTGGTCGAGCATGTGATGGAGGCGGGGATGACGCTGATGCCGATGATCGGCAACGCCCGCGTGCTGCGCAGCTGGGGCGGGATCATGGACATGTCGCCCGATGGCTCACCCGTCATGGACCATGCGGGCATCGACGGCCTCTATCTCAATTGCGGCTGGTGCTATGGCGGGTTCAAGGCGGTGCCGGGGTCGGGGGATGCGATGGCGCATCTGATCGCCACCGACCGGCCGCATCCGGCGGCCACCGGGTTTCGGCTGGACCGCTTTGCGACCGGGCGGGGGCTGATGGACGAGGAAGGCACCGGCGCGCAGCATAACCTGCATTGAGCGGCGTGGAGAGGGTGGGATTTTGAGTATTTTTGGAACGATGAAAGCGCGGGTGCGATGAGACTTGTCTGTCCGGTCTGCGGCGAACGGGATCGTCGCGAGTTCTACTATCAGGGCGCGGCGCTGGCGCAGCCCGAGGGGGAGGAGTGGGGGCCGCACTGGGACGACTACCTGCATAACCGCGACAATCCGGCGGGTGTGACGCGCGATATGTGGCAGCATGAGCAGGGCTGCGGGGCATGGCTGATCGTGACCCGCGACACGGTGAGCCACACGGTGCTGCGCTGCGATCTGGCAGTGGGCGCACGCGCATGAGGGTTGAGGACAAGGGGCTGATCGACCGCGACCGCCCGGTCGTGTTTCATTTCGACGGGCGGGAATATCAGGGCTTTGCGGGCGATACGCTGGCCTCGGCGCTGTTGGCCAATGACGTGCGGATGGTGGCACGGTCGTTCAAGTATCACCGCCCGCGCGGCGTGATGACCGCGGGCAGCGAGGAGCCGAATGCGCTGGTCACGCTGGGATTGGGCGCGGCGCAGGAGCCGAACCTGCGCGCGACCACGGTCGAGTTGCACGAGGGGCTTTGGGCACGCAGTCAGAACCGCTGGCCGACGCTCGGGCTTGATCTGCTGGCGGTGAATGATCTCTTTGCGCCCGTCCTCGGGGCGGGGTTCTATTACAAGACCTTCATGTGGCCGCGCGCCTTTTGGGAGCGGATCTATGAACCGGTGATCCGCCGCGCCGCCGGTCTGGGGGCGCTTTCGGGCGACCCGGCGCAGGACCGGTATGAGCGGGCCTTTGCCCATTGCGATCTGCTGGTGATCGGCGGCGGGCCTGCCGGGCTGATGGCGGCGCGCGCGGCGGCCAAGGCCGGGGCCGACGTGATCCTTGCCGAGGAGGACACGCGGCTTGGCGGGCGGCTGCTGGCCGAGAGCGAAGAGGTCGACGGTGTGCCTGCCGTGGCGTGGGTGGAGGAGATCGTGGCCGAGTTGGCCGCCATGCCCAATGTGCGGATCATGACGCGCATGGCCGTGACCGGGGCCTATGATCAGGGCACGTATGGCGCGCTGGAACGGCTTGCCCCCGAGGTGGCCGACCGCGCCCACGCGCCAAAGGGCGCATTCTGGCGGATCGTGGCAAAGCGCACAGTTCTGGCGGCGGGGGCGCTGGAGCGGCCGGTGACCTTTGCGGGGAACGACCGGCCCGGGGTGATGATGGCGGGCGCGGTGCGGGCCTATCTCAACCGCTGGGGCGTGGTGCCGGGACGCAGCACGGTTGTGTTTGGCAATAATGACAGCGCGCATCGCACGGCGGCGGATTTGCAGGAGGCGGGGGTCCATGTCGCGGCCCTGGTCGACTCGCGGCATTACGCGCGCTGCGATCTCGATGTGGCGTTCTATCCGGGCGCGCAGGTTTGCGGAACGGCGGGGCGGCGCGGGCTGGAGGCGGTGACGATTGCCACCGCAAAGGGCGAAACGCGCATTGCCGCCGAGTGTCTGGCGGTGTCGGGCGGGTGGAACCCGTCGGTGCATCTGGCCTGTCACATGGGCGCGCGGCCGGTGTGGGACGCGGACCGGCTGGCCTTTCTGCCGCCCGAGGGGGCCGTGCCGGGGCAGCGCGCGGCGGGCGCTGCGGCGGGGGAGTTTTCCACCCGCGCCTGTCTGGAGAGCGGATTGGCCGAGGGGCTGCGCGCGGCAAGCGATCTGGGCTTGAAGGTGCCGAAGATGAGCGTGCCGTCGGCGGGAGACGCCGCCTATGACATCTTTCCGCTGTGGCAGGTGCCGGGTAAGGGCCGCGCCTGGCTCGATTTCCAGAACGATGTGACGGTCAAGGATGTGGAGCTTGCCGCGCGGGAGAACTTTCGCTCGGTCGAGCATATGAAGCGCTACACGACGCAGGGCATGGCGCCCGATCAGGGCAAGAATTCGAACGTCAACGCGCTTGCCGTGCTGGCGGATGCGACCGGGCGCGGTATCCCCGAGACCGGCACCACCACCTTTCGCCCGCCTTATGTGCCGGTGCCGATTGCGGCAATGGGGGCGGGGGCCAAGGGCAAGGGCTTTGCGCCCGAACGCCTGACCACCTCGCATGCCGAGAGCGTGGCGCGCGGCGCGCCGATGATCGAGGCGGGGCTGTGGTATCGGCCCAGCTATTTCCCGCGCAAGAGGGAGCGGACGTGGCGGCAATCCTGCGACCGTGAGGTGACGATGGTGCGCGGATCGGTGGGCATCTGTGATGTCTCGACCCTTGGCAAGATCGACATTCAGGGCCCGGATGCGGCGCGGTTTCTGGATTTCGTCTATACCAACACGTTTTCCACGCTGCGCGAGGGCCGCGTGCGCTATGGCCTGATGCTGCGCGAGGATGGGCATGTCATGGATGACGGCACCTGTGCGCGGCTGGGCGAGCAGCATTACCTGATGACCACCACCACGGCGGCGGCGGGGCAGGTGATGCGGCATCTGGAGTTTGTCGCGCAGGTGCTGCGGCCCGGTTGGGATCTGCGGATGGTGTCGGTGACGGAACAGTGGGCGCAGTTCGCAGTGGCGGGGACGCAGGCGCGTGACTTGCTCAATGGCCTGCTCGATGAGCCAATCGACGACGCGGGCTTTCCCTTCATGGGCTGTGGTCCGGTGAGTGTGGGGGGCGTGGCGGGGCGGTTGTTCCGGATCTCGTTCTCGGGCGAGCATGCCTATGAAATCGCGGTGCCCGCGCGCTATGGGGCGGCGCTGTTCAAGGAATTGGTGGCAGGCGCCGAGGCCATGGGCGGCGGGGCCTACGGGATGGAGGCGCTGAATGTGTTGCGGATCGAGAAGGGCTTTATCACCCATGCCGAGATCCATGGGCGGGTGACGGCCCATGATATCGGCATGCAGGGGATGATGAGCGGCAAGAAAGAGTTTATCGGCAAACCGGCGGCGTCGCGGGTCGGGTTGCTGGACCCGGAGCGTGAGCGGCTGGTGGGGCTGAAACCCGTTGGAGCGGTGAAGGAACTTCTGCCCGGCGCGCATCTGTTTGATGAGGGGGCGGAGGCGGTCAGTGCCAACGATCAGGGCTATATCACCAGCGCCTGCTATTCGCCGACGTTGGGCCATGTGATCGGGCAGGCGTTTCTGCGGCGCGGTCCGGAGCGGATCGGCGAGCGGGTGCGGATGGTCGACCACCTGCGCGGCTCCGAGACGGTGTGCGAGGTGACGGGCGTGGTGCAGTATGACCCGGACGGAGGGCGGTTGCGTGGTTGAGTTGCAAGCGCAGAGCCCCGGCGCGGGGCTTTTGCCGATAGTGATCGGGGATCTGCGGCTGAACGAGGTCGCGCCGGAGCGGATGACGTCGCTGGCGCCCTACAACGGGCAGGCCGAGGCCCTATCGGAGGCGATGCAGGCGGCGCATGGCATGGCATGGCCTGTGCCCGGACGGATGACCGGTCGCAACGGCGCGCGGGCGATGTGGTTCGGGCGCGAGACGGCGCTTTTGATCGGGCCGGAGCCTGATACGGGGCTGACTGCGCATGCAGCGCTCAGCGATCAATCCGACGCCTGGGCGGTGCTGGTGCTGGAGGGGCCGGGGGCGGCGGATGTCTTGGCGCGGCTCTGCCCGCTCGACCTGCGCGATCATGTGTTCAAGCGCGGCCATGTCGCCCGCACCGAGGTGGCGCATATGGCCGGGGCGATTGCGCGGATGGGCGCAGACAACTGGCGGATCATGGTCTTTCGCTCGATGGCCGGGACGTTGATCCATGAGGCGGAGACGGCGATGCGACGGGTCGCGGCGCGGCGAAATTCCACGGGCGAAGGCGCTGACATCGCGCGCGATTTGCCCTAGATACGTCCATAGTCGAAAGGGAGAGACCGCCATGCGCCTGATGTTGATTGCCGTCCTGAGCACCCTGCCGCTATCTGCGACGGCGCAGAACCCGATCTGTGCCCCCACAGGCGAGATCGTGGCGCGGGCCGTCGAGGCGCGCAAGGACGGACAAAAGGCCCCGCAGACGATCAAGGCGATCAGCGCCGACATGACCGGCGACAGGGCCGCCTATGAGCCTGCGGTTCAGCCCTTGGTGACATGGGTCTATGAACTGGACGAGGCCGCGTTGCAGGAGGACGTCGCGGGCAGCTATGTCACGCAATGCGAGGCGCAGTAGACCTCTGGACTCTGCGCGCCACGCGCCCAATATAGGGGTATGAGCCTGCCCCCCGGATTCCTTGACGAGTTGCAAAGCCGCCTGTCGCTGTCTCAGGTCGTCGGGCGCAAGGTCATGTGGGACACACGCAAATCCAATCAGGCCAAGGGTGACATGTGGGCCCCCTGCCCGTTTCACCAGGAAAAAACCGCGTCTTTTCATGTCGATGACCGCAAGGGGTTTTACTACTGCTTTGGCTGTCACGCCAAGGGCGACGCGATCTCATTCGTCCGCGAGACAGAGAATGTCGATTTCATCGAGGCGGTGAAGATCCTCGCTACTGAGGCGGGGATGAGCGTGCCCGAACGCGACCCGCAGGCGCAGAAAACGGCCGATCGGCGCGCGCAACTGGTCGAGGTGATGGAACAGGCGGTCAAGTATTTCGGCCTGCAATTGCGGGCCGGGGCCGGGACTGCGGCGCGCGATTATCTCAAGGGGCGTAGGCTGGATGAGGCGACTTTGTCCAAGTTTGACATCGGCTTTGCCCCCGATGGCTGGCAGGGGCTGTGGGATCACCTGACGGGCAAGGGGGTGGCGCCCGAGATGATCCTTGCCTGTGGTCTGGCCAAGGAAAGCCAAAAGGGCGGCAAGCCCTATGACACGTTCCGCAACCGGATCATGTTTCCCATCCGAGACGCGCGAGGGCGGTGCATCGCCTTTGGCGGGCGGGCGATGGACCCGAATGACAACGCCAAATATCTCAACTCGCCCGAGACCGAGATTTTCGACAAGTCGCACACGCTCTATAATCACGGGCCCGCACGCGAAGCGGCGGGCAAGGGTCAGCCGCTGATCGTGGCCGAGGGCTATATGGATGTGATCGCGCTGGTGACCGCAGGGTTTGGCGCGGCCGTTGCCCCGCTCGGCACGGCGGTGACCGAGCATCAGATGCAACTCTTGTGGCGGATCGCGGCCGAGCCGGTGATCATGCTCGACGGGGATCGGGCCGGGCTTCAGGCCGCCTACCGGGTGATCGATCTGGCACTGCCGCTCTTGGAGGCGGGCAAATCGCTGCGCTTTGCGCTGATGCCCGAGGGGCAGGATCCTGACGATCTGCTCAGGGCCGAGGGCGCGGGAGCGGTGCAGGCGCGGATCGACGCGGCGCTGCCGATGGTGCGCCTGCTGTGGCAACGCGAGACCGAGGGGCGCGATTTCGACAGCCCCGAGCGCAAAGCGGCGCTGGAGCGCGTCTGCCGCGAGAAGACCGGGCTGATTCGCGACCCGTCGCTGCGCAGCTATTACGATCAGGAACTCAAGGACCTGCGTTGGCAGCTCTTCAACCCGCGCCGCGCAACGGGGGGCGGTACGTTCACCCCCCGTCCCCGCGGTGGCAAATGGCCCCTGCCGGAACCAGCACGCGCCAGCACAAAATCGTCGCTTCTCGTGGCGTCGGGCACAGATGCGGAAACGCATCTGCGTGAGGCCGTCGTGTTGGCCACGTTGATCTTTTGTCCGCAGATGACCGAGACGTTTGAGGCTCAGATCGAACGGCTGGAGTGCCGCGACCCGGATCATGCCCGCTTGCGCGACCTCATCCTGGCGCATGCCGGCGACGGGACAGAGGACCTGCGCGGCCGGATTGTCGAGCACATGGGCGACGCGCCCCTTGAAAAGCTGTTGGGGGTGCCCCATGTCGCGCTCACACCTGCGATACGTCATCCTGGCGATGCCGAACTGGCCTCGATGACCCTGGCCGAAGAACTGGCAAAACTGAAGGCCCAGAGCGGATGGCTTGCCGAAGTGTCGGAGGCCAGCGAGGACATGGCGGGATTGGCCGACGAGGCGCTGACCTGGCGGCTGGGCCAGGCGGCAGAGGCAAGAAACAGAGCGCGTCGCAACCAGCAAGAGGACACGGCCGAGTATGACATGGGTGACAATGGCGCTCGTATAAAACGCGCCGAGAAAGAGCGATTCGAGGCGTTGCTCGACAAGATAACCTTTTCTAAACCGAGAAGATGACTGTTTTTGGTGAGGAAGTACTGAATAATTCGGAGTAAACGGGTGTGCGAATCGATGGATCGCGCTATTGATTCGGGTCAACCGAATCACCCGTTCCGCCCCAAGCTGAGGAGTCTTTCATGGCCGCCAAGGATACCGACGAGCAAAAGCCCGAAGAGCCCGATGCGGAAGTTTCGCTCGACATGAGCCAGGCGGCGGTCAAACGGATGATCTCCGAGGCGCGCGAGAAAGGCTTCATCACCTACGATCAGCTCAACGAGGTTCTGCCGCCAGATCAGGTCAGTTCCGAGCAGATCGAGGACGTGATGTCGATGCTGTCGGAGATGGGTATCAACATCATCGAGGCCGAGGACGCCGAAGAGGAAGAGAGCAAATCGACTGCCGTGGCCGAAGTGGGCAAACGCGGCGAGATCACGCTTGGCTCGGGCAAGGAGGAAAAGCTCGACCGCACCGACGATCCGGTGCGCATGTATCTGCGCGAAATGGGCTCGGTCGAACTTTTGAGCCGCGAGGGCGAGATTGCCATCGCCAAGCGGATCGAGGCCGGACGCAATACCATGATCGCCGGGCTCTGCGAGAGCCCCCTGACCTTTCAGGCAATCACCATCTGGCGCGACGAGCTTCTGGGCGAAGACATTCTGCTGCGCGACGTGATCGACCTTGAAGCCACGTTCGGCAACCAGTTGGGCGATGAGGAGGCAGAGCCGGTGGTCGAGGCGGCAAATGTGACCAGCGCGCCCGCTGGCAACAATCGCGATCAGGCCCAGCCCGAGCTTGATGCCGATGGCAATCCGATTCAATCCGACGACGACGATGAAGAGGAAGAGCAGGCCAATATGAGCCTCGCCGCCATGGAGGCCGCGCTCAAGCCACGGGTTCTCGATACGCTTGATCGCATCGCCGAGGATTTCGCGCAACTGAGCGAGATGCAGGACAGCCGTATCTCTGCGACGCTTAACGAGGACGGATCCTTTTCCAAGGATCAGGAAGCGAAGTACCAAAAGCTGCGCTCGGAAATCGTGGAGCTGGTGAACGAGCTTCACCTCCACAACAACCGGATCGAGGCGCTGATCGACCAGCTTTATGGCATCAACCGCCGGATCATGCAGATCGACGGCGCGATGGTGAAGCTGGCCGATCAGGCACGCATCAACCGCAAGGAATTCATCGAGGCCTATCGCGGGCGCGAGCTCGACCCGAATTGGCTGGAGGACATGGCGCAGAAGTCGGGTCGCGGCTGGCAGATGTTCATGGAGCGCAGCCCCGAGAAGGTGGCTGAGTTGCGCGCCGATATGGCTCAGGTCGGCCAGTATGTCGGCCTTGATATCAGCGAATTCCGCCGCATCGTGTCGCAAGTGCAGAAAGGCGAAAAAGAAGCGCGTCAGGCCAAGAAGGAAATGGTTGAGGCGAACCTGCGTCTGGTCATCTCGATTGCCAAGAAGTACACCAACCGTGGCCTGCAATTCCTAGATCTTATTCAGGAAGGCAATATCGGCCTCATGAAAGCGGTGGACAAGTTCGAGTATCGCCGTGGCTATAAGTTCAGCACCTATGCAACATGGTGGATTCGTCAGGCGATCACCCGCTCCATCGCCGATCAGGCGCGCACCATCCGCATTCCGGTGCACATGATAGAGACGATCAACAAGCTGGTGCGCACGGGGCGCCAGATGCTGCATGAGATCGGCCGCGAGCCGACTCCCGAGGAACTGGCCGAGAAGCTGCAAATGCCGCTCGAAAAGGTCCGCAAGGTGATGAAGATCGCCAAGGAACCAATCTCATTGGAGACGCCGATCGGCGATGAGGAAGACAGCCAGCTTGGCGATTTCATCGAGGACAAGAACGTCATCCTGCCGCTGGACTCAGCCATTCAGGACAACCTGAAAGAGACGACAACGCGCGTTCTGTCGTCGCTGACCCCGCGCGAGGAACGGGTGCTACGGATGCGCTTCGGCATCGGGATGAACACTGACCACACGCTCGAAGAGGTCGGGCAGCAGTTCTCGGTCACGCGCGAGCGTATCCGCCAGATCGAGGCCAAGGCGCTGCGCAAGCTCAAGCATCCCAGCCGGTCGCGGAAGCTGCGGAGTTTCCTGGATCAGTAAGGAGGCCCCCATGTCGATCCTGTCACGCCTGTTCGGAGGTCGGTCCAAGCCTGAGGCGCCGGCGGAGGTGTCGGAAATCTACAAGGATTTTCGGATCATCGCCGCGCCGCAAAGCGACGGTGACGGCTACCGCGTCGGTGCGCGGATCGAAAAGGAGATCGGAGGCGAGGTGAAAACTCATCACCTTCTGCGCGCCGATACCCTGCGCAGCTTGGACGAGGCCGAGGCCTTTTCAATCCGCAAGGCCAAACAAGTCATTGACGAGCAGGGTGAAGCGATCTTCCGGTAAGGCACAGCGGACGTGCCGTAGTGGTAGTGAGTGCTTGTGAGCAAGCTCCACACCGTCGCATTCTGGGCTGACGTTCCCTTTTGCCACGCGATGCGCGCCCTCGCAGGCCACAGTCGTGCCGAAAATCAACGCGCTGCGAACGGCACGACGGTCATTCTGCGCCAATCGCCGCTAAGCGCTTGCCCCGCTTGCTACGCTGTCCTACACAGATCCTAACAAGGCAAAGGGAGGCATCCATGCGTCGTGTCGTCGTCACCGGTCTGGGGATCGTCTCCAGCATTGGCAACAACGCCCAAGAGGTTCTGGCTTCGCTAAAGGCGGGCCGGTCGGGTATCACTGCGAACGCAGCAATGGCCGAACACGGCTTTCGCAGCCAGATCGCGGGCGAGGTCAAGCTCGATGTGGCTGAACATGTGGACAAGCGCACGCTGCGCTTCATGGGGCCTGGTGCCGCCTATGCCCATATCGCAATGGGACAGGCCATTGCAGATAGTGGTCTTGAAGCGGCCGATATCGTCAACCCGCGCACCGGGCTGGTGGCAGGATCGGGCGGGCCATCGACCTCGGCAATGTTGCAGGCGCATCAAACGGTGCTGAAAACCGGATCGACCAAGCGCATCGGGCCCTTCGCGGTGCCCAAGACCATGTGCTCTACCATATCGGCCAATCTCTGCACCGCCCACCAAATCAAGGGTATCAACTATTCTATCACCTCGGCCTGTTCGACGTCGCTGCATTGCATCGGCAATGCCGCCGAACAAATCATGATGGGCAAGCAGGATGTGATGTTCGCCGGTGGCGGTGAAGAACTGGACTGGACCTTGTCATGTCTTTTTGATGCGATGGGGGCGATGTCGTCCAGATACAACGATGAACCGGAAAAGGCGAGCCGGGCCTTTGATGCGGAGCGCGACGGATTCGTGATCTCTGGTGGCGGCGGCATGCTGGTGCTCGAAGATCTCGATCACGCTCTTGCACGCGGCGCCAAGATTTACGCCGAGGTCACGGGATACGGTGCGACATCGGACGGGGCCGACATGGTGGCACCCTCTGGCGAGGGCGGCGAGCGGGCCATGCGGCTGGCGGTGGCGTCTCTGCCGGAGGGTCGAAAAGTTAGCTATATCAACGCACATGGCACGTCGACGCCAGTGGGCGATGTCGGTGAGGTCGAGTCGGTGCGTCGCGTCTTTGGACAGGGGCAGACCCCACCGATCAGTTCGACGAAATCGATGACAGGGCACAGCCAGGGTGCGACCGGCGCACAAGAGGCGATTTATTGCCTGCTGGCGCTGGAGCATGATTTCATCATTCCCTCGATCAATGTCGACACGCTCGACCCCGCTCTTGATGCCGCCGAGATCGCCACGGCACGCGTCGATAATGCCGGGATCGATACGGTGATGACCAATTCTTTCGGCTTTGGTGGGACCAACGGATCCATGTTGCTGAGCAAATTTCACGGATGACAGGCAGATGACGAATTCTATGAAGGGTAAGCGCGGCCTCATCATGGGGGTTGCCAATGACCGCTCCATCGCTTGGGGCATTGCGCAGGCGATGCACAAGGCCGGCGCAGAGCTTGCCTTTTCCTATCAGGGCGAAAATTTCGCCAAGCGCGTGGCCCCTCTCGCCGAGAGCGTAGGCTCTGACATCCTGCTTGACGTGGACGTGACCGATGACGCCTCGCTCGATGCGGCTTTCGCAAAACTCGGCGAGCGCTGGCCGCACATTGATTTTTTGGTGCATGCAATCGCCTATTCCGACAAGTCAGAGTTGACGGGGAGGTTTCTCAATACCAGTCGTCAAAATTTCAAGCATTCGATGGAAATCTCGACCTATTCCTTCATCGAGGTGGCACGCCGGGCGCACCCGTTGATGCGCGACAGTGGCGGTTGCCTGCTGACCTTGACCTACCAAGGATCGAACAAGGTGGTGCCAAATTACAATATCATGGGAGTGGCCAAGGCGGCGCTTGAGGCGGCGACGCGCTATCTGGCCAATGATCTGGGCCCTGAGGGTATTCGTGTGAACGCGATCAGCCCGGGCCCGATGAAAACACTGGCAGGGGCGGCCATCGGGGGCGCGCGCAAAACCTTCAAACATACCGAAATGAACGCGCCTATGCGTGCCAATGCCACGCTGGAGGCGATCGGCGGCACCGCAGTTTATCTGGCCTCTGATGCCGGGGCCTGCACCAGCGGTGAGATTATCCACGTGGATGGCGGCTATCACGTGCTTGGCATGCCGCAGGCGGACAACATCTGAGGCAAGCCCCGCCCCCGGGCCACGCGGGGACGCGCCGGTGCGATTTTCACAGTGTAAAGTCGTCCGAAACACGTTGGACGATATCGAAATTGTGCGACGTCCGTTCATGTGCGCCGAAATCGAGCGCCGGATGGTCGCCACCGCGCATCTATGCCCAAATTCTGATCTGCGAATAGGCGCCCCCCTGGAGGCGACCCGCGCGGTCGGTTCCAACCCGTTTTGCCATATCATACGTCCTCATGTAGAGCACCGCGGGCTGGCGCTATGGGAGTGAAACATCCGCATTCACGTGAACTTGGATGCTAACAGAACGTAGCCAAGTCGCGTTTCATTCCCGCCTGCCCCGTCAGCCCCGGTGTAACCTGCGGAAGCTCGGTTTTATCGGTGTTATCATTGACCGCACTTTCGTGGATGACCACATAATACGGATGACCTACCAGAACCGCAGCCATCCAAATGTTCCGGGCGTCGATCAGTCAGACCGAACCGTCCCGGCGAATCTGCGCCAATCCGGCCCTACCCCTGTGCAAATGCTTGTCTCGACGCGGGTCAGGAAATCGCCTTTTTGGCATCTTTCCATCGAAGCAGGGGCGTGGTGCGCCACGATCTATAATCGTATGTATCATCCGCGCGGATATGCCCGGCCCGAGGAAGGTGGCGCAATGGCGGAGTACCGCGCGCTGGTCAATGGCGTGACATTGTGGAACGTCGCCGTCGAGCGACAAATCTGTGTCAAAGGACCTGATGCCGAGGACTTCGTCAACACAGTGATTACCCGCGATGCAGCACGGATCAGGCCAATGCATGGCAAGTATTGCATCCTGTGCAATGACCGAGGCGGCATTCTGAATGATCCCGTGCTGTTGCGCCTCTCGGCGGACGAATTCTGGTTCTCTCTCTCGGATAGCGACCTGATGCTCTGGTTGCAGGGGGTGAACACCCCGCGCCGGTGGAATGTCGATATCCGCGAGCTGGACGTGGCGCCGCTTCAGGTGCAGGGGCCGCTGTCCGAGGATCTGATGGCAGAGCTGATCGGCGAGGAATTGCGGCAGATCCCTTATTACGGATTGATGGAGGCGCAGATCGACAGCTGCCCTGTGGTGATCAGCCAGACCGGTTTCAGCGGTGAGAAGGGCTATGAAATCTATGTGCACAACGCCTCGGAAACGGCCGAGCGCGTCTGGTATGCGCTGCGTGGCCTGGGCGCACATTACGGGCTGCGGGTGATCGCACCCGGTCATCACCGCCGGATCGCCGCCGGTATATTATCGTGGGGACAGGACATGGATGCGGAAACCTCGCCATTTCAGGTCAATCTCGCCTATCAGGTGCCACGCACGAAATCCGCCGACTACATAGGGAAAGCCGCACTCGAGGCGCAGCGCGACAAGATCGAGGCGGGTCGCTATCCCTTTGCCCTCAAGCTGGTCGGCCTCAAAATGGGCGGCAAACCGATCACGGATTACGCGCCGGATTTCTGGTTAGTCGGTGATGAGGATGGCACGCGCTGCGGCTACGTCACCTCGCCAT
Source organism: uncultured Roseovarius sp. (assembly GCF_947259555.1). GTDB lineage: Bacteria > Pseudomonadota > Alphaproteobacteria > Rhodobacterales > Rhodobacteraceae > Roseovarius. The sequence goes on from NZ_CAMYMD010000026.1 coordinate 96,040, forward strand.
GGTACTCGCCTGAACTGGAGCAAAACATCGCGCTGGCCTACGTTCCCTGGGACAAGACCTCTATCGGTACAAGGTTGCTGGTCGAATTGCCGGAGATGTATCAGGAGACCTCGGGGCAGTCGGTTGCGGCGGTCGTATCCGAAGTGCCATTCGTGGCCTCAGAGCACCCGAGTGCCCGCGAACAGGCGCGAAGTTAGAGTGTTCTGCAAGTGGCCTCTTTCCCCGCGCCTTGGCTCATTCTAGAACTACCTGATCGCGCCTGCGGCCCGCCACGGCGCCGTTGCAACGGCAAGACTGGCGGGGCATTGATACAACTGGTTAGTGGCTTCGAACGGGTTGTCCTGTTGCGGACCAAAACACACACCGGTGAACAGCGCCGAAGACACCGCGCGGCATCTTTTGCTGTTCACTTTAGGGCAGTATTTCGCCAAGCACGGCGCCCATCACATTGGTCTCAGCCTGGTCCGCCTTTGGAAATTCATGCCGTCACGGACCGGCGCACCATGCCCCAATAAACCGCTTCTACCTCGCTCAGCGACAGCCTACCCTGTTCACGATACCACGTGTTTACCCCCGTCAGCATCGCAATGAGCGCCATGCTGGCGATGCGCGGCTCTGCGACCACTATCACGCCCTCCTGCGCCCCTGCCCTCAGGATTGTCTCGAGCCTCGTTTCATACTCGCGGCGCAGCCTTTCAATCACTTCGAAATTCTCCAGAGTGAGACTGCGCAGTTCCATGTAAGAGACAAAGACCGCCTCGGCACGTCGCGTGTTGAAACGGATGTGAAAGCGGGTAAAGGCTTCGAGCACCGTCAAGGCACTTGCATCTCTGGGCGCTTCGGCGTCCCAGGCCGCCAGCAAATCCTCCATATGCGCGCGCATCAGATCAAACAGCAGCGTTTGCTTGTCAGGCGTGTAATTATAGAGCGCGCCAGCCTGCACCCCCACCTCCCCCGCGATCTGGCGCATCGATACGGCAGCATAACCATCGCGCGCAAAGAGCCTGAGGGCGGCTAGGCGGATGCGCGGGCCTGTAATGTCGGAATGTGAGCCTTGTGTACGTGCCATGGCTGGCGTTTTAACTGAACAAATGTTCAGATCAAAGCCCCGCTTGCCCCGGAGCGGAAAAGAATGGCAATAGGATGGTGGACCCCGGGAAAAGGAAGGTTGTCCACATGCGCCTGCGCCCCATTATACCCCTACTGCCCTTCCTTTGCGGGATCGCCGCCGGATGCAGCGAATTGCCGCCGCTGGAGCCCGGGCTCGACAAAGCCGCGCGCAACGCCAGCTATCCCGATCTGGTACCCGCCGAACAGATAACAGAGCGCGTACCGAACGACAGGATAAATCCTGACGATCAAGCCAACCTCGAAAAGCGTGGTGCAGATCTGAGGGCACGCGCAGCGCGCCTTAAAGGCGGGGTGATCGACACTGACACCAAAAGCCGGATGCGCGCAGGCGTCAACCCGTGAAAAACCGCACCCCAAAGCGGCCAAGCCGCGTTGCAAGGCTCGGACGAACCCGTTACATCGCCCTTCAATTCTTGCACAGTGACGATCGGAGAGCCTTATGAATCCCCCCCTGCGTCTTGGCATTGCCGGTCTTGGCACCGTTGGCACCGGCGTCGTGCGCATCGTTCGGCAAAAGGCCGCGCTGCTCGCGGCACGCGCGGGCCGCCCGATCACCATCAGCGCGGTCTCTGCGCGCACCCGCGACAAGGACCGCGGTGTGAGCCTGTCGGATTACGCGTGGGAAGACGACCCGGTCGCACTTGCCAAACGCGACGATGTGGATGTGTTCGTCGAACTCATGGGCGGATCGGACGGGCCAGCCAAGGCCGCGACCGAGGCGGCGATCGCGGCCGGAAAGGATGTCGTCACCGCGAACAAGGCAATGCTCGCCCATCACGGTCAGGCGCTCGCGTCCGCTGCGGAAACGGCCGGGCGCGTGATCCGCTTCGAAGCAGCGGTCGCGGGTGGCATCCCTGTGGTCAAGACCCTGACCGAAGGGCTGGCCGGCAACGAGATCACGCGCGTGATGGGCGTCATGAACGGCACCTGCAACTACATCCTCACGCGGATGCAGGCCACCGGGCAGGGCTACAACGCGCTTTTTGAAGAGGCCGACAAGCTGGGCTATCTTGAGGCCGATCCAAATCTCGACGTGGGCGGCATCGACGCGGGCCACAAGCTAGCGCTCCTGTCCTCGATCGCCTTTGGCTGCCAGGTTGATTTCGACGCGGTTGCGCTCGAGGGCATACAAGAAATCACCCTCGGTGACATCCGCCACGCCGCCGACATGGGCTACCGGATCAAGCTGCTTGGCGTGGCGCAAATGACAGGGCGGGGACTGGAACAGCGCATGTCGCCCTGCCTCGTGCCGGCCAAGAGCCCGTTGGGACAACTTGAGGGTGGCACCAACATGGTCGTGCTCGAAGGCGATCAGGTCGAACAGATCGTGATGCGCGGCCCGGGCGCGGGGATGGGCCCCACGGCGAGCGCAGTGATGGGCGACGTGATGGACATCGCGCGCGGCTTCCGCCTCTCGACATTCGGCCAGCCCGCAACCGATCTTGTGAAATGCGAAACGGCTGTCAGTGTCACCCCCGCCCCCTACTACATGCGCATGTCGCTGCTCGACAAACCCGGCGCGCTGGCCAAAGTTGCAACAATCCTGGGAGAAGCAGGCATTTCCATCGACCGGATGCGCCAGTATCGCCATGACGCCAGTACGGCACCGGTCCTGATCGTGACTCACAAGACAACACGTGACGCGCTTGATACCGCCCTTTCCGGGATCAACCGCCTCGATGTCCTGTCGGGCGCGCCGGTCGCCTTGCGTATTGAAACCGTCTGAGCACCGGCCCGCCCTGCCAGACTTGTGCGCTCCGCGCGCGACCGCTAATGCTGAACTTGCGCAGATTTACAAGGACCAACCCATGACTTCAGATACCGCTTTCAACGACCGCATGCTCTCACTCGGATTGGCCCGGGTGGCGGAACAGGCCGCGCTGGCCTGCGCCGACCTGATCGGCCGCGGCGACGAAAAAGCCGCCGATCAGGCTGCTGTGAATGCGATGCGAGAACAACTGAACATTCTCGCAATTCAGGGCGTGGTCGTGATCGGCGAAGGTGAACGGGACGAGGCGCCGATGCTCTATATTGGTGAGGAAGTCGGAACCGGTGAGGGACCCGGTGTCGATATCGCGCTCGATCCGCTGGAAGGCACGACTTTGACCGCGAAAGCCATGCCGAACGCCCTTACCGTGATTGCGATGGCGCCGCGCGGCACCTTGCTGCACGCGCCCGATACCTACATGGACAAACTTGCGATCGGCCCGGGCTACCCCGAGGACGTCGTGTCACTCTCCATGTCGCCGCGCGAACGGGTCGAGGCACTGGCGAAGGCTCGCGGCTGCCGCCCATCCGAGATCACCGTCTGTGTTCTTGAACGCCCCCGGCATCAGGACATGATCGCTGAGTTGCGTGAAACCGGCGCTGCGGTCTTTCTTATACCCGATGGCGATGTTGCGGGCGTCATCCATTGCGCCGAGGCCGATCGCACCGGCATAGACATGTACATGGGCACAGGCGGCGCGCCCGAGGGCGTGCTGGCGGCATCAGCTCTCAAATGCATGGGCGGGCAGATGTGGGGTCGGCTGGTTTTTCGCAACGAGGATGAACGTGCCCGCGCCAAGAAGGCCGGGATTACAGATTTCAATCGTATCTACGCCCGGGACGAGATGGTGACCTCGGACGTAATCTTTGCAGCTACGGGTGTGACCGACGGCTCAATCCTGTCGGGTGTCAAGCGCCGTCCGGGCTATGTCGAGACCGAAACCCTGCTGATGCGCTCGCGCACCGGGTCGCTGCGTCGCATGATCTATCGCAGCAAGCGTGACTGAGACCGGGACACGCGGGGGCACCGCCCCCGCACCCCCGAGGTATTTGCAGCCAGATGAAGAAGGTACGCATCCCGTGACCGCCTATCTCGGCGTAGAGTGCTCGCTCTCCGGGCGACGCTGGGTTGGCCCCGCTGTCGAGACCGACCGGCACGCCGAGGCGATGGCTCAGGCCACCGCGCTGCCGCGTCCGCTGTGCCAGACCTTGGCAAGGCTTGGCGTTGCACCTGAGGAGGCGGATACATATCTGGCGCCCGCTCTACGTGACCTCTTGCCAGATCCCCGCACCCTGCGCGACATGCAAACAGCCGCCAGCCGTCTCATCAAGGCGGTGCGCGGGAATGAACGGATCGCGGTTTTTGCCGATTACGATGTGGATGGAGGCACGTCCGCCGCTCTTATCATTGACTGGTTGCGGCACATGGGCATGACACCACCCACGCTCTACATCCCTGACCGGATCGACGAGGGCTACGGGCCGAACGTGCCCGCCATGACCGATCTGGCCGCTCGACACGATCTGATCATCTGCGTGGACTGCGGTACGCTGAGCCATGACGCTATCGCCGCGGCGAACGGCGCCGAGGTCGTGGTGCTCGATCACCACCTCGGAGGTGAGACCTTGCCCCCGGCGTTTGCCGTGGTCAACCCGAACCGACAGGATGAAACTGGAGACCTCGCACATCTCTGCGCGGCGGGTGTCGTGTTTCTCATGCTGGTCGAGGCGGGCCGACAACTGCGCGAGACCGGACATCAAGGCCCGGATCTGATGGCGATGCTCGATCTTGTGGCCCTCGCCACCGTAGCCGACGTCGCCCCGCTGATCGGCGTCAACAGGGCCTTCGTGCGCCAAGGGCTGCGCATCATGGCCCGGCGCGAACGTCCCGGGCTCAAGGCCCTTGCAGATGTGGCCCGCATGGATACCGCTCCCAACGCCTACCACCTCGGCTTCCTGCTCGGGCCGCGTGTGAATGCCGGAGGGCGGATCGGCAAGGCAGATCTGGGCGCGCGCCTCTTGGCGAGTGACACCTGGTCCGAGGCCCGCTCCATAGCCGAACGGCTTGATCATCTCAACACCGAGCGCCGCGAGGTCGAGGCGCTGGTTCGTGATGCCGCCATGGAACAGGCCCGAACGCGCGGGATCGAAGGCCCGCTGGTATGGGCCGCCGGAGAAGGCTGGCACCCCGGCGTTGTGGGTATCGTCGCGAGCCGCCTCAAGGAAGCCACCAACCGGCCCGCCATCGTGATCGGGCTTGACGGTAGCGAGGGCAAGGGCTCCGGTCGCTCGGTCGCGGGGGTCGATCTCGGCGCCGCGATTCAGCGTCTGGCTTCGGAGGGGCTGTTGATCAAGGGCGGCGGACACAAGATGGCCGCAGGACTTACCGTGGCGCGAGATCGGATGGAAGAAGCCATGGCTCGGCTCTCGGAGTTGCTTGCGCGGCAAGGCGCGGGACAAGTCGGGCCTGCGGATCTGCGCCTCGACGGCATGCTCATGCCGGGGGCCGCCACAATCGAGCTTGTCGAGCAGATCGAGGCCGCTGGACCGTTCGGCGCTGGCGCCCCGGGACCGCGCTACGTCTTCCCAGATTGTCAGATCACTTTCGCCAAACAACTAAGTGGTAACCATCTTAAACTGCGCTTTGGGGATGGTATGGGCGCCAGCCTCGACGCAATTGCCTTTGGCGCGTTCGATGGACCATTGGGGTCGGCGCTGATGGACCATGGCGGTGCCCGTTTTCACTTGGCGGGCCGGCTTGACACAAACACCTGGGGCGGGCGGTGCACAGTTCAATTGCGTCTTGAGGATGCTGCTGGCGCCGGCTGACTCCACCGCCGTCGACGCGCCCGATAATTCTGCATTTCGAGCGCAAGTTTTTGTAAAATCCCTCTTGCGCGCCATGGCGCTTTTGCCTAGTTACGCCCCACGGCAACGCTGGCCCGTTCGTCTATCGGTTAGGACGCCAGGTTTTCAACCTGGAAAGAGGGGTTCGATTCCCCTACGGGCTGCCACTATACCTAATTTTCCCTTGTTTTACTGACACTTAGGACAGATACTGGACCTCGAATTTCTGGCCATGGTCCACCTTGCGCGCCAGAGGCTCTCTGGTGAGCGGACTTTGCAGCCCCTCGCCGCTGAAATTTCTTGGTGTAGATTCCCGCTGTCTTCGCTTCAGTCCAGCCGAACGCCGACATGAGCTCGTATTCCGTAGCGCCGTTCGCGGCCATCAGTTCGGCAACACCCTTCCGGATGCTGTGCTGGCTCCGGTTCGCCTTGCCGTCATCGTCTACCAGGCCCGCAGCGACGATCCATTTCCGGACCCGGTTGTCGAGTGATCCGGCCGCCGCGAAAGGCCTACCGTATTCCGTTGCGAGATATGTCTCACGCGTCTCGTGATTCTCGAGTTCTTCCGCAAGCATATCGTCAAACGGGATCGAGACGAATGCGGATCCGCTCTTTCGTAGCTGCCATTCGATATACCGTACATCGTCGTGCATCGCTTCATTGTCAGGGCCCAGGAAGGGCGCGTCGCCGATGCGGCCATGCGTTGCGTATGCGAGGCAGAAGCAAAGCCGGACCATGGTCCGTGGGCCGTGTGTCTCCAGGAACTTCTCGACGTCCTTGGCCGACCAGGATGTTGCGCCGCCTTTCGCTTTATGCCCGGATTCAACCTCGAAGACAGGACTGTTAGCGGGATATTTGCGATCTTCGCCCCACTTGTATGCGGCGCGGGGGGCCTTCAAGCACGTGGCGGCTGCTCCGGTTCGACCGCCGAACGCATCGCGGATGTGAATGAACGCCTGTCGTGGCAGGTCTGCGTCGAGTGAACCGATGCGGTCGCCGTCGTGGCTTTCGTGTCGCACGCTTGGTTGAGCCCCGTGCGTCGGTTTGAAAGCGTGAGCCTGGAGAGATTGCCGGCTTCGACCTGGCATTCCATCCACTTCAAGAATTCGTCGCACATCGCATGCAGTGCTCCGCGCTTTGCTTTCTCTGGCTTCACAGTCTCGAGTTTCCGCCCCGCTCTGGCGGCATAGTACTGCTCATGAAACCCGGGCTCGCCAGGGCCACAAGGGCTTACGATTTTTTGTTCGGCTGACCCTCGACCCGGACCCGCCATCTTGTAGTGCCGGCTGCGGTCTTGTCTTTCAGCAACCCAGGGAAATGATGCTTCATCTTTTGTCACTCCAATTCTTCGGGCCTTTGCTGTCCGCCTCCGGTACGTCTCGTGACGTAGCTGCGGCCTCGATGTCGATAGTTAAGCCTCCGTCCGAGGTGAATTTTATGTGGGATGGCGTGAAGCCTTGCTCTTTCAGCGCTGCCATCGCGAAGTGCTCGATATGGTCGCGTGAAATGAAGCATAGGTCTCCGGCAAACCCGGCGCGGTTCAGCGAAACCAAGCCGGCGCTGCACGGGATCTGAACGCCATGAAACCGAAATGTGCTCGCCTTGTGCGGACGTCTCACAAGGCGGCGCAGACCAAGCGCACTTGACCAGGGCTTGCTTGTGACTGGACAGACCGTAAAATCGCCAGCTAAGGTCAAGGGGCTGTTACATTGAGCCGATATGCGGCAAGTTCAACCAAAGCCAATCAGGGGATCACCATGAAACTGACCACAGTCTTCACCGCCATCGCGACACTTGGCCTGGCGCAGCCAGCCTTGGCAGAGTTTCAGTTGAGCGACCGGTTCACCGACAATGATGGTGACCTGATCGCGGACATTCCCGAGGACAGCGCGCAGTGGCTTGACCCCGACACGCTGATCTTTGCCTATACGCCGGTCGAGGATCCGGCCGTCTATGCCGAGGTCTGGCAAGGCTTTCTCGATCACATGGGCGAGCTGACCGGCAAGAAGGTACAGTTCTTCCCGGTGCAATCAAACGCCGCCCAGATCGAGGCGATGCGCGCGGGCCGGCTGCATGTGGCGGGCTTCAATACCGGCTCGAATCCGCTTGCAGTCGCTTGCGCCGGGTTCCGCCCGTTCACGATGATGGCGGCTGCGGATGGCTCCTTTGGCTACGAAATGGAGATCATCACCTATCCCGAATCGGGTTTGTCGAGCGTCGAGGATATCAAGGGCAAAGAGCTGGCCTTTACCTCTGAGACATCCAACTCTGGCTTCAAGGCTCCCTCCGCGATCCTCAAGGCCGAGTTTGGCATGGTCGCGGGCGAAGATTTCGAGGCGACCTTTTCAGGCAAGCATGACAATTCGATCCTGGGTGTCGCCAACAAGGATTACATGGCCGCCTCGATCGCCAATTCGGTCAAGGCGCGGATGATCCAGCGCGACGTGGTATCAGAAGACCAGCTCGAGGTGCTCTACAAGTCCCAGACCTTCCCGACCACAGGCTACGGTGTGGTCTACAATCTGGCCCCCGAGTTGCAGGACAAGATCGAGGAGGCGTTCTTCAGCTTTGAATGGGAGGGCACGGCGCTCGAAGAGGAATTCTCCAAGAACGGCGAAGCGCAGTTCATCCCGATCACGTTCAAGGACGAGTGGTCGGTGATCCGCACCATCGACGCGGCGAACGACGTCTCCTATAACTGCAACTGAGCAGGTCTTGCAAGATTTCGCACGGGCGGCATGTTGCTGCCCGTGTTCTACATGAAAAGGCCCAGACATGCTGCATCTCACAGGTCTGTCCAAAACCTACAAGACCGGCGACACCGCGCTGAGTGATGTGACGCTTGAGGTCCCCGAGGGTCAGATCATGGGCCTCATCGGCCCCTCAGGCGCGGGCAAATCCACCCTGATCCGTTGCATCAACCGTCTGGTCGAACCGACCGCCGGTGCGGTGATGCTGGGCGATGTGGACCTCGCGCGCCTTGGCAAGCGCGAATTGCGCCGCCAGCGGCGGCGGATCGGAATGATCTTTCAGGAATATGCGCTGGTCGAACGTCTCACAGTTATGGAAAACGTGCTCTCGGGCCGTTTGGGATATGTGCCGTTCTGGCGCAGCTTCCTGCGCCGCTATCCGTCCCGCGACATCCAGAACGCCTACCGGCTGCTCGACCGGGTTGGCCTGATGGAGCACGCGGACAAGCGCGCCGACGCGCTTTCGGGCGGGCAGCGGCAGCGGGTGGGCATCGCACGCGCGCTGGCACAGGAACCTGAACTGCTGCTGGTGGACGAGCCGACCGCCAGCCTAGATCCCAAGACGTCACGCCAGATCATGCGCTTGCTTACCGAGATCTGTGCCGAACGCAACCTGCCGGCCATCGTCAACATCCACGACGTGCCGCTGGCGCAGCAATTCATGCAGCGTATCGTTGGGCTACGCGCGGGCCGCGTGGTCTTTGACGGCCCGCCAGACGAGTTGACGGAGACCGCGCTCACAGAGATCTACGGTGCCGAAGACTGGAATGCCATGCGCGCAGGCGATGCCGAACAAGCCGAAGCCGAGGCGGAGGCGCGTGCCCGGATGGAGGCCATCGCCTGATGACGACGCCCTACCCTTCGACATGGCGGCGTCCACCGCAGATCGTAACCGACCGGCGCTGGCGCTTTGCGCTGCAACTGGGGATCGTCCTATATCTCGTCCTCGCCATCGGCTCACTCGAGGTGGACTGGGCGCGCGTCGCGGCCGGGCTGGAGCGTGGGCAGCGCTTTGTCATGGGGTTTCTGGCACCTGATTTCACCAGCCGCTGGACCGATATCCGCCAAGGGCTGATCGAGAGTCTGACGATGACGCTGACCTCGACGGTGATTGGGGTCGTCATATCGGTCCCCATCGGTGTTGGCGCGGCGCGTAACCTTGCGCCCCGCGCGGTCTATTACGTCTGCCGCGGCATCATCGCGGTCAGCCGGGCGCTGCAGGAGATCATCATCGCGATCTTTTTGGTGGCGATGTTCGGCTTCGGCCCCTTCGCGGGGTTTCTCACCCTCAGCTTCGCCACCATCGGCTTCATCGCCAAGCTCCTCGCCGACGACATCGAAGAGATCGACGAGGCGCAGGCCGAGGCGATCCGCGCCACCGGGGCGTCGTGGTGGCAACTGGTGAATTACGCGATCCAGCCGCAGGTGATGCCCCGCCTGATCGGGTTGTCGCTCTACCGGCTCGACATCAATTTCCGCGAAAGCGCGGTCATCGGCATTGTCGGTGCAGGCGGCATCGGGGCCACGCTCAACACCGCCATCGACCGCTATGAATATGACAGCGCGGGGGCGATCCTGCTGATCATCATCGGCATCGTGATGGTCGCCGAATACGGCTCCAGCTACCTGCGAAAGTTCCTGCAATGAGCGAGATCACCCATCACTCAGAGGTCTGGCGACACCGCACGCCTCGCAAGAGGCTCTTTATGTGGATGGGCTGGCTGGCGCTGGTGGCACTGTTTGTCTGGTGCTGGCGGGTGATGACCGAGAACACCATCTGGGCATTCGTGTCTGACGCTCCGCGACAGGCCGCCGACATAGGCGGTCGAATGATGCCGCCCCGGCTGAGCTACCTGCCCGAACTGATGGTGCCGCTCTGGGACACGATCAACATCGCCACCCTCGGCACGTTAGGCGGCGTGATCATGGCGGTGCCGGTGGCCTTCATCGCAGCGCGCAACACCACGCCTTCACAGCACATCCTGCGGCCCATTGCCCTTTTCATCATTGTGGCCTCACGCTCGATCAATTCGCTGATCTGGGCGCTCTTGCTGGTGGCGATCATCGGGCCAGGCATCCTCGCGGGGATCGTCGCCATCGCGCTGCGCTCGATCGGCTTTGTCGGCAAGCTGCTCTATGAGGCGATCGAGGAAACCGACGCGCGCCAGATCGAGGCGGTGCAAGCCACCGGGGCCAGCCCCGCACAGGTGGTGAGCTACGGCATCGTGCCGCAGATCATGCCCGCTTTCTGGGGGATCTCGGTGTTCCGGTGGGACATTAACATCCGCGAGAGCACCATCCTCGGGCTGGTCGGCGCCGGCGGCATCGGGCTCAAGCTGCAAGCCTCGCTCAACGTGCTGGCCTGGCCGCAAGTGACGATGATCCTGCTCCTGATCCTCGCCACCGTGGTGCTGAGCGAATGGGTCTCGGCACGTGTGCGCCACGCGATCATCTGAGGGGTCCGCGCGTCTTCCACACTCAATTCACGCCTTCGCCAGAACCGAGCCATTTGTACATGATGCGCGCATCGACAAGCCCCTCAACGGGATGCCGAAAGGCGCGCGGCAGGCGGCCCACAGTCTCAAAGCCCAGATCCTCCCAGAGCGCGATGGCCCCGGCATTGGTCTCGACCACGAAATTGAACTGCATCGCGAGATAGCCCATGGCGCGGGCCTGCGTCTGCGCATGCAGGCACATCGCCCGGGCCAGGCCCTGACCGCGCGCCGCCTCGGCCACCATGAAGCCCGCGTTGCAGACATGCGCGCCGCCGCCGGGCTGATTGGTCTTGATGTAATAGGTGCCCAGGACCTCGCCCGCGATCTCGGCCACGTAGGTGGCGCGCGGGGTCTGCATCCACATCTCGCGCACCGCCTCGCGGGTCAGGCCCGGCTCTATCGTGTAGGTCTCGCCTGCCTTGATGACACCGCGCAGGATCGGCCAGAGGGCGTTGAAATCGCCCTCGCGCGCGTACCTTATGGTGATGCCCTGATCGCTGTCCATGTCGCCGCCCCCCGCTCAAGCCATGGCTAGCGGGGGGCGCGGGGTTTGACAAGGCTCAGGTGTTGACGTCCACGACGACGCGGCCCTTGACCTGACCCTTGAGGATGTCGCGCCCAAGCTCTGGCAGATCCCCGAGGCAGGCGGGCTGCACCATCGCCTCGAGCTTGTCCATCGGCAGGTCGCGCGCGATGCGGTCCCAGGCGCGGGTGCGGTTCTCGTAGGGTTGCATGACGCTGTCGATGCCCAGCAGGTTGACGCCGCGCAGGATGAAGGGGGTGATCAGCGCGCCCTCGATGGCCGGTCCCCCTGCCAGCCCGATGGCCGCGACCGAGCTGCCGTATTTCATCTGCTTGAGCACCCGGCCCAGCATCGCGCCCGCCACCGCATCGACGCAACCCGCCCATTGCTCGGCCTCGAGCGGCTTCTTCGTCACCTCGGTCAGCTCGTCGCGGGCGACGATCTGGCTGGCACCCAGCCCGCGCAGATAGTCCTCCTGATCGGGGCGACCGGTGACGGCGGCCACCTCGTGGCCGAGATTGGCAAGGATCGCGGTCGCGACCGAGCCGACACCGCCTGCCGCCCCGGTGACCAGCACCGGCCCGTGCCCCGGTTTGAGCCCATGATCCTCGAGCGCCATCACCGCCAGCATGGCGGTGAACCCCGCCGTGCCCACGGCCATCGCCTGACGCGTGTCCAGCCCCTCGGGCAGCGGCACCAGCCAGTCGGCCTTGACCCGCGCCTTCTGCGCGTAGCCGCCCCAATGCGCCTCGCCGACGCGCCAGCCGGTGAGCACGACCTTGTCGCCCGGTTTGTAACGGTCGTCGCTGCTTTCCTCGACGGTTCCGGCGAAATCAATCCCCGGCACATGCGGATAATTGCGCACCAGACCGCCGCCCGGCCCGACGCAGAGCCCGTCCTTGTAATTCACCGTGGAATACTCGACCGCGACCAGCACCTCGCCGTGTGGCAGATCATCGACCGTGATCTGCTTGACGGCGGCGGAGGTCTTGCCGCTTTCCTCGTCCTTCTCGACGACCAATGCGTTGAACATATCGCTCTCCTTTTTCGATCGCAGGGCCAGCCCCCTGCTTCATCTTGCCAGAAATATCCCGGGGAGTGTGAGGGGCTGGCCCCTCACTCCCACGCTCAGGGACCGCTCAGGCCCAGAACCCGTCTTGCACCACGCCGCGCCGTTCGCCATCGGGGGCGCTGATCCGCAATTCGGTGCCCGCGTCCCAATGGGTCATCCGCACCATGCCAATGGCGACGTTGGTGTCAAAATCCGGCGACCATGCGGCGGAACTGATCCGACCCACACGCTTGCCCTTTTCCGACAGGACCGGCCACCATTCGCGGCAGGGCGGCACAGCATCCCCCTCGATGGCGATGGCGCAGACCTGCTGCACCGGGCCTTCCTTGGCGACCCTTAGCAAGGCATCGCGGCCGATGCACCCGATCGCCGTGTGTGTGTTGCAGAACCGGCCCAGCCCGCATTCATGCGGCGTGTTGTCGTCGGTCATGTCGTTGCCGTAGCTCAAGAGCCCGCCCTCGATCCGCTCGATCAGGTTGGGGCAGCCCGCGTGCACGTCCATGCCCTTGCCCGCCTCCATCAGCGCGTGCCAGAGCGGCATGCCGAGGTCAGAGCCCTCGACATAGATCTCGAACCCGCCCTGCTTGGAATAGCCCGAGCGCGCGATCACCATGTCGCGGCCCTGAAAGTCAAACACGCCGAAGCGGAAGAAGCGGATGTCGCGGACGCTGTCGCCAAAGACCGCCGCCATCAGGTCATCGGCGCGCGGGCCCTGGATGGCCAGCGGGCTCACGTCCGGCTCGTCCACCAGCACGTCGAGCCGCCAGCCATGCGCCGTGGCACGCACCCAGTAGAGCAGGTCCGAATCCGCAATCGAGATCCACCAGCGATCCTCGGACAGTTTCACGGCGACAGGATCGTTCAGCATGCCGCCGGTCTCATCGACGATGGGCACGTAATAGCACTGGCCCGGCGTCATGCCGCGCAGGTCGCGGGGGGTCAGCATCTGCATCAGGCGGCCCGCATCGGGGCCGCGCAACTCGACCTGCCGTTCGCAGGCCACGTCCCAGACCTGCACCGCGTCTTTCAGGTGGCGGTAATCCTCTTCAATGGAGCGGAACACCGTGGGCAGCAGCATGTGATTGTAGACCGTGTAGGCCTTGACCCCCGCCGCCTCGACCCCGTCGGAAAAGGGCGTGCGGCGCAACCGGCGCGACAGGGACAGCAAGGGTGCGTTCATTTTGCCTCCTCGGGCATGAAAGGAATGTCGGTGACCGGGGCGGGCAGCCCGGCGCGGGTCAGCATCGCGTGGACCTGCCCCCGGTGATGGGTCTGATGGTTGAAGAAATGGGCGACGCAGGCGGCCATAGGGGTGGTGATCTCGGCCCCGAGTGCGCCCGAATAAAAGGTCAGATCACCGGTGAGGTCGATGCTGTGCACGCGGTTTGCCCAGGCCTTGATCCGGCCATCGGTGGTGAAACGCTCGGCGCTCCACGCCGCGCCGGTGGGGGTGAGCGTGGGGCTCTCTTTGATCCCGCCCTCGGGGCGGGTGTCCTCCACGCCAAACCGGTGCAGCCACATGCGGTCAGCCCAGAGGATATGGTTGAGCGTGCCGAGGATCGACGAGAAATGCGCCCCGTGATCCTCGGTCAAGACCTTGAGGCTCACCCCGTCGAGGACGCGGGTGATCTGCGCGTTCTGCCACGCATTATAACGCGCCATGAGCGCGACATAATCCGCCGTCAGCATCATCAGCGCGGGCCTTTCCAGTCGATCTGGCAGATTTCCGCGCTGCGCCCGTCGAAATCCCAGACCCGGCCAAAGGCGCGCACGCGGCCCTTGGTGGCGGTGGCGACGGTGATGTCGGGGCCCATCCAGTATTCGGTATTGGTGACGACGATATCCTCGCCCTTGTGGCCCTCCACGGGGACCACCTCGCCCTGAATCTTCTTGCCGACCATCAGGCGGCGGGCCTTGCCTTCAGTCTCGAAGATGACCGGCGCGCGCTCGGCGCCCAGAAATTCGCTGACCAGCACCCCGAAGAGTCCGGTGGTGCCGCGGGCCTTGCCGGAGAAGATGTTGACCAGCCCCTCATAGGCCGCATCATTGGCGCGTTCGTCGATATAGGCGGCGGCCTTCCAGTTGCCGCGCGCCATCAGGCCGGGGATTTCGAGCATCAGGCCGACGTTGAGCCCGCTGAGGTCCTCGTCGCCATACTGCCCCTCGTCGATGCGCACGCCCGACCACGCCTGACAGTAGCCTTCGGTGGGGGCATGTTTGCCAAGGCTGACCACGCAGGGGCAGAACACCGTGCAGTTGCAGTTGAGGATCAGCTCCCCCTTGATCGTCCAGGGCACCGTGCCCACCGTATCCAATGCCATTTTCGGCCTCCTCCGTTTCAGATCGTTGCGAACAGAACCCAGGGCGCGGCGCCGAGCAGCAGCGCGCCAAGGGGGCGTGTCAGATAGCGCCCGATATCGGGCAGTTTTTCCAGCACCATGATCACCGTGGCCAGCCCCATGAAGGCGAGGTTCATCACCCCGCCCACGAACGCCAGCAGCATCAGCGCCCAGCAGCAGCCAAGGCAGACAAGGCCGAGGCGTACGCCGTTACGCGCTGCGCCCTCGTCCCAGTATTGCATGAAGAACGCCAGCGGACGGCGGCATTTCGACAGGCATGCCTCCTTGGCGGGGCTGAACTGATACAGCCCTGCGAGCGCCAGCAGCGCCGCCGAGAGCACGCCTGAGCGGCTATCGCCGAAGGCCGTCAGCAGCCCCGCCTGAAAAAGCGCCATCTGCGCCGCCGCCGCCAGCACCGAAAAGCCCAGCCAGACCGACAGATACCCCGCGACCAGTGCGCCAAAGCGCGTCTCGCCGGTATGGCTCAGCTCTTCATAGGTGGCGAAGGCGGGCAGCGCCGTGGGGGCCATCATCGCCGCCGACATCAGCGCCCACATCAGCACGATGCGGCCGAACCCGGCAGCATCCGGCGTGACGATGCAAAGGCTCTGCAGGAAATCCGCGCCGTAGATCACCGCGCCGTCGCGCAGATCCGCAGGCAGCGCCATGGCATAGAGCAGCCCCCAGGCCCCGAGAATGAGGCCGAACAGCACCAGCCAGTGCCCGCCTCCCATCCGTCTGACCTGTGCCGCGATCATCGCGCGCTCCCTCACGACTCATCTCTTGCGTTTAAATTGTCAGACATTTAAATGTAAGACAAATGAAAATTGATCCCGATAACAAGGCCGACCTTTCGGCCCAGATCGCCGAAGCCATCCGCAAGGAGATCATGGCCGGGCGGCTGATCATCGACGAGCGCCTGCCGTCCGAGGCGGAATTGGCCGATCACTTCGCGGTGTCGCGCCCGACGGTGCGCGAGGCGCTCAAGCGGCTGGCGGCGCAGTCGCTCATCCGCACCGCGCGCGGTGCGTTCGGCGGGGCCTTCGTCAACCGGCTGAGCTATCCGGAGGCTTACGGGCAGCATATCACCACCTCGACGCTGCTTCTGAGCATGAACGCGATCAGCTTCGATGTGGCCTGCGAGGCGCGCTATGCGCTGGAGCGCGCCTGCACGCCGCTGGCCGCCGCGCGCCGCACGCCCGACACATTGGCCACGATGCGGGCAGAAATTCACCGGCAGGGGCAACCGGGGCTGACGGATGAGTCGTTCTGCGCCTCGGATGTCACGTTTCACCGGGCCTTGGTGGACAGCGCGGCCAATCCGGTGCTCAGTTACCAACTCGCGGGCGCGGTCGAGGCGATGCAGCCTCTGATGAACATGATCACCTTCACCGCCCGCTCACGCGAGGCGATCGTCGGGTTTCACACCCGCATCGCCGACGCGCTGGAGCGCCACGAGGCCGATGCGGCACAGGCTGCACTTTCGGAGCTGGAGGCCTACACGCTCACGCTGGGCCGCGACGTGATGGCGGCCCGGGCCAAGGCCGCCACATGAGACCAATGCGACGCGACAGACGTTTTCGGGCTTTCTGAACGCGCGGTGACACACGGCTCACAGAAACTCACACTTCGTACAGACGCCCTAGCTGCGAAGCCGTCAGGATCCCATGTCAGGACTACACGCCGACAAGGAGGAAACCATGACCAAACCGAAATTCGCCCCTCGCATCGCGCGTACAGCGTGGAAACCTCGTGCATTGCCATTTCGCTTCACCGATTGGGCTGCTATCTGACCTCATCGCGCGGCGCCGCCGCCACACTTTTCCACGGAACGTTGCGTAGACCGGATTTTGATTTCTTCTACCGTGCGCGACCCGCTTATAAACGAGTGCAATCCTGAGGAGGTCCAAAATGATCGATCGTCGTAGCTTTATGGCCACCGGCCTCGCCACAGCAGCAACCACCGGGCTTGCTCCGACCATCGCAGGCGCGTTTGAACTCGATCCGCAATTCGCGCCGCAAGAGGTTGGATTTGATCCTAAATATAAGCCCGGGCAACTGTTCGTGCTGCCCCGCGCGCATTTCCTCTATTTCGTGACGGCGCCGGGCCGCGCCCGCCGCTACGGAGTTGGTGTCGGCAAGGCCGGGCTGGAATTCACCGGCACCGCAACGATTGACGTCAAGAAAAAATGGCCGACCTGGCGACCGACCAATGAAATGATCGAACGCGATCCCCGTGCCTATGGTCGCTTCAAGGGGAACGATTATGTACAGCCCGGCGGCCCCGGCAACCCGCTCGGCTCGCGCGCGCTTTATCTCTTTCAAAACGGTCGTGACACATACTACCGCATTCACGGTACCACAGAGCCACAATCTATCGGGCGCTCCGTGTCCAACGGATGCATCCGGATGATCAACGCGCATGTGCAGGATCTTTACGAACGCGTACCGGTCGGTACCGTCGTCACCGTCCTTTGATCGCGGCCCGCACCGCATCCCGGCGTCGGGCAACGACGATGCAATTTAGCGATTTTACGCGCACGCAGGTGTTGGTTCTTGATTTTTTCGCAATTTGACCGCATCTTTCAGGGCGCGACGTTACCACTATCGACCATCTGCTCCTTTACGGCTCAGTCACTCGATCTTGCACGACTTAGCCGGGCTGCCGCAGTCCCGTGGGCAGCAAAAACTAAAGGAGAACAGTACAATGGCTACTGGCACCGTCAAATGGTTCAATTCCACCAAAGGTTATGGGTTTATCGCACCTGATGGCGGCGGCAAGGACGTTTTCGTCCACATTTCCGCCGTTGAGCGCGCCGGCCTTACCGGTCTGGCCGACGACCAAAAAGTGACCTTCGACATCGAAGCAGGCCGCGACGGCCGTGAATCGGCGGCGAACATCGTCCTCGCCTGAGCGAGATACCAAAGGGCAGGATGCCTGCATAAGACCGCCTGTCGCGCCCCTTGGGCGCGACAAGCCGCGTTCGGCTTGCTATGTGCGCCCGCTGTCTTTTCCCTTGAAACCGTCTAAACGAACGATGACATAGGGTCAGGATCAGGAGGCACGGCATGGCGCTGCCCGTAAGGGAACAAATGAAATACTGGGGCGCGGCGACTGCGGTCTTCTTCGTCCTGTTGTGGTTTCTCGGAAATGTGATCCTGCCTTTCGTGCTTGGCGGAGCCATCGCGTATTTCCTTGATCCCGTCGCCGACCGGCTCCAGCGGATGGGCCTGAGCCGCGCTGCGTCGGTCGTGCTGATCACACTCATTGCGATTCTCATCTTCGTCATGGTGGCCCTCTTGGTAGTGCCGACCCTCGTCAATCAGGCCGTCGCACTCTTCGAGATCGCACCACAGCTCGCACGCGACTTGCAGGGCTTTCTGAACACACATTTCCCCTCTGTCTTCGAGCCCGATTCGGCGTTGCACAAGACATTGTTGTCGCTCGGTGAGACGATCCGCGAGCGTGGTGGTCAATTGCTAGAGACCGCGCTGAGTTCTGCGGCCTCGATGGTCAACATCCTGATCCTGCTCGTCATCGTTCCCGTCGTTGCGGTCTACCTGCTCTATGACTGGGACAACATGGTCGGCGAGATCGACCATCTGCTGCCGCGCGATCACGCTCCGGTCATTCGCAGGATTGCCCAACAAATCGACAATACGCTGGCCAGCTTCATTCGCGGCATGGGCACTGTCTGCCTGATCCTCGGTGTCTACTACGCGGTCACGCTGATGCTAGTGGGATTACAGTTTGGGCTCGTGGTTGGGGCACTCGCGGGATTGATTACCTTCATCCCATACGTCGGCGCTGTCGTCGGCGGGGCACTGGCTGTTGGTCTGGCGCTCTTTCAGTTCTGGGGGGACTGGCTGAGTGTGGGTCTCGTGGCCGCGATCTTCGTGTCTGGCCAAGTAATCGAGGGCAATTTCCTGACACCCAAGCTTGTCGGATCCTCGGTCGGGCTGCACCCTGTCTGGCTGATCTTCGCGCTGTCGGCCTTTGGCACGCTGTTCGGCTTTGTTGGAATGCTCGTCGCTGTGCCCGTGGCAGCCGCCCTCGGCGTGATCGCGCGGTTCGTGCTTGAACAATACCGCGAGAGTCGCCTGTATCGCGGGCTTGAAAGTCTGGACAAGAAATGAGCCCTCAGCAGCTCAGCTTTGACCTGCCCGTGCGCGCCGCACTCGGGCGCGAGGATTTTTTCGTGTCTCCCGCCAATGCCGAGGCCGTGGCCATGATCGAAGGATGGCAAGACTGGCCAACGCGGAAACTCATCCTCGCAGGCCCGCCGGGATCGGGAAAAACCCACCTTGCGCATGTCTGGGCTGCACTCTCGGGGGCGCGGATCGTGGCGGCGGCCGACCTGCCTTCTGCCAATATTCCCTCGCTTGCCGCGGGCTCGGTCGCCGTCGAGGATATCGACCACGTGGCCGGCTATCGGGATGCCGAGGAGGCGCTCTTTCACTTGCACAACCTGACGCTTGCCGAGGGCCACGCGCTTTTGTTGACAGCACGCAGCGCGCCGCAGTTCTGGCCGCTTTGCCTGCCGGATCTGATGAGCCGCATGCAAGGCACCCTGCTGACCCAGTTACGCGCACCCGATGATGCCTTGTTGGCTGCCGTGCTGACAAAACTGTTCGCAGACCGCCAGATTGCTCCCAGCCCCGACACTATTCCCTATCTTGCACGACGCATGGACCGGTCTTTCGAAGCGGCGCGTGATGTGGTTGTCGCCCTCGACGCCGCCGCCATGGCAGAGGGCCGCTCGGTCAACCGATCCCTCGCCGCGCAAGTGCTGGACAATCGGAGCCACTAACGCCATTCTGCGTCACCATTCCGTTACAAGAGAGCGCCATAAGGCCGCCATGACAAACGCTGATTTTCTAAAGACCCCGCTACCCTCTCCGGTCGACTTTCCAGATCTTGACGTTACCGGGCCTGGACGATTCTTCAATCGTGAGCTGAGCTGGCTCGGCTTCAACTGGCGCGTTCTGGAAGAGGCGCAGAATCCGCGCATGCCGCTTCTGGAGCGGCTGCGGTTCCTGTCCATTTCAGCCACCAATCTCGACGAATTCTACAATGTACGCGTCGCCGGTCTGCGCGAATTGGCCAAGGCCGGCAACATCACACCTGCCGTTGACGGCCTGACACCTGCTGAGCAACTCGTGCTCATCAACGAGAACGCCCGCGGATTGCTTGAGGCGCAACAGGACACCTATGAGGCACTGCGCATAGAGATGGAGGGCGAGAAGATCTCGATCCTCGATCACACGTCGCTCAGCGAGTCCGACAAAGAGGTTCTTGCCAAGGTTTTTCTTCACAAGGTCTTTCCGGTCCTGTCTCCAATGGCCATCGATCCGGCCCACCCATTCCCTTTCATTCCAAATCTGGGCTACAGCCTCGCGCTCCAACTCGAGCGCAAATCGGACAAGAAGCCGCTGCAGGCGCTCTTGCCGATCCCGCAGCAGATCGACCGCTTCGTATCTCTGTCCGCACCGGAGGGCACGTTTCGCTTCTTGCCGCTTGAGGAGTTGCTGCTGCTGAATCTTCACAGCCTCTTTCCCGGCTACCGCTATGTCGGACATTGTGCATTCCGCGTGCTGCGTGACAGTGACCTAGAGGTCGAGGACGAAGCTGAGGATCTCGTGCGCGAGTTCGAGGTCGCGCTGAAGCGTCGCCGCCGTGGAGAAGTGGTGCGGATGAAGATCACCTCGGGGGCACCGGAGGCGCTGCGCGATGTCATCATGCAGGAATTGCACGTGATCCCGGACGAGGTGGTTGAAGTTGACGGAATGATCGGGCTCGCCGATCTGAAGGAACTGGTTCTCGACGCCCGTCCCGACCTTTTGTGGCCCTCCTTCACACCGCGCGTGCCCGAACGGGTTCAAGACCATGACGGCGACATGTTCGCCGCCATCCGGCAAAAAGACATGCTGCTCCATCACCCCTACGAGACATTCGACATGGTGGTGCGCTTTCTGCAACAGGCGGCGCGCGACCCCGACGTGCTGGCGATCAAGCAGACTCTCTACCGCACCTCGCGCAACTCGCCCATCGTGGAGGCGCTGTGCGAGGCCGCCGAGGAGGGCAAATCGGTCACGGCACTGGTAGAGCTCAAGGCGCGGTTCGATGAGGCGGCCAACATCCGGCAGTCGCGGCGGCTTGAGCGGTCGGGCGCGCATGTGGTTTACGGTTTCGTGGACTGGAAAACCCACGCCAAGATTTCCACGGTGGTGCGGCGTGAGGGCGACACCCTCGTGACCTACACACACTACGGGACAGGCAATTATCACCCGATTACCGCGCGCATCTATACAGATCTGAGCTTTTTCACCTGCGATGCCAAGCTCGGGCGGGACGCGACAAAGGTGTTCAACTACATCTCAGGCTATGCACAACCTGAAAGCCTTGAGAACCTTGCCATTTCGCCAATTTCGCTCAAGACGCGATTGATCGACTTGATCGGCAAGGAGGCAGAGCATGCGCGCGCGGGCAAGCCCGCCTCGATCTGGGGCAAGATGAACTCGCTGATCGAACCGGACGTGATTGACGCGCTCTACGCGGCCTCCGAGGCAGGCGTCAAGATTGACCTCGTGGTGCGCGGGATCTGCGGATTGCGGCCAGGCATCAAGGGGCTGTCGAGCAATATTCGGGTAAAGTCCATCGTCGGCCGGTTTCTGGAACATTCCCGCATCGTCTGTTTCGGTAACGGGGCGGGCCTGCCTTCCAAGAAGGCACGCGTCTTCATCTCGTCCGCCGACTGGATGGGACGGAACCTCAACCGCAGGGTCGAGACGCTGGTTGAAATCGAGAACGCCACAGTCAAGGCGCAGATCGTGAGCCAGATCATGGCGGCCAACATGGCCGATGTTGCGCAAACCTGGGTCATGGCACCCGACGGCACGTTTTCGCGGACGATCAAGCCCGAAGGTGAGTTTTCGTTCAACTGCCATCGTTTCTTCATGGAGAACCCGTCACTTTCGGGACGTGGCTCTGCCGGGGCATCTGACGTGCCAAAACTCACCCATACCGAGGATTGACCCGCGCGTACGCCTATCGCATAGAGGACGCGCACGAGACTGGGGCGAACATGGACGGTACAAGCGATCCTGCGGAACCCGATGGTGGCCCATTCGGGCGCCCGCTGTTTGATAGTCCAACCGCCCGCGCCTTGAGCCGGGTTGGCGTAGTCGATGTCGGATCGAACTCGGTTCGCCTTGTGGTGTTTGATGGCGCGGCCCGCAGTCCTGCCTATTTCTACAACGAGAAAATCATGTGCGCCCTGGGTGCCGGCATGTCAGAGACAGGCCGCCTCAACCCGCAAGGGCGCAAACGCGCAATCGAGGCGCTGCGACGGTTTCAGATGCTTGGCAATGGTATGGATACCGGCCCACTTGTGACAGTCGCCACAGCAGCGGTGCGCGATGCGGAGGACGGTGCGGACTTCTGCGCCGAGGTCGAGCGCGAAACCGGATTGAAGCTCTGGGTCATTGACGGGCGCGAAGAGGCGCGGCTCTCAGCTCAAGGCGTGCTTCTGGGGTGGCCCGGCTCTTACGGGTTGGTGTGCGACATCGGCGGCTCTTCCATGGAATTGGCCGCGATCGACGACGGCAAGGTCGGCGCGCGGATATCCTCGCCGCTCGGTCCGTTCAAGTTGATGGGCATCAAGGGTGGCAAGAAAGGCCGCAAGGCGCACATACGAAATACGCTTTCAACCATGCGCGACGAACTGGGCGAACAGAAAAACCGTTTGTTTCTGGTGGGAGGGTCCTGGCGGGCTATTGCCAAGATAGACATGGCACGGCGCGGCTATCCACTTCAGGTTTTGCACGAATACCGCATGCGCCCTGTCGACCTGCGCGCGACGATCAAGCATATCGAAAAGACCGACGCCGAGACCTTGCGCGCGCAATCCGGCGTCTCATCGAGCCGGATCAGTCTTGTACCGCAGGCGGCCGAGGTTCTGCGCGAAGTGCTCAGAACTTTCAAGCCGCGCGACATCGCCGTGTCGAGCTATGGCATTCGAGAGGGGCTGCTTTACGAGCAGATGCCACAGCTTTTGCGTGATCGTGATCCGCTCATCGAATCCTGCCGGTTTGCCGAGCACAAAGACGCGCGGCTGCCGGGATTCGGCAAGGTGATCTACCACTTTCTCTTGCCGATCTTCAAATCCGCAAGCCCTGAGCGCCGCCGCATCATTCGCGCCGCGTGCCTCTTGCACGATGTAAGCTGGCGTGCCCACCCAGATTACCGCGCTGAGGTCTGCTTTGATAACGCGACTCGCGCCAATCTCGGCGGTCTCAAGCATTCTGAGCGTGTTTTTCTCGGCCTTGCGCTTTTGCACCGCTATTCCAACAAACGCGAGAACAGCCGGTTTTCGGATTTGGAAGAGCTGATCTCGGACAAGGACCGGCATGAGGCCGAGGTTGTGGGCAAGGCGATGCGATTTGCCGCTATGCTATGGCTCAAGAAAAACGCGCGGCTTGGCGAGTTGCGTTGGTTTCCCAAGAAAAGAGTGCTCGAGCTGCGCCTGTCTGACGAGGCTGCTCCGCTCTTCGGCGAGGTCGCGCGCGCACGCTTTGACGCACTCGCCTCTGCCCTGGAGGCCAAGGCGGTGGTCCGTTAAAGCCGCGCTCTTGGGTTGGTCTGGCGATGAGCGACCTTTGACGCAGCCAGAGACAGGCCGCGCTGTGCCCGACCGTCGGGCGGGCGCTGCGCGGCAGTGCCTTGGGCAGCTTTATTCCGCGCATTGGTACTGCACCTCAACTGTCGAAAATGCCAACCGAGCTCAAGCCCTGCTAGAGCTCGATCTCGCCCTTCGGTACCGGATCATCTTGCATTTCCTGCGGCGTCTTGCGGCGGATGATAATATCCCCATTGGGGAGCATTTCAGGCGCATGGTAGGCACTCAGATCCCCGACACTTTCCATCAGCTCGTTCAGTGCCGGCCCCATTTCCTCGACGAACTCACGCAGCGCGGGTTCCATTTCTTCGGCGCGTCCCCGAAGATCCTCAAGTGCCGGTCCCATCTCGCGCCGAATGCCCTCCCAAAAGAGGCGCGCGCCCTCCTCCATAAGCGAACGCCCTTCCTCTTCCGCCTCTTGGCCAAAGGCAGGCAGTGCAAGGGCAAAAGACAGGGCCAAGATCAGGCAGCTTCGTTTCATCGGTCTCATATAAACCTCCCTCTTTGAGATTTTAAGATCATAGCTCGATCTCCAGCGTCAACGGAAAGTGATCTGACGCTGTCAGCAGCGCATCGCGCAACTCTGGATTACCCCAGCAGGCGGGATCGTCAAAGGGATGCCAGATGCGCCAGACCGGCCGCCGCGCCATCAGGTCGGGCGAAATGAGGATATAATCGAGAAGCGCCTGCATATAGCGTTTCTGATCGCGCAGGTAGAAGCGTGCGGTGCTCTGCCCTGCCCCGATCCTCTGCGTCAGGGCCGCGCGCGCGTGCGGATCATAGAGCCGCAGCGCGGTCTCTGCGCCGTCCCCAATGATGATCTCGACCGACGACCGGCCGAACAGGTGCTCGTATTCGTCGAGACCGGGGCCATCATTGAGGTCCCCCATCACCATCAGTGGCTCGCCAGCCGCCAGATGGGTTTCTACCCTTTGCCGGAGCCAGACCGCCTGCGCCAACTGCTTGCGCCGGTTTGCGATACCGATGCGCATCGCCGCATCGCGATTGCTCGCACCGTGCGGGGCCTTGGACTTAAGGTGTGTACCGATAATCCGGAAAGCCCTGCCAGACCGCGTTTGCACTGCCACTTCAAGGGGCGGTTTCGAAAACCTCACCTTGTCGGCGCGGTCGTCAATATCAAGGTCGATCCTTAGATGGCCATCAAACCTCGGCACCTCGCCTGCCTTCGGATCATGCGTGGCGCTCAGGATGTCAGGATCGTACATAAACGCGATCTCCTGCTGCGTGTCATTGGCAAAGCCAATCAGCGTCCGACGCGTCCTGAGGCCGAAGAATGCAGCAAAGTTCTCCAGCGCTGTCGCGCTGTCGCGGCGATTGTTGCTGTCGGGCGCCTCGATAACCATGATCGCGTCCGCATCCATCGCCGTGAAGACGATGCCAAGCGCGGCCAGTTGTGCGCCGCGTGTGACGTCATAGCGGGCTGACCATTCTCCATCGTCCAGCAGATGACCGGCGTCATCGAAAAGAGCGTTGAACCATTCGACGTTATAGCTTGCGATCCGCATTGCCGCGGGCCTCGCTGATTTCCTCCCAGGCGCGATTGATGTCCACCAACCGCTTCTCGGCCAGCTTCACCGCCTCCTTGGGTACGCCCCGCGCGTGCATCCGGTCAGGGTGGCAATCACGAACCATTTGACGCCAGACCTTGCGGATCTCGGCGAGCGGCATATCCGCCGTCACCCCCAGAACAGACCAGGGGTCGGGCCGCTCGCCCTCTACGAAGCGCGCTCGCAGGCGGCGAAACTGCACGTCATCCAGACCAAAGATATTCGCCACCCTCGCCAGAAAGGCATCTTCCTTGGGGTGATATACACCGTCCGCAAGAGCGATGTGAAACAGCCCCTCCAGCAGATCGCTGAGCGTATCGGGCGCCTCGTCAAACATTCGCGCGATACGGCGTGCATAGTCCTCATACCCCGCCACATCCTGGCGCGCGAGGTTGAACACGCGCGCGGCGTTGTCTTCTTCCTCTTGCGCGATCTGGAACACCTCGCGAAAGGCCGTCACCTCGTCACGTGTCACCAACCCGTCAGCCTTGGCCATCTTGGCAGACAGCGCGATCACGGCAATGGTAAAGGCCACGCTGCGCTCTGGCGGGCTGCGCAGGCGGTCGAACACGGTCGCGAGGCTCTCGCCCTTGGCCAGTGCCTGCAATGCCTCGGATATGCGTGTCCAGATCGACATGGACAAAATCCTACCCTCAATCGCGGACGGTGTCAGCGCAAACCGTTACAACCGCTTGTGCAAAAGGATCAAATCCATCCAGCGCCCGAACTTGCACCCAACCTCTGGCAGGCGCGGCCCCTCGTCGAAGCCGATGGCGCGGTGGAAGGCAATGGCCCCCGCGTTCTCACTGCTCACCCCGGCGATCAGAACATGTATCTTATCGGTGCGCGCCTGTTGTTCCAGCTGCGTCATCAGTGCACGTCCGACGCCCTGACCGCGTGCCTGCTGCGACAGGATCACACTATGCTCAGCGGTATGGGCATAGCCCGGACCGGCCCGAAACGCGCCGTAGGTCGCAAAGCCGAGGACCACGCCATCATCGGCCTCGGCCACCAGAAAGGCACCGCCTCGCGCCGCGATATCATCGGCGAGCCCTTGGGCCGTCTTTTCAACCGTGGTGAAGGTCACGGACGTATTGCGAATAAGCGGGTTCCATATGCCAAGTATCGCGGGAATATCACCCGACTCCGCCCGGCGCAGGATCATTCGAGCACCCTCATCCCGTGCGGCGTGGCGATCTCGGCGCGCAGCCCCGGCGCGCCCGCCTCGAATACCACGCGCGGATCGGTCAGATCGCCAAGGTCCGAGCGCAACGCACCCGCCTCGGGATGCGCCACGATCAGCCGCTCCAGCCGTGCGCCCGATGGTGCCAGCCGCGCCGACGGGTGTCCGCCCGCCTGCCACTCGATCAGCGCAGGGAAGCAGTTGTCACGGGGCAGAGCACCGTTTCCGGGCACCGCCATCCGCCATCGCAGATCACCACGCGCCAGATCGACCGGAGCACCGCCCTGTGGATGGCGCGCAATCGCCGCCTCCAGATCATCCACGGCGCAGATCCAGTTTGAAAGGCGTGGCGCGCCACTGAACCGGTCAAGATCGAACCAGCGCGGATAGTCCGGTGCAGGCGCCACGGGATCAACTGCGATTACCTCCAGATAGAGCCCCTCGGCCAGGCCCATAAGCAGATTATGGGTACCGTAATGTGCATGCTGTCCGCCAGCCTGCAATGGCAGGCCTAACCGGTCCTCAACCAAAGCGCGCCCGGCCTCCAAGGTCTCCGCCGCAACCGCCAGATGATCAAGCTGCATAACCCTTCCTCTCTCGTGTCAGAGACGCGCGCGCACCTGCCCCATGAAATCCTCACCACGCTGCTCAAAATTGTCATACTGATCGAAACTTGCCGCCGCCGGGGCCAGAAGGACAACGTCGCCCGGCTCAGCCTCTTTCATCGCCTGCGCCACGGCCTCGGCCATGGTGGTGCAAACCTCTGTTTCGACCTTTGCGATCCCCATGGCAAACGCTGCGGCCTCTCGGCCGATCACATAGGCCTTGCGCACATGCGAAAGACCGGGTGCGAGAGCGTCGAGCCCGCCCTCTTTTTGCAGACCACCGCAGATCCAGCGGACATTATCAAAGGCGAGAAGCGCCTTGAGCGCGCTGTCCACATTCGTTGCCTTGCTGTCATTGACAAACGCCACGCCGGCTTTTTCAGCGAACCGCTGACTGCGATGGGGCAAGCCCGGATAGCTATGAAACCCGGACTCGATCACTCGCGGCGCAAAGCCCAAGGTCCGGCAAGCGGCATACGCGGCACAGGCATTTTGGTGGTTATGCGTGCCCGGCAGTCCGATAATGGGGCGCAGGTCTATGGAGCCCACCTGCTTGCCCCGACGATATTCGGACAAGAACCCCTTGCGCGCGGAGACGGTCCAACCCGGACCGGAGAGCTTGCGTGCAACCGACACTCGGATCACCCGATCGTCGCCCGGCCCCTCGGCCATCTGCCCGGCGAGATACGATCCCTCGGCCTCGTCGACGCCAATCACCGCACGATCCGGCCCGCCTTCGGCAAAGAGCCGGCGCTTGGCTGCGAAATAGCCACCGAGACCCGCGTGCCGGTCCAGATGATCTGGCGAAAGATTGGTGAACACCGCGACATCAGGCGTCAAAGCCCGTGCAAGCTCTGTCTGATAGCTGCTGAGTTCAAGGACGATAACACCGCCATCCCCCGGCGGGTCTATATCGAGCACCCCGCGCCCGATATTACCGGCCAGCTGCGCGCCGCGTCCGGCCTCTTGCAGAACATGGTTAATCAGCGCCGATGTGGTGGATTTGCCATTGCTGCCCGTTACCGCGATCACCTTGGGTGTCACATCGAAACTGTTCCAATCATCGGTCGCCAGTGACCGGAAAAAAAGGCCGATGTCGTTGTCCACCGGCACACAGGCATTCAGCGCAGCAGAAACGACCCGATTGGGAGAGGGGTAGAGGTGCGGGATACCGGGGCTGACGACAAGCGTGGCAACGCCGTGAAACGCATCTGCTCGTGTCAGATCGACAATGGCAAAGCCCTCTGACTGCGCTGCATCGCGCGCCGTTTCGATATCATCCCACGCCAGCACGTCGGCCCCGCCTGCGCGCAGGGCGCGTGCCGCCGAAAGGCCGGAACGGCCCAACCCGAGGACTGCGACCTTTGCCCCGGAATATCCCCTGACTGGTATCATTCCGCCCCCTTTTGGACCGTTTCCAGCTCTTGGCGCCCCAAGCACGGCACGCATTCAGCTCATAGAGTGAGAATGGTCGATCCTGTTGTCTGCCGACCTTCCAGTGCACGATGCGCGTCGGCTATGTTGTCGAGCGGAAATGTCTGTCCAATGTTGACCTTGACCGCTCCACTCTCGATCTTTTCAAAGAGATGGCGTGCCATGGCCTGACAGCGGGCGTGATCCGCCAGAAAGGTAAAGAGCGTCGTGCGCGTCAGCTTCAACGAGCCCTTTCCTGCCAGCGTCAAAAGGCTCACCGGCTCGACC
This sequence comes from uncultured Roseovarius sp., assembly GCF_947259555.1. Lineage (GTDB taxonomy): Bacteria > Pseudomonadota > Alphaproteobacteria > Rhodobacterales > Rhodobacteraceae > Roseovarius. Next base: position 124,699 of record NZ_CAMYMD010000026.1, read on the forward strand.
GGACCCGAGGCATTGCCGAAGGACATCATCATGCCCAATGGCTTGAGGCAATCGAGCGAGCGGTCAAACGTGTCCTTTCCGACCCCGTCCATCACCACATCAACCCCTGCGCCGTCCGTCAGAGCCTCGACCTCAGCGACGAAATCCTTGTCACGATAGTTGATGCAGGCCGTTGCCCCATTTTCGCGCGCAAGCTGACACTTGTCGTTCGTTCCTGCGGTGCCGATCAGGTTGATCCCCTCGGATCGCGCCCATTGACACGCAAGAAGCCCCACGCCTCCGGCAGCCGCGTGAAAGAGCACGGTCTGACCTTGCTCGAGCGGCCATACCCGATGAAAGAGATATTCAACCGTCATGCCCTGCAACATGATCGAGGCCGCATCCTCAAAAGAAATCCCGTCCGGCAGCGGGCAGACCTGCGCGGCGGGCATGACGCGCGCCTCGGAATAGGCGCCCGGCGGAGTGGCGGCATAGGCAGCGCGATCGCCTTCCTTGAGATGCGTAACGCCCTCGCCCACCGCCTCGACGATGCCCGCCGCCTCCATGCCCAGCGCATGTGGCAGGGTGAGCGGATAGAGACCGGTGCGCTGATAGACATCAATGAAATTGAGACCACAGGCCTTGTGCCGGATTCGGATTTCGCCCGGCCCCGGCTCGCCCACGTCCCTATCAACGAGTTGCAATGCCTCGGGACCGCCTGCCTGTTCGATTATAACCGTGCGTGCCATTTGCTTCCGTGCTCCCTTTTTGTGACGATGCGGTATTTGGCGCATGTCCGTTGCGGCGAATTAAGTGCACTTCCAGCTGGAAAGCAATGCCTTGCCTGTCACACGCGCCCCAGACGCCGCGCAGCACAGTATCCTTGGCCAGTCCCCTGTGCGGCGACAAAACGGGCATTCCGGAGCCCTCTCAAACACACAGCCGTTGTCCGGTACAACAGGAGACGGAGAAACCGCGAATGGTATCGCAAAATTGGCACGCACCCAAACAGAGCGGAACGCAGTGGCGTTGTTTTTTGATTTGGGCGATGCGGCAAGCAGATGGGCGGAACGGCTCGTGTCCAGCCGCAAGTCGCATTTGAAATCCAATACTTCGATCACAAAGCCCGCAAAGATCAGGACGTCCGAGGCCGGTTTGGTCGCGGGACGCCCTAAGTCAAGAAGGCTCTAGTCGGGATTGGCGACATATGTCGATCTCGGAAAGATGGCGGCAAGCCTGCTTTCGTTGTGGAATACTCGCTTGCAGCACGAATTCCGTATGCGGCTATCAGCTCATTCCCAAGGCTTCTTTGTAGAGCTGCAATACCGCCTCTTGTTCGGCAACTTCATCGCTGTCTTTCTTTCTCAGACTAATCAGGGTGCGAAGCGCTTTTTGATCGTATCCGCGCGCCTTGCTTTCCGCAAAGACCTCTTTGATCTGATCTGCGATATCCTTCTTTTCCATCTCGAGACGCTCTATGCGTTCTACGAATTGGCGTAGCTCGTCTGCGGTCACTTTGTAGGACGACATCTCGTTTTGTTGGTCCATTCGGAACTCCGGTTTGATCTCAATTTGTCGGCGCCGAGACTACGTTTTCAAAGCATATGTCTTCCAAACAAAGCGTTCGTCTTTCGCGTGCGATACACTTGACTGAAGATAAGTGTAGTTCCGCAGCTTTGCCTGTGAGTGACCTATTCTTGTTGTTCGGCAGGGCTCTTCTATTCGACGTCAAGACGCCCGAACCTCGCGATGACCTGGCGAAGTGAGGCCGCAGTACCGCGATCACTGCTAACGGAATTCACCTCATTCATGGCCTGCTCTCCGGGCGGTTGGGGGCTTCTGCCTACCGCTGTGTCAGGGGTGGTGCAAGCGTGTTCTGTCGCGGCAGCTTGCATTGCGGTGCAATTTACTCTAGCGCCACCACCGTGACGCTGTGGGAGCAAGCGATGGATATTCTGATCTGGTTCGGGGCCGCCCTCTCTCTCGCCGGGCTCGTTGCGCTTGCATGGTGCATCGTTACCGTCTGGAAAGCGCGTAAGACCGCGCAATCTGACGAGGCGCTGCGTGCGGCCATACAAAAGGTCGTCCCCCTGAACACCGGAGCACTGTTGCTATCGGTATTCGGCTTGATGATGGTGGTTGTGGGAATTTTGCTCGGCTAGGCGGAACGTCACTCAGGTCGCGGCGATAGCAGCAGCCCGCCCAAAGAACCCGTCACCGTTCTTGACCATGTCCACAAGTCTCTCGGGCGGTGTCCAGATTGGCAATCCGAGTGGGGCAAGTGCCTTCATGTCATTGAGAAGCGCCAGAAGACCACGCTGATCCGCCGCGAAAAGCGGACCACCATGCGCGCGTTCATACCCGTACCCGCGCACCATGATAACGTCGATATCCGAAGCACGCTGGACCGCACCGCGCTCCAACAGCCTTAAAGCCGTACCAACGAGCGCGGCGTGCAGCGCATGGCGCGGCGGCACTTTACCCAGAATGTCAGATGGATCTCGTCCGGGTCCGGCCATCCCTTTTGGCGGACGGGGCCCATCGGACGGATGATCGTAAAACCCGCGTCCGACCGCACGCCCTTTCGCCCCCTTTGCCAGCCGCTCTGAAAGCGGATCATCGGGGCCGGGTTGCCGACAACCGAGCCAGTCAGACACGATGCGAAGCCGCTCTGCGACAGATGGCAGCCCCTCCTGATCCATCATCAGAAACGGCCCGGCCCGCAGCCCAAGACGCAGCGCCGCCTGATCGACCCTGAGAGGCGTCATGCCTCCACGCACCATTTCCAGCGCGGCGAGGCACAGCGCACCCATCATAACGTGCCCCAGCCCCGGGCCCGACGCAGGCTGCGCCGCGCGCACCGGCATGCAGCGCAGATCCGCGCAAAACCGCGCGAGGCTCGCGACACGTCCTTGGTCTGCGTCGCCAGACACTGCGATCTCGGTCAGTCGCAACCGGTGAGCCGGGCGATAGAACCGCAACCCGAGTCTCGCTCCGGCAAGGCCGCCGCCGGAATCGAGCGGCACGACGAATCCCGTCGCCGTGTCAGCTGCGCCTCGCGCATTCAGTTCCAGATCGGCGGTGGCCTCGCCCCCGGCCTCTTTGAGGCAGCCCAAACGCGCGGCGCATGTCGCCTCGTCAATACGGCCCTGCTTGACCATGCCTTCAAGCGCGGACCGCGCCGCTGCGGGGACATCCGGGGCATCCGATTGCACATCACGCCCCGCCTCGATCAGCGCCAGCGCGACATCGCCAAGCCCTTCGCCCCGCAGCAGGACCTTGCGCAAAGCGCGCGCCTGACCATTCCGCAGCTCCGGCATGCCGCCGGCGCGGCGTTCGGCGGCGTAGACATGGCGCTGCGCCCGCGCGTCGGGGCTACGCAAGCGATCCTCAAAAAGCGTTTCTTCAAATTCAAGCCCCTGCGCAAATGGCAAAAGCTGCGCCGCTTCGACTGCGCGCAGGATATCGCCAGCAGCCCCACCCGACCCCTTGAGGTGCTCTGCTACCGCAGCGATAGCACGCTGATAGCCCATCGGATCCGACAGACCGCGCTCGGTATCACAGCTGCACGGCCACTCACCTTGTACCGCCAGACCGGTCGCCAGTTTTATCGCCGCCGCGATCGGATCCTGCGCTGTCACCTGGGCAAAGAGCCTGCGCAAACGCCCATCGGACGCCGTGACAGTCTGCCCGCTCAGCATCAATTCCAGCGCGACCTGAGCTCCGACAAGACGCGGCACGCGCTGTGTCACGCCTCCACCCGGCATCATTCCGAGACTGATCTCTGGCAGGGCGAGTCGAGCGTCCGACCGCGCGACGCGCGCATGCGCCGCCAGTGCCAAGGCAAAACCGGCGCCAAAAGTCGCACCATGCAAGGCAGCAACCACCGGTTTTGGAAAATTTTCTATTCTAAGGCAAAGCGCACCGATCCATGGGGGGGCAAGGGCTTCCTCATATTCGGTCAGATCCACACCGGACGAGAATCCGGCCCCGGCCCCTGCCAACACGACCGCGCGGACATCGGCATCCTCAGCAACGGCATCCAACGCCGCCAGCAGATCCCGTCGCAAATCAGGGGCGAGCGCGTTTGCAACGGGGCGATCCAATCGGAGGACCGCGACCCCGTCCACAATGTCCTGAGTCACTTGTGCCGTCAAAACGCCCCACCACGCCAAATACCGTTACGCCACAATTACTACGAAGAAAATCTGCATGCGCAAGCTTTTGGCGGTAAAGGCTGCAGGTTTCACACGGGCATGTTGTCGAACTGCGCTTCAATCGCCTCACAAAGCAATGTCTCGTGCAGGCGCTTGGTCTTGTCGGGCACGGCCACACCTTCAGCGCGCATAAGCTCGATCAATTGGCGCAGCTCAGGCTCGAAGTGATAGCGCGTTTCGACGTGGGTTTGCCCGATCTGATCGTGCAGCCGGTCCAACTCTGCTTTTATTGGTCTCATGATCCCTCTCCCTGACGACACTACAACCATAACGTGTCAGCCACCTGTCGACCATACCGTAACTTCAAATCGTGATGTTCAAATGACGCACGTCATGACATCCGCGCGGCACAGGACCGGCAAACCGGAGTTTCCGGCAGAATGTCGAGGCGGTCGGCAGAAATCTGCTCGCCGCAGACGCTGCAAAGACCGAAGCTGCCCTGACGAATACGCTCCAGCGCAGCGCGAATGCGCGCAACCTCCTCTTGTCCGTGCTGCCCGAGAAGTTCCAGGACCTCATCACCTTCACCCTCGATGGCGGCCTCGTCCCAGTCCTTGGATTTGGGCGCGTCCAGCTCATCCTCAATGGCATGCAGCCGCTTGTCCAACTCTCCCAGCCGCCTCATGAGGACGGCGCGATAATTCCGCTCTTCCAGCATGTCGATCCTCCATTTTGGACCCAAGGTAGCAGTAACGGTGTCCAGATGCCTTGATGCAGGTCAATAGCGGCCCATCGCCATGGACCCCCTACCCCATACAGCCCCGAATCAGACCGGTTCCCGCATATCGGGCGGCGCGCTGTAGGTTGTGATCTCGGCGCGAGACGGCGAGGCATGGCTGTTGGTCACGTCCGGCGAGGGCGGGTCAATCGGGGCATCCAGCGGCGACACAGGAGAGACTGTCGACGGCGAAGGCACGGGACCATCTGCGCCTCGCGTATCGGCGCGCGCGCCATCAGGCAAAGGTCCGGCCCCGCCCGCGATCAAACGCAGGGCCCGCCATCCATTCATCTGACCGAGTCGCGCCGTGGCCACCAAGTGCCCCTTGGGCCCCAAAAGTTCAGTCTCGCCAATCGCCTCGCGCGGAACCGGCACCAGATCACCGATCTTGAAGGCCCATACATCCCGCAGGGGAATACGAAGACGCGCCATCGCCGCGTCGAGAACCAATGGCGCATTGATCACAACGTTGCCCAACCCGACCGGTCCATCACCCGCCACGGTTGCGTCATCTGTCGGTATGCGAGGCGAGATATCCACCGGCAGTAACACATCTAGGCGTCCAGTCTTGATCCCCGGTCCAAGATCGACATTGAGCCGCAGAACGTCGAATTCTGGGGCCAGTAGAAGCAAGGCGAGCGCTCGCGTATCCTCGACCATATCACCAAAGCTGAAACCACGGGGCCGATACCCGGCAACCGCATCACGCATCTGCGCGTCAACTCCGGCAAGGACCGCATCTATCAGAGGCGCGACCATCGCCGCGTCCGTGCGCGTGGGCACGCGCGGACGGGCCACGCCGGGATGTACAGCGCCGGTTGTCTGAACCTCGATCAGCGCCGCCAGAAACTGAGTGTCGAGACAGAGAGCCCCTCGAGCAGCGCCCGCGCCATCCAGCAAGACAAGCAAGCCCTGCTCGCTCAACGCGCCACTGATATCCGCCAAGCCAACGCGGGTCTGCTCGATCGTCACAACGGTCATCGCCAAATCAAAGAGCGCATCGGCCTCACGCGCCAGAGACAGGCGCAGTGCCTTGGCTGGCGTCATCTCACGCGACTCAAAGCCGTCGCGCGCCGCCTTTGCCTTGCGCTGAATGATCGAACTGTGATCCTGCGACCCCATGCGCCCGCCTTTGCCCCTTTCTGAAGCTCTCTGAGGGAGAGTAGCGGGCGTTTGGTTACGATTTCCTTTAGAGCTGGACGGCTTACTGTGCCGCCAGCCGCATCTCCAGAGGCAGGCTCACACGAAACGCCGCGCCTTTCTGACCGGGCAGATAACTGACCGAACCACCGAGCCGGGCCATGATCTCGCGGCAGATGGCAAGGCCCAGCCCCGCACCACCAGCTTTGGTCTCGCCGATGCGCGAGAATTTCTCGAAAATCACGGCCTGCTGCTTGGCCGGGATGCCTGAGCCGTTATCGGAAAAATCAAGCACCAGTTGCCCATCAGTGATCGTGGGGCGAATCGTCAGGACGGGCGGTTGCCCGTCGCAATATTTGCGCGCATTGGCAATGAGGTTGATGAACACCTGCGCCAGCCGGTCGAGATCACTGGTCAGTTCCACATCTTCGGCAAGGCGGTCGCGCACAACCCTGAGCGCGCCCCCCTGCACGCCCGCCGCACGCTCGGCCCGGTCCAGAAGGTCGTCCAGACGTCCGGTTTGCGTGTTCAGCACAACTTGACCGTTTTCCAGCACGCTCAAATCAAGCAAATCATCGAGAAGCCGCGTCAGGCGCACGGCCTCGTCGTGGATGATCGAGGCGTATTTGCTCTGCTCTTGCGCGCTCAGATCCCCAGTATCGCGCAGGATCTCGGAAAACGCGCGGATCGACGTCATCGGCGTGCGTAACTCATGGCTGATCTGGCTCAGAAAGCCGTCTTTTTGCACGGATATCTGCGTTAGTTTCTCATTCGCTTCGCGCAATTGCCGCGCGGTGCGTGCCAATTCCTGGCTCTTGGCCTCCAATTGACTTGAATATTCCATGATCTGCGCGGTCTCGTCGGCCACCGCCATCAGATCCTCGACCGAGACCGCCGCGCCACCGACGATCTGGCTGATCATCGCATGCGCCGTCGCCGCCCCCACTGACCCCGAGAGCACACGCTCCAGCTCTTGCAGGAAATCGGGGCTGGGTTCGGGCAGATAGCCCGCCACGCCTTGCCGCTGCGCGGCGGCGGCAAAGAGCGCCTGCGCCTCGCGCGCGCCCATTATGCGCTGCGACATGATCAGCAGGTCCTCGCTCTGCGCCATGCCCCCGGTCCAGCCGCCGGGCGTGCCGGAATGATCGAACACATTGACGAATTGCGCGCCCTGCAACCGCTCCAGCGGTTGTGGAAAGCTGAGCAGCGAGCCCGCCACGAAGACACTGGTATTGATCAACATCGACCACATCACCGCATGCACGACCGGATCCATCCCCTCGGCCCCGAACAGCGCATAGGGGCGCAGCCATGTCAGCCCCCAGAGCCCGTGATCAAAGACCGATTGCGGCAGGATCAGCGAAGGGCCGAAACTGGGCAGGAACAGGCAATAGAGCCACACCGCCGCCCCGAGGCTCAGCCCCAGAAGCGCACCGGTCTTGGTGGCCCCGCGCCAGAACAGCCCCCCCATCAGCGCCGGCAGAAACTGCGCCACCCCGACAAAGGCGATGAGGCCGATCGCCGCCAGCGCCGTGCCACCGCCCGACAGCCGGAAATAGAGATACCCGAGGAACACCACCCCCGCGATGCTCAGCCGCCTTGCCAGCAGCGCCACGTTGCGCACATCGCCCGAGACCATCGCCGCACCGCCCGAGAAATGCAGCCAAATGGGCATGACCACATGGTTCGACACCATGGTCGAGAGCGCGATGGCCGCGACGATCACCATCGAGGTGGCGCTCGAGAACCCGCCCAGAAAGGACAGGATCGCCAGCCCGTCGCGCCCGTCCATCAGCGGTAGTGTCAGCACGAAGAGGTCAGGATTGGCCCCCTCGGGCATCATGTCGAGCCCGACGGCGGCAATCGGGATTACAAACAGGCTCATCAGCATGAGATAGGCGGGAAAGGCCCATACGGCGGTGCGCAAATGATCCTCGTTCTCGTTCTCGACCACCATGACCTGAAACATCCGCGGCAGACACAAAAACGCCGCCCCCGACAGCATTGTCAACCCGACCCAGCGCGCGCTCGACACCTCAAAGCGCGCAATCTCCGACGCCTCGATCCTGTCGAGAGTGCCCGCAATGCCATCCGCCAACCCCCAGACCACGAACACCCCGACAGCGAGCAGCGCACAGAGCTTGACGACGGCCTCCATCGCGATGGCCATGACCACGCCGTGATGACGCTCGTTGGCATCGAGGTTGCGGGTACCGAAGAGGATAGTGAACAGCGCCAGCCCCATCGCTACCCAGAGCGCGGTCGACTGCATGTCGGGCAAGGTGGTGGCCGCGAGATCAGTCTCGGCAAAGGCGGCAAAGGACAGTGTCACTGATTGCAGTTGCAGCGCGATATAGGGCGTGGTGCCGATCACGGCGAGCACCGTCACCAGCACCGCCAGCAGGTTCGACTTGCCATAGCGCGATGAAATCAGGTCGGCGATCGAGGTGATGCGCTGACTGCGCCCGACCCGCACGAGGCGGCGCAGCGTCCACCACCAGCCGATCATCACCAGCGTCGGGCCGAGGTAGATCGTCACGAATTCCAGGCCCGAGCGCGCAGCAAACCCGACTGCGCCGTAAAACGTCCAGGCGGTGCAGTAGATCGACAGCGACAGCGTGTAGACAAGGGGCGAGGCCAGCCAGCTGCCCCGTCCTTGCGCCGCCGCACGATCCGCGCCAAAGGCCACCACGAAGAGCAGCACCACATAGAGCACGCAGACTAAAATGAGGACGTTGAGGATCGCCATTAGCCCTCCTCGCCGTCCGTAAGATCCTCTTCAATGTCACTGGCACGCAGGTGGCGCGAGATCACGCCCGATATCGCCACCAATACGGCCCAAAGGCCAAAAACATAGAACATGGCTTCCGCCGTGCCGAGAGCGCGAGCGCCGCCCTTCCACAAAAGGGGAACGCAAAACAGAACGCCCCCAAGCACTGGCAAGAGCCGCGCACCATCGGCGAGACGGCGACGCCGATAGGTACGCCGCGCCAGAAAGACCGGGCCGCGCTCGGGGTTCATGCCCCCACCAGATCACGCACCGCCGCCAGAACGTCGGCATTGGAGAACGGCTTGGTCATGTATTGGCTGGCGCCTGCGCGTTCGGCCATCTCGCGATCCTTCGTCTGGCCGCGAGCCGTCAGCATCAGCACGGGTGTCGCCGCGAAATCCGCATCCACCCGGATTTCAGCGAGGATATCGAAACCGCTCTTGCCCGGCAGCATGACGTCCAGAATGATAAGGTCAGGTTCGCGCAGACGCACCGCCTCCATCGCATCATGCCCGTTGGAATGGGTCTTCACGTCCCAGCCATCCCGCGACAGGATAAAACTCACCGCCTCGATTATATTCGGCTCATCTTCGATCAGCAGAACCTTTTTCCCCATGCAACCGGCCTCCCCTCCGATGCGTGCGTCGCTAGACGCCCCGCGCAACTATTCCCAATCTCACGGCCCAAGTCAAAAGCCCTCTGCGATGATTGACGGCTCACGCCGTGCCACGCAGTCCTTAATGGGGCAAATCCGGCAACTCACACCCAACTCTCGCACCTTGCCAGCCGTCTCTCCCGGATCGGGTAAGAGCAACATATGCGCCAAGGTCAACGGAGGATGCTCAAAGCTGACGGGCCCTGTGGGAACGGCAACGGCAAACGCCTCCACGACCTCGCCGCCGCGTCCAGCCTGGCGCAAACGTAGCCGTGTCGGGCGCTGTGGCTGGCCAAGAACCTGGAAAAGCGGCCAGAGCGCGCAGGCGCCCGCGATACGCGGCATCGCGAACCCGTCTAACGGCTTGCGCAACAGGAATGTGCCCGAGGTGTCGCAAACCACCAGACCGACTGGTCCAACCTCAGCCTCCGGCAAGGTCGCGAGCCGCCGAAAAACGCACGCCATGTCGGCCCCGGTCGCCTCAGCCAACTCTGCCGGCTTCAACCCGATGGCCTCGATATGTGACAAGAATGCACGTTTAGGAAGCGCGCGGGCATCGTCAAGATATCGCGAGAGAACATCACGGGTAAGGCTCTGGGCCGGACTGGACATGCCCTGCGCGGCAGCCGCTTCCACGAGCCGCGCTACATCGCGTGGCCCCGCCATATCGCGCTCCAGCTCTGCCACATGATGCTCACGTGCCGCGAGATAGGCGTGCATTTCATCCTGAGGCGACTGCACTTCGGCCTCTTTGTTGGGCGCCGCTTCGAGATAACGCACAAGCGCCTGAGCGCCCTCAGTCAACCGGGCACTGTCTTCATTGATGTTGCGGTGAAAGCGCGCCTGCCATTCCGGTTCCAGCGATTCGGTTTCTACAAGAATCGACGATGTGGAACGAATCGCAGTCACGGACGAAATCACCTCGTGAAGCGAATCGGCCAGAAAGGGATCATGCGCAAGCCGGTCCGTGAGGGTCTCGATGGTACGCTCAAGGGCCTGGTTGCGGCGACAGAGCTCATTCAAAAGGCTCGCCCAGCCGGGAAAACGCCCCGCAAACTCCTCGATCCTGCTGAGTTCCGGGCCTTCGCCGTCAGGCTCGCCCGCCGCCTCGCGCAGCCCGGCAAGCAAGGTGGCCTCCGCACCGTCAGAGAGAAGCGACGGCTCTACATCCAGCACTTCAGCCAGTTTCAACAGGGTCTTGCCACCGATTCTACGGTGGTTGTGTTCGATCAAATTCAGGTAAGAGGGCGATATTCCGGCCTGTCGCGCAAGATCGGACTGCCTGATTCCGCTCAACACCCGACGTTCACGTATGCGGGTACCGATCATGAGCCGATTCGGCATTAGAAATTTCCCTTTCACTCGTTGATCTTGCTGCGCCTGCGCGAGAATTTTTTTACAACGTACGCGCCCATTCTGTCTATAAGTTTACAAAAAAATTGTTCTGGAAAAAGCAGTTGTTGCGTAATTTTCTAGGCCTCCCTCATACTTGAACTGCACGGTTGTGCGCAGGGGAGGCGCAAGAGGAGGCCCTTCCCGCGATTTTCATAATGGGAGGAATCCATGTCCAAATCGAACCTGACGCGTCGGGGTCTGATCAAGACCAGCGCCATCGCCGGGGCCGGCGTCGCGCTGCCGACGATCTTCACCGCATCCAGCGCCGCGGCCTTCACCAACGAGCCCACCGGCGGCTCGGTGACGCTCGGCTTCAACGTGCCGCAGACCGGACCCTACGCCGATGAGGGCGCGGACGAGCTTCGCGCGTACGAGCTTGCGGTCGAGCACCTCAACGGTGGCGGCGACGGCGGCATGATGAACACCTTCAGCTCCAAGGCGCTGCAAGGCAACGGCATCATGGGCAAGAAGGTCGAGTATGTGACCGGCGACACCCAGACCAAATCCGACGCCGCGCGCGCATCGGCCAAGTCGATGATCGAAAAAGACGGCGCGATCATGATCACCGGCGGCTCGTCCTCGGGCGTGGCTGTAGCCGTGCAGGGCCTCTGCCAAGAGGCGGGCGTGATCTTCATGGCGGGTCTGACGCACTCCAACGACACCACCGGCAAGGACAAGAAGGCCAACGGCTTCCGCCACTTCTTCAACGCCTACATGTCAGGTGCCGCTCTGGCTCCGGTGCTCCAGAGCCTCTACGGCTCGGACCGCAAGGCCTATCACCTGACCGCCGACTACACTTGGGGCTGGACACAGGAAGAATCGATCGTCGCCTCGACCGAGGCCTTGGGCTGGGAGACCGTCAACACGGTCAAGACCCCGCTCGCCGCGACCGACTTCTCGTCCTACATCGCGCCGGTTCTCAACTCGGGTGCCGATGTTCTGGTCCTGAACCACTACGGCGGGAACATGGTCAACTCGCTGACCAACGCCGTGCAGTTCGGCCTGCGCGAAAAAGAAGTCAACGGCAAGAACTTCGAGATCGTCGTGCCGCTTTACTCGCGCCTGATGGCACGTGGTGCGGGCGAGAACGTGAAGGGCATTCACGGCTCGACAAACTGGCACTGGTCGCTGACCGACGATGCCTCCAAGGCGTTCGTCAAATCCTTCGGCGAAAAATATGGCTTCCCGCCCTCTCAGGCGGCGCATACCTGCTATTGCCAGACCCTGCTCTATGCGGATGCCGTCACCCGTGCGGGCAGCTTCAACCCCTGCGCCGTGGGCGAAGCGCTCGAAGGCTTCGAGTTCGACGGTCTGGGCAACGGCAAGACGCTCTATCGTGCCGAAGACCACCAGTGCTTCAAGGACGTGCTCGTTGTGCGCGGGAAAGAGAACCCGACCAGCGAATTCGACCTCCTCGAAGTGGTCGAGGTCACACCCGCCGCACAGGTCACCTACGAACCCGATCACCCGATGTTCGCCGGCGGCGAGCTTGGGGCCTGCAACCCGGGCGCGTGACCTGACGTGACTGACCGGTCGCGCGCACGCCGCGCGCGGCCGCTTCCCCTGGCGGTTCGCTTTCGCACAAGAAGACCAGCATCGCCTCTAACCCATGGGTGGGAACAATGGACGCAATCATTCTTCAAATTCTCAACGGGCTCGACAAGGGCTCGGCCTATGCGCTCATCGCGCTTGGCCTGACGCTGATTTTCGGCACGCTCGGGGTCGTCAATTTCGCCCATGGCGCACTGTTCATGATCGGCGCGTTCTGCGCCGTCACGCTGTCTCGTATCCTCAACCTCAGCTACGAGACGATCGACCCGAACAAGACCGACTTTCTCGGCAACCCCGCCAAGGTCAAGACCACCTATGTCGAGGACTGGCTCGGTCCCGATATGGGCGGCGCGATCATAGACTGGGCGGTGCCGCTCGCGATCCTGTTCTCGATCCCGGTCATGGTCGCCATCGGCTTTGTCATGGAACGCGGGCTGATCAAGCATTTCTACAAGCGTCCGCATGCCGACCAGATCCTCGTGACCTTTGGTCTTGCCATCGTGTTGCAGGAGATCATCAAGTATTTCTACGGGGCCAACCCGATCCCCACCGGCGCGCCCGACGTGTTCCGCGGCTCGTTCGATTTCGGGGTGATGCTGGGCTTTGATCCCAATGCGATCATCTACCCCTACTGGCGTCTGGTCTATTTCGCCTTCGCCGCCGTGATCATCGGCGGGGTGTTCGCCTTCCTGCAATTCACTACCTTCGGGATGGTTGTCCGCGCCGGCATGGCCGACCGCGAAACGGTGCAGCTTCTGGGCATCAACATCGACAAACGCTTCACCATCATGTTCGGCATCGCCGCCGCCGTGGCCGGGCTCGCCGGGGTGATGTACGCACCGATCAACTCGCCGAATTATCACATGGGCATGGATTTCCTGGTGCTGAGCTTCGTCGTCGTGGTGGTCGGCGGCATGGGCTCGCTGCCGGGCGCAGTGCTTGCGGGCTTCCTTTTGGGTGTGCTCGAAAGCTTTGCCTCGATGAACGAAATCAAGTCGATTCTCCCCGGTATCGACCAGATCATCATCTATCTTGTGGCCATCATCATTCTGCTGACCCGTCCGCGGGGCCTGATGGGCCGTAAAGGCGTGATGGAGGAATAAGACAATGCTCGGACTGAATAAAAGAGACTTCTCGCTGCTGCTCATCGTCGCCGTTCTGGCATTGGGCGCGCCCTTCATCCTCAACCCGTTCCCCACCGACAGCGCGATGGCACAGTTCAACGCGGGCTACCCGGACCTGATGCAGCGCTTCGCGATCTACGGGATCTTTGCGATTGGCTTTAACATCCTCTTCGGCCTGACCGGCTATCTCAGCTTCGGTCACGCAGCCTTTCTCGGGGTGGGCAGTTATTCGGCGGTGTGGATGTTCAAGCTGCTCAGCATGAACGTCATCCCCGCGATCCTGCTCAGCGTGATCGTCGCCGGGCTGTTCGCGCTGCTCATCGGCTTTATTTCGCTGCGCCGCTCGGGCATCTATTTCGCCATCTTGACGCTCGCCTTCGCGCAGATGAGCTTCAACCTCGCCTATTCGGTCCTGACCCCGATCACCAATGGCGAGACCGGCCTGCAACTGACGCTCGACGATCCGCGCATCCTCGGTGTCAGCCGCACAGCCGACGGCTCCATCCCGGTCACTAACCTCTTCGGGATGGAAATGCGCGAGTTCTCGACGCTGAATGTGGGCCATTGGTCGTTCGATTTCTCGGTCGGCTACTATGTCTGCGCGGTGTTGATGCTGCTCAGCTTCTACATCGCGATCCGCATCTTCCGCTCGCCCTTCGGCATGATGCTGCGGGCGATCAAGTCGAACAACACGCGGATGACCTACACCGGCCTCAACGCGCGTCCCTATGCCCTCGCCGCCTTCGTGATCTCGGGCATGTATGCCGGGCTTGCAGGCGGGCTTCTGGCCTCGATGGACCCGCTGGCAGGTGCCGAGCGCATGCAGTGGACGGCATCAGGCGAAGTCGTTCTGATGACCATCCTCGGCGGCGCTGGCACATTGATCGGCCCGGTTCTTGGCGCGGGCTTCATCAAGTATTTCGAGAACATCTTCTCGAAGATCAACGACAGCGTTCTGCATAGCTGGTTCAGCTTCATGCCAGACGGGATCGAGAACCTGTTGGTGACCCTAGTGCATCCCTTCGTCGGCAAGGGCTGGCACCTCACGCTCGGGCTGCTGTTCATGCTCGTCGTGATCTTCCTGCCCGGTGGCCTTGTCGAAGGTGGCCAGCGCATCGCACGGCTCTTCCGCCGCAAGAAGCCGGATGACGCCAAGAAATCCACCCAATCGACCCCCGCCGAATAAGGAGCGCAGGACATGGGCATTCTCGAAGTCAAGAACGTCAACAAGCGCTTCGGCGGGTTGCAGGCGCTGGGGGACGTGAACCTCAGCGTCGCGGAAAACTCGGTGCATGCGATCATCGGGCCGAACGGGGCGGGCAAGTCAACGCTGCTCAACGTGCTGATCGGCAAGCTCATCCCCGACACCGGCTCGGTCATGTTCCAGGGCCAGTCAGTGCTGGGGCGCAAGCCCTACGAGATCAACCAGATGGGCATCTCCCGGGTGTTCCAGACGCCGGAAATCTTCGGCGATCTCACGGTGCTGGAAAACATGATGATCCCGATCTTCGCCAAGCGCGACGGTGTATTCCGGATGCATGCGCTCGAAAGCTCGCACAATGAGAACGAGATCATTGATCAGGCCGAGGCGATGCTCGAAGACCTCAACCTCCAGGATCAGCGCCACATGCATTCCGCCTCGATGTCGCGCGGCAACAAGCGGCGTCTGGAAATCGGCATGTGCCTCGCGCAAACCCCCAAATTGCTGCTGCTCGACGAGCCGACGGCGGGCATGGCGCGGGCCGATACCAACAACACCATCGACCTCTTGAAACAGATCAAGGACGAGCGCGACATCACCATCGCGATCATCGAACACGACATGCATGTCGTGTTCTCCCTCGCCGAGCGGATCACCGTTCTGGCGCAGGGCAGCCCGCTGGTCGAGGACACCCCCGAAAACATCAAGGGCCACCCCAAGGTGCGCGAAGCGTATCTTGGCGAAACGGCGGCCTGACAGGAGCGCGGATCATGAACGTCAAACCCGACTTTTCCAAAGGCAGGAACTACGCCGAAACCGCCCCCGCCTTCCTCTCGGTGTGGAACATGGAGAGCTATTACGGCGAGAGCTACATCGTCCAGAACATCTCTTTCAACGTCCACGAGGGCGAAATCCTCGCGCTTCTGGGCCGCAATGGCGCAGGCAAGACCACGACCCTGCGCTCGATTGCCCGGATGGACAGCCCTCAGGTCACGCATGGCGAGATATGGCTCGACCACCAGCCGCTCCACAACATGAAAAGCCACGAGGCGGCGGCGGCCGGTATCGGCCTCGTGCCCGAGGATCGCTGCATCATCTCCGGCCTGACCGTCGAGGAAAACCTGCAACTGGCGCAGATCGCCCCGCCGATCGGCTGGTCCATCGACCGCCTCTACGAGCTCTTCCCCCGCCTCGCGGAGCGCCGCAAGCAAGAGGGCACGACGCTTTCGGGTGGCGAACAGCAGATGCTCGCCGTGGCCCGCGCCCTTGCGCGTGACATCAAGGTGCTGCTGCTGGACGAGCCCTATGAGGGCCTCGCCCCGGTGATCGTCGACGAGATCGAGAAAACCCTGCGCATCATCAAGGAGCAGGGCATCACCACTATCCTCGTCGAACAGAACGCCGTGCGCGCACTGGAGCTTGCCGACCGCGCCGTGATCCTTGACACTGGCGGGATCGTGTTTGACGGTACGGCAGCGGAAGTGCTCGATAACGAAGAGCTCCGCTCCGAATATCTGGCCATCTGAGGCCGGAACGCCCGCTCTTGGCTGTTTCTCCCTGTAACGAACGGGGCGGGCCCGAATTTTTATCGACCGCAGACAGCAAGGGTTTGTTCAAATGTCCGACACCACCTACCCCCCCTCCGCAGAGTTCGCGGCAAACGCCCATGTGGACGCCGCGAAATACAAGGAAATGTATGCCGCCTCGGTCAATGATCCGGTGGCGTTCTGGGGCGAGCATGGCAAGCGGATCGACTGGATCAAGCCCTACACCCGCGTCAAGGACGTGAATTACGACTTCGGCAATGTCTCGATCAAATGGTTCGAGGACGGCACGCTCAACGTCGCTGCCAACTGCATCGACCGCCATCTCGAGGCGCGCGGCGACAGCACCGCCATCATCTGGGAGCCGGACAATCCCGAGGATGCGGCGCAGCACATCACCTATCGAGAGCTGTACGAGAACACCTGCCGCATGGCCAACGTCCTCAAGGATATGGGTGTGGGACGCGGCGACCGCGTGGTGCTCTACCTGCCGATGATCCCCGAGGCGGCCTATGCGATGCTCGCCTGCGCCCGGATCGGCGCGATCCATTCCATCGTCTTCGCGGGCTTCTCGCCCGACGCGCTCTCGGCTCGGATCAACGGCTGTCAGGCCAAGGTCGTCATCACCGCAGACGAGGCGCCGCGTGGCGGGCGCAAGACGGCGCTCAAATCCAATACCGACGCGGCGCTGCTGCATTGCTCGGACAAGGTGAAATGCCTGGTCGTCAAGCATACTGGTGGCCAGACCACATGGATCGAGGGGCGCGATCACGACTACAACGCGCTGGCCGGCGACGCCGCCACCGATTGCCCGCCCGAGGAAATGGGTGCCGAAGACCCGCTTTTCATCCTCTACACCTCCGGCTCGACCGGTCAGCCCAAGGGCGTGGTGCACACCTCCGGCGGCTATCTCGTCTTTGCCGCAATGACGCAGGAACTGGTGTTCGACTATCACCAAGGCGACGTGTTCTGGTGCACCGCCGATGTCGGCTGGGTCACCGGCCACAGCTATATCGTCTACGGGCCCTTGGCCAATGGCGCGACCACCCTGATGTTCGAGGGCGTGCCGACCTACCCCGACGCAAGCCGCTTCTGGCAGGTCTGCGAGAAACACAAAGTCAACCAGTTCTACACCGCCCCCACCGCCATCCGCGCGCTGATGGGGCAAGGCACCGAATATGTCAGCCGCTGTGACCTCTCGTCGCTCAAGGTGCTGGGCACCGTGGGCGAGCCAATTAACCCGGAGGCGTGGAACTGGTATAACGACAACGTCGGCCAGGGCCGCTGCCCCATCGTCGACACCTGGTGGCAGACCGAGACCGGCGGTCACCTGCTGACCCCCCTGCCCGGCGCCATCCCGACAAAACCCGGCAGCGCCACGCTGCCGTTCTTCGGGATCGAGCCGGTGGTGCTGGAGACGGAATCGGGCAAGGAAATCACCGATACCGAAGCCTCCGGCGTGCTGGCCCTCAAGGACAGCTGGCCGGGGCAGATGCGCACCGTCTGGGGCGATCACGAGCGCTTCGAGGCGACATATTTCCAGCAATACAAGGGCTATTACTTCTCCGGCGACGGCTGCAAGCGCGACGCCGACGGCTATTACTGGATCACAGGCCGCGTCGATGACGTGATCAACGTGTCGGGCCACCGCATGGGAACCGCCGAGGTCGAATCCGCCCTCGTGGCCCATGCCAAGGTCGCCGAGGCGGCGGTGGTGGGCTATCCGCACAACATCAAAGGGCAAGGCATCTACGCCTATGTCACCCTGATGAACGACGTGGAACCGACCGAAGAGTTGCGCAAGGAACTGGAAGCCTGGGTTCGCACCGAGATCGGCCCGATCGCCAAGCCCGACCTCATCCAATGGGCCCCCGGCCTGCCAAAAACCCGCTCCGGCAAGATCATGCGCCGTATCCTGCGCAAGATCGCCGAGGACGATTACGGCTCGCTTGGCGACACGTCAACCTTGGCCGATCCGGGTGTCGTGGACGAGTTGATCGAAAACCGGATGAATCGCGGCTAAGAACCGTTTGAGGTAACGAGTATCGCCCCGCAGGCCCCGCGCCTGTGGGGTTTTTCGTATATTGTCGCTATCGGACATGAAAGTCGCAATCCAATCATGTAACGGCTGCAAAGAGGCCATCGTGCCCACCCCCGACAGACCTGTGAAAGACCGCTAATGGCGATGTTATCCGCGCATCCCGCCCCGGTGCCGTCCCGTGCGCTTCAGGGCATTCTCTGTATCGAAACCGGCATGCTGCTCTTTGTCGGGCAGGATGTCATAGCGAAAGTTCTGCCCGCGCAGATCCCTGCGGACGAGGCCCTCAAGTGACCCTCGCCGTCCCCCTGCCCGAGCGCGATCTGCGCGGCTATGCGCTGGTGTTCTTCGCGGGCGTGCTGTGGTCCACGGTGGGCCTCGGCATCCGCCTGATCGACGAGGCACAGGTCTGGCAGATCCTGTTCTACCGCTCGATCTCGATGAGCCTGCTACTCTTCGTCGTGATCCGCCTGCGCACCGGCAGGAACCCGATCACCCTTGCCCTGCGCATGGGCTGGCCGGGGGTGATCGGCGGGCTGTCGCTGGTCGCGGCCTATACCGGCGGCATCTACTCGGTGCAGACCACCTCGGTCGCCAACGCGATGATGCTCTTTGCCTCGGCCCCGCTGATGGCCGCCATTCTCGGCCGCCTGATCCTGCGCGAAAGCGTCCGGCCCGCCACATGGGTGGCCATCGCCGTGGCCAGTATCGGCATCGCGATCATGGTCTGGGACAAATCCTCGGGGGCCGCGCTCCGGGGCAATCTCGCCGCCATCGGCTCGGCCCTCGGCTTTGCCTGCTTCACCATCACGCTGCGGTGGGGCAAGGCCACCGAGATGATGCCTGCGGTGTTTCTCTCGGGTCTCTTCGCCGTTCTGATCATGGGCGCGATCTGCCTCGTGCTTGGGCTCGGTTTCACGCTCTCGCCCAATGACACCGGCATTTCACTGGGCATGGGGGTTTTTCAGGTAGGCGCGGGGCTCATCCTCTACACCATCGGATCGAAAACCGTGCCAGCCGCCGAACTGACCCTGTTGTCATTGGCCGAGGTGGTGCTGGGGCCGGTCTGGGTCTGGATGGTGCTGGGCGAGACCGCGACGCCAAACACGCTGATTGGCGGCGCGGTGCTGCTGACAGCCATCGCGGGCAACGCCCTGTCCGGCGCGCGGCGTAGACCACCGCCGCCCATGGTATGACAGCCCCCCTCGGCGATCCCTTGCCGAGGCGCGTTTTTCCTCGGGAATAAAATTGCCCTATCCTGCGTTCGCATCCGTAGAACCCAACACAGGAAGGAGCCCATCATGAAACGCAACCTGATCCTTGCAAGCATCACCAGCCTGGCCTTTGCCGGATGTATCGACACCAGTGACAACCGCGAGGTCACCGGTGCCGCACTCGGTGCAGGCGCGGGGCTGATCGGGGCAGCGGTGTTCGACGTCAACGCCGGCTGGACCGTGCTCTCGACCCTCGCAGGCGCCGCGGCCGGCACACTCATCGCGCGCAACACCCGTTCCAACCAATGCGCCTATGCGAATGGCGACGGCACCTACCGGACGGTGCCCTGCTGAACCGACACTTTAGGATGGCAGTCTTGGGGCGCTCACCCAAAGCCGACGTGCCACTACCGCCGATACTGCCGCGCGAGGCTGACCGGGTCGGCTCCGCAAACATAGCGCGCAAGCGTCCACAGGTTGCGCGCGCCCCGCCGGAACCACCCGTCCCGTCTATACCGCGCCGCCGAGGTTCTTGCCGCCAACGGCAAAAGCGTGATGCGGCCTCGCAAGGCGCGTGCCATCGCCACGTCTTCCATCAACGGAATGTCCTTGTAGCCGCCCACTGCCTCGTACTCAGCGCGCGAAACCAACAAGCCCTGATCGCCATAAGGCAATCCGAACACGCGGCTGCGCAGATTGGCCCAGCCCGCCACCAATGAGGGCATCACCCCGCCGACATCGAACGCCAGCCGGAAAGCCGCAGGCCCATCCGCCTCCATCTGCGTGCGCACCGCTTCGCTCCAGCCCTTGGGCATGACTGTATCGGCATGCAGGAACAAGAGCCATGTCCCCCCGGCCACCTGCGCCCCGCGCCGCATTTGCCCGCCCCGCGACGGGGCCCCTTGCAGGATTAGCGCCCCTGACGCATCGGCCATCTTCAATGTCGCATCGCCAGAGCCGCCATCGGACACGATCAATTCCCGGATCACCCCCGCCTCAAGCCCCTCGATCAGCGCAGCAAGGCACCCCGGCAGCGCCTCGGCCGCATTGAGCGTGGGAATGATCACCGAGAGCGCAGCGCGCATGCAAAGACCCCTTTCGTGTCTGGCCGCGCGACCTATATTACAGTGGAAAGCAGAGGGGAACGGGCATGGCGCGCACAATTTTCGAGATCACTGGCGGAGATGCAGAGCCATTCTTGCAGGGGCTTGTCACCAACGATCTTACAAAGCTCGACCAAGGGCTGCTCTATACCGCGATGCTGACCCCGCAGGGCAAGTATCTGGCCGATTTTTTCCTCCTGCGGCATGGCGATGCGATCTGGCTGGACGTCGATACGGATCTTGCACAGGCGCTCGCGAAACGGCTTGCCATGTATAAGCTGCGCGCGGATGTCGATATATCCGAGATTGACATCAAGGTACGGCGCGGCACGGGCACCGCTCCCGATGGCGCCTTGGGCGACCCCCGCCATCCCGACCTCGGCTGGCGGGCATATGGCGACGAGGGCGGCGATGACGGCAGCAATTTTGACCTGATCCGTGTCGCCCATTGCATCCCGGAAACGGGCATTGAACTCACGCCCGACACCTTCATTCTCGAAGCCGGTCTCGATCGTTTGAACGGCTTGGATTTCAAGAAGGGCTGCTACGTGGGCCAAGAGGTGACGGCGCGCATGAAACACAAGACCGAGCTGCGAAAAGGCCTCGCCTTGGTCGCAGTTGATGGCGCGGCACCGGTGGGCACAGAGATAAAGACGCCCGAGGAAAAACATGCCGGCACGCTCTACACCCAGTCAGGCGGGCGCGGCATCGCCTATCTGCGGTTTGACCGCGCGGGGCCTGGGCTTACGGCCGCAGAGGCTCGTGTCAGCCCTCTCTAGGCGTTGCTAGGCCTCCAGCTCGGCGTCCCAATAGAGAAAATCGAGCCAGCTTTCGTGCAGGTGATTGGGCGGAAACTTGCGCCCCAGATTTCGTAATTGCTCTGCCCCCGGCATCCGGGGCGGCTTGCGGAGCGTGAGGCCAGAGCGCCGCAAGCTCTTTGATCCCTTGCGCAGATTGCAAGGGCTACATGCGGCTACGACATTTTCCCAGCTTGTCACACCGCCGGAGGCACGTGGAACCACGTGGTCAAACGTCAAATCCCCGCGTGCCCCGCAATATTGGCACATGAATTCATCCCGCAGAAATAAATTAAAGCGCGTGAAGGCCACGCGCTTTTGGGGTTTTACAAAGTCTTTCAAGACGATGACAGAGGGTATACGTATCTCGGTACTGGGGCTTCGGACCCAATGGTCATACTCGGCCACGATGTCCACGCGGTCGGACCAGGCGGCCTTGACCGCCTCCTGCCACGTCCAGAGCGACAGCGGATAGTACGAAAGCGGGCGATAATCGGCATTCAAAACGAGCGCCGGAAAGTGCCGCAGTGCTGCGGGTTCTCTAACAAAATCGGTCCTGAAATCGCCGTCCATCTAACTGACTATCCTCTCACCCCGGTCCTGAAGGCCGCAGGTGCCAGATCGGGCACCGCACCCCGTCCTCAATTCACTATATATCGGGATGACAGACTGACAAGCCCGATATGTAGCGCGCGTGCAGAGGTTGTTTACCGACGCCAAGTAACCGCCCTGTGACACTTGACCTATGCCGCCGCACCTTCCTCTTCACTGGCTTGCCGCTGCCACAGGGCCGCGTACCGCCCCTGCTTTGCCAAAAGCTCGGCATGCGTGCCCTGTTCAACCACAACACCTTGATCCAAAACGGCAATCTTGTCTGCATTGGCGACGGTCGACAAGCGATGCGCAATGGTAATCACCGTGCGTCCCTCGGCGGCATGCGCGAGCGCACCCTGAATCTCATGCTCAGTCTGCGTATCAAGCGCACTCGTCGCCTCATCAAGCAGCAGGATCGGCGGGTTTTTAAGCAATGCGCGTGCAATACCCACGCGCTGCTTCTCGCCGCCCGACAACTTCAAGCCGCGCTCGCCGACTTGCGTTGCATATCCGTCCGGCAGGCTGACAATGAAGTCATGGATTTGCGCGGCCCGCGCCGCCGCCTCGATCTCGGCCTGAGTGGCCCCGGCGCGACCGTAGGCGATGTTGTAGCCAATCGTGTCATTGAAGAGAACCGTATCCTGCGGCACGACACCAACTGCCGCGTGCAAACTGTCCTGCGTCACGTCGCGCACATCCTGCCCGTTGATGAGCACCGCGCCCGCCTGTACATCATAAAAGCGAAACAGCAGCCGCCCGATGGTCGATTTCCCGGAGCCTGACGGCCCGACCACGGCAACTGTGCGCCCCTCCGGCACATCCAGCGTAACCCCCTTGAGGATCGGCCTGTCGCTCTCATATCCAAAGTCAATCGCATCAAATCGCACCGATGCTTTTTTTACTTTCAGAACCTTGGCATCAACCTTATCCTCAACATCCGGCTTTTTTTCTAACAAACCGAACATTTCACTCATATCAACCAAAGACTGTCGAATTTCCCGGTAAACGGTACCGAGAAAGTTGAGGGGCATGGTGATCTGGATCATGTAAGCGTTGACCATCACAAAATCACCCACGGTCATTGCGCCGGACTGGACCCCAAAGGCCGCCATCACCATGACGACCACCAAGCCGCCGGTTATCAGTAAGGACTGTCCAAAGTTGAGAAATGCCAGAGAGTAGGATGTCTGTAGCGCCGCTCGCTCATAGCCGGCCATCGCTGCATCGTAGCGTGCCGCTTCCCTGCCCTCTGCGCCGAAATATTTGACTGTCTCGAAATTGAGCAGACTGTCGATTGCCTTTTGGTTGGCGTCGGTATCCTGGTCATTCATTTCCTTGCGCAGCCGCACCCGCCATTCGGTCACCTTGAAGGTGAAGCCAACGTAGGCGGCGATGACGGCTACAACGGCCACCAGATACCAAATGTCAAAAACAACCGCGAGCACCACTCCAATCAAAAGCAACTCAAGCACCAAAGGCCCGATGGAAAACAACAGGAATCGCAGCAGGAATTCCACGCCTTTGACGCCACGTTCAATGATGCGACTGAGACCACCAGTCTTGCGGCTGATATGGTACCGCATTGACATCGCGTGAATATGTTGGAAGGTCTCTAATGCGAGCGCGCGCAGGGCGCGCTGCGCTACCCGCGCGAAAATCACATCACGCAATTGCTGAAAGCCAACCGTCATCAACCGCGCCATGCCGTAGGCCACGGTCAGCCCGACCGCCCCGGCGCCCAACATCCACGCCGCCGATTGCCCTTCTCCTGCGAGCGCATCGACCGCGGCCTTGTAGAAAAACGGCGTGCCGACGCTGATCAGTTTCGCAAGGACAAGCGCGATCACGGCAAATACGACGCGACGCTTGACCCAAGGCTGATCGGCAGGCCACAAATACGGTGCAACGCGGCGCACCACACTCCAGCCATTCGCGGGCGGCTGCGTCGTTGTTATGCTGGCATGGCGCATGAGCTAGCCTTTTCAATCACTTGTCCCAGAGATAGCGCTGAGGAACAAGGATTGCCAGCCCTGCCTATCGCGGCAGCGTAAAGACCTGACCGGGATAGATAAGATCGGGATCGCGAATACGATCCCGGTTGGCCTCGAAGACCCGCACATAAAGGATGCCGCGCCCGTATGTTTCGCGCGAAATCGCCCATAGGGTAGAGCCTGGCTGTACCGTGACGGCCCGGATGGCACGCGTGGCCGTGTCTTTCGCCTCCTCTGCCCTCAAAATAGCTTGATCCTCACGCTTGAACGGAGTCTCGACACGCGAGGTCACTTTGCCGGCACTGTCCACTTCATCAACGCGCAGGGTATAAACGCCGGTATCCACCTCGGGCAACTCGGTCTGCCAGTTTCCGCCAGCCGCGATACGGGACGTTGTGATCGGTTTATTGTCTAGATAAATACGCACGAAACCAGTTCCTTGCGCCCGCCCCGTCAACTCAACTTCGCCATCTGGCGTATAGCTGATCGCATCCAGGGCCACGCTTGACATCACCTCGGGTGCCGGGCCTGAAACCGGTGCCTGAAGCACTCGGATGCCGCTGTCATTAGCCAAGAGGACGGTCTGTCCACGACCGGACACGGGTGATGCAGGATCCACTTTGTCACCGTCGAGATCAGGGATCGTTTCCGGTTGGCCGCCGGCCAACCCCGTCAACGCGTCATCCTCGCCGGACAAGGCTCCGGGCTGCGACGGAGACACGGATTGTGTCTCGGGAGAAATGCTCTCGCCATGCGCTGCATCCTCGTTTTCTGGGATGATTTCGTCAATCTGGGCTGCGGCCTCGGCGATCTCCGGCATAACGTCCGCGTCCTGTCCCATGACCTTTCGGTCAAGCGGCAGCGTCTGAGTGTCTGTGACAGCCTTTCGAACAGGCTCCGGCTCCGGCGCAACCGCATCGGTCAGCGAAACCAGAGCCTCGGTTTGCGGATCGACAGCCTCTACGTTCGGTGTCGGGGCGATAATGATCTCGTCTCGTGATGCGATCTCCTCGCCAGTCTCCCCAGACCGCATGCTAAGCGTAAGGATGCGCGGCGCGTCACTCGTCGGAAGATCAAGGAACTGGACGAATTTTCCTGCATTATCAGAGGCAACAGAGCCAATATTGATGTCGTCCAAAAGAATGGACACATCCCAGCCCGGCTCGCCTTGACCGGCCACGATCATTTGCCCATCCGGCTCTAGCCGAAATGTGTCAATGGCAGGAGACGATGGGATCGGCGGCGTATCCCGCGGTTCAGGTTCAGGTTCAGCCACTTCGGCTTTGTTCACCTCGGGCGTATCGTTGTCGGCCATCTCCGGTTCGGACACCATCTCGGACGCTGGCGCAGGCGCGCGCTCCGTTGTGATCACTGCATCGGGTTCAGCGATCTCGCCGGTATTCCGGTAGACCGTGAATACCACAAGACCGACCGCTGCAAGCCCGGCCACCCCCATCGCAGGCCCAGATCCTAAACCGCCGAATTTACTCATTTTTTCCTTACATCCCCATGCCGTGGCCCGCTGCCAGGTTGCCCGACAATAGCAACAAGGCTATCAGGGGTCAAAGCAACCGTTTATCAGTCCGGAGTCACGCAATGCCAGCCCCTTCCGTTTGTGTTTTTTGCGGTGCGCGCTCTGGCCGCAACACGAGGTATGAAGACGCGGCGACCGCTGTCGGCACAATGTTGGCAAGCCATGGCTGGCGGCTGGTTTTTGGCGCGGGCGACGTGGGTTTGATGGGTGCCACCGCCCGCGCCGCACAGGCCGCCGGGGGCAGCACGTTCGGGGTGATACCGAAACATCTCGTATCCAGAGAAATGGGCAAACGCGACCTGACACAATATGTCGTGACAGAGACAATGCATGAACGGAAAAAGGTCATGTACATGAATTCCGACGCCATCGTTGTATTGCCCGGCGGCGCAGGATCACTTGACGAATTCTTCGAAGTCCTGACCTGGCGGCAGCTCGGATTGCATGACAAACCTATTTTCCTTTTGAGTACAGATGCCTACTGGACACCTCTGACACATTTGCTGGATCATGTGATTTCCGAGGGATTTGCCGACCAAAGCCTCAACACCTTTGTACAAACCGTTGATACCATTCAGGATTTGACAACTGCTCTTCGCGCCGCCCTATCCTGACGCAGACTCGCGGTAGTATAGATCGCAAGTGCGGTCCAGATCATCGCGAAGGCGACGGCATGCCAAAAACTGAACGCCTCGCGGAAGATCAGCATCGCGACCAAAAATTGAATCGTCGGATTTGTGTACTGCACCAGCCCGACTGTGGCGAGCGTGACGCGCTTGGTGGCGTAGCTGAACAGAATAAGAGGCGTACCCGTCAGGATGCCCGAGAATGCCAGCAAAAGGCTATCATGCCAATTGATACCGAAAGCCCCATGACCATCAGCGTGAAAATACCATAAAACGCCCAGAGCAATCGGCGAAAGGAGCAAAACCTCTGCCGTGACGGACACGACCGGCCCCACTGAAAGGCCTTTTTTAACAAGGCCATACAGTCCAAAGCTGGTGGCCAGAACAAGCGCGATCCAAGGCGGGACGCCAAGGCCGACTGTCAGCGTCGCAACCGCGCAGAGTGCGAGCCCAACTGCAAAGAGCTGTGCCTTTCCAAGACGCTCACGGAAAGCGAGTGCCCCCAGAAGAACCGCCACAAGGGGGAAAATATAGTAACCAAGAGACGCCTCCATCGCGCGCCCGACATGGATAGAGGTGATGAAAACGAACCAGTTTGTCGAAATCGTCAGGGCGGCAAACCCGATCATCATCAATGAGCGCCGCTCTGCAAGAGCTTGGCCAAGAACGGATATACGCCCTTGCAGGAAGAGGATAGACGCAAAGAACGCACAGGACCAAAGGGTGCGATGGGCGAGAATCTCAATCGGCGGAACATGATCGAGCAATTTGTAATAAATGCCAGAAAGGCCCCAGATCGTACAGGCCGCAACCATCGCGATGATGCCTTTGGTCGCCTCGCGCATTTCAAACCTGCCCTATTCGCTGAGTTATCCTTGTGCTGCCGCAAGCAGGCGGCGGGGGCAAGGTGAAAGCGACATCTCGTACATTTTGCAAGCCGTTTAGTAGACCCGGCCCGGACGCGCGCCGCCCGGGTCATCGCGCCCCAGACCGGATCACAGCCGCGCTAGAGCTTAGGGTCGAGTTCCACCTTTAGAAGCTTCTCGACCGCGTCGAGCGGATGGTTTGCGAGATCGTTGGGAATCTCGGCAACGACCTTGTCCTGCACCTCTTTGTGAAGATGCTGCCGAAGGTCCCCCAGAACATGCGGCGCTGCAACGAGCACGATGCGCTGAAAATCGCCGCGATGCGCATATTTATAGAGGGTATCGGCCAGCTCATGCGCAAACCGTTCCTTGGCCAGTTCGTGCCAGTCGGTATCGTCCATTGCCGAGCTTTGCCCGACCCCGGTATCCTGCTTGCGTCCGGGGCGGTTCGCGGACTGGTCGTAATCCGACGGATTCTCCTGTTCGTTCTTGCGAACCACATCAAGTGCGGGCGAAATGGCATCCACGCTGTTACGCAAGAAAAGCGCCTTTTCGCCATCCGCGATCAACACCCATGTGCCGTTTGTCAGAACAGCCATTACATCTTCTCCTTGTCGCCGCTCTCGTCCTGATCCTGCGCGGTCTCACGGGTCTTGCCCGCCGAGGTCTCGTCGTGGCGCTTCTTCTCGTCACGGGTTCCTATTTTACGGGCGATCTCGCCCCCTGCACGGCCCGCAGCGGAAGGCGACTGTCTCATGTTTTCGGTTTTTTCGCCAAGGATCTCTTCGGTTTCCCGGCTGCCATCGGTTGATTTCACGCGGTCGGCCATAGGGCACCTCCTTTGTACATTGCTTCATGGGGAAAACGTGTGGAAGAGCTCCAGGTTCCGTCAGAAAACCACGTCGGATCAAAGATCTACTCAGTGACACGCAACAAAAAGGCCCGCCAAATTGGCGGGCCTTCTGCGATCGGGTCAGGCCCGGGATCACATGCGCGAGGCGACGTTTTCCCAGTTCACCAGTTTGTCGAGGAAGTTCTGCAGATAAGCCGGACGCTTGTTGCGGAAGTCGATATAGTAGGAATGCTCCCACACGTCACAGCCCAGCAGTGCCGTCTGGCCAAAGCAGAGCGGGTTCACGCCGTTCTCGGTCTTGGTCACCTTGAGCGCGCCATCGGTGTCCTTGACAAGCCAAGCCCAGCCAGAGCCGAACTGACCGGCCCCTGCGGCGGCGAAATCTTCCTTGAACTTGTCGAGCGAGCCAAAGCTTTCGGTGATCGCCTTTTCCAACTCGCCGGGCATGCCGGTGCCGCCGGGGGCCATCATCTCCCAGAACTGGTTGTGGTTCCAGTATTGCGAGGCGTTGTTGAAGATGCCGGACTGCGCGACGGCCTTGGGATCATAGGTACCCTTGATGATCTCTTCGACCGATTTGCCCTCCCACTCGGTGCCGGCCACGGCCTTGTTGCCATTGTCGACATAGGCCTTGTGGTGGATATCGTGGTGATATTCCAGCGTCTCGCGGCTCATGCCGTGATCGGCGAGCGCGTCATGCGAATACGGAAGGTCGGGAAGTTCAAAAGCCATGGGTATGCCCCCTGTTCGTTAGCGTTAAAATCTGATGTCCCTTACATGGTGGGCGGATCGGGCAAAGGTCAACCCTGCAGGCCGGAGTTTTTCTGTCGGGATTGCCCCGGCTCAGCCGTAGATCTCCACCTCACCGCCCGGCAGGGCGGCGGTTTTCAGCAGATTGAAGGCATAGTCGGCCACCGAGCGAAAGCAGATGAGGTGGAAGGTGCCCGCCTCATCCAGCCAGAACGCGGCCGGCACCTGCGCCATGCGGGTGCGGCGGAACATGCCGGGGGTAAAGGCGGCCTCCGACAGGTCCACCGGGCAGAGCTTGGCGAGGGTTTCCCGCGCGCCCGCGCCCGACAGGTGCAGGTAGGTGCGCGCGTCCGAGACGTTGACAGCGAGGAAATGCTGGCCCTTGAGCGCCTCCTCCAGGGTCGCGATGGTCTGGGACACGCTGTCATAGGCGCAGATCAGCAAGAGCTCATCCGGTGACATCCAGAGTACGGCACTGCCCTGCCCGCTCACCGCCTGACGCTGCGCGGGTATATCGAGGCCGACGGCCTTTTGGACAGCGTCCTTCACCTCTTTGGACGCCAGATCCCCGCGCAGGGTGATCATGCCGGTCAGGCCCGCGTCCTCAATCGTGGCGAGCCCCTCGAAGCGGGCCCCGTTCAGGGGGGTTACGGCCTCAGACATTCTGCTTCTCCCCGTCCTTGTCGTAGAAGATGGGATCGACGATCTTCGCTTTCACGATGCCGCCGTCGACCTTGGGAAATTCCAGCACCTCGCCCATGCGATCCGGCCCGTGATGCACAAGGCCCATGGCGATGCCGCGCCCGAGCGTGGGCGAGTGGTAGGTGGAGGTCACACGCCCTTGGGTGTTGCGCTGACCGTTGGCGTTCGTGCCCGGGGCCGTGGCGTAGGCACCGTCGGGCAGCACCTCACCCTCGAGCGTCTCCAGACCGACCAGCTTCCAGCGATTGGGGTCGGCCATGTGCTCACGTTCCTGTGCGCGCTTGCCGAGGTAGTCCTCTTTCTTCTTGGAAATCGCCCAGTCCATGTTGAGATCCTGCGGAATGACGGTGCCGTCGGTCTCGTCGCCGATCATGATAAAGCCCTTCTCGGCGCGCATGACGTGCATCCCCTCGGTGCCATAAGGGGTGACGCCGTATTCCTCGCCCGCCTCCAGCAGCGCGTCCCACAGGGCGCGGCCATGGCTGGCAGGCACCGACAGCTCAAAGCTCAGCTCACCGGCAAAGGAGATGCGGAAGACGCGCGCCGGGATGCCCGCGACGGTGATCTCGGTCCAGCCCATGAAGGTCAGCGCGTCAGCGCTGATATCGTCCCCAGTCAGCTTTTCGATCACCTTGCGAGAGTTCGGCCCGGCGACACCGATCTGCGCGTATTGCTCGGTGACGTTGGCGGTGTAGACCTTCCAGTCCCACCACTCGCATTGCAGCCAGTCTTCCATGTGGCCATGGATCACATCCGCCCCGCCGGTGGTGGTGTGGACAAGGAACGTGTCCTCATCCAGCCGCGCAACCACACCGTCATCCATCAGAAAACCGTTCTCGTTGCACATCAGGCCATAGCGGCAGCGCCCCGGCTTCAGCGTGGACATCATGTTGGTGTAGAGCATGTCCATGAACCGGCCCGCATCCGGCCCCTTGACGATGATCTTGCCTAGGGTCGAGGCGTCGAGCAGCGCAAGGCTGGCCCGCGTCTGCTTGATCTCGCGGTTGACGGCCTCGTGACGTCCCTCTTCGCCCTTGGGGAAGCAATAGGGGCGACGCCATTGACCGACCGGCTCGAAATCGGCACCATTGGCCTCGTGCCAGCCATGCATCGGTGTCTTGCGAATGGGCTGGAAAATCTCGCCCTTGGCCTCACCCGCGATCGACGAGAGCGAAATCGGCGTGTAGGGTGGGCGGAAAGTGGTGGTGCCGGTCTGCGGAATGGGCTGGCTCAGCGCATCCGACAAGATCGCCAAGCCATTGATATTGCTGAGCTTACCCTGATCCGTGGCCATGCCGAGCGTGGTGTAACGCTTGGCATGCTCGACTGACTCATAGCCCTCGCGTGCGGCAAGCTGCACGTCCGACACCTTCACATCGTTCTGGTAATCGAGCCAGGATTTCATCCGCAGCTTGATGCCCGCGCCCTGCGGCATCAGCCAGACGGGCTGCATCGGGGCCTCCTCCGAGGTGCTGGCTTCAGGGGCCTTGCCCTTGGGCTTATGGCCCATGGCCTTTGCCGCCGCCTGACCGGCTTCATGCGCGTCGCGCACAACGCTGGCCAAATCGCCCGCGCCATTGGCGGCCCCGGCGGGGATCACGAACCCCTCGCCGTTGGCGCCTTTCGGCGGGTTCGCCGGGTCGGGGCGGAAATGCGCATGCGCCTCATCCCAGATCAGCTTGCCACCGCAATGCGACCACAGATGCACCACCGGCGACCAGCCGCCGGACATCGCTACCGCGTCGCACTTGATCTCTTCCAGCACCGCGCCTTCGCCCGCCTGCGCGCAGATGGCGACGCCTTCGACGCGCTTGCCGCCCTTGACCTTTGCGATGCCTTTGCCGTTTTCCACGCGGATACCAAGCGCGCGCGCCTCATCCGCCAGCGCCCCGCCACCCGATTGACGGGCGTCGAGGATGACGGGAATTTCAAGGCCAAGCTGCTTGAGCGTGATGGCGGTGCGGTACGCGTCGTCGTTGTTGGTGACAACCACGGTGCGGTCACCGATAGACACACCAAAATCGACCGCGTAATCGCGCACCGCCGAGGCGAGCATGACGCCGGGAATGTCATTGCCCGCAAAGCTGAGCGGGCGCTCGATGGCCCCGGTCGCGGTCACGATCTGCCCCGCGCGGATGCGCCAGAGGCGGTGACGCGGCGCATCGCTGCCGGGTGTGTGATCGGCGACACGCTCATAGCCCAAGGCATAGCCGTGATCGTAGACCCCTGCACCCATGCACCGGTTGCGCAGGGTGACATTGGGCATGCCTTGCAGTTTTGCAATCGTGGCATCGACCCAATCCGCGACCGGCTGGCCGTCCACCTCGCCCCCATCGACCGGCGCGCGGCCACCCCAATGGGCGGTCTGCTCGATCAGCATGACCTTTGAGCCGGCCTCTGCCGCAGTCACAGCGGCTTGCAGACCGGCCACGCCGCCGCCCACGACAAGCACATCGCAGAAGTAGTAGAAATGCTCATAGCGGTCCGGATCGCCGGGATTGGACGCCTTGCCCAGACCCGCCGACTGGCGGATGAACGGCTCGTAGACATGTTTCCAGAACGGGCGAGGGTGGATAAACGTCTTGTAATAGAAGCCCGCGGGCAGGAAGCGCGCGAATGCCGTGTTGACCGCGCCGATATCGAAATCGAGGCTCGGCCAATGGTTCTGGCTGATGCAGGTCAGCCCGTCGAACAATTCAGTCGTGGTAACGCGCTGATTGGGCTCGAACCGGGTGCCCTCGCCCAGACCGACAAGCGCGTTGGGCTCTTCCGCGCCAGAGGCGACGATGCCGCGCGGGCGGTGGTATTTGAACGACCGGCCCACCAGCATCTGGTCATTGGCCAAGAGCGCCGAAGCGAGCGTGTCGCCGGGATGGCCCTTCAGGCGCTTGCCGTTGAAGGTGAACGCGATGGCGCGGTTGTGATCGACGAGGCGACCGGTCTTGGCCAGACGTGTGCTCATATCTTGAACCCTCGGGCCCTTTGGGCGGGCGTTGTTTTGTGAGTATTTTTGGAACAGTGAAAGGTCATGCGAATTCCCGCCATGTCCAGCCGGGGCGCTTGGCGGTGATCGCGTCGCGGATCTCCTTCGGCGGCTCCAGCGTCTGCGCGGGGTATGTGCCGTAGACCTCCAGCGTCACGGTATCACGGGCGGCGTGAAACCACTTGCCGCAGCCGTTATTGTGTCGCCACCGCTCGAAATGCACGCCTTTGGGGTTTTCCTTGGCGAACATGTAGGTGTGAAACTCGTCATCCGACGCGCCGGGGCCGAACCGCTTGAGATGCGCCTCGCCGCCCTGGTGAAATTCGGTCTCTTCGCCCGTAACGCCGCAGCAGGGGCAGGTGAGGATCAGCATGGGTCAAGTCCTCCTTAGTGGGCGACGCCAGCGGCGACGGATTCATCAATGAACCGGCCCTGATAAAACCGGTCGAGGCCAAACTCGTCGCAGAGCGGAGAATGCCCCTTGGCCATAAGTTCGGCAAAGCCACAGCCAGAACCGGGGATCGCCTTGAAGCCGCCCGTACCCCAGCCCGCGTTGATGAAGATGCCCTCGACGGGGGTTTTCGAGAGGATCGGCGAGCGATCCCCGGTGACGTCCACGATCCCGCCCCATTGGCGCAGCATCTTGAGCCGCGCAACCATCGGGAAGGTCTCGACCAGCGCGCGCACGGTTTCCTCCGCATGGTGGAACGAGCCGCGCTGCGTGTAGTTGTTATAGCCGTCGGTACCGCCGCCGATCACCATTTCGCCCTTGTCGGACTGGCTCATGTAGCCATGCACGGTGTTGGCCATTACGACGCAATCCATGCAGGGCTTGATCGGCTCGCTGACGAGTGCCTGAAGCGCGACGGATTCGATGGGCAGGCGGAAGCCCGCCATATCGGCGAGGTGGCCCGAGTGACCGGCCACGACCAGCCCCAGCTTGTCACAGGCGATGTCGCCGCGATTGGTGGTGACGCCGGTGACCTTGCTGCCCTCGCGGCTGATCCCGGTCACTTCGCATTTCTGGATGATGTCCATGCCCATGGCCGAACAGGCGCGCGCATAGCCCCAGGCCACGGCGTCATGCCGCGCGGTGCCCGCGCGCGCCTGCCAAAGGCCGCCCAGCACCGGATAACGCGGACCGTCTAGATTGATGATCGGCACGATCTCCTTGACCCGCTGCGGCGAGATGAACTCGGTCGTGACACCCTGAAGGGCGTTGGCATGCGCGGTGCGCTGATAGCCGCGCACCTCGTGCTCGGTCTGCGCCAGCATGATCACACCGCGCGGCGAATACATGACGTTGTAGTTGAAATCCTGGCTCAGCGTCTCGTAGAGCGAGCGCGATTTCTCGTAGATCGCCGCCGACGGGTCCTGCAGATAGTTGGACCGGATGATGGTAGTGTTGCGGCCGGTATTGCCCCCGCCAAGCCAGCCCTTCTCCAGGATCGCGACATTGGTGATGCCGAAATTCTTGCCGAGGTAATAGGCCGTGGCCAGACCATGCCCGCCCGCGCCCACGATGATGACATCGTATTTCTTCTTCGGCTCGGGCGAGGCCCAGGCGCGCTCCCACCCCATGTGGTAACGCAGGGCTTCGCGGGCGACGGCAAAGGCGGAATAGTGTTTCATGCGCGCTCTCGGGGTTGTTGGATTCGCAAGGGGCGTAGCGTTGGCACCGTAATGCGACGGACGGGCCGGGGAAAGGATACCCGGGGCGGCGATTTCCGTATCAATAGCGACATTGCGACATCGCAGCGCGAAGGCGGCGCGGGGAAGTGACCATATGCCTCTTTTTTCCACGCGCGCGGGTCGTTACATGGGGGCCAGTTATCCAAGGAGAGATCATGGCATTCTGGATCATCGTGGCGGCCCTTGCGATCGGGGTCGGGGCCATTCTGGGGCTGACCCTGATGCGTGGTCGGGTGGGCGAGGCACCGCCCGCAGCCTATGACCTCGACGTCTACCGTGACCAACTGCGCGAGATCGACCGCGACCTGAAACGCGGCGTACTTGAGGCCGAGGATGCCGAGCGGCTGCGCGCCGAGATTTCGCGCAAGATCCTGGCCGCCGATGCGCAGCTGCGCGCGGGCGGCGAGAGCGGCGGGCAGCCCAAGGCGCTCGGGTTGGTGATGGCCGGTGTGGTGGTGGCAATGATCACCGGCGGTGGCGTGTTGCTTTATTCCCAGATCGGCGCACCGGGCTATGGCGACCTCCCGATGGCCACGCGGATCGCCAATTCCGAGGCCGCGCGCGAGGCGCGGCTGGATCAGGAGACCGCCGAAGAGCGGTTTGCGCCCGAGCCGACCGGCCTGCCCGATGGCACCAGTGACGAGTATATGGCGCTGGTTGAGCGGCTGCGCGAGACTGTGGCGGAACGCCCCAATGACCAGCAGGGCCTGCGCTTTCTGGTGCGCAGTGAGGCGGCACTCGGCAATATGACAGCGGCGCGAGAGGCGCAGGCGCAGCTCATTGAGGTGAAGGGTGAGGCGGCCACCGCCGACGATTACGCCACGCTGGCCGAGTTGATGATCAACGCCACGAATGGCTATGTCTCGAGTGATGCCGAAGCCGCACTGCGCGCCGCCCTCGACCGCAACCCGCGCGCGCCGACCGCGCGATTCTACCTTGGCCTCTACATGACGCAGATCGACCGGCCCGATGCCGCGTTCCGGCTGTGGCGCGATCTGCTGGAAGAGAGCACCCCCGACGCGCCTTGGATCGCACCCATTCGCGCGGGTATCGAGGAACTGGCGGCGCGAGCGGGCGAACGCTATGAGCTTCCACCGCAGGGCGGCGCGCCCGGCCCCTCGGCGGGCGATATAGACGCCGCCGAGGAGATGGACCCCGAGGCCCGGCAAGAGATGATCCGGGGCATGGTGGCAGGGCTGGCGAGCCGTCTGGCCGACGAGGGCGGCACCGCCGAGGACTGGGCGCGGCTGATCAACGCCTATGGCGTCTTGGGTGAGACCGAGCGCGCGCGCCGCATCTGGACCGAGGCGCAGGCGGTTTTCGCCGAGTTCCCGCGCCGCCTTGCCACCGTGCGGGCCGCGGCGGAGAACGCGGGCGTGGCAGAGTGATCGTCGAGGATATCGCCACGTTCGCCGCCGCCCTGCCGCGCGCGCGGGCCGTGATGGGCCTCGATCTGGGGACCAAGACCATCGGCGTGGCGCTCTCCGACAGGCTCTGGTCGGTGGCGAGCCCGCATGAGACGGTGAAGCGCCGCAAGTTCACGTTGGACGCCGAGCATCTGCTAAAGGTCATCGCGGCGCGCGAGGTGGGCGGCGTGATCCTCGGCCTGCCGCGCAACATGGATGGCAGCGAGGGGCCAAGATGCCAGTCGACCCGCGCCTTTGCGCGTAATCTGGAACGGCTCACCGATTTGCCGATCAGCTACTGGGACGAGCGTTTGTCGACCGTGGCCGCCGAACGCGCCCTGCTGGAGGCGGATGCGACCCGAAAGCGTCGCGCAGAGGTGATCGATAGCGTCGCTGCATCCTATATCCTGCAAGGGGTGCTGGACCGGATGAGGCATATGAGGGCAGAGCATGACGGATGAAACACCGTGGCAGCGCGACGAGGTCGAAAGCCCCTGCGTGCGGGTCTGCGTGGTGCACCCCGAGGCACGGATCTGCACCGGCTGCCTGCGCTCCATCGACGAGATCACCCGCTGGTCGAAGATGAGCGGCACCGAGCGGCGCGAGGTGATGGCCGCCCTGCCCGACCGCGCCGGACTGCTGAAAAAGCGCCGTGGCGGGCGTGCGGCGCGGCTGGAACGCCGCTGAGCCGCAGCTGAAGCGACAGGCATGACGCCCGTGCAAAGCAGGTTTGCATACATTGGTATGGGAAAATGCTGCATCGCAGTATATATATTATGCAAACGCGGCATATGCAGGAGCGACACGCCATGGCCTTTTCATCCCACACCACCCCTCGGGAACCTTTCTTGGGGAATATCAGCCGGTTGGCACTTGCTCCCTTCCGTGCGGTCGACTCATTCTTTCAGTCAATCATCACTGCGAACCAAGTGGTGCGCGACGTTGAATACATGTCACAGCTGAGCGATGCCAAGTTGGCAAAGATGGGCGTGAATCGCGAAGACATCGTGACCTATGTCGCACGGAAATCAGGTACAATCAGCGCCGTCTGATCTGGCAAACGCGATTTCGGACCGCGCCACGCGCGCTCCAAACGAACAAAGCCCCGGCGCTCGCGTCGGGGCTTTGTTTTTGGCATACTCTGGCGAAGCGGCGCACGCGGAGCCGGTGATGGCCCCGCGCGACCAACGACGTTACGCCACGTTGCGATCATTCGCGTCAAGCCTAGCGTTCACGGTGTCGACGATGCCCGAAAATTCGGCGGTATCCACACCTTGCTGCTCGGCAATGAGCTTGACCAGCATATCGACTCGTTCGATGCGGTTTGCACCGCCCTCGATTGCACGCGCCGCCGAAGAAGGCTTGAGCAGACCGTTGGCGGCATTGGCGTATTTGGTGAAAGGTACTGCATCGTCAGCATCCGCTCCGAGGCGGCGAACAACCTCGTCAACCATGCTGTAGATCCGTTCGGACAGTTCGGGATCACCATGAACGGCCTCTTTGATCGGACGGGCACCATCGGACAGAACACAACGGTAATTGCCAGTCAGCAACATGCTCCACTTTGCGAACGGCACAAAGAGCGAATCGAACACACGCAGTTTCACCGGTACATCCTTGCCGTCCACCTTGACGGCATCGATGGCGTTTTCGAGATCCCGCAGGATGCGGTTATGGGCCTCGTCCTCGAACGGCGCGGCCTTGAAATTGGTCGGTAGGCCCACATGCAGAGTGTTGGCCCCATCTTCTGGAACACGGTAGGCCTGCGGATCGGGGCTGCACAGAGTGACTGTCCCGGGCGTAAAGTCTGCCCAGGCCCGCGGGCAGGTATAGGCCGCCTCAAGGCGCGACGTGTCGAGCCCCTCGATCCGGCGCAAATAGGGCAAAGGCGGCATGTTCATGATCGACAGGCAAGGCGTGCCCGCCGCGGCGATCCGGCCAAGCAGGTCCACTATGTTGTCGGCGCAATATTGCGGCTCGGACATGGCAAGCGCCACCAGATCGTAATCGGCAGGATTCACATCCTCGGGTGTCAGAGCATTTAGCTTTCCGGGCAGGTCATGCGAGGGGAACGAACGATGCTCGTCCTCGTCGCGCAGCTTGATGCGCACATCTGTGCCTTCGGCATTGATTAGATCGGCTGTCGCCTGACGGCAGACCAATGTCACATCCTGTCCGGCCATCAGCAGCTTGGTGCCTAGAAGTGAGCCATAAGAGGCCCCGAGGATTACGATGCGATACGCCATGTCTGTCCTTTCCGACTGCTGTTACGTCGTCTTTTCAATTCAACGCTCATTATATGGCAATGCGGCGATTCCACTACGAAATAAATGTCAATGTGTGTATGGTAAATCTTACAAATCTAATTTTTGTAATGTTGTAAGGATTCTCGCATGGCAAAAACCCTGATCGGGCCCCGGCTGCGCCAGTTGCGGCGAGAACGCGGACAAACTCAGGCCGAAATGGCCCGAAAGCTCGGAGTAAGCGCCTCTTACATCAATCTTTTGGAGAACAATCAGCGCAGCCTCTCTGTACAACTGCTCATGAGCGTCGCTGATGTCTACGCGGTGGACTGGCGCGACCTGACAAGAGATGAAAGCGCGCGCCGGGTCGCGGATCTGCGCAATGCGGTGCGCGACCCCGTATTTTCCGGCGACCAACCCGATATTCAGGAATTGCGCGGGGCGGTCGATCATGCGCCGCGTCTGGTTGATCGTTTCCTCGAATTGCATGGCGCCTACCGCACGGCCTTGGAAAAGATCCTCAGTCTTGCGGGAGACAACAATGCCGACGAGTTGTTACGAAGCTCCCCCGAGACCGTGATTCACGACTTCTTTCGAGATCACGGCAATCATTTTCCTGAGTTGGAGCAGGCGGCGGAGGCCGCGTGGCAAAGCGACTTCGCCTCACCAGAGGACCGGTTCTTCAATCTGCGGCGGCGCCTGGAAGAACGCCACGGCGTGACCACTCAGATCCGGCGCATTGGCGATCTGGGGGATGCATTGCGCTACTACGATGAGACAGAGGGCGTCGTGCATCTGTCACAGGCGCTCAATACCGCCAACCGGGTCTTTCAGCTGGCGCATGTGCTGTGCCTCGTCGAATACCCCGAGGTTCTGTCGGCCATTGTCGAGCGCAGCGGCCTCGATTCGCAGCATGCACTGGCGCGGCTTCGGGTGGAGCTCGCCAATTACTTCGCAGCCGCCCTGCTCATGCCCTATGACGCCTTTCTGCGCGAAGCCGAAGCCGCACGTTACGACCTCGACCGGATTGCCGCAGTCTTCAGCACATCTTTCGAACAGGTCTGCCAGCGCCTCACGACCCTGCAGCGGGAGGGGGCACGCGGCGTGCCGTTTTTCTTCCTGCGCATCGACAAGGCCGGAAACGTGACAAAACGCTTCAATTCGACTTCGTTCCATCTAGCGGAGTATGGTGGCTCGTGCCCGGTCTGGAACATTCACACTGCGTTTTACACCCCCGGTGTTATGATGCCGCAATTTGTCGAAATGCCGGACGGCGCACGCTATTTCACGGTCAGCCGAACGGTGCATAGACCGGTGTTCAGCGAAGAGACACAGGACCGCCGCCTGACCCTCGCCCTAGGATGCGAGGCGAAATACGCGCATCGACTGCGCTACGCGTCCAGCTACAATTTCGACGATCCCAAGCTCTATGCCCCGATCGGACTGAATTGCAATCTTTGCCCCCGTCAGGCCTGTTCGCAGCGCGCGCATCAGCCGCTCTTGATGGAATTGCCGATTGACGAGCACAGGCGCGGCAGCACTCGCTATGAAAGTTGAAAAGGGGGGCTGGTGTGGCCCAGCCCTTTGCATTTCGTGGTGCAGGCGAGCGACACGAAGGCTCAGGGTGCGACGACCGCTCCGGGCCATTCTTGTGGGCTGAGGTATGGCAATGAGGTCGACAGGAATGGCCTGGAGCGGACCTCGGAGCCTCCCGCGCGAACAGCACCGAAGGTGCCGCGCGATCGCCGGGCCGTCCCGCGGCCTGGCGATTTGATAGGGCGCGCAACGTGTTGAATTTTGTATGACTTGGCTAGGATAAAGCGCCCGCACCAGCAGTTGCCTCGCCAGTCCCCGGCCCTGCGACCGCGCGGCACTTTCGACCGGTCAATCAATGTCCGCTCCAGGCCAATA
This sequence comes from uncultured Roseovarius sp., assembly GCF_947259555.1. Classification (GTDB taxonomy): domain Bacteria; phylum Pseudomonadota; class Alphaproteobacteria; order Rhodobacterales; family Rhodobacteraceae; genus Roseovarius. The sequence goes on from NZ_CAMYMD010000026.1 coordinate 164,296, forward strand.
ACCGGTCCGACATCAGAGGCTCTGTGCCCCAGTCAGGGTCGGAGCAGTATTTTACCGTGATGGTTCCCGCCTTCCATCAACCTGTGTGCCTCGGCAGCCTCGGCCAATGGCAGCACTTTGTAGGTGACAGGGCGCAAAGCGTTTTTCGCGAAGAGCGGCCAGACCTCGGACCGCAGCGCCTCGGCAACCCGCGTCTTGAACGCCTCTGACCGGGAGCGCAACGTTGATCCGGTATAGCTGATCCGCTTGAGCATCATCGGCATTAGATCAATCTCAACCTTCGAGCCTTTGTTGAACGCCAACTGAATGATCCGCGCATCATGGCGCGCGGCCTTTATGTTGCGCGCGACATAGTCGCCGCCAATGATGTCGAGGATGATGTCCGCGCCACCCGCCTCACGAGTGATGGCCACGAAATCCTCGGTTCGAAAGTCGATCGTCCGCGCGGCCCCCAGAGAGGTGGCAAACTCCGCCGCATCGTCAGAGCCTACGGTTGTGAGCACGTTGAGGCCCATCGCCCGCCCAAGTTGCAGGGCAGTGGAGCCGATGCCGCCCGCGCCGCCATGGACGAGGAAATTGCCATCTTCCGGCAATGCGTGATCCAGAAACACGTTGCTCCAGACGGTAAAGAACGTCTCGGGCAAGCCAGCCGCCCCGACCTCGTCGACACCTTGCGGAACAGGCAGGCAGTGGGATGCGTCCACCGCCACGTATTCGGCGTAGCCGCCGCCATTGGTTAGCGCACAGACACGGTCACCCGGTTGCCAGTCGTTGACGCCGTCACCGCAGGCAACCACCTCGCCCGACACCTCCAGGCCGAGAAGATCAGAGGCGCCCTTGGGAGGTGGATAATGCCCGCGCCGTTGCACGAGATCGGGTCCGTTCACACCGGCCGCTGTCACGCGGATCAACACTTCGCCCGCGCCGCATGTGGGCAATTTACGACGTCCGGGTACGAGAACCTCTGCCGCACCGGGCTCTGACATCTCGACGACGGCCATGTCATCTGGAAGCGACGCCATCATTTGGCCCCGGTCTTGTTGGAATGAGCAGAAGCCCGTGCGATGGCGCTCGCCACGTCGTCGGCATCCGCCGCGATCTCGACACCTGTCGCCCGCAGGCGGGCAATCTTGTCGGCTGCCGAGCCACCGCCGAGAGCCGATAGCGTACCGCCATGGCCCATCCGGCGCCCGCGCGGGGCGTGCCGCCCGACGACGAGGGCCACCACGGGCTTGCCATAATCCACAGTCTCCAGATAAGCAGCGGCCTCTTCTTCACCGCGCCCGCCGATCTCGCCGATCAGCACAACCACCTCCGTCTCGGGATCGTCGCGGAACCGCTTGAGGCAGTCCACAAAGCCCACGCCATGCAGCGTGTCGCCACCAATCCCGACGGTGGTGGATTGTCCGAGTCCCGCTTTGCTGCATTGTGCAAGGATTTCCGAGGTCAGCGATGCAGAGCGTGAGGCGATGCCGATATGGCCCGGCTTGGCGTTGCCGGTGGGCATCACGCCGATCTTGCACTGACCCGGCGTCAGAATGCCCTGGGAATTAGGGCCGATCAGAACGCAATCGGTGCCAAGCAGCGCTTGCTTGACCCGGCTCATGTCATGTTGCGGGACGCGCTCGGTCACGCAGACGATCACGCCGATCCCGGCGTCGATCGCCTCGAGCATGGCGGCGCCGGCTTGTTGGGCGGGCACAATGACGAGGCTTGCATTGGCCTGCGTCGCGTCAACAGCCTCTTGGACAGAGTCAAAGAGTGGCAGACCCAGATGCGAGCCGCCGCCCTTGCCGGGACGCACGCCGCCGACGCAAGTTGTACCATAACGCATCGCTTCATCGGTGTAGAACGTGCCGGAGCGTCCGGTCATCCCCTGCACGATCACCCGCGTTTCAGAATTGACAAAGATCGCCATCAGCGTGCCCTCCCTTGGCTTGCCAGCTCCGCCACGCGACCGACGGCGGCGGTGATCGTGTCGAAGCTTTCGACCGGCACCTTGCGTTCGCGCAGGATACGGTGCCCCCAATCGGCGTGTTTGCCCGAGATATAGGCGATCACCGGCAGCTTGCGCTTGGCCTTGGCATAGGCGAAGTTCACGCCTTCCGCCACCGTGTCCGCCGAGGTCATGCCGCCGCCATGGATTGTCAGAAGGATCGCACGCACGCGGTCGTCACCCAGCAGGATCTCTATCCCGCGCGCCACGTCCATGCTGCTGGCCGTCGTGCGGATATCCATGAAATTCGCCGGTTTGCCACCAGCATCCATGATCATGTCATTGGTGGCAAGGCCGAGGCCCGCACCATTGGCGACGACCCCGATATTGCCATCGAGCCGCACGAGATTGATATTGTGTCTCTGGGCCGCCAATTCATCGGCGGGCGCCGGGCGGTCGGCCACCATGGAGGCAAACTCGGGGCGGCGGAACCCGGCATTGGGATCAATTGCGACCTTGGCATCGACGGCGATCCAGCGCCCGTCGGCGCTGCGCGCGAAGGGATTGATCTCGACGAGGGTCATGTCGTTGCTCATGAACGCCAGCCGTGCGGCATAAATCGCGTCAATCGCCGCGTCCTGCGCGTCGGTCATGCCGATGCCTGTCAGGAATGTCGCGAGCGCGTCGCGCGCCTCGGCGCTGTCGGGCGGCAGGGCGCAGCCCTGAACGGTATCCTCGTCCATGCGCGCACGCTGCTCAAACTCCACACCGCCCGCGCCCGATGCCAGCAGGATCGGCGCCCCGCTCGACGGGTCGAGCGCGATGGCCACAAAACAGCTTTGCACGATGTCAATCGCCGCTTCAATGTGAACCAGTTCGACCGTTTCACCCGCCGACCCGGTTTGCTCGGTGACGAGCACGTCTCCAAGCAGCCGACGCGCCTCATCCGCGACATTGGACGGGGTTGCGGCAAACCGGATACCCCCGGCCAGGCCACGTCCCCCTGCGCCGATCTGTGCCTTCACGACATATTTGCGTGCATCAATGTCCTTGCAGAGCCGTTGCGCGTCTTCAGGCGAACGCGCCTGACGTCCATCGGGTACGACTACACCATATTGCGCAAGCAATTCCTTGGACTGGTATTCTGCTAGAAACATCGGAGGCGTCTCCTCTATGGGTATAATTTCTGGTATGCCAGCGGCCAAATCGAGTCAACGCCTCCGGGGATCTACACCTTATTGGACAGCGGCATCAGCCGATCGCCTTGAGCACGGCCTCGCCGAGGCCCGCGGGGCTGTCGGCGACGGTGATGCCGGCGGATTTCATCGCCTCGATCTTGTCGTCGGCGCCGCCCTTGCCGCCCGCCACGATGGCACCGGCATGGCCCATGCGGCGGCCCGGGGGGGCGGTGCGTCCGGCGATGAAGCCTGCCGTGGGTTTCCAGCGGCCACGTTTCTTTTCGTCGGCGAGGAACTGTGCGGCGTCTTCTTCGGCGGAGCCGCCGATTTCGCCGATCATGATGATCGATTGCGTCTCGTCATCGG
>NZ_CAMYMD010000027.1 GCF_947259555.1 uncultured Roseovarius sp.
CCTTGCGGGCCACCGCCTCATCCGCCAGCCCGGTGCCGCGCCCGGTCCAGCCTGCGGCATCGCCGCCATGCAGCGCCAGTGCGATGGCCGCCGCGCTCGTCGTGTTGCCGATCCCCATTTCCCCGACGACGAGCAGGTCGCAATCCGCATCGACCGCGTCCCAGCCGGTCTGCAGGGCCGTCAGCATCTCGGCCTCGGTCATGGCCGGGCCGCAGCTGATATCGCCGGTCGGGTGATCAAGGTCGAGCGCATGAGCGGTCATCCGTGCACCAACATGGCGCGCCAGCTGATTGACCGCCGCGCCGCCCGCCGCGAAATTCGCGACCATCTGCGCCGTCACCTCGGCCGGGAAGGCCGAAACGCCCTGCGCCACCACACCATGATTTCCGGCGAACACAACCACCTGCGGGGTGGTGACGCGCGCGCGCGGATCGCCACGCCATCCACAATACCAGATCGCCAGATCCTCAAGGCGCCCCAACGCCCCGGGTGGCTTGGTCAGGTGCCCGTCTCTCGCGCGGGCCTCTGATCTGGCATCGGTGTCAGGGCCCGGCAGGTCACGCAAGAGCGCGGCAAAGTCCGAAAGCGACGAGAAGGCGCGCGTCATTCAAAGCCTCGTTGATTGTTGCCCGCCCCTTCTGTATCGCAGGCACAGCCCCTGCCCCAGCCGAAAAGGGCCACGCCCATGGCAAAAAACGACACGGCTCTGCTCCGCCTCTCCGACCTGCCCCTGGCGCTGTGCCTGCTCAGCCGTCTGCCAGTGACAGTACGGCACTTCGACCGCGGCGCGCAGGCGGCGTGGGCCTATCCTCTGGTCGGTCTGTTGCTGGGGGCGCTCGCCGCGCTGGCCGGGCTCTTTGTCCTCTGGCTCGGGTTGCCGGCTGCCATGGCTGCCCTTGTGGCCGTGGCCGTACCCATCGTGCTCAGCGGTGCGATGCATGAGGACGGGCTTGCCGATACAGCGGACGGCCTGTGGGGCGGCTGGACGCGGGAGCGGCGGCTGGAGATCATGAAAGACAGCCATATCGGCAGCTACGGTGTCATTGCGCTCTGCCTGTCACTGATCGCGCGCATCATCGCGTTATGGCTGCTTTACGAGGCTGGCACGGCCACGGTCGCGGTGATGGCCGGTGCCATGCTCTCGCGCGCGGGAATGTCCGTTGTCATGGCGGCCTTGCCGCACGCGCGCGCGGATGGGCTGTCACACGCGCAGGGACGCGCGCCATGGCGTTCGGTCGCGGTGGGGACCACAATGGCCCTCGGTCTCACGCTCATGCTGTTGGGGCCGTCCGGCTTGGCCACTGGCGTCACTGCGGCACTGGTCGTGCTTGGAGTTTGTCTTGTGGCGCATAACAAGATCGGCGGTCAAACCGGAGATATCCTTGGCGCGACGCAGCAATTCGTCGAAATCGCGGTGCTGGTCACACTGATCCCCTGAAACGCCGAAGGGCCGCACCTGTCGGCCCGGCCCTCGCGTCAATCTGTGTGGGCAATCACGCGGCGCGCGACACCAGCACATCATCCACCTGACGCGCCGCAAGAACCTCGTCGCCACCGGAGACGGCGGCCACTTCGCGTGTCAGACGCTCGAGCGCAGCCTCGTAGAGCTGACGTTCGGAATAGCTCTGCTCGCGCTGATCATCGCTGCGATGCAGGTCGCGCACGACCTCGGCAATCGCGATCAGATCACCGGAATTGATCTTTTGCTCGTATTCCTGAGCGCGGCGCGACCACATCGCGCGCTTGACCTTGGCCTTGCCCTTGAGCGTGGTCATCGCCTTGGAAACGACATCCGGGCTCGACAGGCTCCGCATACCGATCTCGGTGGCCTTGTTGGTGGGCACGCGCAGTGTCATCTTGTCTTTTTCGAACGAGATCACGAAAAGCTCCAGCGTGATGCCGGCAATTTCCTGTTCTTCGATCGAAACGATCTGGCCCACGCCGTGAGCCGGGTATACAACATAATCGTCAGGGCGGAATTCGATCTTCTTGGACTTCGACATTCAGGTCTTCCTCGCAGGGCTGCCATCTCGGACACGAAAAACACACGCCAAGGCCCAAAATGGTCCACGGAATATGTGTATCTGTCGCAAAGAAATCCACCCCCGGGCAGCAACGCGGGTGAATGGATATCAGGCATATCGCTTCGTTGTCACATAAATGTATCATAAAAAACCGCCTCGCGAAAGGGCGGTCTTTTCAACAGTCGTTTTGCATCGCCTATCTCAAGGAGATGTTACCGAAAGATACCGCTTTCAAGCCCAGAAAGCGCGGCAAATCCCGAATCGCCAGACAGGTCAGCCCCCCTCGCCGGGGGCCTCGGAAAAGTATTTTTCCAGTTTGCCGGGCTCGCCGTCGCGCTCTTCTGCATCGGGGAGCGGGTCTTTCTTGGTGATGATGACCGGCCACATCTCGGAATACTTGCGATTGAACTCGACCCATTTTTCCATTTCGGGCTCTGTATCGGGGCGGATCGCATCGGCCGGGCATTCGGGCTCGCACACGCCGCAATCAATGCACTCGTCGGGATGAATGACCAGCATGTTCTCGCCTTCGTAGAAGCAATCCACCGGACATACCTCGACGCAATCGGTGTATTTGCAGGCGATACAGGCGTCGTTCACGATATAGGTCATGGCCGTCTCTCAATTCTTGCCGAGTTGCGCTTCACGTAATCCAGCAGGGCGGATCAATCAAGCGCTCCCGGGCCATTGAGGTCGAGTTTGCGGCGGTCGCGCTTGGTGGGGCGCCCTTTTCCTTCATATTTCGGCGCGGGCGGAACGGCGTCCTTCGGTTCAGGGTCTGTGAGGTCTTCGTAAAGAGCCTGCGCCTCGGGGGCGGGTCCGCGTCTTGTGCCCAACTCGGCGATGCGGACGACACGGACGCGCGCGCCTTGTGCGAATGTCAGCACGTCCTCGGGCCCCACCGCCTGCGCCGGTTTCGACGCCCGAGTGCCATTCACCCGCACGTGACCTGCTGACACCTCTTTGGCCGCCAGTGTGCGCGTCTTGAAGAACCGCGCCTGCCAGAGCCATTTGTCGAGCCGGATTTTAGCACTCGGCCCGTCCAAGCGGTCAGCCCTTGGTCTTGAGCCCCATCAGGGCCGCGGCAAAGGGGTTGTCCGGGTCGATCTTGTCCTTCTTTTCGGGCCGGGCGGCATAATTCTTGGGTTTTTCCTCACGCGGCTTGCCCTTGGCCGGTTTGCCCTTGGGCTTGCCGCCTTGGCGTGCCTGCTTGCCACGCGGGCCCTGCGCGGGACGGTCGCCGCGCGCGCGGTTGCCACGCGGGGCCCATGTGAAGGTATAGTAGACCTCGATCTCGGGCTCAGTGACTTCCGGCGATTCACCGGGGGCTACGTCTTCTTCGGGGGTTTCATTGATCTGGGCTGGCACTTCGGACTCTGCCGCAGGTTCCTCGGCGATCGGGGCCAGCCCCTCGTCGGTGATCTCGGCCACCGCGTCGCCCGCCGTTTCCGGCGCGCTCTCACCCTCAGTCACGGCGGCATCGGCCGGCGCGTCCGCGATGGCCTGATCGACCGGTTTGACCTTTTCGCGCTCGCCGCGCTCCGCCTTGTAGCCCAGCCCTTGCATCAGCAGGGCAAACTGCTCCAGTGTCATGCCGGTGATCGACAGCATGTCCGCCTTGGCCTCGAAGCCGCCGCGCGTGTCCTCTCCGCGCAGCATATCCGCGAGCCGCTCGAGCATGTCGATGCGAATCGCCCGCTCGCCCGCAGCCCGGTAGCCCGCCATCGTGAAATACCCGTTGGGAACATCGTCCCGCGCAGGCACAGTCACCAAGCCCGGAGGCGGCGCCTCGGGAAACTCGTCCAGCCCATTGGCAAGCGACCAGAGCACCAATCGCAGGCGGGTCGGCGCGGGCTTGAGCAGCAGCGGCAGAAAGACCGTGAACTGGCCGAAGCGGATGCCATGCTTGCGCAGGGCGCCGCGCGCCTCCTGATCGAGCGCCTTGACCTCGTCCGCCACATCGCCGCGCGGCAGGAGGCCCAACGCCTCGACCATGCGAAAGCCAAAGCCGCGCGCGAGCCCGGTCAACGCCTCGTCGCGCTGGATATTGAGCAAAGGCTCGAACAGTGTCGCGACCTTGCGATCTATGAAATGTTGCAGGCGGCGCTGCACCTTGGCCGCCACATCCGCGCCCGCCTCGTCATCGACAAACGCCATGACCTGCGGCTTGAGCGGATCGGCCCCGGCGGTGAGCTTGCCAACGGCCTCCTTGCCCCAGAGCAGACCGCCCTGTTCGGTAAAGTCGATCTCGGTATCGGGCGCGTTGTAAAACCGGTCCGCCTTGAGATGGAAATGCGGCGCCAGCGCGGACACGCTCGCCTGCTGGAGCGTGCGCGCCTCTTGTCCCGCCGCAGTCTTGTCCTGCCTGAAGCGGAACCCTTCCAGCCGTCCGACGAATTCGCCCTCGACGGTCACATCACCTTGATCGTTTACCTCGGCCACCATGGCCTCCTTCTGCTTGAGCCGGCGCAAGAGCACGGATGTGCGCCGGTCCACAAATCTTTGGGTCAGACGCTCGTGCAGCGCATCCGACAGGCGGTCTTCTACAGCGCGTGTCGCGCCGCGCCAATGGTTTTCGTCATCTACCCAGCCTTTTCGCTGCGCGACATAGGTCCATGTGCGGATATATGCCAACCGCTTGGACAGGGTGTCTATGTCGCCATCAGTGCGGTCGATGCGCTTGACCTGTCGCGCCAGCCAGTCATCCGGCACCCGGCCATATTGCACCAGGTCGCAATAGATCGTCTCTAGCAGCCCGGCATGTTCGGCATGGCTGATGCCGCGAAAATCGGGAATGCGGCAGACATCCCAAAGCAGCCTGACCGAGGGCGCGTCACTGGCGCGCGCCGCGACATCGGGCTGTGCCGACAGCGTCTTGAGCGCACTCAAATCGTCGGCCTCGCGGGCGCGGGCCAACAACTCGTGCTCGGGCTTGGCCTCGAGTGAGGCGATCAGCGACTGCGTGCTGCCAAAGGCCAGCCGCGCATTGCGCCATTCCAGCTTGCGAATGGGGGCAAAGCGATGCTCCATGATCGCCTGCGCCAGATCGGCATCGAGATCGGGCGCCTCGCCGGTCACGCCGAATGTGCCATGGCTCATCCCCCGCCCCGCGCGCCCGGCGATCTGCCCCAGCTCATTGGGTTGCAGATGCCGCATCCGCCGCCCGTCGAATTTCGTGAGCGACGAGAACGCCACATGGTTGATATCGAGGTTGAGCCCCATGCCGATCGCATCTGTCGCCACCAGGTAATCGACATCGCCATTCTGATAGAGCGCCACCTGCGCATTGCGGGTGCGCGGGCTAAGCGCGCCCATCACCACCGCCGCCCCGCCCTTTTGGCGGCGCAGCAACTCGGCCATCGCATAGACGTTTTCCACCGAAAACCCGACAATGGCGCTGCGGGCGGGCATTTTCGAGATCTTCTTTGGCCCCGAATAGCTGAGCTGCGACATCCGCTCGCGGCTCAGAAACTCCACGCCCGGCACAAGCGCGGCGATGGTCCCGCGCATGGTGTGGCTGCCCAGAAACTGGGTCTCGCGGAGGCCCCGCATGCGCAACAGCCGGTCGGTAAAGACATGCCCGCGCTCAGGATCGGCGCAAAGCTGTATCTCGTCCACGGCGACGAAATCGGTGCCCATCCCGTCGGGCATCGCCTCGACCGTGCAGACCCAGTATTGCGCGCGCTCCGGCACGATGCGCTCTTCGCCCGTGACCAGCGCCACCACCGACGGGCCCCGCACCGCCACGATCCGGTCATAGACCTCGCGCGCCAGCAGGCGCAGCGGCAGGCCGATCACCCCCGTGCGATAGCCCAGCATCCGCTCAATGGCGAAATGCGTCTTGCCGGTATTGGTGGGGCCCAGAACCGCAAGGGTTCTCGACTGCTCGGACATCCGCCGCGTTCCTTATGCCGTCAGAGTTCCGCGCTGCCCAGTTTTCGGACCGCACTTTCCCGTGCCTTGGTTACGTCCTCATGATGCGGATGTATAGCCAGTGCACGCGAAAAGGCGTCGACTGCCATCTCGGGCTGCCCCATTTCGTTCAGCAGGACGCCCAGACCGTAAATCACATTGAAATGACGCGGTTCCAGCGCAAGCGCCTGTTCGATGTCATGTAGCGCAAGGCCGTAGCGGTCTTGCTTGAAGAACGCCACCGAGCGCAGATGCCAGGCTTCGGCGAATTGCGGCGCGTGGTCGATCGCGGCGCTCAGATGCTCGATGGCGGCGGCAAGCTCGCCTGCCTGCAACGCATCCTCGCCCCGCCGCAGCAGCAGATCCATGGCTGCCGAGCCGGATTTCGAGAGTTCAAGCTCGATCTCGGCGGCGAGGCGGCGCGCCTCTTGCGGTTCGGCCTGTGAAAGCTGCGCGAACAGGCGGTCAAGTCGCGTCTCTTCGGCCATCGCCGGTACGGAAAACGTGACTATCGCGAGGACTGCCGCGACGATACGGTTGAGATTGAGAATTGCTGCACCCATAACAGTGATAGTTTAGCGCAGATTGGCGGGATGCAAACCCCCGCCGTCGCAATTGTGAAAGGAAGCGCAAATGAGCGATGTGATTACCGCAGCAGTGGCCGCACTCAACGAGAAAATGGGTGATGAAGGCTTTGATGGCACCGCGAAATTCGTCATCGAGGGTGAAGGCTCCATCGTGATCGATTCGGATGGCGCGCGCGCCTCGGATGACGACGCGGAAGTGACGCTCAGCGCGGATACCGACACCTTCGAATCAATTCTCGCAGGCGATCTCGACCCGACCGCGGCCTTCATGTCCGGCCGTCTCAGCGTCGATGGGGATATGGGACTGGCGATGAAATTGGGCAGCGTGCTCGCCTGATGCACGAGGCACCGCTCTTTACCGACCTGGCCGATGGGCCTGAGGGCGGTGCCGCCTGGTGGCTCAACGCCGCCGATGGCGTGCGCATCCGTATCGGACTTTGGAACCGTGATGCGCCGAACGGGACCGTGCTGCTGTTTCCGGGTCGCACCGAATATATCGAGAAATACGGTCGCGCCGCGGCGTCCTTTGCGGCCTGCGGCTATGCGACCCTTGCGCTCGACTGGCGGGGACAGGGCCTCGCGGATCGACTGGCCGAGGACAGGATGTCAGGCCATGTCCATGATTTCGCGGATTACCAATTGGACGTGGCGGCCATGATGGAGGCCGCGCAACGCCTCGACCTGCCGAGGCCTTGGCATCTCCTGGCGCATTCGATGGGCGGCTGTATCGGCCTGCGCGCCGTGATGCAGGGCCTTGCGGTACAAAGCTGCGCCTTTTCCGGGCCGATGTGGGGCATTCAGATGACAGACGCGCTGCGCCCGTTTGCGTGGTCGCTGTCATGGGGCAGCCGTCAACTGGGCATGGACCATTTCTACGCCCCCGGCACCGTCGGCGAACATTACGTCCTGACCGAACCGTTCGCGAGCAACAAGCTCACCAACGACTCTGGCATGTACGACTACATGGGAAATCAACTGCGCGCGCATCCTGAATTGGGGATCGGAGGGCCAAGCCTGCGCTGGCTGCACGAGGCGCTGCGCGAAACACGGGATCTGTCGCACCTGCCGTCACCCGGCATGCCCTGCCTGACCATCCTCGGGGAAGATGAGCAAATTGTCGATATTGGCCGAGTCGAGGACCGGATGGCGCGTTGGCCCGGCGGGCATCTGGAAATGGTGCCGCACGGTCGCCACGAGACCTTGATGGACGCCCCGGAGATGCGCGACCCGCTGTTTCGGACGCTCTGCCAGTTTTATTCTGACAGCGCCTGAAGTGAGGTCAACGGTCGCGAACGACTGGCGACCGCTGCTCCCCGAGCCCGGTGATATTCAGCACCATCTCGTCGCCCTCGACGAGATAACGCGGCGGTTTCTGGCCCATTCCGACGCCCGGCGGGGTCCCGGTTGCGATGACGTCGCCCGGCTGAAGGGTCATCAGCTCGCTCATATAGGCGACGATCTGCGCCACGCTAAAGATCATGCGGCCGGTGTTGCCGGTCTGCATACGGCTGCCATTGAGGTCGAGCGACAGATCGAGCGCCTGCACGTCGCCCAATTCGTCCGGTGTCACCAGCCACGGCCCCATCGGGGCAAAGCTGTCGCAGCTCTTGCCCTTGGTCCATTGTCCGGACCGCTCCATCTGAAGGGCGCGCTCGGACACGTCATTCACGATCGTGTAACCCGCGATATGACGGCGCGCCTCGGCCTCGGTCACGTATTTCGCGCGGCGTCCGATCACGACGCCAAGCTCAACCTCCCAGTCGGTCTTTTCCGCCCCGCGCGGCAGGCTGACCGGATCATGCGGGCCAACGATCGCGGACGTCGCCTTGAGAAACACGATCGGATCATCCGGTGGCGTGGCCCCAACCTCTTCGGCATGATCGGTGTAGTTCAAACCAATCGCGATAAGCTTGCCCACCCGCCCCACCGGAGGGCCGAGCCTTGGTTGGCCTTCCACGAGCGGAAGGCTCTCGGGGTTGATGCGCGGCAAGTCGGACAGCACCGACCCCGCCACATCGGGCACCACCCCGGACAGATCGCGCAGCCGACCGCCGACATCCAGAACCGCGGGCATTTCATGCCCAACCGCGCCGTATCTTGCAAATCTCATGTCCGGTCTTCCCCCTTGGCCTATGAATACCCTAGCTGCCACTGCGCGAATGACAAGCACCCTGCCCCTTGTGACCCTCGCACGCCCGGCCTATGTCTGAGCACAGTCAACATGAGGTGCTCAAATGATCAATCTGCCGTTTCCCATCCACGACGCCAATGCCGCATCCGGCGACAGGGACATGGGGAACCTGCCAGAATGGGATCTGAGCGATCTCTATGCCGGCGAGGACGCGCCGGAACTGCAACGCGATCTCGACTGGCTGCAAACCGCCTGCGCCGAGTTTGCCAGTGATTACGAGGGCAAGCTCGACACGCTGGATGCGGCCGGGCTGCTCGACTGCCTGCACCGCGACGAGGCGATCAGCCGAACGGCAGGGCGGATCATGTCCTTTGCCGGGCTGCGCTATTACCAGCTGACCACCGATGGCGGGCGGGCGAAATTCCTCTCCGACTGTCAGGAGAAGGTCACGAATTACACCACGCCGCTGGTCTTTTTCTCGCTGGAACTGAACCGGCTGGATGAGGGCGCGCTCAAGGCGATGTATGCCGAGAACGCCGATCTCGCGCGCTACGCCCCCGTCATCCGCCGCATCCGCGCGATGAAGCCGCATCAGCTGTCGGATGAGCTTGAGAAATTCCTGCATGATCTGGGCGTCGTGGGCGACGCGTGGGAGCGGCTCTTTGACGAGACCATTGCCGGGCTGACCTTCACCGTGGACGGTGAGGACATGGGCATCGAAGGCACGCTCAACCTGCTGACCGAGCAGGACCGCGATCAACGCGAGGCCGCCGCGCACGAATTGGCGCGGGTCTTTGGCGAGAATATCCGCACGTTTTCCCGCGTCCACAACACCGCGGCCAAGGAAAAAGAGGTGATTGACCGCTGGCGCAAGATGCCCACACCGCAGACCGGGCGTCACCTCAGCAACGATGTCGAGGCGGAAGTGGTCGAGGCGCTGCGCGATGCGGTCGTTGCGGCCTATCCGAAACTCTCGCATCGCTATTATGAGTTGAAGCGCAAATGGCTCGGGCTCGACCGGATGCAGGTCTGGGACCGCAACGCGCCGCTGCCGATGGAGGAAACCCGCATCGTCGGCTGGGACGACGCGCGCGAGACGGTGATGAACGCCTATGGCGCGTTCGATCCGCGCATGGCCGATCTGGCGCAGCCGTTTTTTGAGAAGGGCTGGATCGACGCGGGCGTGAAGCAGGGCAAGGCACCGGGGGCGTTTGCGCATCCCACGGTGACAGATGTGCACCCTTACGTGATGCTCAACTACCTCGGCAAACCGCGCGACGTGATGACGCTGGCGCATGAACTGGGCCACGGCGTGCATCAGGTGCTGGCGGCTGAGCAGGGCGAGTTGTTGTCCTCAACGCCGCTCACGCTGGCGGAAACCGCGAGCGTCTTCGGCGAGATGCTGACCTTCCGCCGGATGCTCGACGGGGCCAAGGACAAGGCCGAGCGCAAGGTTCTGCTGGCGGGCAAGGTCGAGGACATGATCAACACGGTCGTGCGCCAAATCGCGTTCTACGATTTCGAATGCAAGCTGCATGCCGCGCGCCGTGAAGGCGAGTTGACGCCTGACGACATCAACGCGCTGTGGATGTCCGTGCAGGCCGAGAGCCTCGGGCCGGCGTTTGATTTCATGGAGGGGTATGAGACGTTCTGGGCCTATATCCCGCATTTCGTGCATTCACCGTTTTACGTCTACGCCTATGCCTTCGGTGACGGGCTGGTGAACGCGCTTTATGCCGTTTACGAAGAAAACCCCGACGGCTTTCAGGAGAAGTATTTCGAGATGCTCAAGGCGGGTGGATCAAAGCATCACAAGGACCTGCTCGCGCCCTTTGGTCTCGACGCCTCCGACCCGGCGTTCTGGGACAAGGGCCTGTCGATGATCTCGGGGCTGATCGACGAGCTGGAGGCGATGGAGGACTGAGCGCCCTGCCACAGCCCGACCGAGCGGGGCGGAATTTTCAAAAAATTCCGCCCCGATTTCTTTTGAAGAAATCGTTACCTGCGCGACCCGTCGCCGCAGCGGCTTTCGACGTACCTACCGACGCAATACCGACGCGATGCAGCCGCGCCTCACTTCAACTGGCTGTCCTTCGATCCGCGCCGGTTGATGCCGCCGCGCGGCTGGTTTTGCGCCTGAACATCGGACGCGCAGTCGATGCAGAGCTTCACGCCGGGGATCGCTTCGCGGCGGGCCTCGGGGATCGGCTCCTCGCAATCGGCGCAATGCGTCAGGCTCTCGCCCTGCGGCTGCGCACGCGCCTTGAGCCGCGCCAGCTCATCGGAAATCGAGGCTTCGATCTGTTCGCTTACCGCGCCATCGCGCGCCCATCCACCGGCCATCGGGACCTCCTTGTGTCGCGGACCCAGTTTACGCCAAGCCGCGCCTGCGTCAACGCGGGGATCAGGGCTCCAGGTGTTTGGCGGCGGGCAAGCTCAGGGACATGTCCCGGATAAAGCCGGTGCCAACCCCGCCCGCCTGCTGGATGATACCGTTCAGCATCTGGATGGCGGCGGGTGATGTGACCGGCACGAAGTGATTGTATCCCTCGCCATCGGCGAGATCCGTGAAATCGACGACCTCGACATCGGGCCGCTGCACCTTTTCAACATCGTCGATCACCCCGAGGCGTGGCTTGCGCCCGGTGATGAAGCCCGACAGCGTCAGCGCGCGATCCGCCTTGGTGATGAAGATCAGGAAAGGCTGTGGAAGCTCGCCGATCGCTTCGGCCTGTCGCTCGAAAAGATCGGGGTCGATATCCGGCGACATGAGCACCACGCCGCTGATCCGGTCGAAGATCTGCCTGTCGCCTTTCAGGGCGATCTGGCGCAGAACCTCCATGGTCAGTTGCGACCCCATGGAGTGGGCCAGCAGAAACACCTTGTCGCCGGGATGCGCCGTCAGGTCACGCAGCAGCGCCTCAAGATCGTCACGCGCATAGAGTACGCTGTCACGATCGTAAATATAGCCGCGCGGATCGCCCGCCGAGGGCCAGGAGAACAAGAGCCCCGGCATGCTCACATCGAAATCGGTCTGGATCTGCGCCAGCCGGTACATCGCCTCTGACAGGGTGTTGTTGTACCCGTGGACAAAGACAAAGGTTTCACGCTCGCCCGTGCGGCGGCGCATATCCCGCAAGAGCGTCTCGGGGCCCGAGAATACTTCTGTCCCTGTCACCACGAAATCGGTCGCGGCGTCGGCGGGGCCTTGGGGCCACTCTATCTGACCGGTCTGGTGTGTGGGAGGGATCGAGATATCTGCGCGGAAGTGATTGACGCGGTCCGGCCGTTCAAGGCCGAAGATAGGGCCTGTCTTGCCCAGTTCACGCCCTGTGGCCACGAAAACCGGTTGAATGGTCGCCGTGGGGTCGCGCGCCGCGCGCTCGGCGGTGACGCGGGGCGCGCAGGCCATCAGCACGCCAAGCGCGAGGACCGCCAATCCGCGCAGCATCACCCGTGCCGAAAAGGTCTCGTTTGCTGCGCACGGCATCTGATTGTCCATCCCAAGCTGTTGACCCTGTGATAGACAATCCCGGCGGTTTCGCCAACAGGTCAGCTTTGCGACAAGATACCTTTTTCCTGTGCCAGACCGCGCATGCGTTTTTGCAGTTTCTCGAAGGCGCGCACCTCGATCTGGCGAATGCGCTCGCGGCTGACGCCATATTCAGCGCTCAGGTCTTCCAGCGTGACTGTCTCGTCGCTCAACCGGCGCTGTGTCAGGATATCGCGCTCGCGCTCGTTGAGCACATCGAGGGCCTGTACCAGGAGTTCCCGGCGAACCTGCAATTCGTCCTGCGCCTCGTATGCACCGGCCTGATCGGCGTCTTCGTCCTCAAGCCAATCCTGCCATTGCATCGTGCCCTCGCCCTCGGAGCCGACGGTGGCGTTGAGAGAGGCATCAGAGCCCGACATGCGCCGGTTCATGCTGATCACCTCGTCTTCGGTCACCCCGAGATCGGTGGCGATCTTCTTGACGGCGTCGGGCCTGAGATCGCCCTCTTCGAGCGCGCCAATACGGGCCTTGGCCTTGCGCAGGTTGAAAAACAGCTTCTTTTGCGCCGAGGTCGTGCCGAGTTTTACCAGGCTCCACGAGCGCAGGATATATTCCTGAATGCTCGCCCGGATCCACCACATCGCGTAGGTCGCGAGGCGAAAGCCACGCTCCGGATCGAACCGCTTGACCGCCTGCATGAGGCCAACATTGGCCTCGGAGATCACCTCGGCCTGCGGCAGCCCGTAGCCGCGATAGCCCATCGCGATCTTGGCCGCGAGACGCAGGTGGCTGGTGACCATGCGATGCGCGGCCTCGGTGTCCTGCTCCTCGACCCATCGCTTGGCGAGCATGTATTCCTCTTCCGGCTCAAGCAGCGGAAACTTGCGGATCTCCTGCATATAGCGATTCAATCCGCCTTCCGGTGTCGGTGCTGGCAGATTCGCGTAATTGCCCATGCCGTTGTCCCTCCTGATGTTTAGTCTGTTAACATCGACCTAAGAACGTGCCCCTGAACTTTCAAGATATCATAAGTCACATCTCTTAACGATGAGGTAAGACCTTTCCGTCGCAATGCCGCCAATATGTCAGAAATTCACGTGGTCTTGCGCCAGTGTCACGCCGCGCCCCTCAGCGCCGCGATCAGCGCCGCCATATCAGGCGGTACCGGCGATTCGAACCGCAAGGCCGCGCCGCTGACCGGATGAGCGAAACCGAGAACAGCGGCATGCAGCGCCTGACGGGAAAAGCCGCTCGCGGCCTCTATGGCGCGCGGCGAGAGCGCCTTTTGCGACAGCTTGCGCCGTCCGCCATAGACCGGATCGCCAATCAGCCCATGCCCGACATGCGCCAGATGCACCCGGATTTGATGGGTGCGCCCGGTCTCCAGCCGGCATTCCAGCAGCGCCGCCGCCGCCGGGTGGCCAAACCGGTCCAGCACCTGCGCGCGCGTCACCGCGTGGCGGCCCCCGTCAAAGGTCACGGCCTGCCGCTGCCGGTCGGTCTTGTGCCGGGCCAGCCCGGTGGTGACGCGCAGCACATTGCCCGGCTCGAAGGACGCGCCGCGCACGCCGCGCAGGCGCGGGTCGCTTGCCTCGGGCACACCATGGACCACCGCGAGATAGGCGCGTTCGGCGCTATGCGTCTCGAATTGCGCGGCCAGCCCCTGATGCGCGGCGTCGGACTTGGCCACGACCAGAAGGCCGCTGGTATCCTTGTCGATACGGTGCACGATCCCGGGCCGCCGCGCACCGCCCACACCCGAGAGCGTGTCACCGCAATGATGCAAGAGCGCATTGACCAGAGTGCCTGCCGGACTGCCGGGGGCGGGATGCACGACCATTCCG
Organism: uncultured Roseovarius sp.; assembly: GCF_947259555.1. Lineage (GTDB taxonomy): Bacteria > Pseudomonadota > Alphaproteobacteria > Rhodobacterales > Rhodobacteraceae > Roseovarius. The sequence goes on from NZ_CAMYMD010000027.1 coordinate 13,992, forward strand.
GCGGGCTTGTCGATCACGATCAGGTCGTCATCCTCATGCACCACGACAAGCGCGATGTCTTCGGCTCCGATATGGCTCTCGCGGGCCTCCGGCACGTCGATCTCGATCAGGTCTCCCTCAACCACCCGTGCCTTGGCATCGCGGGTTACCGCGCCGTTGACGCGCACCGCCCCCTCACCAAGCAACCTTGCCAGCCGGGTGCGCGACAGGGCAGCCGCCTCTGGTACATCCCGGACAAGCGCCTTATCAAGGCGCTGAGGCGGATCATCCCCGATCCGAAAGACAAGCGGGTCAAGCCCCATGGACGACACTCCCCCGCCGGTCAGCCCGGCGACACTGAAATTCCTCGCGCGGCTGGTCACGGTGCTGACCGCCACGATGATTGTCGGCGTTGTAGTCATCGTAGCCTTGCTTGTCATCCGCTTCTCGGGCGAGGAGCGGACACCGCCGCTGGCCCTGCCCGAGAGCATCGACCTGCCCGGAGAGGCACGCGCCACGGCGGTGACGCTGGGCGACGATTGGCTGGCGGTTGTCACCGAGGATGACCGCATCCTGATTTACGATCGGGTCAGCGGCAGCCTGCGGCAGACCGTTGACATCGAGCGGCAGAATTGAGCGGTTTGCGGTGGTACCGCCTCCCCGGCTTGAACGGGGGACCTCTGGATCCACAATCCAGCGCTCTAACCAACTGAGCTAAGGCGGCACTGGAGGGCGATTTAACTTTACCGGCGTATGAATGCAAGCGTCTTAAAAGGTGATTTCCCAGCTTTGTTCGACAAGGTCACGGCCAAAGGACCGCACCGGCCGGGCCGAAATCAGGCGCCATCCGGTCCGTTCGTAGAGCGCGCAGGCGGCGCGATGGCTCTCATGTGTCCAGAGTCGCATACCGCGATATCCGCGCGATCGGGCGAACGCCATACACTGCATGAGCATTCGCTTGCCCACCCCCTTGCCGCGCGCCTGCCGCTCAAGCAGAAAGAGGCGCAGCTTGGCCGTCTCGGCATCGAGCTGCGTGCAAAAGATCGAGCCCAGCCGCAGCCCCTCATGCTCGGCAATCCAGCCCGCTTCGCGCGCAGGATCGTGGCTGGCGATGAAATCACGGATGATGTCGGCCACCAACGGCCCGAATGTACGGTCAAAGCCCTCATCCGCGGCATAAAGCGTTGCATGACGCTCCACGAGCCATGGTGCATCATCGGCGCGGAACGGGCGCAGGCTGATCCGGGTCATACCCGCCACCAAACCGCCAGAACGCTTGCCAAGCAAGAGGGAAAAGAGTAGCAGACCGGCTTGTGTCAAGGAGAGTGTCATGGGCATCAATTCAGAGACCGACATCGAAGCCAACCTCCAGATCGGGCCCACCGACCATGGCATGGTGCGCCTTTATATCGAGGCACAGGGCATCGAGATTCCGATGGATTTCACCCCTGATGAAGCAGAGGAAATCGCCTCGGAAATCGCCGCCTCGGCCAAGGCGGCACGCAGCAAGGGGTCATAGGCGCGGGTCCATCACCGATTGCAGCCGCCGCGCCGCGTGACGTGCGAATTTGCGTGTGAGCGCCGCGCGTCGGGCACCGGCCAGCCGGTTTTCGGGGCCCATGCGAATGATCTCGGCATTATAGGCGTCGGCGAGAATTAATCCGGTGCCATCGGGCAGCAGATCCACCGGAAAATCCGAATCCACGGCCCAGAAGTAGCGGTCACACCATTGCAGATAGCCCTGCCATTTCGCGTCCCCCATAAAATCCGCGCGGCTCGACTTGCATTCCACGACCCAGATTTCGCCCTTGGGGCCGAGCGCCATCACGTCCACGCGGCGCCCCCGCTCGGGAACGAATTCGACAATTGAATCAAAGTCATGACTCCTCAAGTGGCGGCAAACGCCACGCGCCAGAACCTGACCAGGTTGCATCATGTTTTGATCTGTCCACGCCATGCAAGGATTATGAACAAAACACGAACGCACGCAACCCCTTGTCGCGGGGCCGGCAAACGCCTACTTCAGGAGTGTGGCGGGTGCTGCCCTTCTCGATAACGGTTGCATTCCGGTGGCCTTAAGCAATTCCGAGGGAGTTGGCTCTGTCCGGGCCCTGGTCCGGTTACCCGATGCCCACCTGTACACACAGGTCCTCGGGAATGAGAACACCGAACGGTCGCGGCGGGCCCGTCACACTTCATTCAAGACATGCGCACGCATTAAAAACGCCCCGGCGCGCCAGCCCCTTGCAGTAAATGATGCAGGTGAGCACACGCAGTGGGCTAGGAGCGCGATGACCGCTTCGAGCCCAGACTGTCGATTGCGTTAGAAACGAACCTCGGCTTGGCTTGGCCTTGAGCGGACCTAAGAGCCAACCGCGCGAACAGCACCGAAGGTGCCGCGCGATCGCCGGGCCGTCCCGCGGCCTGGC
>NZ_CAMYMD010000028.1 GCF_947259555.1 uncultured Roseovarius sp.
CAAGCTGGACGAGCCGGAGGCCCGCGCGCTCAAGCGCGACTTTGTCGCCTTCCACGACGGCTTCGCCACCGATCTCGGCGTCTGCGTGCCGCGCGACTACCTCGTTGCGGTCGGAACCCGGCGCTGATCGCGCCGCATCTGACTTCGGGCCTATTGCCCAATGGCAGAGTTTAGCTCACCAAGAGCCTGCCCGCCTTGCTCGTAGATGCAGTTTAGGCCTCTACGAATTTCGACCGAGCCCAGGGCGACGGCCAAGACCGGCCAACTAGGCCGGCCCAGGCGCCACCCTCGCTCATTCCGCGGCCATCGCCTTGATGTCATCGGTTCTCAGTGGATTGCCCCCGATGGCCCAATGGCCGCTGCGGATCTCTTTGACCCGCACCCAGGTAACCTGACGCATGTTCTCACCTTCGACCTCAACCATCGCATCGGTGAGCTTTTCGATCATCTTCGCTTTTTGTTCGTCATCGAAGACACCTTCGATCACTTCGATATCAACCAAGGGCATGGTTCAACTCCTTCGTGTGTTGCTTCGGTGAAACCAGATCTGCATGCGCAGTCCAAACCGGACCAGTTCAGCAAAAGAAGCAAACCCGCTACACGATCTGAAGTGGAGGGGAATGCGGACGAAATGTTTAGATCGAGGCAGAGGTGTCGAGATGTCAGATTCGAGTTATCCGAGATTCTGTCCCGTCGCGATGGCGGCGAGCCTGCTGGAGCCGCGCTGGACGATGCTGCTACTTAGCGAGTTGTGGTCTGGCTCCACCCGGTTCAACGAGATACAAAGAGGCGTCCCCGGCATGTCGCCGGGCCTCCTATCGAAACGCTTGAAGGAGCTGGAGGCCAACGGGCTCGTTCGGAAGAAGACCGTCGGCACAGGAGCCCACACGGAATACGTCACGACCGCTGTTGCTGATGAGCTCGAGCCGCTGATCCGGGGGTTGGGCGAGTGGGCCCACAGGAACATCGACAGCACGGTTTCGCTGCAGGATCTCGATGCGCAGCTGCTGATGTGGAATATTCGCCGAAGTATCAATCAGCTGGAGCTTCCAAGGCGAAAATGCGTCATCCAGTTCGTGCTCAACGAACCGCCGGACGATCCGGTCAATTATTGGCTGCTGTCCAGGCCCGGTGAGGAAACCGACCTCTGCTTCACCGACCCCAAGCACGAGGTTGACCTGTTCGTCGTGTGTGAACTTCGGGCACTTGCCTCCGCCTGGATGGGGCATTCGACCTTCAAGGCAGAGATTTCGGCCGGCAGGATTTGGCTCACTGGCGATGACCTGATGGGCCGCACACTCACCAGATGGCTCGTGCGAAGCAGCTTTGCCGAAAACGCGGGGGATGCGACGCCCGAGCACCAAAGGAACGTAGTCTAAAGCGTGTCGCTCTGTATCGGGTTCGTCTTCTTTGGGTGACAAGCGCCCGCCATGGGGCGGCGGGCGCGTCTTCTCGATCACGGAAGACCGATCAGGATCGCCGCGCGACCGCTGTCACGAACGGGTTGAAGCCGTAGAGCGTTCCGGCGTCGATCCGGCGCTGGCATTCTGCAATAAGCGCATCTGCGAGCGGCTGCCCGATGATCCCCTCCGCAACGAGGTGCCCGGTCGCGAATTTCGTCCAAACCGGGCCGCCGTGACCTTCGAGGTCAAGCCGGGTCTCGGTCCGGAAGATTTCGGTCTTGAACCCGGTCTCGGCCAGCAGCGGCCGCAGACGCCCGGAAAGCCACGGATCGGTCACGAAATTCCGCGAGAACCCGATGGCACAGGCCTCCATCGGGTCGTCAGGGCACAGCGCCAGCGAGAGCCGCGAGAAATCGGCGTCGCAGATCACCACCTGTCCGCCGGGGCGCAGGACACGAAACGCTTCGGCCAACAGCGCCTGCGGCTGCGTGACGTGGCTCAGAACGGTATGCAGGATCACCGCATCCACCGACGCGGCGTGCATGTGTTGCCGCGCCCCGTCGCAGGCCTCGAAGGCGAGGTTGGGGATATCCTTGCCTCGGCGACGGGCGTCCTCAATCAACTCGGTGGCCGGGTCGGTACCGATCACCTGTGTGCCGGGGCTGTGCCGCGCCGCCGCCCGCGCCACGGGCCCGGTGCCGCAGCCGATTTCCAGCAGCGTGCCCCCGTCGTGCCAGTCGAGATCGGCAAAATAGCGGTCGATGATTTCGGTCATCGCCGGATCGTCAGCCCGGTCCTCGAGCGCGTCGATGATCTGGCCGATCATCTCATCACCGGCGGAGGATACATCCTGAAATGGGTCTGGCATGACATACCGTCCTTTCTTTCGTCTGGTCAGTTTGGCGCGACGGACGGCCCTCAGGCGACCGTTGCCCAGGATTTGCAGGTGATGCGCCAGCCCTCACTGGTCCGTACCAGCGTGAAGAACTCGCGCGCGTCACCGCCGAAAAAGCCGCGCTCGTAGACGCGGGCAAGGCCGATGTTGCCGGCAATCTCCACATCCTCGATCTCGACCCGGTGGTCGTCGCCGGTCGCACCCGGTTCCAGTTCGGCGGCGGCCCAGTCGAAGAGCGTTTCGATGGGCGCGGCCATCAGATCCTCCCCGAAATCGCCGAACATGTTGGCGTGTTCGTGGAAGGCAGATCTGAGCAGCGCGATATCGGCGGTGCGCATGCCCTCGACATAGCGGTCGAGCGTTTCGCGGATTGCTGTGTCGTCATGGGTCTGCATGGTCCTCTCCTTCCTGTCTTGCGGTGTGACGAGCGGGACGGGCATGAGCCGCCTCAGCCCCAGTTGCGATCATGCCGCGCATGCGTCTCAAGATACCCACCCGGTCCGAAATGCTTGTCGTAAAAACCGGTATCGAGCCGGTGCGCCTGAAGATACATCTGCGCATGGATCGCCGGCACCGTGGCCGGAAAGCGCCCGAAAGTGTCAAAGACGTAACCGGCGATGAGCGCCACGCACTCCACGAAATCCTCGCCCATCGGCGCGGCGGCACCCCGGACTGTCGCGGTGTCGCGATAGGGGCCGGGGGTGGCGGCGTTGTAGGGGCCACCGGGGCCGAACTTGCGCTCCACGACCGCTTCGACCGCTGCGCGCATCGACGGGTAATGCGGCGGCGTATGGCCCTCGAACACGCCGTCGCGCCCGGTGACATGCGGCAGCGGTTTGCCCTCGATCATATCGAAACGAAAGCCCAGACCGGGCACCTTCGGATCACCGCTTGCCCCCAGCAGGGAGAACGGGTTGAGACCCTCGTACATCCAGCCGCCAAGCCCGATCGCCTGCAACATCAGCGCGCCAGCATAACAGGCGGTTGAGGATTCAACCGTGACCTCGGTCACGCCCAGTTGCTCCATGTAGCTCAGCGGATAGGGGTTTTCTGTATCCACGAGATGCCCGAACCGCGCGATACCCGGGATCGACCGGCCGTTAATGTCGTCATAGATGCTGGCACCGTTCTGTACGACATAGGCCAGCACCAGGATCATGTGTTGCGCCAGATCGGCCACCGGGATGATCAGCGTGCTGCCCGGCACATTGGCACACCATGCGTTGTGCATCTCCATGTGCCGCGGCGCGCGCGGCACCTCCAGCCGGTGGTCGTCGAGCGTCACGATCCGTTCGCGATGCGCCGCGATCCAGGCCGCGAGGTCGGTCGCGCCATCCCCGGTCTCGGCGGCGACGGCAGGCATGTCGCGCGTCGGCAGAAAATACGTGCCGTCGTCATCGGTGAAGAAGAACTCGACCGTGTGATACCCCGCTGCAGACGGAAACGACCTGCCACCGGCAGCGCCTGCATAGTTGGGAATGTTTGGCGCGTAAAAGCGGTTATGCGGGATCAGGTTGGCCCAGCCGGTATTGCCCGTCACCGTGGCCAGCAGCAGCATCTGCTCGGTCTCGTCCAGCGGCTCTGGATCCTCGGTCGAGCTATAGGCAAGCGGGCCGTCGGGGATGGCCGTGCCCTTGGCAAAGCGCCGGGACCGGCGACCATGGATCGCCTCGATCAGCGGAAAGCGCGCCGCCTCTTTCAGGCCGGGTGCGACATCGGTGAATCCGCCGAGGTAGAGCCGCCCACGGGTCTGCAGCGTGTCGGCCGTGGCCTTGAGGCCCAGCCCGCCCATCGCCGCACCCGCGCCGATCATCGCGGCCCCAAGCGCGGTGCGTCGGGTAATCTGCGTCGGGGTCTCGTTGGGGAGTTGCATGTTCGCCTCCTGCTGTCTTCGGTGTAGTGACATTTGGCAGTAGACCTGATTCGCGTCGGAAAACCGTTGGTCAGCCCGGGACCCCGGCCGCACGCAGCGCCTGCACAAGATCATCCCGTACCCGGTCATCGCGAAACCCCAGCGCCGCGACAAGGTCGCGCACGCGCGGCTCGGGAACCAGGCGATGCAGCTCACGAACCTCCTCGCTTGCCCGGTCGCGCTCGCCCAGATGATCAAGCGCGGCGATCTCAAACGCCTTGCTCTGTTCGTTGGGCTGAGACATGCGGCCAAGCACGGCGCAGGCGTCCCGGCAGTTGCCACGAAGATACTGCGCCATCCCCATTCCCCAGAGATACCAGTCGGGATAAAACGGGTTCAGCCGCATCGCGCGCTCCAGCCGGTTGACCGCCTCCTCCGCCCGGCCTTCAAACATCAGCGGCCAGGCGCAGTTGGCGAGGGCATCCGAGTTGTTGGGGTTGAGCGCGAGGGCACGGTCGAAGCAGTCCAGAGCGGCGGCATTGTCGCCTGCAGCCAGATACGCTGCCCCGAGCGCCCAATGTGCAAAATCAAGGTCCGGGTCCAGCTCCACCGCTTTTCGGGCATACGCCTCGGTGCGCGCAATGGCGTCGCGGGGATCGTCGGTCCAGCCCATATATACCTCGAAAAACCAGGTCCATGCGAGCCAACAGTGCGCGGTCACCGATGTCGGCGAGAGCGCAAGCGCCTGCTCGAAATGGCCGCGCGCGGTGCGCATGTCCTCCTTGAGGAATTTTTCCTTGAGCATCATGCCGCGCATCATGTGGTCATGGGCGCTCAATTCGGCCTCGGGCATGGCGCGGGCTCGCCGTGCCTCGTTGCGTTGCACGATGCCCTTGTATCCGCGCAGCGTGGCCACGATCCGGGCCACCACCTCGTCCTGCACGCTCAGGATTGCTCCGCGCGGTCGGTCGAACCGCTCGCTCCACACCACGGCATTGCGAAGCCCGTCCGTGAGTTCAACGTCGAGCCGCAGCCAATCCTCGTCCATCCGGACACGCCCCTGCAACAGATAGCGCACGCCCAGCTCACCGGCGATCTCCGCAGCGCCAAGCATCGTCTCGCGATAAACATCAGCCGAGTCGCTGGCGACGACGAAAAGCGCCCGGTCCCGCGCCAACCCGGTGCGCAGATCCGCTTCCAGCCCTTCGACGAGGTGTGCCGTCTTCCCACCGGTCAGGTCCGCGAAGGGCATCACGACGATGGAGGGTTTCTCCGGCCTTCTAAGCGCCGCACGCGGCAGGCGGCCGTCGGCCTGACGAATATGGGCCGCCAGTCTTTCAGTTGCCGCGTCCGGCGTGGCGCCCAGATCTGCCGCCAGTTCGTCGCGGAACGCCGCGTATCGCCGCAGCGCATCCGCTCGCCGACCGAGACCACTCAGCGCCCGCATCACCCCCCGGACACCCAATTCGCTGAGCGGATCCAGAACCAAAATCTGTTCTGTCGTGTGATGCGCCGCCCCGAAGCGCGCCTCCGCCAGACACGTCTCCATGGCCGCAACCATCGTGTTCAACGCGGCGTCGCGCAGCCGCGCCCGCTCTTCCGCGCACCAATGGTCGAATCCGGGTGTTCCAATCTCGAGCCCGACAAGAAAATCGCCCGCAGTCGTCGCACAGTCTCTTTTCTCAAAATCGAGATCGGTCGCGATCGCAGCCTGCTTCAAGGAAACCCGGTCCCGCGCCTGCCGGACAATCTTGTCGGCACCGAAGCCCATCGCTCTGCGCATTTCGTGCAACGTGCCTCGCAGGGCCCTGCGCGCATCGCGATCGGGCCTCCCCGGCCAGAAGAGTTCGGACAAGTGATCCCGGGCGGCACCAGCGTCTCCGGCACGCGCCAGATAGACGAAGAGCGCGAGGGATTTATTTGTCGGGAAGCGGATCGGAGAGCCGTCCGCATCAAGCACCCGCGCTCTATCACAGAGCCGGAGAAAGACGCATGGGAGGCTATCTGAACTGCGTCGCGTCATATGGCACGATGATACCAGATATAACACAGCTGAGCCATAAGTGAGGCTATTTCACTGCCCGGCGCCAACGCATCGATAGAATTTCTACCTTGCTATTCGATTAAGGCATGGCGCAAGAATGCCTCCGGACAACACGCTTTTGCGCCGAGTGTCCGCTATCGGTGTTGTAATCAGTGCCCAATACCTCCGCAGCGAAAGCCCGCTTTCCGCCCCCGAATGCGAGATTGATCTTGGCACCCTTGACGAGCTTGTCGACTCTCTCGAAGGAGATTTCCTCTGCGTCAACCAATTCGGCAATCACTTCGCGCAGGAAAACCTCTAAGATTGTGATCAGCCGGATGGGCACGAACTGAATGTGCAGGGGTGCGATCCCAGTGATGGCATCAACCTCGGCGCGGAGATGGTCGATCTGGCGTACCAAATCCATCCCAGGTCGATGTTGATCTCCACGACGGGCGTTCCAGTCGATGATCTGTTGATAGGATGAACGGCGCATTGTTCCGAACTCATGCTTGGCTGAACCGACACTTAATAGACGGCACAGAGTCCGCAAAGCTTCGCACAGAAGCCCTTCTGAGGTTGATCGTGGTTGAAGTGGGAGGCACATAGCCGTCGCCTTCCTGACCGACGCGCGGACGGAAGAAATAATCGCCGTCCCAGAATTTCGACACGATACCGCTTGTCTTCGCGCGTTGGTCTTTCGACATGGAATGACCTCCCCAGAAACTGGCAGCTTCATCGGTGAACCAGCCAAGAAACCCGCATCCTGACGCAATTGTCTTGAAGGCACCCTCGACCGTGGGTTCCGTCACGAGGAAACTCGGACAGACCGGGGCAGAGGGCTTTTCTTCTCCGCGCCCTGCGCTTGCGAGTTCGGACTTGTGACGCGCCATGGCGATCGCGTGTTCCTTGCGGAGACGCATGATCACCCGGTCTATTCCGGTTTTCGGGATTTTGTCCGCGGCACGCTTGCGCTCGCCGGACAACGCGATCGTCACGAAGGCTGCCGTCGCGTTCGAGGGCGATCCGAGCGTTTGGACCTTCGCCCGGCTTCCCGCGACAAGCGAGGCTACGGACAGGACGGATTGCGCGGCAAGCGCGGCCGGCCCTTGTGTCTTCCTTACGATTGCCTCGGCCGCGCTACGGAGCTTCGGAGTCAGGCAGTCGAGGGGGAAACCGCCGGTTGGTGGCTCCGCATGGGGCAACCGCGTAGGTTCCCGGGGCGGCGGGGCGGATTCCCCTGCCGGGACTGTAAATTTCGGCTTCGACGCTTTCGCGTCACTCCTGCCGACGAGGGATTTAATGCGGGCAAGAATTCCTGATCTCCGTTGCTGCTCGGGTTGTGATCAGGAAATCGGTCGATCGGTTTTCCGGTGGAAACGGGAGGCAACGGAATCTTGCGGCGAAGGCAGTTTTTTGCGTTGCTCAGGCGGATTGCAAAGACGGCTAGATACCGGGATCTAATGGACGCAGAGCGGGGTGCTTTGCGAGCGACCAATCAGTGCGCTCCATGATGGCGTCGGTATCGGCTACGAAGGTTGCGCCGCCCACAGCGCGGCGAGAGAACCGCGATCTCCTGGAGGCTGCTCGCATTCCCGACCGCTATGCGAACTCCCTCAGATGGCATGGGGCACGGCTGACCGATCTCGCGGCTCGGCTGCCGGGATGAAGTCACAGGCCCCGATCTTGGGATCGGGGCCTGTGACGCAAAGCTACTACTTGATCGACCTTTTCGCTTTTTCCGAAACGGCAGCTTGTTTCATTTTACGGCTTGCAAGTCCCTTTTTTAGAGCATCAACGCGCTTGGGTGTTTCTGGCTGGAAAACAACACCCCACCATTTCCAACCTTCAAGTTGATCTCCGATTTTCTCAAGATTGGTGTAAATCTCGAGAGATGACCATGAGCGATGACCGGACATCATCCGGACTTTAGCCGCAGACCAGCCCATCTCGAAGGCTCGAGAGATCGCTTCGTGCCGGAGATCATGAAAGTGTAGATCTTCAATACCTTCGAAGAGTTCAACACGACGAGTAAATGCGGTTGACAGACTATCAGATGCATATGGAAAGATTTTTTCGTCGACCTTCGGCATTGACGAGATGATCTGAAGCGCTTCGTTGCTGAGCAGCCCCCAGACGTCATTGCCTTTCCTCTGCCCGGGATGTTTCATATCACGCACCAGGATTTTCTTGTCTTCGTAGTTAATATCGGCCCATCGAATTCTTGTTATTTCCGAGAGCCGGCGTGAAGACGCAATGGCGAAAGCGATGATCTTATGTAACGGAGCGGCATTGCTTCGCGAGGACCGAGCGAAGGCTTCTTCCATCAGGACGGTCAGTTCTTCGAGCGTCGGCCGTCTATCGCGCTTATTGGCCTTGCCGACGATCTTGAGTTTGCGAAGCGTTCTCATGGCGCTTTGCATATCCTCGTATTTCAGAGGGATTTTGTAGGCCGTTTCTGCAACGGTGAAGAGGCCATATAGGTGCTGCATGTAATTGTTTACGGTCGCGGCGCATCGGCCCTCTTTTTTCACAGCGCGTGCAAGATCAACGAGAAATGTTGGATCAACCTCGTGACACCCAACATTAGTCTCATCCATGCCCTCAAGGGTCCGCAGGCACTGTATAATCGTCTTTCCGACTTCCTTTTCGATGTCCAGCCGGTAGCGCTTGATCAGCTCGGCGAAGGTGCCGGCTGGAGTAGGGAGCGAGAAGGTGCCCTCATGCCAAGCTTTCTCCGTCCGGGTGGCCCACTTCTCTGCCAACTTGAGCTGCGAAAAGGTTGCTGACCTCGAGAAGATCACCTTCCCGCCCTTTTTGATGCGCACCTGGGCGGTGAAGCTCGGTTTGCCGTTCGTTTTGTTTCTTTTCGTGATGGTTGCCATTTTCAGCCCTTTCCTTGTTGGAAGGACGATGGGTTCGACTGCTTTTGCCCGGAAAAAGGGGAGCAAAATTTTTTGTTGGCGTTCCCGCAGGCGGGTGCGTGACGTCCGCTGGTGCCGGTGCTACAAGACGCTCTCCGAGTGCTACAATTGTAGCACCGGCTGTCGAAATCGCCGCCAATAGTGGCGAATGATCGCATATCGTAGCCGCCATCGACGGAGGGCCAGTCAGTGAAACAAGGGATTCGCAGCACGACTGATGCTTCCCGTCTGTCCGTTGCACCCATGATGGACTGGACCGACAAGCATTGCCGGTATCTACACCGTCTGCTCAGCCGTCGCGTCCTGCTTTATACCGAGATGGTGACTACGCCTGCGCTGGTGCGCGGCGGGGCTTTGCATCTGCTCGATCACAGCCCTAACGAGCATCCGGTGGCCTTGCAGCTTGGCGGCTCCGATCCGAAAGAGTTGGCGCAGGCGGCGCGGTTGGGGGCTGAGGCGGGCTATGACGAGATCAACCTCAATTGCGGCTGTCCTTCGGATCGGGTGCAGTCTGGCACGTTCGGCGCGGTTTTGATGGAACATCCCGCGCTCGTGGCAGAGTGCTGCGCGGCCATGATCGATGCGCAACCCCGTGAGGTTACGGTCAAGTGCCGGATTGGAGTGGACGATCAGAACCCCGAAGAGGTCTTGCCCGAGTTTCTGGCGCGCATCGTCGCCGTCGGGGTTCAGCGCGTGACAATCCATGCGCGCAAGGCGTGGCTGGATGGCCTCAGCCCCAAGGAAAACCGCGATATTCCGCCTTTGGAGTATGAACTGGTGCAGCGGATGAAGGGGCTGTTTCCCAACCTGCATATTTCCATCAACGGGGGTGTCACCTCGCTTGATCAAGCGGTCGCGCTGCTGGATCAGGGGATGGACGGGGTGATGATTGGCCGCGCGGCCTATCATCAACCTGCCGATATTCTCTGCGCTGCGGACCGACTTGTATTTGGCGGTAAGGGCCCCGACAGCACGCCAGAGGCCGCTGTATGGGCGATGCTGCCCTATATCGAGGCGCATCTTGTTGCCGGTGGCAAGCTCAGCCAGATCACCCGGCATATGCTCGGCCTCTTTGCGGGCCGCCCGGGCGCGCGGGCGTGGCGGCGTCAGCTGTCCGAAGGTGCGGCCCGGCCCAATGCGGGACCGGATCTTGTGGCACGCGCGCTGGATGAAATCATGACGATGGCATGAGCGTCGGCCAAGACTGTCAGGGCGCGCCCGCAGGCCGTAGCCCGCGCGCTGCCGCACGTTTCAGCGCCCGGGTCAAAGGGCTGAGCTGTGCGCCGAGCAATCGACTGGATTGCCAATGGAGGTCCGTGTCGAGCGGATGGCCCGGACAAAGTTCGCAGAGTCTCCCGCGCGCGAGGTCCTTTTCCACCAAAGCGTGCGGATTCATGCCCCAACCGAGGCCGAGACGCGCGGCGGTTGCGAACCCCTCTGACGAAGGCAGGCGGTGACAGGGCGGAGCGAGACTCGCCCCCGTGAGAGCGGTAATCCAGCGGTGTTGCAGCTGGTCGCGGCTGTCGAATTGCAGCATCGGTGCGTCTGCGAGTGTTTTGGCCGTGACACCCTCCGAGAAATGCCGGGTGATGAAATCGGGGCTGGCGGTGGCGACATAGCGCAAGTGACCCAGCAGTGTCACATCGCAGCCCGGTAGCGGGGTTGCGCGCGACGTAACTGCGCCAAGCACCTCGCCTTGCATCAGCAGATCATGCGCCGTGTCCTGATCGTCGATCACCAGATCAAAGAGATAGTCCGGCAGCCGCGCGAGCGCCTCGGGCAGCCATGTGGCAAGACTGTCGGCATTGACGGCGATCCGAAGCCGGGTCTGTGGTGCAGGCGCAAGGCCGGCAAGATCGCGCGAAAGAGTTTGCTCCAGCAGTGCCACCTGCTCGGCATGAGCCGCGACGCGCTGGCCAACTGCGGTTGCGGTACATGGCGTGGCGCGATGGACAAGCTGTGCGCCGATGCGGGTCTCAAGTGCCTTGAGCCTTTGCGAGATAGCCGACTGGGTGAGGCCGAGATGCCGCGCGGCGCCCTCGAAACTGCCAGTGTGCAGGATCGCGGTCAGGGCAACGAGGGGATCGGTTGGAAGCTTCATAAGATCTGCTTATGATAAATGATTATAATGAACTTGGATAATGCCGCGACTGCCAATAGGCAAGCCTCGAGCCGTTGGACGCTGGTTTCTGGTAATTTCACCAAGACGAAGGGGCAGAACATGCAGGCAGGGTTGGCGGGTTTCGCCTTGGGCTTTTCGCTGATCCTCGCGATAGGGGCGCAGAATGCATTTGTGCTGCGACAGGGGGTTCGGCGCGAGCATGTTTTGGCGGTCGTACTGGTCTGCGCCTTGTCTGACGCCGTTCTGGTCGCTGTGGGTGTCAGCGGATTTGGCGCGCTGGCCGAGGCGGTGCCGGGGCTTGAACGGGTCATGCGCTATGGCGGGGCGACGTTCCTGCTGGTCTATGGCGCGCGCAGTTTCCATGCCGCGTGGCGAGGAGGCGCGGTACTGGAGGCGAGCACAGGGACAGGCAGCCTGCGGCGTGCGGTGCTAACATGTCTGGCTCTGACGTGGCTCAACCCGCATGTCTATCTGGATACGGTGGTGCTGTTGGGTTCGGTTTCGGCGCAATATGAGGACCGGCTTGGCTTTGGCATGGGGGCCGTCTGTGCAAGTTTTGTTTTCTTCTTCGCCCTGGGCTTTGGCGCGCGCCTGCTGGCCCCTCTTTTTGCCCGCCCGGTCAGCTGGCGTTTGCTCGATGTTGTGGTCGGTGCCTTGATGTGGACGATTGCGGCGGGACTCTTGTTTGGTTAGCCATGCGTTTATCGGGACGTGGTGTTGCGCTTGGCGCATGGGAAACCACGTCGCGCACGCTCGACAGATCTAGCGCGGCGTGAGTTAATACCGTCCATGAGCGCGAATGAAGGTATCAGGGCAGAGGCTGCCGCGCGCCCCGGGTGGGGCGTGTTCTGGATGGTGGTGACGGGGCTTCTCTTCGTGGGGGTCACGGCGCTGGTGAAGGTTCTGGGCACGCGGGTGCCCGCACCGCAGGCGGCGTTCCTCCGTTATGCTATGGGGCTGGTCTTTTTGCTGCCGCTTCTGACCACGTTGCGCGATCTGCGGCTCGACCGGGGGACATGGGCGCTCATCGGCGCGCGTGGGGCGTTTCATACGTTGGGCGTGGCGCTGTGGTTCTATGCCATGGCGCGCATCCCGATCGCCGATGTGACGGCCATGAATTACCTCTCGCCGATCTATGTGACGCTTGGCGCGGCCCTTTTCCTCGGCGAGACGCTGGCGGCGCGGCGGGTGATGGCGGTGGTAGTGGCCCTTTGTGGCGCACTGATCATCCTGCGCCCCGGTTTTCGCGAAGTGGGCACTGGCCATCTGGCGATGCTGTTCACGGCGATCTTTTTCGGCGGCTCTTACTTGCTGGCCAAGATGATCTCGGGCCGTGTCAGCGCGGGTGTGGTGGTGGCGATGCTGTCGATCACGGTGACGGTGGGGCTTGCGCCGATGGCCTGGGCGGTCTGGGTGACGCCGACCTGGTGGGAACTGGTCGTCCTCTTCGGCGTGGCCTGCCTGGCCACGGGCGGGCATTACACGATGACGCTGGCGTTCCGCTCGGCACCTCTTGCAGTGACGCAGCCGGTGACGTTTCTGCAACTGGTCTGGGCCGTGCTGTTGGGCGCGTTGGTTTTTGGCGAGGGCGTGGATATCTTCGTTGTGCTGGGCGGGACGGTCATCGTGGCCTCGGTCAGCTTCATCTCGTGGCGCGAGGCGGTGCTCAAGCGACGAGTGACCCCCCCGGTCTCGGCCACTAAAGTCTGAGCGGCTGTTTTCGAGTATTTATGGAACGATGAAATGCGCAGATTTCAGCCGCGCGGGTCGAGCAGCTTGGCGAGGATGCGGTTACGGGTGATCTGGCCGAGGAGTTTGCCGTTCTCCTCCACACCCACCGGCGTGTCGTGGCCCTGTGCCTTTTCCATCACCTGCTGGATGGTCGCGCCGGGCGGCACGGTCGAGGTCGGCGTGCCACTGGCCGCCTCCATCACGTCGCGCGCGCAGAGCACGCCCAATGGGTTCATATGGGCCACGAATTCGGCCACATAGTCGGTCGCGGGGTTGGTGAATATCTCTTGCGGGGTGCCGCATTGCACGATGCGCCCGCCTTCCATGATGGCGATGCGGTCGCCCAGCTTGAACGCCTCGTCAAGGTCGTGGCTGACGAAGATGATCGTGCGTCCGAGGGTCTTTTGCAGGTCGATGAGCTCGTCCTGTAAATGGTTGCGGATCAGCGGGTCGAGCGCCGAGAATGGCTCGTCCATCAGAAGGATCGGCGCATCGGTGGCGAAGGCGCGGGCGAGCCCGACGCGCTGTTGCATGCCGCCCGACAATTCGCCCACCTTGCGGTCAGCCCAGTCGGAGAGATTGACGAGGGCAAGCTGGTCGGTGACTCGCTGTGCGCGTTCGTCCTTGGGGATGCCCGCAAGTTCGAGGCCAAGCCCCACGTTCTCGGCCACGGTGCGCCAGGGCAAAAGGCCGAATTGCTGGAACACCATCGCGATATGATGCTGCCGCAAGCGGCGAAGGGTGGCGGCGTCGGCATGGGTGACGTCAACCATCTGCGTGCCGTCATGCACCTCGACCATGCCACGCGCCACCGGGTTGAGCCCGTTTACGGCCCGCAGAAGCGTGGACTTGCCCGAGCCCGAGAGGCCCATCAGTACGAGGATCTCGCCCGGTGCCACCGACAGATCGCAGTCATGCACGCCCAGAACCTGGCTCGTGGCGTGCTGGATATCGGAGCGGGATTGTCCGTCATCCATCAGGGGCAGGGCAGTCTCGGGCGCGTCGCCGAAGACGATAGAGACGGATTTGAAGTTGACGCTGGCTTCGGTCATTTGCGGCCCTCCATGCGCAGCATCCGGTCGAGCACGATGGCGACGACAACGATCATCAGACCCGACTCGAACCCGAGCGCGATATTGACAGTGTTGATCGCGCGCAGCACCGGCACGCCGAGCCCGTCCGCGCCCACCAGCGCGCCGATCACCACCATCGAGAGCGACAGCATGATGGTCTGGTTGAGCCCCGCCATGATCTGCGGCAGGGCGTAGGGCAGTTCCACCTTCCACAGGGTCTGCCGGTTGGTGGCCCCGAACGCTTGCGCGGCCTCAAGCAGCGGCTGCGGCGTGTTGGAGATGCCCAGATGCGTCAGGCGGATGGGGGCGGGCACGACGAAGATCACCGTGGCAATGAGCCCCGGCACCATGCCGATGCCAAAGAACACGATGGCCGGGATCAGGTAGACGAAGGGCGGCAGCGTCTGCATCAGGTCGAGCACCGGGCGCAACCCGTCATAGAGCCGGGGGCGGTGGGCGGCGGCGATGCCGATGGGCACGCCCATGGCCATGCAGAAGATGCAGGACGACAGCACCAGCGTGAGGCTCTCGGTGGTTTCCTCCCAATAGCCCTGATTGAGGATGAAAAGGAACCCGAGGAAGACGAAAAGGCAGGTCTTCCAGTTGCGCTGAAGCGCCCATGTGAGGCCGACGAACACCGCGATGATGATCAGCGGGTGCGGAGTTTGCAGCACCCAGAGGAAGGCGTCGATCAGCGTCTCCATGAGAATGGCCAGCGCATCGAAGAAACCGGCGGCATTGTCCTGGAGCCAGAGAAAGAAATCCTCGGCCCATTGGCCCACGGGGATCTTGTGATCGCTCAGCCAGTTCATGCAAAAGCCTTTCCTTGAGTGGATGCGCCGTCTGAAAGGTCGGTCAGGAATCGCGCATCACCTTGCGCCCATCCGAGCGTCAGCGCCATCCCATTGGGCAAGACTTTGGACCCGGCCCGATCATGGCCTGCCTCGATCCCGAGTGCTGCGGCAAAGTCTTCGAAATCTCCGAGCCACCGGGCCTCGGGCGAAAAGGATTGCACAATCATTGCCGCGTCTCTCAGGCCGAAGCGGTGAGCCTCTGCGATCGCAGCCGTGGTTCGGTGGATAAGCTGGTACCGCAGGGTTTCGGGCGGCGGAAAGGGCAGACCAAGCCAGTCGCACAGCGCGGTCAGCCTGTCCCTCTTGCCGCGACTGGCGTCTTTGAACCAGACACCGACCGTGTCGCCGAACGGTTCCGCGACCTTGGCCTCTACCGCGACGCTGATGGTTCTGGTTCCTTCTCTCACAAGCGCGAATACATCGCACTGGCTGTCGCGTCGTCCCCCCGGCAGCGGCACCTTGTGTTCGGGGAAAGCAAACAGAAGTTCCGGAATACCCCCAAGCAGGCGGGCGATCTCCGGAGGAAGCGCACCACCGGCGGCCTCACAGCTTTGGGCCGTCGCCATGGCCGAGTACCCGGCCCGCCAATGCTTGTCGGGATTGGCCAATCCGGCGCGCCAGTCGGCCAGACCGCAAGTGGGACGAAAGATGCGGTTCATGTTTTCTGTGCGGCTTTAGGCGAGCGACGCGCCTCCGATTGCGGGAGGCGCGTCAGTGTCATCTTCACAGCCCCAACTCGCCCTTGACCGCCGCCATGGCGTCGCCGCCATCCTGCGTGGTCACGCCGTCGAGCCAGCCGTCGAGCACACCGGGATTGGCCTTGAGCCATGCGGTGGCCGCCTCTTCGGGGTCGGTGCCATCATCAAGGATCGCAGCCATGATCTCGTTTTCCATGGCCAGCGTGAACGAGAGGTTCTCCAGCAGCTTGCCGACGTTCGGGCAGTCCTCGACATAGCCCGCACGGGTGTTGGTGTAGACCGTGGCACCGCCCAGATCGGGGCCGAACCAGTCATCCCCACCGGTCAGATAGGTCATGTCGTGATTGGCGTTCATCGGGTGTGGTTCCCAGCCGAGGAAGACGATGGGTTCCTCGCGGCGGTCGGCGCGGCTGACCTGCGCCAGCATGCCCTGTTCGGAGCTTTCCTTGACGTCGAAACCGGCAAGACCGAAGGCATCGGCCTCGATCATGTCGAGGATCAGGCGGTTGCCGTCATTGCCGGGCTCGATGCCGTATATCGTCTCGTCGAGCGCGTCGGCATGCTCGGCGATGGTGCCGAAAGAGGTGATTCCGAGGTCGGCCCCGGCGGCATTGGTGGCGAGCGTGTATTTGGCGCCTTCGAGGTTGGCGCGCACGGTATCGACGGTGCCTGCCTCGCGGTAGGGGGCGATATCGCCTTCCATCGTGGGCATCCAGTTGCCCAGGAACACGTCGATATCACCGGCCGCGAGCGAGGTGTAGGTGACCGGCACCGAGAGCACCTTGGTCTCGGTCTCATAGCCCAGAGCCTCAAGTACCACGGTGGTGGCGGCGGTGGTGGCGGTGATGTCGGTCCAGCCCACGTCGGAGAAGGTGACGCTCTCGCAATTGGCAAGCGCGGGGCCTGCGGCGGTAGCGAGGGCAAGGGCGGAAAGGGTGGTCTTGAAGGTCATGTGCATGTCTCTCCCGTTATGGATTGTCCGGGCGCGTGGCCCGCTTGGCCAAGGGCCCGGAGGATGATCCCCCGGGCCCCGGCATGTCTGTCAGGCGGTCAGGCTCAGGCCATCCACCAGCGTTCGACAAAGCGCATGCCGTCCACATCCCAGTTGGAACTCATCTCTTCGGTATGGGCGACTTTGGTCGAATTGCCGAACACCCAGTTGGCGAACATCGGGATGATGACCCCACCTTCGTTCGAGACCAGCGCCTGCATCTCGTAATACATCTCACGGCGCTTGTCCTCGTCGAGTTCCGAGCGGGCCTTGATCATCAGCTCGTCGAACCGTTCGTTGCACCAGAAGCTGTCGTTCCATGACGCGCCGCACTGATAGGCGGTCGAGAACATCTGATCCTCGACAACGCGACCCGACCAGTAGACCGAGACGAAGTCCTTTTTCATCCACACGTCCGACCAATACCCGTCATTCGGCTCTCGTGACGGGGTGAGATTGATCCCCGCATCCGCAGCGGAGCTCTGGTAAAGCACGGCGGCATCCACAGCGCCGACAAAGGCCGCGTCTGCGGCGGACAGTGTGACATCGACGCTATCGAGACCGGCTTGCTTGAGATACCATTTCGCCTTGTCGGGATCGTAGGCTTTCTGCTCCAGCTCGCTGTTATAAAACCGCTGGCCCTGACCGATCGGATGGTCGTTGCCGATCGAGCCGTAGCCAAACAGGATCTTGTCCACGAGTTCCTGCCGGTTCACACCATATTTCAGGGCCTGGCGGACATTGTTGTCGTTATAGGGGGCCTCGCGGGTGTCCATCGCGAAGGTGTAGTGTTGCGTGCCGGCCACCGCGTTGATCTGGATATCCGGACGGCGCGACAGCAGGCCCACGGTCTTGAGGTCGAGCCGGTCGGCCACCTGCACGTCGCCCGAGACCAGTGCGGTTGTGCGGGCGTTCTGGTCGACGATGGCAATGATTTCGGCACTGTCGAACCAGGCCACGTCATCGCGCCAGTGGCCTTCATGCCGCTCTACGCTGTAGGAAACGCCGGGGTTGAAATTGATCAGCTCGTAGCTGCCGCAGCCGTCACCCGAGCGCCAGTCGATGCTGTCGCCATCGGCGGGACAGATTGTCAGGTGATAGTCGCTGAGGATGAACGGAAAGTCTGCATTGCCGCCGTCGAGGGTAAAGACCACGGTATCGTCTCCCTCGGTCGCGATGTCGTGAATCGGGGCCACGATGGGGCCGGCGGCCGAGGTCGAATCCTCGCCCCGATGGAAGTTGATCGAGTTAACCACATCCGCAAGCTCAAGCGGTTTGCCAGAGTGGAAGGTGACACCCTTGCGAATCTTGACGCGCCAGACCTTGGCATCTGGCGAGGCTTCCCAGCTCTCGGCCAGCTCCGGCTTGAGCGAGCCGTCTTGTGCAACCTCGGTGAGGTGGCCGTGGATGGCGTAGGAAAGCGATGTGGTGAAGCTGTTCTCATAGGTGCCGGGGTTCAGCGTGTCGGTGGTCTGACCGTGGCCGATGGCGGCGCGCAGGTGGCCGCCGCGCTTGGGCTGCGCGCGTGCGCTGAGCGGCAGGCCCGCGGCCA
>NZ_CAMYMD010000029.1 GCF_947259555.1 uncultured Roseovarius sp.
CAAACGGCCGTACTCTCAACTGAAACATCAAGCCCTATGTAATACGCCATGGTCATCTCCTCTTTGCCGAAAACCACCACGATAATGGTGGCGAATCGGCCCGATGACCGCATCTCCGTTACGAAAACCTCAAATCTGTCCCATAGGCGCTGACGTCAGACAGTGAGGAAACCGACGCGTTCATGGAAGAGCACGGCGTCGAAACCACCCCGCAAACCTGGATCGGCAACGAGCGGACCGGCGGATATGACGACCTTCGGGTCCATTTCGGCATCGATGCGCCCGAAGACGAACGCTCGGACACATCCTACCAGCCGGTGATTGCGATCTTTGCCGTCGCGTTCCTGATGGCGCTCGGTTTGTCATGGTACAGCTTCGAGACCATTTTCACCCTGCACGCCCTGGAATGGTTCATCTCGATCTCGATGTGCTTTCTGGCCGTACAAAAACTTCAGGATGTCGAGAGCTTTTCGACCATGTTCCTGAACTACGACCTGCTGGCGCGTCGGTGGGTGCGTTATGGCAAGATCTATCCGTTCGGAGAGGCTTTCGCAGGTATCCTCATGGTCGCCGGGGCGCTGACCTGGCTTTCGGCACCGGTGGCCCTGTTCATCGGCACTGTTGGCGCGGTATCGGTTTTCAAGGCGGTCTATATCGACAAGCGTGAATTGAAATGCGCCTGTGTCGGTGGTGACAGCAATGTACCGCTCGGCTTTGTCTCGCTCACAGAGAACTTGATGATGATGGTCATGGGGATTTGGATGCCGATCAGAGTCTATCTAATCGGCTGAAAGGCAGATGCCGTTTTCACATCCCTCAGACTCGTTCTCCCGGCAGGTGCGCAGATCAGGCATCACTGCAAAAAAAGGTCAAGCTGAATGGACCAGATAATCGAAGCATTCACGACCGGGGCGGCATGCTCTAGAAGGCGCTCTGGGCGCTGATCTTCGGCTATATCATCTCCGCAGGCATCCAGATCTTCGTGACACGGGATCAGATGGCGCGTGTTCTGGGTGATCGTGGTGCCGGGAAGGCAGGTATTGCCGGCTTCTTTGGTTTCGTGTCGTCGTCCTGTTCCTTCGCGGCTCTTGCCGCGTCGCGTTCGATCCTCGTGAAAGGTGCGCATCCGGTCCATTCGATCGCCTTCCTGATTTCATCAACAAATCTGGTGATCGAGTTTGGAATCGTCCTTCTGGTCCTGCTGGGCTGGAAATTCATGGTGGCGAATTTCCTGCTTGGCATCCTGATGACGATCTACGCCTATGCCCTCACCCTGATATGGTTTCCAAAACCGCTTGTCGAAAGCGCAAAAGAGCATGCGGCGAAGGCCCAGTCCGACGAAGGTATGGACATGGACAAAACCATGAAGGGAACGTTTCGCGACAAGCTGCTGTCCCGTGAGGGGTGGGATCGGATCGCCCGCGCCTTCTTCATGGAGTGGAAGATGGCCTGGAAGGAGATCCTCTTCGGCTTCACGGTCGCCGGCTTTATTTCCGTCTTTGTGCCGCAGAGCTTCTGGAACGCAATCTTCCTGATAGGCGACGGCGGAGCGCAAGATGCGTCGGGCTTCCTGATCGTTCTTGAAAACGCGCTGGTGGCACCGATCGTGGCATTTTTTACCTTCATCGGGTCGATGGGAAATGTCCCCCTGGCCGCAATGCTCTGGTCGCGTGACGCGTCGTTCGGAGGCGCGATCGCCTTTCTCGGAGCCGATCTTGTTGCGGCCACGGTGATCTGGGTGCACGCAAAGTATTATGGCTGGCAGTATGCGCTCTATCTTTCAGGCTTGCTGTACCTGTGCATGGTCGCTGCGGGAATTACGGTGCATTACCTATTCGCTCTCGTAGGGATGATCCCGACCGAGCGGCCTTCGCTTCAGGAAATGGTCCGGTTCAGCATCGACTACACGTTCTTCCTCAACCTGATATTTCTCGTCATCGGGGCAATACTGATCTGGCTTCACCTTAGGAATGCCAATGAAGACTAACCGATTGAAGCCAGGAATGGGAAGGTTCCCAGAAGCCAGTAGGCAAACCGGGACAATTGGCCGGTCATGATGGCAACGCCCATGATGATCATGGCGACGCCTGCGCCCTTGTAGAGCCAGCGACCGGCCTTGCCGATCTGTCTGACCCGCGCGGCGATGGCGTCGGTGAACAGCGCGGCCAACAGGAACGGCACGCCCAGCCCCGCGGAATAGATCGACAGCAGCCAGATGCCGTCCGACATACCGCCGGATGTCGAACTGAGTGTCAGGATCGCGCCAAGGATCGGTCCGATGCAGGGGGTCCAACCAAAGGCGAAGGCCAAGCCCAGAACATAGGCTCCAAGCGGGCGACCCCCCAGAATGTCGAGTGTGAAGCGGGTGTCACGCGAGAAGGCATCCAGACGAAAGACGCCCAACATGACCAGTCCGAACAGGATGATGATCGCCCCGCCCAGATAGTTGAGTTCAGTGCGCCAGGTCAGAAGCAGCGACCCGAGCGCGCTAGCCCCGGCCCCCAACGCGACAAAGATCGTGGAAAATCCAAAAACGAAACAGGCGCTTAGCCCAAGTGCGTTGGCGCGCGCCCGCAGGCCGACCGATCGCTTCGTTCGCAAATCCGGCTGGCCAGCAATATAGGAGACATAGCCCGGCACCAGCGGCAGGACGCAGGGCGACAGGAACGAAATGGCCCCGGCCAGAAAGGCCGCGAAGATGCCGATGCCGGAAATATCCATCATGTGTTTCCATGTCCGCTGAAGGGCCGTGATGCCCACCAGAAGGCAATCAGCGGGATTACGATCCATTGCAGTACCGGAGACAACCCTGCATCAATGACCGGAATGATCGGCATCAGGTCTGAATAGGCCCAAGCCGCGCGGATCACGATGTTAAGCCATTCGCTGAACAGCGTATATCCCAACCCGAACACCACCGTCAGGACGGTAACCGAGCGTCGCGTCGAAGCGACAATGGGCCAGCCTCGGCCCGACATCATCAAGGCGAGCACCAGCGCGCTCATGGCAATCAGGATGTCGCCACCCGTGCAATGAACCGCGGCGAAGACGATCTCACCCCAGGTGCCCTCGTTCCAGATCGTGTAGAGCGGCATATGGGCGAACTCCCAGATAAGATTGGCCGGGATGATTACCGAAAAATACCGACGCAGGGCTGTCAGTGAAATTCCGTCTGTCGAGGACAGCCTGACGCCAGTCGCGGTGACACTCATTGAAACACCCCTGTCACCCGGTCCCACCAACTGCGTTCCCGGCGTCGATGCTGGGCATTGTTGATCAACTCGCTGACATAAAGGATCAGGTTCACATTCTTGAAGTCCATGCCATGGAATTTTGCGGCAAACCGCCCGCCGATATCCACGACATGGGTAACCGCTCCGTGCATCATCATATCGCTGTCGGCAGTCATGGTGAACTCGAGCCCATAGTCCCGCGCCAGAATGCGCGTCGCGTCGTCGCCCTGATCGGGCCGCTTGGTCAGGATGACCCAGTTGGTCGGATCAAGCCCATGCCGGTCCGCGTACTCGCGCAGGACGTCCGGCGTGTCATTCACCGGATCGGTCGTGATCGAGATGAACTGCACCAGATCCTTCATCGGCCCGTCGTTGATCGAAGCCTGGACCGCCGCGATCTTTTCCGCATGGAGCGGGCAGATATCCGGGCAGTTGGCATAGATGAAATGCAGGATGACCACCTTGTCGCTGAAATCCGACAGGCGCACGGGATTCCCCTCGGAATCCTGCAGCTCGAATTCTGGGGCCTGCGCCGCATCTATGGCCTGGAAATATGGCTCCATCTCGAACATGCGGGCATCCAGATTTTCACCCGGATGATTGGCGAAGGCCGGAGACGAAATCGTGGCCGCGAGTATCGCTAAAGCGGCGCGCCGTGTCAGTGCTGTCAATTCTTGTATCCTTACAATAAATGCCTGCCGATCCGTTGACCGACAGGCATTTGGGCAAATCTAGCCGTCAGACTTTTCCGACGGCATCATGCCGCCGTCCATTTTCTCGGTCATGGACGCCATCATCTCGGTGCAGGCTTCCATCATGGGTTTCATTTCGGCCATCATCTTCATCATGCCCATCATGTCGCCGTCCATCATGCTGCCTTGCATGGCCCCCTCATTCTGCATCATTTCGCCCGTTTCCGGCGTGGTCTGTTCCTGGGCGCTGACGGCAAATGCACTTGCGGTAAGGGCCGTCGCAACGACGAAACTTGTAAGTGTTTTTCTCATGGTTTTCTCCTTGGGTTGATCGTGTAGTTATCGAAAGAACTCAGTCGGGAGACGCCCCGTCCGGCGATTTGGAGCAGCCCTTTCCAGACCCGCCCTTCATGCACAGACCCAGGCCGCACATCGCGGCACAGGGGGCCAGCGAGACCAGAACAGGCGCGAGCCCGATCGCGGTGAGCCATCCCCAGTTCAGGGCCATGCCGCCCCCCATCACGGTTGCCGCACCGACGAACAGCAATCGTCTGCACGTAAACCACTGGGTCCAATTGCCAACTCTTGCGATGTTGGCGGTGATTGCGCCGTTAGAGGGTGATATGTCGGTCATCCAGAAAATCCTTTCGATGTGTAAGAAATAGTCGTTCCAGTAACTGGAAGGTCAAGAGCGGGCGGTACTCTTTCGGCGGTATTCATTCGGTAAAGCCACGTAGGAAGGACACCATTTCGGGATCATCCCATTCGGCCGGGCCGACCAGTCTCCCAAGCTCCCGCCCCTGCGCGTCGATCAGGATCGTCGTCGGCAGCCCGACGGTGCGCAGGGCAGTCATCGACAGCATGGTCTCGTCGACATACATCGCGAGGTTGGTGATACCGATCTCGTCGTAGAAACGCCGCACGACGGGCGACCCCGCCCTGTCGATGGACAGGGCGACCACCTCGAAGCGGTCGCTGCCAAGTTCCGCCTGAAGCGCATCCAGCGTCGGCATCTCTTCGCGGCAGGGGACGCACCAGGTTGCCCAGACGTTCACGAGGACCACCTTGCCGCGAAAGTCCTCCATGTCACCGCGACTGCCGTCCGCGGTCAGATAGCGCACGTTGATCACGGGCTGTGGCGTGTCATGCAGCGCAAACCCCTGCGGCCCAGCAAAGGCCGCGCTGACGGACAATGCCCAGGCGATCAGCGCCGGTTTGAGATGTTTCATTGTGTTGGCTCCTTGCCAGCTTGGGTTTTCAGATCACGGACGATCGGCAAAAGGGTTTCCTCCAGGTTCGCTCGCGTGATGGGGCCGACATGGCGGTAGGCAATGGTGCCATCGGGGGCGATGACATAGGTTTCGGGCACGCCGTAAACGCCCCATTCGATGCCCGCGCGTCCGTCGATGTCGGCCCCGATGCGCGCGTAGGGATCGCCCAATTCGTCGAGCCAGGCGCGCGCCTGCTCGGGTGGGTCCTTGTAGTTGATCCCGTAGAGCGGCACCTCACCGGTGGCGCTCAGCTCCATGAACAGCGGGTGTTCGGCCCGACAGGGCACACACCACGAGGCAAAGACGTTCACCAGCGAGACATGGCCGATCAGGTCCTGCGTCGACAGACCGTCGTCACGGCCGAGCACCGGAGCAAGCGCAAACTCCGGCACAGGTTTGCCCAGAAGCGCCGATGGCAAGTCGTCGCCGCCCCTGAAAAGCCCCCAGCCGAACAAGACCATGAGGGCAAAAGCTATCAGCGGCACCAGCACAAACCCGGAGATCCTGCGCCGCGCCACGGCTTCGTTTTTGCTGACGACCTCTTGCGTCATGGCTGCACCTGCTCATCCGCAAGGGTACGGCTTTCCTGCGAAGCGCGGTTCCGATCGGGCCATGTGCTCTTGATGTAATCGATGATCGCCGTGATCTCATCGTCCGTCAGCGCCTCCCCGAAACCGGGCATGTCGCTTTCATAGCCATTCCCGACAATCGCCGCCGTTCCGCGCTTCACGATGTCCAAAAGCACGCGGTCCGTATGGTGCCAGGTATGGCCTGAGGCGTCATGCGGCGGGGCAGGCAACCGGCCGTTCGGCAATCTGGAGCGCCAATCGGGCTGCCCCTCCAGGTTTGCGCCATGGCAACTGGCACAGTTCTCCTGATAGAGGCGCTCGCCCGCGTGCAAGTCGCTCTGCGCCGCAACGGGCAGGACCGTTGCAGCGAGCAAGAACGCGGAGACTCTAATGCCTGTTATCACTACGCTTACGCCTCCTTTTTACGAGCCACATACAGAGGATGAAGAGCGCCAATAGCGACGACACAATGAGCAGGACGCAAAGCGCCCAAACCAATCCCATCGACATCAGGCTGTCGCCGCTGCTGGCACCCTCATTACGCATCCCGGCGCATTTCTATTTTCCGCCGTCTGAGCGGATGTATTTGACCAATGCGATCGCCGCGAGCACCAGCACCCCCACGATCAGCAACCAAACCAGTCCCATCGCGATCATCATGCCGCCGCCCATCATTCCACCATCCATCATCATGCACTTCATCCTTTGTTTTCCCTTGAAACCGGTCAGGCACGGGATCGCACCAGGCCGCGCAATTGATCATTCGACCGCATAGACGGTCGGGTTCACACCTTCTTCGACGGTGTAAATCTTGAACGGTTCCTGCTTCGCGCCCCCCATACCCGGCGATCCCAACGGCATGCCGGGAAGTGTCAGACCGGCAATGTCCGGGCGCTCATCAAGCAACTTGTTGACGACATCAATTGGCACATGACCGCTGACGACGTAGTCACCCAGAAAGGTCGTATGGCAGCCTTGGAAATCGTCCGGGATACCTGCATCACGGCTGATCTGAGCCAGATCATGGGTCGGCTTTACCTCGACCGTGAAGCCATTCTCGCGCAGGTAGTCCGCATAGCTCTCGCAGCATCCGCATTGCGGGTTCTTGTAGAGCGTGGCCTCTTGCGCTGCGGCAGGCGCGGCATTCAGGCTCATTGCAAGGACAGCGGCAGCACCTGCGGTGCCAAGACTGGCAAGTCCAATTAGTTTCTTCATCGGTTCTTTCCTTTCGTGTTGATCGTTACGTGAGATTGTTTCAGGTTTTGGTCGTGCCGGGATCGACACGTATGATGCCCATCATGCCGGCCGCCTGGTGTTCCAGGATGTGACAATGGAACATCCAGTCTCCCGGATTGTCCGCCACGAAGGCGATCTCGACCCGTTCCTCCGGTGCCATCAGGACGGTGTCCTGCCATTCGCGATGCCGTGTCGGTTGCCCGTTCCGTGTGATCACACGGAACGAATGTCCATGAAGATGCATCGGGTGATGCCACGCGGTGCGATTGTCCATCTGGACCACATGCGACGTGCCCTGCGGCAGGACCAGCAATGGATCCATCATGTGCCCGGTTGCTGCTTCGCCGTTGATGAACCACATGTTGCCTTCGCGCATCTGCTCCATCATGGACCCCATGCCGCCGCCCATCATCATCTGCCCCATCATACCGCCATTGAAGATGATCTGATGCCGCGTCGCAGCTTGCATATCGGGTTCGGCCAGCGGGTTGGGTGGCAGTTCCATCGACCAGTCCGGGACCGCGTCCCGTAACCGATCCGGCCCGTAGGCGAGATCGACCAGACGGTATTCCAGATCCCTGTAGAAGACATCGGTGATGGTCAGGCTCTCTCCGGGCTTGCCGGTCATATCAATCACCAGATCGACACGCATGGCCGGGCCGACCACCACGATGTCATCGTCTGGTACATGAGGTGACACGGGTTGACCGTCCAGAGCGACCACGACCGGCGCAAGACCACCGAAATTCAGCCCGAAGATCCGGGCATTCGCCGCATTGATCAACCGCAGGCGGATGCGTTCTCCGGATCGCACGGAGATGCGTTCCGGCATCTGGCCGTTGATGGTCACGGAATTGCCGATGCGGCCGCCGTGCATGGCGTCGTGACGGCTTCCGAAGTCCCCGGCAATCTGTCCTTCTCGGGTCATGCGCCAGTCATCAAGCATCCAGGTCAGGTCGCGATCCACACGGATCGGGTCCGCCTCCTCGACGATCAGCGGCCCGTAAAGGCCGCGGCCGACCTGTTCCGAACTGCGCTGGTGCGGGTGATACCAGAACGTACCTGCGTCCAGCGCATCGAATTCGTAGAGAAACTCGCCACCGACCGGGATCGGGTCCTGTGTCAGGAACGGCACGCCGTCCATCGCATTGGGTGTGCGAATGCCATGCCAGTGGACCGTCGTCCCTTCATTTAGCCCGTTCTGGGCCAGAACCCGAATTCGGTCTCCCTGCCGCACCCGGATCTCGGGGCCGGGGAGGGATCCGTTGTAGCTCCAGACGTCGGTAGAGCCGTAGGGTGCCGGTCGCAGGGCGGCTTGTCCGGCCGCAGCGCGTAGCACGAAAGGGTCCCCGGTCGGACTGGCCATCGCTACTCGTGCCGGTGACAGAGCGGATATGGCCGTGAGAGCGGCACCGGTGCGCAGCACGTGCCGTCGTGAAATCAGTCTGTTGAGGGTCATTACTTCTGCCTTGATCTGAAAGGGTCGCACTCAGCCAGCTTCGGCCAAGGCAACGGTCAGGCCCCGCAACAAGCGAGGCCGTTATCACGTTCAGACAGGCAGCTTGGGAGGAAATGGATCAAGGGAGGGAACCGCGCCAATCGGGATCACAGATCCCGCGACTGGGATGACAACACCGAAGGCCATCTCAAGCGTCATCGCTGACGTACGAGCTACGATACCGGCCGTGCTTCCCGCGCCACAAGGGACTGTACACCCACCCTCGCAGGATATCCCGTCAGCAAATCCGATCGGATCGCATCCGCCGCAATGGTCGTCCGCGCTTTCGGCGCCCACCATCTGAGCCATTGCTGCCTCAGCCGCATTCGCTGCCGATACATCCGGCGCAACCACGGCACCGAAGCTCAATGCAAGAATCAAAATGAGGCGAAAGACACGGATCATGCAGTTCTTATGCAAGCTTCCAGTAGGGGGAGGTCAAGAAGTATCCTGTAACATAGGCGTGACATTGCCACGCGGGTACTGACTGACTGGCCAACGGATGCCCGAGGTTGGTTTCAGGGGAAAATCTGAGGCGAGACTGCGGACTCATCCAAGGTCTGTTTCGGAGCCAGGCAACCACCCGCATCCTTTCATGCGGGTGGCTGCCCTTTCAGGGTCTAGTCGAGCTGCACGAACTCGGCATATTCGCCGCGCACCTGGACAGTCACGGTTGCGGGCTGGCTGTCCCGATTCCGCCAGAACCAGCCGTGTTGCCCATCGAAGTCGGCGGTGACCTCGCCCTCGGAGCCACTGGAACCACGGCCTTTTTCATAGGTTACCGTTTGGCCACCACCATGACCGTGCAGGTCAAAATTCACCCGGCCGCCCTCAACGATCACCCTGTATTCCGCCGTCTGGCCTTCGTCCATCACCATCTTCCAGTCCGCCGAGTCGCCAGGCGCCAGGGTGAAGGTGATCTCGTCGCGCCAGGCTTCGACCTCCTGCGCATGTGCCGCGCCGACGAAGAGCCCGAAGATATCGTTCATCAGGCTCGACTGCTCGTCTGCCTCAAGTTCCAGCAGTCTGTCGGCTTCGGCCTCCTCTGCGAGCTGGGTCTTGATTTCGCCCATTTCTGCCAGACCGAGGACGCCGCCGATTCCTGTAGGGTCGATGTTGTATTCGGCAGGCAGCACGACGGTCACAAGGATCGCAACGGCGCTGGCCGCCGCAATGGCGGTGGAACGGATAAGCTGCGCGGAGCTGGGAAGCTCATCAAGGCTCGGTTTTTTTGCGTTAAACATTTTGGTCTCCTAAATTCTCAGGTGGCTACGAAGTAGCCGGTGATTTGCAAGCCCATGAGGATGAACCCCATGGA
The DNA here is from genome assembly GCF_947259555.1 of uncultured Roseovarius sp. Classification (GTDB taxonomy): domain Bacteria; phylum Pseudomonadota; class Alphaproteobacteria; order Rhodobacterales; family Rhodobacteraceae; genus Roseovarius. The sequence continues at coordinate 9,818 of NZ_CAMYMD010000029.1, forward strand.
CATCATGACGACGTTGGCGGTGTAGGCTTGGCGGAAGAAGTTTGGGGATTTCCGCCAGAATCCCATGACGATGAGGATCACGGCAAGCGCCATGATCTGGCCAAGCTCGACGCCCACGTTGAACGCCAGAAGATTGGCCAGCAGCCCGTCCGAAGCGATTTCATAGTCTAGGATTTTCGTGGCCAGGC
>NZ_CAMYMD010000030.1 GCF_947259555.1 uncultured Roseovarius sp.
CAAGCCATTGAAAACGCGGGAGTGTTTGGCTGGCATAAAGTGCGATCCACAGAGGTTGCTGCGCCCACCCGGCGGTCAGGCACCGCGCGGCTTGTTTCTGACCCCCCAATGTCCGCTCAAGGCCAAATCGCCACGCCGCCGTGACCTTTCAGGAAGCAGCGCAAGCCGCCGCTCGAAACGACAAACGGCCCCGCCAATCTGACGGGGCCGTTCGCATTCCATCACAGCGACAGGCGCTTACTTGTCGCCTTTGAGGGCCGCGCCGAGGATATCGCCGAGCGACGCACCGGAATCGGACGAGCCATACTGTTCGACGGCTTCTTTCTCTTCCGCGATCTCGCGTGCCTTGATCGACAGACCCAGACGGCGGGTCTTGTTGTCGACGTTGGTCACACGTGCATCGACCTTGTCACCGACCGAGAACCGCTCGGGGCGCTGTTCGGCGCGGTCGCGGCTGAGATCAGAGCGGCGAATAAAGGACTTCATGCCCTCGTACTCGACCTCGATGCCGCCATCCTCGATCGCCGTCACTTCGACGGTGATGATCGAGCCGCGCTTCACGCCGCCCACGGCTTCGGCAAACTTGTCGCCGCCGAGCGCCTTGATCGAAAGCGAAATACGCTCTTTATCGGTGTCCACTTCGGAGACAACCGCCTGAACGACATCGCCTTTCTTGTAGTTCTGAATGGCGTCCTCGCCACGCTCGTCCCAGCTCAGATCGCTGAGGTGAACCATGCCGTCGATTTCGCCTTCGAGACCGATGAACAGACCGAATTCGGTGATGTTCTTGACCTCGCCTTCGACCTCGGTGCCCTCGGGGTGGGTTTCGGCAAAGACTTCCCACGGGTTGCGCATGGTCTGCTTGAGGCCAAGGGAAACGCGGCGCTTGGCGCTGTCGATTTCCAGAACCATGACTTCGACTTCCTGGCTGGTCGAGACGATCTTGCCGGGATGCACGTTCTTTTTGGTCCAGGACATTTCCGAGACGTGAACGAGACCTTCGACACCCGGCTCCAGCTCAACAAATGCGCCGTAATCGGTGATGTTGGTGACGCGGCCGGAATGTACCGATTCGAGCGGGTACTTGGCGCCGACCAGATCCCACGGATCGTCCTGCAACTGCTTCATGCCGAGGCTGATGCGGTGGGTTTCCTTGTTGATCTTGATGACCTGAACCTTGACGGTTTCGCCGATCGACAGGATCTCGGAGGGGTGGTTGACGCGGCGCCATGCCATGTCGGTCACGTGCAGCAGGCCGTCGACACCGCCCAGGTCCACAAAGGCCCCGTATTCGGTGATGTTCTTGACGACGCCGTCGACAGTCTGACCTTCGGTCAGGTTGCCAATGACCTCGGCACGCTGTTCGGCGCGGCTCTCTTCGAGAATGGCGCGGCGCGACACGACGATGTTGCCACGGCGGCGATCCATCTTGAGGATCTGGAACGGCTGCTTGAGGCCCATGAGCGGGCCTGCGTCGCGCACCGGGCGCACATCGACCTGAGAGCCGGGCAGGAAGGCCACGGCGCCGCCCAAGTCGACGGTAAAGCCACCCTTGACGCGGCCAAAGATCGCGCCTTCGACACGCTCTTCGTCTGCATAGGCTTTTTCGAGACGGTCCCATGCCTCTTCGCGGCGGGCCATCTCGCGGCTGATCACGGCTTCGCCGCGGGCGTTCTCTGCGGAGCGCAGGAAGACCTCGACCTCGTCGCCGACCGAAATGTCGGGCGTCTCGCCGGGATTTGCGAATTCCTTGAGATCGACGCGGCCTTCCATCTTGTAGCCGACGTCGATGATGGCTTGTCCCGCCTCGATGGCGATGACCTTGCCTTTGACAACTGTGCCCTCGTCGGGCGTGTCCATTTCGAAGCTTTCTTCAAGGAGGGCTTCGAATTCCTCCATCGATGTGTTCTGAGCCATGTGGTCTCTGGTTTCCTTTGAACGGTTTTCTGGCCGCGCGGTTGTCTCCGCCGGTCTTTGGGGGTTTCGTTGGTCAGGCGGGTCACAAAACAAAGAGGGCCGGTGGTGCCGACCCTGCTCGATCTCAATGCTTTGTGGCGGTTTCCGCCTTGTTGACGCGCCGCGTATAGCGGGCGCTGCGGCGTAAATCAAGCCTTTGACGCAGGGGCGGCGCGCAATCGTGCCAACCGGGGCTGCTCAGTTGCAATTGTCGCGCGACAGCGTGCCGTCGGGCATGACCGTGTTGCACAGGATCGCATCCTCAAAACGCGCGCCGGTGATATCGGCCCCCTTGAGGCGGGCGCCTGACAGATCCGCGCCGCGAAAATCCGCATCGCGCATCGAGGCGTCGACGAATGTTGCAGCCTTCAGCGACGCATTGCGAAACGCCGCCCGGTCCAGCCGTGCATCATCGAGTTGTGCGAGAAAAAGGTTGGTTTCGGAGAAATCGCTGTCTTCCATCTTCGCTCCGGTCAGGTTGGCCCCGATCAATGCCTGTCCGGAGAATTCGGCCTTGGTGAGATCGCATCCGGGGCATGAGCCTGTTCCGGCCAACTCGTTCTCATCGGACAGGGCCGGGGTGGCGAGGGTGAGTGCGCTCAGTATGACTGCGAAATGGTGTTTCAATGAATATCCCTCCGGCAATCCGCAGCCGGGGCCATGGTGGCCATGGCCCCGGTTTTGGGTGCTACTGCGATTCGCTGTCCATGGCTTGAACGCGCTTAACGATTCTCTCGTTCAGGGCTTGGTCCTCACTCGCGGCGCGGGCGATCTCGGTATACTTGTCGATCGTCATGCCATCGGTTTCTTCAATCACAGTGGTGATCTCGGCATTGGCCTCTTCGATGATGGCCGCCTGTTGATCCTCGGTCTCGGCACTCTGCATGCGCGGTGTGTATTTTTGGCGAACGCTGGCTACTTCCAGCAACGCTGTCGTGAAAATATCAAGCTCTTCTGCTGAATAGCTCTCGGCACTCTGCGCGGCGGCGCTTTGGGCGGTGATTGCGGCCATTGGCGCTGCGGCGAAGGCCAGGGCGATGGCGGTTGTCGTTGCCTTGAGTGTCGTTCGGACGGGCATGACGCCTCCTTTGGTTCAGGGTTTCGGGCTGAGAGAGAGATCTCGCATCCACGATCCAAAACTTAAGGGCCATTCCGCCATGCACAACCGCATGAGCGAAGTCTTGCCGGAAAAGTGGGACTAACCCTGTGCGGCGTCAACGATTGCAATCGCCTCGGCCACAGCGTCCTGGATGGTCATCGTCGAGGTGTCGAGCAGTTGCGCGTCCTCGGCCGGCTTCAACGGGGCCGCGGCACGGGCACTGTCGCGGGCGTCGCGTTGACGCAGGTCTTCCATCACCTCGTCAACCGTCACCGCGTGGCCGCCGTCGCTCAGTTCCTTGTGCCTGCGGCGCGCGCGCTCGACATCGCTTGCCGTTACAAACAGCTTCACTTCCGCATCCGGGCAGATCACTGTGCCGATATCGCGGCCATCGAGCACCGCGCCCCCTGCGCGCCGGGCAAAGGCGCGTTGGAAATCCAGAAGAGCCTGACGCACCTCCGGTATGGCTGCCACACGGCTGGCGGCCTGGCTCACATCCGGCGTGCGCAGGTCGTCTGCGGCGAGATCCTCGGCGCGCAGGCTTTGCGCCGCCTCGACCGGATCGAGGCCGGTCAGCATCCGCCGCCCGGTGGCGCGGTAGAGCAACCCGGTATCGAGATGAGAAAAGCCGAAATGCGCCGCTAGGGCGCGCCCTATGGTGCCCTTGCCCGCCGCTGCCGGACCGTCGATCGCGATGGTGAATGCCATGCCTGTCCCCGTATCAAATGGAGCATCTTGCTAGCCGATCCTCGAATGTGTCGCAAGCACCGCTTGACGGCGCGGCGCGGGCGCGGCATCACCCGGCCCATGCTGATCTACAAGATATTCCGTGGCCCCGAATGGGCCGATCTGCGCGCCAAGGGCGAAAGTGCCGGTGCGCCGGTCGATCTCGCCGATGGTTATGTGCATTTCTCGACCGCCGATCAGGCCGCCGAGACTGTCGCAAAGCATTTCTCGGGCGAGGACGGGCTGATGCTGTTGGCTATCGAGTCCGAGCGTCTGGGCGAGGCCCTGAAATGGGAGCCGTCGCGCGGTGGCGCGCTGTTTCCGCATCTCTACCGCGAATTGCGCCTGTCGGATGTGGCTTGGGCGCAGCCCTTGCCGTTGGTGGATGGCGTGCATCAGTTCCCGGCAGGTCTGGAATGACCATGCTGGAGCGGCTCGGCCTTGGCCTGCTGCATCGCTGTGACCCCGAAACCGCGCATGGCCTGGCTCTGCGAGCGCTGCGCATGGGGCTGACTCCGACGCCCGGCCCGGTCACGAGCACGCGGCTCAGGACCGATCTGGCGGGGATGTCGCTGCCCAACCCGGTGGGCCTTGCGGCAGGCTTTGACAAGAATGCCGAGGCGCTGGGCCCGCTGAGCCGCGCCGGGTTCGGGTTCATCGAGGTGGGGGCGGTCACGCCGCGCGCGCAGCCCGGCAACCCGCGCCCGCGGCTGTTTCGGCTGAGCGAGGACCGGGGCGTGATCAACCGCTTCGGCTTCAACAACGAAGGCATGGAGGCCGCCGCCGCGCGGCTGGCCAATCGCCCCCGCAACGCGGTGATCGGCCTCAACCTGGGGGCCAACAAGGACAGCGCCGACCGGGCCGAGGATTTTGCCCGGGTGCTGGCGCATTGCGGCGCGCATCTCGATTTCGCGACGGTCAATGTCAGCAGCCCCAACACCGAAAAGCTGCGCGATCTGCAAGGGGCCGAGGCGCTTATGGGTCTCTTGAAAGGGGTGATGGAGGCGCGCGACTGGCTGCCGCGCCCGATCCCGGTGTTCCTCAAGATTGCGCCGGATCTGAGCGATACCGAACTGTCGGAGATCGCCGATGTGGCGCGCGTGAGCGGGGTCAGCGGCATCATCGCCACCAACACCACGCTGGATCGCGACGGGCTGCGCAGTGACGCACGCGATCAGGCGGGCGGGCTGTCTGGCCAGCCGCTGTTCGAGAAATCGACGCGGGTGCTGGCGCGGCTGTCGCAGCTGACAGGCGGCGGGATGCCGCTCATTGGCGTGGGCGGTGTGGGCTCGGCTGAGGAGGCCTATGCCAAGATCCGCGCCGGAGCGCATGCGGTGCAGCTGTATTCGGCGCTGGTTTATGAGGGGCTGTCGCTCGTCTCGGACATCGCCAACGGCCTCGATGCGGCGCTGGAGCATGACGGCTTTGCCAGCGTGGCCGAGGCCGTGGGGACGCGGCGGGAGGACTGGCTGTGATCACCTATTGGCACAATCCGCGCTGTTCCAAATCGCGTGCGGGACTTGCGCTATTGAAAGAGCGCGGGGCCGAGGTGAGCGTGCGGCGCTATCTTGAGGATGCGCCCCGGCGAGGCGCGGTTCAAGGATCTGGGCCTGACACGCGACAGTGCGCCCGACACACTGATCGCGGCGATGGCCGAAAACCCGATCCTGATCGAGCGGCCCATCGGCCTGACCGAGACCGGGGCCGTGATCGGCCGTCCACCCGAAACCCTGCTCAAGCTGCTCTGAAAGATCGTCCAGCCGAGCCGCGAGGGCTGCCCCGGCGCGATCATCGGTTCGCACAAGACACGGCGACTTGGCTCATGTCGGTGCCTACACCGAAATACCTAGACAGGTGGAACGGGGCGGCGTGGCCGGCGTCCGATCTGACGCTCTCGCAGGAACACATAGAGCCCTGATGCAACGATCAGCGCGATGCCCGCGAAACTCATCGCATCGGGCAAGTCTCCGAAAATGTAGAACCCGAGGACCGTCGCGGCCACGATCTCGAGATATTGCAGGGGTGCAAGCAACGAGGCCGGTGCGAGCGACAAGGCGAAGCTCAGGCAGACATGGCTGAGCGTCGCCACGACGCCGAGGCCCACGAGAAACCACAGCACCGGCCCCGTGGGCCAGGCGGGATCGAGCGGCTCGACGCCGCTGCCGTCAAACGCCCAGAGGATCGGCGTGGCGAGGACCAGCGCGGCAAGACCGGTGTAGACCTGCAAGGTAATAGGGTGCATCCGCGTCGCCATGCGACGGGTCAGGATCATGTAGATCGCAAAACATCCTGCGGTGACGACCGGAAGCAGGGCAACCGCCCCGACATCCTGAAAACTCGGCCTGATGATCAAGAGCGCCCCCGCAAAGCCGACACCGCATGCGATATAGCGGCGCGGGCCGACCGGCTCGCCCAGAAGGAGACCGCCGAGAAGTGTCAGGATGAACGGTTCGACAAAGAAGATCGCGATCGCGTCAGCGATGGGCATGAACCTCAGCGCGGTGAAAAAGCAGCCGGTCGCGACAAGCAGCAGCACCGAGCGCACAAGGTGAAGCCCAAGTTCTGCGCGTGCGGGGCGGTGCAGCCAGCCGAACGTGAGCGCGAGCGGCAGCAAGAGCCCTGCCTGAAACAGGAAGCGTGTAGCCGCAACCTGTCCAACGGCGATGTCGCCACCTATGAGTTTGGCAAAACTGTCCTGAAGCGGGGCGAGCACGCAGAACCCCACCATCAAGAGAATGCCCAGTGACGCGCGCGCAGCCTGATCCATCCGGCGGATCTAGCAGTTGGGGATGTTGACCGCCAGCCCGCCGAGGGAGGTTTCCTTGTACTTCTCGCTCATGTCGGCGCCGGTCTGGCGCATCGTCTCGATACAGGCGTCGAGCGGCACGAGGTGGGTGCCATCGCCGCGCAGCGCCAGGGACGCCGCCGAGACGGCCTTGATCGCGCCCAGCCCGTTGCGCTCGATGCAGGGCACCTGCACGAGGCCGCGCACCGGATCGCAGGTCATGCCGAGGTGATGTTCGAGCGCGATCTCGGCCGCGTTCTCGATCTGCGCCGGCGTGCCGCCCAGTACCGCACAGAGCCCCGCCGCGCCCATCGCCGAGGCGCTGCCGACCTCGGCCTGACAGCCCGCCTCGGCGCCCGAGATGGAGGCGTTGAACTTGACCAGCCCGCCGATGGCCGCCGCCGTGAGCAGGAATTCCTCGATCTGGCCCTCATGCGCGCCGGGCACATGCTCCAGCCAATACTTGATCACCGCAGGCACCACGCCTGCCGCGCCATTGGTGGGCGCGGTCACTACCTGACCGCCGGCGGCGTTCTCTTCGTTGACGGCCATGGCGTAGGCGCTCATCCAGTCGTTGATTTTGTGCGGCGCGCTCAGGTTGGTGCCTCGCTCGGCGATCAGGGCATCGCGAATACCTTTGGCGCGGCGCTTGACGCCGAGACCGCCGGGCAGGGTGCCGTCGGTGGTCAGCCCGCGCTCGATACAGTCGTCCATCACCTGCCAGATCCGCGCCACGCCCGAGCGCAGGTTTTCCGGCCCGCCACGCGAGACTTCATTGGCGCGCTTCATCGCGGCGATGCTCTTGCCCGAGCGTTCGGACATGTCGAGCATTTCGACCGCGCTCTTGAACGGGTAGGGGACCGGATCGCCTTCGTCGGTATCGCGGCCCGCCGCCAGCTCACCCTCGGTCATGACGAAGCCGCCGCCGATGGAATAATAGGTCTCTTGCAGGATCACGTCGCCCTGCGCGTCTGTCGCCATCAGGATCATGCCATTCGCATGGCCCGGAAGATTGGGACCGAAGTCGAAGATCAGGTCTTCCTTTGGGTGGAACTTCAGCTCCGGCAGGTCTGGCGGCGTCACGCGGTGGGTCTCGCGAATTTGGGCCAGCACCTCTTCGGCGGCCTCGGCATCGTAGGTTTCGGGGCGAAACCCGGCGAGGCCGAGGATGGTCGCGCGGTCGCTTGCGTGCCCGACGCCGGTAAAGGCCAGCGAGCCGTGCAAAGACCCCCGCAGACCCGCGTATTGAAACGGCTCTGCGCGCAGCCGGTCGAGAAATCGTGCTGCGGCCACCATCGGCCCCATCGTGTGCGACGAGGACGGCCCGATGCCGACCTTGAACATATCGAAGACGGATAGAAACATGTGGCGCGCTCCATTGGGCCGCGGGTGGGTCGCAGGCGTTATCCCCGCATCCTCTTACAGCTACTTGTCCGAAAGCGACCGTTCAAGGGCGGCGCGCTGACATGTGACCGGATCAGAGCGCCGCGCCCTCGGGCGGATCGGCGGGCAGGGGGGCGGAAAAGGGCGCAGGTCCGAGCCCCTCGGCGCGAGCGGCGGCCTGCGCGCTGTCGCGTGTTTCCAGGCTCTGCGCCATGCTCTGCAAGCGCGGCCAGCGGGCAAGCCGGAACCAGCCGGTTTCCCCGGCCGGGTAGAGCGCCAGCCAGCGCAGCGCCGGGCCGAGATAGAGGCCGAGCATTGTAGGAGTGGCGCCGCTGAAGAGGTCGGGATGCGCATTTGCCGCCGCCTCCAGCGTGTCGAGATGGCGTGCGGCCTCACCCTGCATATGAGTGCGCAGCCGGGCCTGATCTGCGGTATCCGCACCTGCATATTGATCGATATAGAAGATCATCCGCATCGCCGGGTGCAGGGTATTGGACAGGAAAAACAGCCATTTGAGCAGCGCCCCGCGTGCGGGATCATCCGGGGCGGGGGCGAGCGCGCCGTGTCGGTCGGCCAGCCACAAAAGGATCGCGCCGGTCTCGAAGATCGGGCCATCGGGCGTTTCCAGCACCGGGATCAGCCCCGCCGGGTTGAGCGCCAGATAGGCGGGCGATTTCTGCGCCCGCGCGCGGCGGTCGACCAGCACGGTCGCGTAGGGCACACCCAGTTCCTCCAGCGCGAGGCGGATGATGAGCGAGGCGTTGTCGGGCGCGTAATGCAGGCGATAGGTCATGGCGCGACCCTAGCGGGGCCTGCGCGCGCGCCTTGCTGGAAAGCGACGCCGCTCAGCCCTTTTCGCCCACATTTTCGGCGAAGGCGGCGTCGAACGCGGCTTTCTTTTCGGCGTCGGCGTCGATCTGGTAGCGCGCCTTCCATTCGTCATAGGGCATGCCGTAAAATGTCTCGCGGGCTTCGGCCTTGGACATGTCGATGCCGCGCGCGTTGGCCGCCTCCTGATACCAACGGCTCAGGCAGTTGCGGCAAAAGCCTGCAAGGTTCATCAGGTCGATATTCTGTACATCGGTGCGCTTTTCCATCAGGTGCGCGCGCAGCGTGCGGAAGGCGGCGGCCTCGAGTTCGATCCGGGTCTGGTCGTCCATGGTCTTTCTCCTCTGTTTGACGCCAAGATGAGGCGCGGCGCGGCGTGGTGCAAGGCCCCTCAGACGCCGGCCTGTTCGGCCACCTCTTGTAGGATCGGTGCCAGCCGGGCCGCCCATCGGGCCTGTTGCTCGGGTGTTTCGATCAGGTCATTTCTCAGTTCAATGAGCACATTGGGCCGTTCATACGCGATGGCATGGCGCGCGATGGCGTCCCCCGGCAGATGGCCGCCATAGGGCTCATTCTCTCCGACGCAAAGATCGTTTTCCTGTCGCAGACGTGCCAGGAGGGGCTTGGCGAGACGCATGTCCGCGGCATAAAGCAGGCCGATATGCCAAGGGCGTGGCGGCCTGCCGCGCAGTTGCCGCGTGAAGCTGTGGACCGAGACGATCACCGTGTCGTCGCGCCGCGCCGCCAATTCCGCCAGTGCGGTGTGATAGGGACGATAGAGCCGGTTGAGGCGGCGTTCGATTTCGTCCGGATCGGCGCTGCGGTTGGCGGGAATGACGGTGCCGTCATAGAGCCGCATGACCAGCGTGGGGTCATCCTCGCCCCGGTTCGGGTCGATGACAAGCCGCGAGAAATTACTCAGGATGGCAGGCCCGTTCAGCGCCTCGGCCAATGCCGTGGCAAGGCCTGCCGCGCCGACATCATAGGCGATATGGCGGGCCATGTCCGCCTTGGCCACACCAAGAGTGCCGCCCGCCACGAAAGCGGGCACGGCGTTGCTGGCATGATCGCATGTCACCAGCCAGCGTTCGGGCCTTGAGGGCCCTTCGATCTGATAGGGGGTGTAATTCATCGGGTTGGTTTTTCCTGTCATCTTGCTTTAGGACAGTTGCGAGAGAATGTGAATTGCGCGATAAGACGGAGAGGGTGGATGTTAGCGTTAACATCGCAGCCCTCGGGAAGAGATGAAGGACAGATGAAATGAGACGCGACCGCAATGTCAAGATCGTGGCCACGCTTGGCCCTGCCTCGTCGGATTATGATACGATACGTGCCCTGCACGAGGCGGGCGCAGATGTGTTTCGTCTCAACATGAGCCACGGCACCCATGCCGACATCTCGGAGCGGCATCGCATCATTCGGCAGGTTGAGGCCGATCTTGACAGCCCGATCGCCATTCTGGGGGATCTGCAAGGGCCCAAGCTGCGTGTCGGGGCGTTTGTGAATGGCGAGGAAGAGTTGATCGAAGGCGCGGCCTTTCGGCTGGACCTCGATGAGACCGAGGGCGATGTGTCCCGGGTCTGTCTGCCGCACCCCGAAATTTTCGCGGCGCTGGAGCCGGGCGCGGATCTGCTGGTCAACGATGGCAAGATCCGGTTGCGGGTGCGTGAGTGCGGGCCCGAATTTGCCGATTGCGAGGTCATTGCCGGGGGCACGATTTCGAATCGCAAAGGTGTGAACGTGCCCGACGTGGTGCTGCCGCTTGCGGCCTTGTCGGAAAAGGACCTGGCGGACCTTGAGTTTGTCTGCGATCTGGGTGTCGACTGGCTGGCGCTCAGTTTTGTTCAGCGTCCCGAGGATGTGAATGAGGCCCGCGTGTTGGTGCGCGGGCGCGCCGCGATCATGTCGAAGATCGAGAAACCGGCAGCGGTGAAGTGCTTTGACGATATTCTGGAGGTCAGCGACGGGATCATGGTCGCCCGGGGCGATCTTGGCGTAGAACTGCCGGTGCAGAACGTGCCGCCCATCCAGAAGCGCCTGGTGCGCCGTTGCCGGGCGGTCGCCAAGCCGGTGATCGTGGCGACGCAAATGCTCGAATCGATGATCGAGTCGCCGATGCCGACCCGTGCCGAAGTCTCTGACGTGGCCACCGCGATCTACGAGGGGTCGGACGCGATCATGCTGTCGGCGGAATCGGCGGCCGGGGATTACCCGGTCGAGGCGGTGCAGACCATGGACAATGTCGCCCGCGAAGTCGAGAATGACCCGACCTACCGCGAAGTGATCGAGGCCAGCCGCCGCGCCGACCGCCAGAGTGTGGCCGATGGTATTGTTGCGGCTGCGCGCGAGATCGCCGAGACCGCCGATATCAAGGTGATCTGCTGCTATACCGAATCGGGCACAACGGCACTTTTGACAGCCAGAGAACGCCCGCGCGTGCCGATCATGGCGCTGACCAGCGTACTCGGGACCGCCCGGCGTCTGGCCCTCACATGGGGTGTAACCTGTGTCATGACCGGAGAGCTCACGCGGTTCAAGATGGCCGTCATCAACGCTGCCCGGGCCGCGCGCGCGCAGGGCTATGCCGAGGAAAACGACCAGATCGTTGTCACCGCCGGGGTGCCGTTCAATGTGCCCGGCACGACAAATATCCTGCGCGTGGCTCCGTGTCAGGAAAGTTTGATTTACGCCACCGATCCGGGGTAACCTGTCCCAGTTGTGTTTAACGGTCATTCCCGGAGGTATGTGATGGATCCTGATCTGGCGATGGCCATAGGCATGGTCTTGGGGGTGTTCTCCATCCCGTCGATCTTGTCGGCCTTTTCCGAATCACGGGCGCCACGTGTCGCAGCTTTGACGCTGATCGCGGCCGGGGGGCTCATTGTCTGGGCGATCAGCAATAAACCCGGCGGCTACAGCTTTAGCGAGCTGCCCGAGGTGCTGGTCCGGGTGATTGCGCGATACATCTCGTGACGGCTCTTGCACCGGGGTGCGAGGATGCCTCTTGAACAAGATCCGGATGACGCGTATACGGCGCGCTCATCCCGCAGGACCGGCCCGACGTGGCATGCCGAGCTCTGCGGTTACACCGACCAGATACAGGAGCCGGAAATGCCCAAGATGAAGACGAAATCGAGCTGCAAAAAGCGGTTCAAAGTGACGGCGACGGGCCGTGTTGTGGCCGCCCAGGCGGGCAAGAGCCACGGCATGATCAAGCGCACCAACAAATTCATCCGTAACGCGCGTGGCACCACCACGCTCAGCAAAGCCGACGAAGGTATCATCAAGCCGATGATGCCCTACGCACGCTAAGCCCCAGGAGGATTTGAGAGATGTCACGCGTCAAAGGTGGGGTTGTTACCCACGCCCGTCACAAGAAAGTCGTCAAGGCCGCCAAAGGCTACTATGGCCGCCGCAAGAACACCTTCAAGGTGGCCGCCCAGGCCGTCGACAAGGCCAACCAATACGCCACCCGCGACCGCAAGAACCGCAAGCGCAATTTCCGCGCGCTGTGGATCCAGCGGATCAACGCGGCTGTGCGCGCCCATGACGAATCGTTGACCTATTCGCGCTTCATCAACGGTCTGACCCTGGCCGGGGTTGAAGTCGATCGTAAGGTGCTCGCGGATCTCGCCGTGCACGAGCCCGCCGCGTTCGGCGCGATCGTGGAGCAGGCCAAGGGCGCTCTGGCCGCCTGAGCCGGTCGCCTGCGAGGGACAGAGAGATAAGCGCTGCCCGGATCACCCTCCGGGCGGCGTTTTTCATGCGCGCGTGGCGGACGCGCCGCGGAAAATACCGGAATAGAGCAGCAACCCGTGATCGCCCAGATCACGCTCGATCCGCGACCAGAGCGCGCCCATGCCGATGGGGTCGGTGCCGGTGGCGGTCGCGATCTCTTGCAGGCTGCGCCGCCCGTCTACCGCCGCAATCAGCCGTGCCGCCTCTTTCGGCAGGCTCAGCCGCGTGGTGACGCTGCCAAAGCTCAGCTTGGGGCTTTGACCCTGCGCCACGGCCCGCGCCAGATCGGCGGCGCGCAGCCCCTTGAGATGCGGGACCAGCGCGCGATTGCGCCCCGTGGCCGGGCCCCGCGCCTCAGTGCCGCGCACAGCATAGCCCACATGCGTCTTGATCGTGCCGCTCAGCTTTTCGGCCAGCGCCATGCGCTCGACCGGGCCCAGGTGGTCCGGCACATCGGTGATCCGTGCGAGATCATAAAGCACCGGCAAGGTGAAGCCAGACAGGTGCCAGCCCGTCGCCTCCAGCATGTCGTTGAGCGCGGTCACGTCAAAGGCCCGGTCCTGCGAGTGCAGCAGCAGGTCATAGAACCCCGCATCGCTGTCCTTGTGATCGCCCAGATTCACATTGGCCTTGAACGGATGCCCCTCGGGCAGGCCAGCCACGATCTTGCGCGCCGCCCTCAGCCGCGCCTCGGGCGCCATCCCCACGAAGAGCGCGCCGAACGCTTCCTGTAGCGGATAGACACCTGATCGGCCATAGGGCGCATAGACCATGAAGCCCATGCCGCCACCGGGGGCCAGCGCTGCCAGCAGCGCACGAAATCCCTCGGCCGGGTCGGGCAGGTGATGCAGCACGCCGCAACAGTCGATATAGTCGAACTCGCCATACTCGGCGGCCGCCAGAAGGCTGCCGGTGACAAAGCGGATGCCGCGCAGCCCGCGCATCCGCGCCCGCTCCTCGGCAATCGCGCGCGAGGCGGTCGAGAGGTCCAGATAGGTGATCTCCGCCAGCCGCCCCGCATCCTGCATCTGGTGCGCCAGTTGAATAAGCGCATCGCCGGTGCCGCCGCCCGCCACCAGCACGCGCAGCGGCTTTGACCAGTCGCGCGCGCCGCCAAAGACGAAATGATCCACCTCCAGCACATGCGAGGGCGACCCGGTGATCAGCCGCGTTTTCTCATCCGCCGGGTCACGCGCCGGGTAAGGATAGGCCTCGTATTGCGCCCTGATCTCGCTCACCGCCGCGCCCCCTGTTTCTTTTTGGCAAAAATACTCAAATCCGACGCCCGCCTCAGTCGAAGAGCTTGCGCAGCGCGTCCTTCGCCTTGTCCTCGATCTTGTCCTTGACCGCATCCTCCAGGCTCTGGCCCTCCTGCGGCGTCACTTCGAGCCGCTTCTGCACCTCGCGCTCCAGCCGCTCCTCGGCCTTCTGCTCCAGTTCCTCACGCTCGGCCTTGAGGTTGAGATCGAGCGCCTTTTCCAGATCTGGCTTGATGCGGGGGCTGGCCCAGGGGCCCTCGATCCGCACCGGAATGGCGAGGCCACGGGAATTGTCCCCCTCCAGCAGCACCGGCGTGAACAGATAGTCGATATCGCGCGCGCCCAGCCCCACGCGGCCCGTCCCTTCGGCCCGCGCCAGCGGCAGCTTCATCGTCAGATCGCGATTGTAGAGATTGCCCTGATCCATGGTGAAACTGGCGCTCATTGTGTCAAACACCGTGGTCCCCCCCGACACGTCGCCCGCCCGCATCAGCCGGTCGAGATCAATCCCCGAGATCACCCCGCGCCCGGTGCGCACGCTGCCCTTGCCCGAGAGCGAATTCATGATCGCATGTACCGATTGGCCGACGCCCAGAAACTCCACCTCGCCGCTCGCCGAGGCCGCAAAACGGGTGATGTCCATGGCATCGCTGAGGAAGCGTTCGAGGTTGAGGCCCTCGGCCTTCATGGTGCCGCCCACCGACAGGCCCGAGCGGTTGTTGGCGACGAACTCGCCGGTGATCAGCCCGTCATAGCCGCGCATTTCGCGCAAGGAAAAGACCGCGCGCGACCGGTCCAGCGTCATCAGCGTGCGGGTTGTGCCCAGCTTCAGATCGCCCAGGTCGATGCTGTCGGCGACCAGCGCCACCTCGCCATTGGCCAGCGCCAGACCGCTGGCGTCGATGGGCGCGCGCGACCAGCCGGTGTCACCGCCCGCGCCCGCCTCATTGCCGTCCGCCCCGGCCAGCTTTGACAGATCAAGCGCACCGGCATTGAGCTGTGCATTGATACGCGGCACATCGCCCGCAAGCTCGATATCCGCCGCCCCCGAGAGCGCATTACCCCCCAGATCGAGCGTCATGTCGCGCAACGAAAGCCGCATCTCTTGCGTCAGCGTCACATCCGCCCCGCCCCTGACGCCCGCGCCAAAGCCCTGCGGCAGGTCCACCGCGCCCAGATCCAGCGCCGCGACAAAGGCGCTCGTGTCGGACATGTCGATATCGAACCGCCCCTGCATCTGCGGCTGAACACCTGCGCGCCCGTCAAAGCCGAGGCGCCCGCCGGGCCCCTCGATATTGGCCACCACATCCGTCACCGCCCCGTCGAGGAACGCGCCGACCTGCTCCAGATGGCCCGACACCGTCACCGGATCGCCCGCCTGCCGCAGCACCACGTCAAACGTCGCCCGGCCATCGTAGTCGGGCCAGCGCAGGTCGAAATCCATGTCGCGGATCGCCTGTGTCTCGCCAGTGCCATGATCGGTATAGGTCAGATAGGCACCTTGGATCAGCGCCCGGTCCAGCGTCAGCGACAGCCGGTTCGCGGTGGCGGGCGTGCCGCCCTCGGACTGGCCGGAGGGGGCCACGCCCTCGACCCCCAACTCCCAGTTCACCCGTCCGTCGGCGGCCCGTTCCAGCCGGATCTGCGGCCCCACCGCCTCCAGCCCGGTGATCCGGATATCGCCGCCGAAGAGCGCCGCAGGCTCCACCCCGATCTTGAGGCTGTCGGCGGTGAACATCGGCCCGGCCTCGGACCAGTCGGCATTGGCGACCTCGACCGCCCCGGTCGCAACCCCCAGAACCGGGTAAAAGCTGATCCGCGTGTCGCCCGACATGGTGACCTGACGGCCCGTCGCCTTGGTGATCTGCTCGGCGGCGATCTTGGCGATCCGGTCGCCCGGCAGGAAAAACAGCGCGCCCAGCACGATCGCCAGCATCACAACCACCAGCCCGATCAGCCGAAACACCCACCGCATGGCACATCCCCTCTTGCAACGCCTCGGCCCAACTCTAGGCGTGCAGCGCAGGCAGGGGCAACCGCTTTTGCCCCTTCCCGCGGGACCGGGCAAAGGCTATATCGCAGCCATGTCACAGAACCCGCCCAGCCTTCGCCCCGACCTCGCCCCGCGCGCCCGCCTGACCGAGACACCCCGCAGCGGCCAGCCGACCATCGGCATGGTCTCACTGGGCTGTCCCAAGGCGCTGGTGGACAGCGAGCGTATCCTCACCCGGCTGCGCGCCGAGGGCTACGGCATCTCGCCCGATTATACCGGCGCGGATGCGGTGATCGTGAACACCTGCGGCTTTCTCGACAGCGCCAAGGCCGAAAGCCTCGAGGCCATCGGCGAGGCATTGGCCGAAAATGGCCGGGTGATCGTCACGGGCTGTCTCGGGGCCGAGCCCGATTACATCACCGGGGTGCATCCCCGCGTCCTCGCCGTCACCGGGCCGCATCAATACGAGCAGGTGCTCGATGCCGTGCATGCCGCCGTGCCGCCCTCGCCCGATCCGTTCATTGACCTGCTGCCCGCCTCGGGCGTAAGCCTGACACCGCGCCATTACAGCTATCTCAAGATTTCCGAGGGCTGTAATCACAAGTGCAAATTCTGCATCATCCCCGACATGCGCGGGCGTCTTGCCAGCCGTCCGGCCCATGCGGTGATCCGCGAGGCCGAAAAGCTGGTCGAAAGCGGCGTGCGCGAACTCTTGGTGATCTCTCAGGACACCTCCGCCTATGGCGTCGATATCAAGCACGCCGAGGCGAACGGCCACCGCGCTCATATCACCGATCTGGCGCGCGATCTGGGGTCACTCGGCGCATGGGTCCGGCTGCATTACGTCTACCCCTATCCGCATGTGCGCGAGTTGATCCCGCTGATGGCGGAAGGGCTGGTGCTGCCCTATCTCGACATTCCCTTCCAGCACGCCCATCCCGACACGCTCAAACGCATGGCCCGGCCGGCCGCCGCCGCGCGCACCCTCGATGAAATCGCCGCATGGCGCGCGATCTGCCCCGACATCGCCCTGCGCTCCACCTTCATCGTCGGCTATCCCGGCGAAACCGAGGCGGAATTCCAGACGCTTCTGGATTGGCTGGATGAGGCGCAGCTCGACCGGGTGGGGTGCTTTCAATATGAGAATGTCGCGGGGGCCCGCTCCAACGCCCTGCCGGATCACGTCGCCCAAGAGGTCAAACAGGACCGCTGGGACCGGTTCATGGCCAAGGCACAGGCGATCTCCGAGGCGAAACTCGCCGCGAAGGTGGGCCAGCATCTCGACGTGATCGTCGACGATATCGACGCCGACGGCATCGCCACCTGCCGCACCAAGGCCGACGCCCCGGAGATCGACGGGAACCTGTTTATTGACGAGGGAACGAGTGCGCTCTCGGTCGGCGACATCGTCACCGTCGAGGTGGACGAGGCGGGGGAGTACGATTTGTGGGGTAAGATTTACTAAGGTTTTACGCCCTGACCATTTACTGGCTTAATGTCGTCGCGCGCACGATCAATTAGCATTTCGTAAAAT
Organism: uncultured Roseovarius sp.; assembly: GCF_947259555.1. Taxonomy (GTDB): domain Bacteria; phylum Pseudomonadota; class Alphaproteobacteria; order Rhodobacterales; family Rhodobacteraceae; genus Roseovarius. Next base: position 17,302 of record NZ_CAMYMD010000030.1, read on the forward strand.
TGCGTATCTTTGCTTATATCTTTTGGCTCAACACTCATGATGACTTGAATTGACGAACGCTCGTCAAAAGACAAACCTTCAATAAACTCATTTAATTTCAGAATTTCCTCGCTGTCGAATGATGCAAATTTCACTTTACCAGTAGCAGTGCCGCCAATCTTGACCAGACGTGCATCTGATCCCCAAGAATCTGCCAACTCGTTAAATTTCTCATATGCCCCGCTAGAGACCGACATATTGGCCACTGACACCGAAAGCGTATCGGCACCGTCTGATAACACCATCAGTGAATCTAAAACTTGATCGGTCCTGTGGTCTAACCCTCGCGCTACTGCATCAAGGATTTTATCTTCGGCTTCGACTATTCTCTTCTCAATGGTGTTACGCGCAGTCTCAGCTTTTTGGAACTCCAAGTCCGATTTTCCAGTTATCCTGGCCTCGGCTGTTTCTATTCCTGCAGATACCATATACTGATTGGCAGCTATCGCAGCCACCAATAAACCAATTAGAACAAGGATATCTCCCAGCTTCAGGTTCATCAACCATCCAGTCAAAACAAGAGTATAGTTATGGTTCCCACCACGATAAAGATCGTGGCGAACACAATTGCAACTTGCAAGCCTATTCGACTGAAAATGATCATGATGACCTCCTACGCGGAAGTAATATAACACGCCCGTAAGTTAACACTCTGTAACCAAACTGCGCAAATTCGCGATGGGGTGTGATCCACGCCTTCGCGGATATGTCGGGGTGCCATGATGACGCAGTATGCGCGGTCTTTCCGCAATCTCCTCCTACTCTAACTGTAGTAGCGAGGAGACCCGCATGACCACCGAAACCGATGTGCTCTACAATGCCCGCTGCCCGGTCTGTCGGGCCGAGATCGACCATTACCGCGGCTACGCCGAGGCGCGGGGCCTGCCGGTGGCGTTTCACGATCTCAACACCCGCGATCTGGCCGATTGGGGGATCGGGGCCGATGCGGCCGCCCGGCGTTTGCATGTGCGGCAGGGCGGGCGCATTCTGTCGGGGGTGGATGCCTTCATCGCCCTCTGGCGGGCGCTGCCGCGCTATCGGTGGATCGCGCGGATCGTGGCCCTGCCGGGGCTGCGGCAGGCCGCGCATCTGATCTACGAGCGCCTCCTGGCCCCACGGCTTTATGCCCGGCACCTGGCGCGTGAACGCCGCAAGGACGCGCGCACATCGCCTTGAGCGAGATGTTTCAAGCCTGCGCAGGCCGATACTTTGACCCGCGTCAAAATGTTGTTTGGCGTTCAAGACGGCATATTGAATTTTCTACGCAGGGTTGCGCATTTTCAACACGCGCTTGCGATTATCCGCCGATTTTCGAGGCTTTTCAGCATGTCTGTGCCACTCAAAGGAGTGTGACCCCGGCCCCGTTGTGTCACCCTTGTCGGAGTGGATACCAAGACCGATATGCACGGTAACGGTAGCAACCGTGGCTGCCCCGGCATTTTCTTTCCCCGGCCGGGGCAATCGAACAGAGTGAAAGGAAGAGAACATGTTGAAGACAACAACAGCACTCGCAACTGGAGCGGCCCTGCTGGCGAGCCCCGCTCTTGCAGGCAATATCGAAGAGCCGGCGCCCGAACCGGTGGTCGAGGCGCCCGTGGTGCCTGTCGCCCCCGCGAGTCCGAACTGGACCGGCTTTTATGGGGGTGGTCAGATCGGCTGGGCCTGGGTCGATACCGACCTTGCCGGCGTTGATGGCGATGACCTCATCGGCGGTGTCAATCTCGGGTATGACTTTGATCTGGGCAACAATTGGGTCGTTGGCGCCGGTGCTGATTACGACTTTGCCGATATCAGCCTGTCGGGTGCCAATGCCAGCGTCGAGAACGTGTTTCGGGCCAAGCTGCGCGGCGGCTACAAGATCGGGCAGGGCCTCGCCTATGGCACCACCGGCTATGCCTGGGCAGATACCGATAACATCGGAGACGACGATGGCTGGTTCATTGGCGGTGGCTACGAGCATATGATCACCGAGAACATCTCGCTTGGCGGCGAGCTGCTGTATCACCAGTTCGATGACTTCGGCACAGCGAATACCGATGTCGAAGCAACCACCCTTCAGACGCGGGCGACATTCCGCTTTTGATCTTGGGTGCGACACATGCGAGGGGCGGTCCAGCCGGGCCGCCCTTTTTGCATGAGCACATGCCTGCACATCTCAGTCGAGCCGAAGTCTGTCCTTGAGCGCCCGCAGCGTGTGCCGGTCGGCATCCTCCATCGCGGCTACGCGTGACTTGAAGAGCGTCGCCTGAGATTTCAGCATCAGCCCGTCTTCCAATGTTTTCAGATGGTTGGCGCGCAGCGTGTCGCCGGTCGAGGTGATATCGGCAATCGCCTCGGCGGTCTCGTTCTTGACGGTGCCCTCGGTCGCGCCCTGACTGTCGACCAGCTGATAATCGGCCACCCCGTTCTCGCGCAGGAAATCGCGCACGAGGCGGTGATATTTCGTGGCAATGCGCAAGCGAAATCCGTGCTTTAGCCGGAACGCGGCGGCGGCGGCGTCAAGGTCGTCGAGATGGCTGACATCTACCCAACAGCGCGGCACCGCCAGCACCAGATCGGCCTGCCCGAAGCCCAGTTCGGCCAGTTCGCCGACCTTGTTTTCCCATTGACCAAGTTTTTCGCGCACCAGATCGGTGCCGGTCACGCCCAGATGAATGCGCCCGGCGGCCAGTTCGCGTGGGATTTCTCCGGCCGACAGCAGGATAAGCTCAACATTGTCGATGCCCTGGACAAAGCCCGCATATTCGCGCTCTGATCCGGCGCGGCCCAGTTCGATGCCGTGCTTGCCGAACCAGTCAAAGGTCTTTTCCATCAGCCGCCCCTTGGACGGCACCCCCAGTTTCAGGGTCATGTCGCACCCCCAAGGCTCAGCGCCAGACCGGGGCGGATCACCCCGCCCACGGCCGGAATCTCGCGCCCTTGCCCCAGTTGCCGGGTCAGCGCGTCATAGCGCCCGCCGGTCGCCACGGGGGGCAGGTCGGGGCGCCTTTCTGCATAGAACCCAAAGACAAAGCCGTCGTAATATTCCATCTGCGTGCGCCCGTAGCTGGCCTCGAAATCCAGTTTGGTGATGTCCAGCCCGCGCGCCGTCAGCGCCTCCAGCCGTTTGGCCAGACGGTCCACCGCGCCCTGAATCGCGGGCAGGTCCACGGCGATGTCGCGCAGCCGTTCCAGCGCGTTGTCGCTGGTTTCGCGCACCGCCAGCACGGCATCGAGCAGTTCGACCTCGGCGGCGGAGATCGGGGCGGTCTGCGCATCCTCGCGCAATGCGTTGATCCGGCTTGATATTTCATCCGGGCCGCGCAGTCCGATCATCGGCTCGGCCCCGGCCATCGGCTCTGCGGCGGCGAGGAGCGCCGCGCGCTGCTCGGGCACCGGGGATTTGCCCGAGAACCGGTCGATCAGCGCGCGAAACCGGCGGGGCCGCCAAATATGCCGCCTGAGCGCGGCCTTGCGCCGCTCGGTCGTGCGCAACCCCTCGACCGCAGCCATGAGGATGCCGATATCACCGGTTGCGGCGCGCAGGCCAAGCGGGCGCAGGATATTGAAAAACATCGAGAAAACTTCGGCATCCGCCGCTTCGGGCGCGGCGCGCTCGAAGATCTCGAATCCCACTTGCGTGTATTCATTGGCGCGGGCGGCATCCTCTTCCTGACGGCGAAACACCTCGCCGGAATAGGTGTAGCGCGCGGGTTCGGCGCCGTGCTCCATATGCATCTGCACCACCGGCACGGTGAAATCCGGGCGCAGCATCTGCTCGCCGCGCAGGGCGTCCGAGGTCACGTAGGCGCGGGCGCGGATATCCTCGCCATAGAGATCAAGCAGCACCTCGGCGGGTTGCAGGACAGAGGTTTCAACGGGCAGAGCGCCCGCCGCCTCGAAGAGGCTACGCAGGCGCGCGGCCTCGGCGCGGATTGCGGCACGGTCCGGCATCAGCTTTGCCCCGTCAGGATGTCGCGGACTTTTTCGACCAGTTGATCGCGCGGCACCTCGTATTGGCTGGGGCGTTCCTTCCATTCCTCAAGCGTGGCATTCTCGGCGATCTGCGCGCCGAGGATTAGATCCTTGATCTGCACCACGCCGCGCGCCTGTTCGTCGCCGCCCTCGATGATCGCTACCGGGCTGCCGCGCCGGTCGGCGTATTTCATTTGGTTGCCGAAGTTCTTGGGGTTGCCGAGATAGACCTCGGCGCGGATGCCCGCTTGCCGGAGTTCGCCCACCATTGCCTGATAATCGGCCATGCGGTCGCGATCCATCACGGTGACGACCACGGGCCCCTGCGCCTCGCCCCCGATGCGGCCCTTTTCGCGCAGGGCGGCGAGGAGGCGATCGACGCCGATGGAGACGCCCACGGCGGGCACCTGCTGCCCGGTGAAGCGCGCCACGAGGTCGTCATAACGGCCCCCGCCCGCAACGCTGCCGAACTGGCGCGGGCGGCCCTTTTCGTCAAGGATTTCAAAGGTCAGTTCGGCCTCGAAGACCGGGCCGGTATAGTAGCCGAGGCCGCGCACGACGGAGGGGTCGATGACGATACGGTCATGGCCGTAGCCTTGGGCAGCCAGAAGATCGGCGATCTGTTCGAGTTCGGCAACGCCTTCCTCGCCTTGGGGAGAGTCTTCAACGAGATTGCGTAAGTTCGCTACAGTTTGGGAATTGTCGTCGGCTTTTGCCCCTAGGAACTTTACCAAACTTTCGACGGCTACCGGCGGCATCTTCAATCCGGGAATGAATGCTCCCGATGCATCTTTCCTGCCGTCAGTAAGTAACTCGGCAACACCTTCAACACCGACCTTATCAAACTTGTCGAGAGTTCGCATGATGTCGTCAGTTATTTCATAAACCCTTTGCTGCCCAACCTTCATCGCTCTTTCAATCACGGCAGGATCGCCTTCCTGCTGATCGGGAGCGAATGCGCGATCCATTACCTTGTCGATGATCCCGTTCAAAACCTTTCGGTTGTTCACCCGCACCACGTAGTCGCCGCGCGGGATGCCGACCTCTTCCAGCGCATCGGCCAGCATGGCGCAGATCTCGGCATCCGCCGCCATCGACGCCGTGCCCACCGTATCCGCATCGCATTGGTAGAATTGCCGAAACCGTCCCGGCCCCGGCTTTTCATTGCGCCAGACCGGGCCCATGGCGTAGCGCCGGTAGGGCGTCGGCAGATCGTTGCGGTGTTGGGCGTAGACGCGGGCCAGCGGCGCGGTCAGGTCATAGCGCAGCGCCAGCCATTTCTCGTCTTCGTCCTGCCAGGCAAAGACCCCGTCGTTGGGGCGATCCACGTCGGGCAGGAACTTGCCCAAAGCCTCGACCGTCTCCACTGCGCTGCTCTCCAGCGCGTCGAACCCGTAGCGATGATAGACCCCGGCGATGGCGTTCAGCATCGCGGCGCGCTCGGTCACATCCGCGCCGAAATAATCGCGGAACCCCTTGGGCGTTTCGGCCTTGGGGCGGGGCTGTTTCTTGGGCTTGGCCATGGGTGTCGTCCTTGCGGCGGCTGTCGTGGCGCGGTCTAGCCGAAGGGCCGCGCGGGGGCAAGGCGGGCTCGATGATTGCTCGATGATTGACCGCGCCCGCCCGCGCGCGTAAGGCGATGCGATGACCGATCTGGAAGAGAAACTCGCCCATCTCATGCGCAGCGTCGATGACCTGTCGGATGTCATCGCGCGGCAGGACCGCGAGATCGACTGGCTGCGCGGGCGCGTCCAGATGCTGCTGGAGCGTGAGGCGGCCCGGCGCGAGGACAATGAGGGCAGCGTGTTCCTCGGCGACGAGCGCCCGCCGCATTATTGACACGGACGTGTAAAGGCCCGTGTCACCCCGGACTTGATCCGGGGTCTCTTGGGGCGCAGAGATCCCGGGTCAGGCCCGGGATGACGTGAGGCGTGTTTCAGATTTCCTCGACCATCACCACGCCACTCAGGCTCTTGATCGCGCCCTTGATCTGGGGGGTAACGGGGTATTCCACGCCGCTATCCACCTCGATCTCGCCGGGAAGGCCCTGACCCATCAGGCAGAAATGAATCGGGCCGGGCTGAGCGCCCTTTGCCGATCTAGCCGCATTCTGGAGCACCGTCGCGATGGAGCCGATGGCCCCGGGCTGATCCACGAAGATGCGCAGGCCGACCGCAGCCGCGCCCGCAACCATCCCGTCAATCGGTTGGACGCCCCGGCACAGCAGTTTCAACTGATCGCTCTCCATCGTGGCCTCGGCGGTGATCACCACTTGTGCACCGGTCTCCAGAAAATCGCGTGATTTCTCAAGCACATCGGAAAAGATCGTGACCTCGTAGCCGCCGGTGGTGTCGGAAAGTTGCGCAAAGGCAAAGCGATTGCCGCGCGCCGATTTACGCTCCTGCCGCCCGGCGACGACGCCCGCCATCGTGGCCAGAAACGGCCCCTGTTCGGCGCGGGCGGTCACTTCGTCCAGTGTCTTGACCTCCTGCCGCTTGAGCACGGTCATGTAGTCATCGAGCGGATGACCGGAGAGGTAAAAGCCCACGGCCTTGAATTCCTCGGTCAGGCGTTCGGCGGGCAGCCAGTCCTCGACCGGCACGAGGCGCGGCTCGGGCAAGTCGTCACCCGCTTCACCAAAAAGCGAGACTTGACTGGAATTCTTCTGTTCCTGGATGGCGGCGGAATAATTCATCAGGGCCTCGATGCTCTCGAACACCCGGCGGCGGTTGCGGTCGAGCGCGTCAAATGCCCCGGCGCGTGCCAGCATTTCCAAGGGGCGTTTGCCGACCCGCTTGAGATCAACGCGCTGTGCCACGTCGTAGAGCGTAACAAACGGCCGGTCGCCGCGCCCCTTGGTGATCAGCTTCATCGCTTCGACACCGACGTTCTTGAGCGCACCGAGCGCGTAGTGCAGCGTGCCTTGGCGGACCACGAACGTGGCCTCAGAGCGGTTCACGCAGGGCCCGGCCCAGTCAAGCGCCAGCCCTTTTTTGACCTCTTGGAAATAGACCGCCAGCTTGTCGGTGAGGTGAATATCGCAATTCATCACACCGGCCATGAATTCCACCGGGTGATTGGCCTTCAGCCATGCGGTCTGATAGCTGACCACCGCATAGGCGGCGGCGTGGGATTTGTTGAAGCCGTAATTGGCGAACTTGTCCAGAAGGTTCCACACCTCCAGCGCCTTGGCGTCGTCGACGCCGTTTGCCTTGGCCCCGGCGATGAATTTCGGGCGCTCGGCGTCCATCGCCTCCTGGATCTTCTTGCCCATGGCGCGGCGCAGCAGGTCGGCACCGCCCAAGGAATAGCCCGCCATCTCCTGCGCGATCTGCATCACCTGTTCCTGATAGACGATGATGCCCTGCGTCTCGTCGAGGATATGATCGACCGACGCGTGCAGGTCGTCGCGTTCGCTCAGCCCGTTCTTGACCTCGCAATATTTCGGGATGTTCTCCATCGGGCCGGGCCGGTAGAGCGCGACGAGGGCCACGATATCCTCGATGCAGGTGGGTTTCATCCGCTTGAGCGCGTCCATCATGCCCGAGCTTTCCACCTGGAACACGGCGACGGTGCGCGCTCGGGCGTAAAGCTCGTAGGTCTTTTCGTCGTCGAGCGGGATTTGCCCGATGTCGTTCTCGGCCCCCGGGAACGGCTCGTAGATGGTGCTGCCATCGGCGGCGATATGCAGGTCGCGCCCCTCGTTGTGGATCTGTTGAATCGCGTTCTGGATCACGGTCAGAGTTTTCAGGCCCAGAAAGTCGAACTTCACGAGCCCCGCCTGTTCGACCCATTTCATGTTGAACTGCGTGGCGGGCATGTCAGAGCGTGGGTCTTGGTAAAGCGGCACCAGCTCATCCAGTGGCCGGTCACCGATCACCACCCCCGCGGCATGGGTCGAGGCGTTGCGCAACAGCCCTTCGACCTTCATGCCGTAATTCAGCAGCCGGTCTACCACCTCCTCGGATTTCGCGGCCTCGCGCAGCCGCTCTTCCTGCGTCAGCGCCTGTGAGATGCTGACCGGTTTGACGCCCTCGACCGGGATCATCTTGGACAGGCGATCCACCTGCCCATAGGGCATTTGCAGCACCCGGCCGATATCGCGTACCGCGGCCTTGGAGAGCAGGGCACCGAAGGTGATGATCTGCCCGACCCGGTCGCGGCCGTATTTCTCCTGCACATACTGGATCACCTCCTCGCGGCGATCCATGCAGAAGTCGATATCGAAGTCGGGCATCGACACCCGCTCGGGGTTGAGAAACCGCTCGAATAGCAGCGAGTAGCGCAGCGGGTCGAGATCGGTGATGGTGAGCGCATAGGCCACGAGGCTACCGGCCCCTGACCCACGCCCCGGCCCCACCGGGATATCCTGCTCCTTGGCCCATTTGATGAAATCGGCGACGATCAGGAAATAGCCGGGAAAGCCCATCCCCTCGATGATGCCCAGCTCGAAATCGAGCCGTTTTTCATAGTCCTCGACCGGGGCGGCGTGGGGGATGACGGCAAGCCGCGCCTCAAGCCCGGCGCGTGCCTGACGGCGCAATTCGTCGACCTCGTCATCGGCAAAACGCGGCAGGATCGGGTCGCGCCGGTAGCAGCCGAAGGCACAGCGCTTGGCGATCTCGACAGTGTTTTCCAGCGCCTCGGGCAGATCGGCGAAGAGCGCGACCATCTCTTCCTGCGATTTGAAGTAATGCTGCGGCGTCAGGCGGCGGCGCGGCTCGCTCTGATCGACATAGGCCCCGTCGGCCACGCAGAGGAGCGCATCATGCGCCTCGTACATGTCGGATTTGGGGAAATAGACATCGTTGGTGGCCACCAGCGGCAGGTCCATCGCATAGGCCATCTCGACAAAGCCGCGCTCGGTCAGCCGCTCGGATTCGGGTGCGCCGCTGTCGCCTGGATGACGCTGCAACTCGACATAGAGCCGGTCGCCGAACGCCTTTGCCAGCCGCCCCATCAACGCCTCGGCTGCCGGGCGCTGTCCGCCCTGCAAGAGCCGCCCCACCGGCCCGTCGGGCCCGCCGGTCAGGCAGATTACACCTTCGGCGTGGGCGGCCAGCTCCTCGACCGTGACATGCGCCAATTGCCCGTCGCCCCGCAGGTAGAGGCAGGAATTGAGCTTCATCAGGTTTTCGTAGCCACGCTCGTTCTGCGCCAGCAGGACCACCGGCGCGGGCGGCTTGATCCGCTCTCCGGGGCTTGTGGCGACATATTCGAGATCCACCTGACAGCCCATGATCGGCTGCACGCCCGCCGCCTGCGCCGAGACGGAAAACTCAAGCGCGGCGAACATGTTGCCCGAGTCGGTGACGGCCACGGCGGGCATGCCCGCCGCCTCGCACAGACCTGGCAGCTTCTTGAGCCGCACCGCCCCTTCGAGCAGGGAATATTCGGTGTGGACACGCAGGTGAATGAATCGGGGATTGGCGCTCATGGAACTACCCTAGCTTTGAGGCCGGGAAAGCGAAAGGTGCCGCTTCCATTCCGGGCGGTTTTGGTGCGGCCTTGTCGGGCGTGAGGCATAGCCGTTTCAGCCATGTGCCTTGGCGAGTGCGGCGTTAGTGCCAAAAACACGCGCAATCTGTGACTGTTGAACCGCTCGGATTTCTTATGAAGGCCGCAAGCCATTGCCGTCGGCACCGCCACTGCGCTACTGAAGAGGGTGAAAGCACCTGCCGCCCGCCATCAGGGGACAACCGCGTGACGACGCCGCTGCTCAGTATTTCGGGCCTGACCAAGGCCTATCCCGGTGTTGTCGCCAATGACGCCGTGTCCTTCGATATCATCGAGGGCGAGGTGCATGCGCTGTTGGGCGAGAACGGCGCGGGCAAATCGACGCTGGTCAAGATGATTTACGGCCTCGTGAAGCCCGATAGCGGCGCGATGACCCTGCATGGCGCGCCCTACACCCCGCCCGACCCGCATGCGGCGCGCAAGGCGGGCGTGGCGATGGTGTTTCAGCATTTCTCGCTGTTCGAGGCGATGAGCGTGGCCGAGAACGTGGCCCTCGGCATGGAAGAGCCGCCGCGCCTGCGCGACCTCGCCACCCGGATCAGGGAGGTGTCGGAGACCTATGGCCTGCCGCTCGATCCCGGGCGCATCGTCGGCGATCTGTCGGCGGGTGAGCGGCAGCGGGTCGAGATCATCCGCTGCCTGTTGCAGGAGCCGCGCCTGTTGATCATGGACGAGCCCACATCGGTGCTGACCCCGCAGGAGGTGGAGATCCTGTTCCAGACCCTGCGCAAGCTGAGCGCCGAGGGCGTTGCGATCCTCTATATCTCTCACAAGCTGGAAGAGATCCGCAGCCTGTGCGATCAGGCAACGATCCTGCGGCAGGGGCGTAACGTTGGCACCTGCCTGCCGCGCGAGACCTCGGCGCGCGAAATGGCCGAAATGATGGTTGGCAGCAGTTTTGCCGCGCCGGAACGCGCGCCTCGGGCGCCGGGGGAGGTGGCGCTTGAAATCACCGGGCTGTCGGTCGCCTCGCCCTCGGCCTTCGGCACCGCGCTCAAGGATATTCATCTGAGCGTGCAGGCGGGCGAGATATTGGGCCTTGGGGGTGTGGCGGGCAACGGGCAGGACGAGTTGCTGGCGGCTCTGTCGGGGGAATTGCCGAGCGACGCAGAGGCGATCCGGCTGCATGGCACGGCCGTAGGCCGGTTTGGTCCGACCGCGCGGCGCGGGCTGGGTCTGCTGGCCGCGCCCGAGGAACGGCTGGGCCATGCCGCCGCCCCGGATATGAGCCTGACGGAAAATGCCTTTCTGACCGGGGCGCAGCGCGAGAACCTGACCGCGCGCGGCTTTATCCGTTGGGGGGCGGCGCGGGCGTTTGCGCGTGCCATCATCGAGCGGTTCGATGTGCGCACGCCGGGGCCCGATGTGGCGGCGCGGGCGCTGTCGGGCGGTAACTTGCAGAAATTCGTGATCGGGCGCGAGGTGCTGCAACGGCCGCGCGTGCTGGTGGTCAATCAGCCGACATGGGGCGTCGATGCCGCCGCCGCCGCCGCGATCCGGCAGGCGCTGCTCGATCTGGCGGCCAATGGGGCCGCGATCCTCTGCATCAGTCAGGATCTCGACGAGTTGATGGAAATCTCGGACCGGTTCGGCGCGCTCAACGAGGGGCGGCTGTCGGAGATCCGGCCCGCGCAGGACCTGAATGTGGAAGAAATCGGCCTGATGATGGGCGGCGCGCATGGCATGGAGGTGGCGCATGTCTGAGCCGTCGGATTTGAGTATTTTTGCCATAAAGAACCCCCGGGGCGCTCCATGTTGAAGCTGGAAAAGCGCCCGCAGCCCTCGCGCCTCTGGACATGGGTGACGCCCCTTCTGGCGGTGGTGATCACCATGCTGGCGGGGGGTGCGCTCTTTGCCGCGCTCGGCAAGGACCCGGTCGAGGCGATCGCCACGATCTTCTGGCAGCCGCTATTCGGTGAGTTCGCGTTTTATTACCGCCCGCAGCTTTTGATCAAGGGCGCGCCGCTGATCCTGATTGCCATCGGCCTCAGCCTCGGGTTTCGGGCGGGGATCTGGAATATCGGGGCCGAGGGGCAGTATATTGTCGGTGCGCTCACGGGCGCGGGGGTGGGGCTTGCGTTTTACCCCACTGAAAGCGTTCTGATCTTTCCGCTGATGGTGCTGGCCGGGGCGCTTGGCGGTTGGGGATGGGCGATGATCCCGGCGGTGTTGAAGCTGCGCTTTGGCACCAATGAAATTCTGGTGTCGTTGATGCTGGTCTATGTGGCAGAGCAGTTGCTCGCGGCGATGGCGCTCGGGCCGATGAAGAACCCCGAGGGCATGGGGTTTCCCGGCTCGCGCAACCTGCGGCAATACGAGAGCGCGCATAATGCCGAACTGATCACAGGCACCGGCATGCATTGGGGCGTTGTGGCGGCGTTCATCGCGGTGATCTTTGCCTATGTGCTGCTGACGCGGCATAGCCTTGGCTATCACATTCGTCTGACCGGGCAGGCCCCGCGCGCCGCACGGTTCGCCGGGGTGCGCCCGGCGCGGCTGGTGCTGGTGTGCCTTGGCACCGCCGGGGCACTGGCGGGGCTGGCGGGGATGTTCGAGGTGTCCGGCCCGGCTGGGCAGGTGAGCATTGATTTCAACGTGGGCTATGGGTTCACCGCGATCATCGTGGCCTTTCTCGGGCGCTTGCATCCCCTGGGCATTTTGCTGGCGGGGCTTTTGATGGCGCTGACCTATATCGGCGGTGAGATCGCGCAATCCAACATGGGGCTGCCCGCCGCCGCGATTCAGCTCTTTCAGGGCATGCTGCTGTTTTTCCTGCTGGCGGTGGATGTGCTGACGAACTACCGCATCCGACTGGCTAGGCGGGAGGTGGCGTGATGGATATGGGATCAATCAGCCCCGAACTGCTGCTCGCCTCGCTGATGGTCGCGGCGACGCCGATCCTGCTGGCCGCCCTGGGCGAATTGGTGGTGGAGCGCGCGGGCGTGCTCAATCTCGGGGTCGAGGGGATGATGATCACCGGGGCGATCTGCGGCTTTGCGGTGGCGGTCAATTCCGGCTCGCCTGCCTTCGGCTTTGTCGCGGCGGCGGGGGGCGGCGCGGTGCTGGCGCTCTTGTTCGCGGCTCTCACGCAAGTGGCGCTCGCCAATCAGGTGGCGAGCGGTCTGGCACTGACGCTCTTTGGCCTCGGCCTGTCGTCGCTGCTGGGGCAGGGCTATGTGGGGATCAAGCCGCCGCCCGTGGCCAGGCTTGATATCCCCCTGCTTGGCGATATTCCGTTCCTGGGCCGGGTGCTCTTTTCGCATGATCTGATGGTGTATTTCGGCCTCGCGCTGGTGGGGCTGATCTGGTGGATGCTCAAGTACAGCCGCGCCGGGCTGATCCTGCGCGCGGTGGGCGAGAACCATGATGCGGCCCATGCGCTTGGCTACAAGGTGGTGCGCATTAGGGTTGCGGCGATCCTTTTCGGCGGGGCCTGCGCCGGGTTGGGCGGAGCCTATATCAGCCTTATTCGCGTGCCCCAATGGACCGAAGGCATGACGGCGGGTGCCGGGTGGATCGCGCTCGCGCTCGTGGTCTTTGCCTCGTGGAAGGCGGGCCGGGTTCTGCTCGGGGCGTGGCTCTTTGGTGGGGTCACGGTGTTGCAGCTCAACCTGCAAGCGGCGGGCTTTGCCATCCCGGTCGAATATCTTTCCATGTCGCCCTACTTGATCACCATCCTCGTGCTGGTCATCATGGCAGGCGACAAATCCCGCGCGCCCGCCTCATTGGGCCGCATCTTTCACGCCTCGCAATAAGACCATGACAGGGAGACACGCATGAAACTCACGCATCTTTTGACCTCGGCCGCGCTCGCGCTTGGCCTTGCGACCGGGGCCGTGGCGCAGGACACGACCAAGGTCGGCTTTATCTATGTCGGCCCGATCGGCGATGGTGGCTGGACTTATGAGCATGACAAGGGACGCCTGGCCATCGAGGAACACTTTGGCGATCAGGTCGAGACCGTCTATCAGGAAAGCGTGCCCGAGGGCGCCGATGCCGAACGTGCGATCACGCAGATGGCGTTGCAGGGTGCGGACCTGATCTTTACAACCTCCTTTGGCTTCATGGAGCCGACGGTGGCTGTGGCCGAGAAGTTCCCGAATGTGAAATTCGAGCATGCCACCGGCTACAAGACCCTGCCCAATCTCTCGACCTATTCGGCGCGGTTCTACGAGGGGCGCGCGGTGCAGGGGCATATCGCGGGCAAGATGACCAAGTCGAACATCGTCGGCTATATCGCCTCGTTCCCGATCCCCGAGGTCATTCGCGGCATCAACGCCGCCTATCTTCATGCCAAGAAGGTCAACCCCGAGATCGAGTTCAAGATCATCTGGGCCTATACGTGGTTCGATCCGGCGAAGGAGGCGGATGCCGCGACTGCGCTGATCGAGCAGGGCGCGGACGTGATCCTGCAACATACCGATTCGACCGCGCCGCAGGCGGCGGCGGAAAAGGCCGGCGATGTCATCACCTTCGGGCAAGCCTCGGACATGGCGGAATACAAGCCACTGCCGCGGGTCAGTTCGATCATCGACAACTGGGCACCCTATTACATCGCGCGCACGCAGGCGGTGATGGATGGCACATGGGAGAGCCAGCAGGTCTGGCAGGGCATCGACAAGGGCATGGTCAAGATCGGCGAGATCACCGATGCGGTGCCTGCGGACGTGCGGGACGAGGCGCTCGCGCTCAAGCAGGCGATGGCGGAGGGCGAGTATCACCCGTTCACCGGCCCGATCAACCGTCAGGACGGCAGCGCATGGCTGGCCGAGGGCGAGGTCGCGGATGACGGCACGCTTCTGGGGATGGATTTCTACGTGGAAGGGATCAGCGGGCAAATCCCGAACTGAACCCGCTGGTCTTGTGAAGCGTTGGCCGTGCCGGGTTCGGCGCGGCCTTTCTTTGTCAGGTGACGATGGTTGTGATGCGATCAAGCAGGCGATCGGCACAACGAATTATTCGGAGCGGACCTCGGATGCTTGGCATCGGCGCGGAATCGAGGCCATAGGCCGCCGCGCCATCGCATGTTCGCCCCCCGGGCAGGCGATTTTTCCAAGTTAGCGCGCCGATCAGGGATTTGCGGGACAGCAGACATAAAGCGCATTGAAACACAGCCGGATCGCCTGCCCGCGGACATGCGAGGGCGCGGCTCAATTCACCCGCTTTTCCAGCACCAGAAAGGTCATCATCCCCATCGGCGGCAGGTCGCGGCGGGTGACCATGTGCAGGCGCGGGTCTTGCAGGACGGTGTCGATCTCGAAATCCGAATGCCAGCCCAAGACCCGCTCCAGCGGCGCGGCGGCGCGGGCGAGACCGGCCCAGACCCCGCGTTCGTGCCGAAAATGGTTGGTGATCACCACCTGCCCGCCGGGGCGCAGCACGCGGGCGATTTCGGTCATCACCTGTTCGGGTTCGGGCACCACCGAAAGGACGTGCATCGCCGCGACCGTGTCAAAACTGGCATCGGGGAAATCGAGGTCGCGCGCATCCATCTGGTGCAGCGCCTCGACATGGGTGAGGCCGCGCTGCGCGACCCGTCTTCGTGCCTTGCGCAGCATGTCCTCGCTGTAGTCGAAGCCTGTGACCTGAAGGCTGGGATCGTAGGTGTCGAGCGACAGCCCGGTGCCGACGCCCACCTCGAGCACGCGCCCGCCGCGCGTGTTGATATGGCGCACCGCCTCGCGCCGCCCGGCATGGGTGATCCGGCCAAAGGTCGCGTCATAGACAGGCGCCCATCGGGCGTAGGAGTTCTTTACCGCGTCAAGTTCCATCGCTCACCTCGTTTTCACCTCTCAGTCAGATCGGTCCTTTGGATACCAGATCAAGGCCGCCCAGATCACGACCGCGACATAGGCCAGACACATCACGATCAGCGCGGCCCAGGTAAAGAGCACGAGCGCGGCGGCCACACAGGCAAAGCCCAATAGGAAGAACTTGACGTTCTCGCGCGAGATCTTGGTGCGTTTGAACGACCAGACCGGCACCGGCGAGATCATCAGCAGGCCGACGCCCGCCATGTAGATCCCGACAAGGATCGCAGGCGGGTGCGGCATGCCCGGCACGGCAAAGGTCACGAACATCGGCAGCATCGCCAAAAGCGCGCCTGCGGGCGAGGGAAGACCTTCAAAATAGGCCCCTGAGCCACCCTTGGCACCTTCTTCCTTGGCGCTGACGTTGAAGCGCGCCAGCCGCATCACGCAGCAGACCGCGAAGAACAGCACCGCGATCCAGCCCGCGTGACGCGCGTCCTGCAAGCCCCAGTAATAGATCACCAGCGGGGCCGCGACGCCGAAATTGAGGAAGTCCGCCAGAGAATCGAGCTCGGCCCCCATGGCGCTGCTGCTGCGCAAGAGCCGCGCCAGACGTCCGTCGAGCCCATCGAGCACGCCCGCGATCAGAAGAAGCTGCACCGCGCGCACGTAATCGCCCTGGACCCCAAGCCTGATCGCCGTGACACCCGCGCAGATCGCCGCCACGGTCAGCATGTTGGGCAGAAGCTGCGCCAGCGTGACCTCTTTGCGGGGAGTATTGCGCGGGGGTTTTGTCACGTCTCAAGCTCCGCCATTACCGTTTCGCCTGCGACCATGGTCTGCCCCACGCGCACCTGCGGCACCACGCCATCGGGCAGGTAGACATCGAGCCGTGATCCGAATCGGATCAGCCCGAAGCGCTCGCCGCGCGACAGCGCGCCGCCCTTGTCCACGAAACAGACGATGCGCCGCGCCACCAGCCCGGCGATCTGCACCACCGGCAACAGGCGGCCACCCTCCATCTCGATCACGATGCCGTTGCGTTCGTTATCGGCACTCGCCTTGTCGAGCGAGGCGTTGAGAAACTTGCCCGGGCGATACGCGACGGCACGGACCTTGCCCGCCACCGGGGCGCGGTTCACGTGACAGTTGAAGACGCTCATGAACACGCTCACCCGGGTCAGCGGCGTGTCGGGCAGGCCCAATTCGGCGGGCGGCACCGCAGGCTCGATCAGCGACACGATCCCGTCTGCCGGGCTGACGATCAGGCCGGGGCGCTGCGGAGTCACGCGCTCGGGATCGCGGAAGAAATAATAGCACCATACGGTGAGGCCGACGCCCACCCATCCCAGCACATCCCAGAGCATGAACAGGACCAGCGTGATCGCGGCAAAGATCGCCACGAACTTGCGCCCCTCGGGGTGCATCGGCTTGATGAAGGTCTCGTGCATCTTCATGCGGGCGGGCTCCTTGGGGCGCATTCACTCCGCATCCGCCTATGACTCTTGCCCGCAAGATGCAAGGTGGCACCTTTTCTTCACCGGGCGCACATGCCACTGTTCGGACCATGAGCACACAGATCACTTCCCCCGACGGAACCCCGGCCAGCCGGTTTGCCTTTGGCACCATGCAATTCGGCGATGCGGCGGATGAGGGCGCGTCGCGCGCCATGTTCGACGATTGTCTCGCTGCGGGGATCACCCATTTCGACACCGCACATCTTTATACCGATGGCGCGTCCGAAACCCTGCTGGGCCAGTTTGCAGCACCGCATCGCGACCGGCTGGTGATCGCCACCAAGGCGGGCTACTCGGGGGGCGCCGGGGCCGACAATATCCGTGCGCAGTTCGATCTTTCGCGCTGGCGGCTCGGGATGGATCATGTCGATATTCTGTATTTGCACCGATTTGATCCCGACACCCCGCTTGAGGAAACGCTGGAATGTTTCGCGGAGCTGAAATCGCGCGGTCAGATCAGCCATGTGGGCCTGTCGAATTTCGCGGCCTGGCAGGTGATGAAGGCGGCCTGTATCGCGGCGCGGTTTGATCTGGCAATCTCGATCCTGCAACCGATGTACAGCCTTGTCAAACGGCAGGCCGAGGTGGAAATCCTGCCGATGGCGGCCTCTGAGGGCATGGTCGTGGCCGGGTATTCGCCGCTGGCGGGCGGTCTGCTCACCGGCAAGTATGCGCGCGGCGAGACCGGGCGGCTGACGGGCAATGAACGCTATGCGGTCCGCTACGGTCAGGACTGGATGCGCGAGGCAGCGGTGGCATTGGTCGAAATCGCGGCAGAGCTTGGCACCGATCCGGCGACGCTTGCCGTCGCATGGGCCGCAAACCATCCCGCCGGGCCGGTGCCGCTCATCTCGGGCCGGTCGGCGACGCAGATCGCGCCGTCGCTGGCTGCCATTGAGTTCGACATGGAGGATGCGCTCTATGCGCGGCTTGCAGCACTCACCCCGGCGCCGCCCCCGGCCACTGATCGCACGGAAGAGGGCTGAGATCATGTCGCGCCGGAGCCTGCCGCCAACGGCCTCGATCGCGCATCCCGGGGACGGGGCAAAGCTTCATGCGCCTTCGGCGGAACGCAACTGTGAGGCCATAGCCGCCGCGCTTGCTGACATCGCTCCGTCCGATGGTCGGGCGCTCGAGATTGCCAGCGGTACGGGGCAGCATGCGGTTGCGTTTGCGACGGTGACCCCGGGCCTCATCTGGCAACCGACTGAGATCGATCCGGCGCGTCGTGCCAGCATCGACGCTTATGCGGCCGAGGCTGATCTGCCGAATTTGCGCCCGTCCATGGCGCTCGATGCGACTGAGGCAGGGTGGAGCGTACAGCAGTCCGGTCAGGCGCTGATCGTGCTGATCAACCTCTTGCATCTCATCAGCACGCCCGAGGCCCGCAGGATTGTCACCGAGGCGGCGCAAGCTCTTGCCCGGGGCGGGCGCTTTGCGATCTACGGTCCCTTTCTGCGCGACGGGCAGGCCACGTCCGAGGGTGACGCGCGGTTTCACGCGAGCCTGATGGCGCAGGACCCGGCCATCGGCTACAAGGATCTGGCCGAGGTGGAGGGGTGGCTGGTTGCAGAGGGATTGACTGTAAACAGCCCTCGAGAAATGCCCGCCAACAACCTCTTTCTGGTGGCCGAACACCGCGGCTGATCTGGATCAAGGCCAAGCCGCGCCGGGGATGGTTTCTGCAACTGCAAATGCAGTCACAGAAAGGCCCTGACATGAGCTGGTCCAAGACCATTGACACCACACGCCAGGATTTGCGCCGCCTCAACGCGCTCATCCCCGATACCGCCCGCGCCTTTGGCGGGCTTGGCAAGGCCGTCAAGGAAGGCGGCATGCTCGACTTCAAGACCAAGGAATTCGTGGCGCTCGGTATCGCGGTGGCGACCAAATGCGAGCCCTGCATCGCCCTGCACATGGAGGCGCTGATCCGCGCCCGGGCGACCCGCGAAGAGGTCGGCGATGTGCTCGCGATGTCGATCCAGATGGGCGGCGGCCCGGCGATGATGTATGCCGCCAAGGCGATCGCCTGCTATGACGAACTGGCGGAAAATGCCTGACCTGAACGAAATCGGCTGACTGCGGTGACGCATCCGGTCTAAGGTCGGGGCGCGGGTATCCGATCCGGGGAGGCATTGATGCTGCGTGTGGTTCTGTTCTGCTTCGGGCTGATGATGGCCGCTCCGGGCCTCGCGGCAGACCGGTTCGGTGATTACGATCCGGTGGATTTCGGGCCGCGCGGCCCGGGCAATTATCCGGTGCATGGCATCGACGTGGCGCGGTTCCAGGATGACATCGACTGGCGGCGGGTGAAACTTTCGGGCGTGGCGTTCGCCTATATCAAGGCGACCGAGGGCGGTGACCTCAAGGACCTGAAATTTGACCGCAACTGGCAGCTGGCGGCGCGCCACGGTGTGCCGCGCGGCGCCTATCACTTCTATTATTTCTGCACGGCACCGGAGGTGCAGGCGCGGTGGTTCATCCAGAACGTGCCGCGCCGGGGCAAGGCGTTGCCGCCCGTGCTCGATATGGAGTGGAACCCGTTTTCGCCCACCTGCGTGGTGCGCCCGCCGGGGGCGGAGGTGCGGCGGCAGGCCGAGATTTTCCTTGATATCGTCGAGCGCCATTACGGTCAGCGCCCGATCATCTACACCACGCCGGAATTCTATGCGCAGACCGGCATCGGACAGGTGCGGGCGGAGTTCTGGCTGCGCTCTGTCGCGAGAACACCTGATAAGGTCTACCCCGGTCACCCTTGGGTGTTCTGGCAATATACCGGCACCGGGATCGTGCCGGGGGTCGAGGGGGGCGTCGATATCAACGTGTTTCGCGGGTCGGAGGGCGCGTGGCGCAGATGGTTGCGCCAGCACGAAAAATGAGGGGGCACCCAAAGGCGCCCCCTGCTGGTTTCACCCATCCTTGCGGATGGTCTCGTTCTTCGGGTCATAGGGGCTGTCGCAGGTCACGGTCGCGTCCCAGAGCCGGTCGAGCATCTTGACCTTGAGCGTTGTGCCCTCGACCGCCATTTCGGGTTTGACGTAGCCCATGCCGATGGACTTGCCGAAGGCCACCGAATAGCCGCCCGAGGTCAGGCGACCGACGCGGGTGCCATCCTCGGTATAGAGCACTTCGCGGCCCCACGGGTCGGCATCCTCGGGCCCGTCGATGAGCAGCGTGCAGCATTTCACCCGCACCCCGGTCTCAACCAGCTTGTCCTTGCCGCGGAAGTCCTTGTCGAGATCAACAAAGCGGGGCAGGTCGGCCTCGAGCGGGGTGGCGTCGCGCCCCAACTCGTTGCCGAAAGCGCGATAGGATTTCTCCTGCCGCAGCCAGTTTTGCGCGCGCGCGCCCACCAGCTTCATCCCATGCTTTTCGCCCGCTTTTTCGAGCAGGTCGAAGAGGTAGTTCTGCATCTCGATCGGGTGGTGCAATTCCCAGCCCAGCTCGCCGGTATAGGCGACGCGGATCGCGTTGACCGGGCACATACCCAGTTCGATCTGCCGTGCCGACAGCCAGGGGAACCGCTTGTTGGACAGCGCCGTTGCCGGGTCGGCGTCCTTGATGACCTCCCCCAGAACGTCGCGCGATTTCGGACCGGCGATGGCGAAGACGCCGTGCTGCGTGGTCACGTCCTGGATCTCGATATAGCCGAAATCCGGGGCCATATCCTCGGCCGCCTTGCGCATGTAGTCGGCGTCGTATTCCGTCCAGCCGCCGGAGGAGACGAGGTAATACTCGTGCTCCTTGAGGCGCACGATGGTGTATTCGGTGCGGGTGGTGCCGTGATCTGTGAGCGCATAGGTCAGGTTGATGCGGCCAACCTTGGGCAGCTTGTTGCAGGTAAACCAGTCGAGGAAGGCGGTTGCCCCCGGCCCCTTGACCACGTGCTTGGTAAAGGCCGTGGCGTCGATCAGGCCGACGCCCTCGCGGATCGCCTTGGCCTCGTCCACGGCATGTTGCCACCAGCCGCCGCGGCGGAAGCTGCGGGCGTCGTGGTCGAAGGTGTCCGGTGCGTCGAGAGGCCCGAAATAGTTGGGCCGCTCCCAGCCATTGACCCAGCCGAATTGTGCGCCGCGCGCCTTTTGCCGGTCATAGGCCGGGGCGGTCCGCAGCGGACGGGCGGCGGGGCGCTCTTCATCTGGGTGGTGGAGGATATAGACGTGGTCATAGGCCTCCTCGTTCTTGCGTGCGGCGAACTCGGTGGTCATCCAGTTCGAGGAATAGCGTTTGGGATCGAGGCTCGCCATGTCGATCTCGGCCTCGCCGTCGACCATCAGTTGCGCGAGGTAATAGCCGGTGCCGCCTGCTGCGGTGATGCCGAAGCTGAAGCCCTCGGCCAGCCACATGTTGCGCAGGCCCGGCGCGGGGCCGACCAGCGGGTTGCCGTCGGGCGTGTAGCAGATCGGGCCGTTGAAATCGTCCTTGAGCCCCGATTCCTCGCAGGACGGGATGCGATGGATCATCGCCATGTATTGCTCTTCGATCCGTTCCAGGTCGAGCGGGAAGAGATCGGCGCGGAAGCTGTCGGGCACGCCATATTCAAAGCACGCGGGGGCGTTCTTCTCATAAACCCCGAGAATCCAGCCGCCACGCTCTTCGCGCACATAGCTCTGCGCGTCGGCGTCGCGCACGACCGGGTGCTCCTGCCCGCCACCTGCGCGGTAGTCCATCAGCGCAGGGTCCTTGTCCATCACGATGAACTGGTGCTCGACCGGGATCGCGGGGATCTTGATGCCCAGCTTCTTGGCGGTGGTCTGCGCGTGGTTGCCCGAAGCTGTCACGACATGCTCGGCGGTGATCACGATCTGCTCGTCCGAGGGCACGAGGTTGCCGCCCTTTTCGACCATCTTGGTGCAGGTCACTTCCCAATGGGTGCCATTCCAGTGGAACGCATCGGCCTGCCATTTGCGCTCGATCATCACGCCCCGCTGCCGCGCGCCCTTGGCCATCGCCTGCGTCACGTCGGCGGGGTTAATGTAGCCGTCCTCGGTGTGATAGATCGCGCCCTTGAGGTCGGAGGTCTCGATCAGCGGCCAGCGGTCCTTGATCTGCTCCGGGGTCAGCCATTCATAGGCGACGCCGCAGGTCTCGGCGGTCGAGGCGTAGAGCATGTATTCGTCCATGCGCGCGTCGGTTTGCGCCATGCGCAGGTTGCCGACCACGGCGAACCCGGCGTTGAGCCCGGTCTCTTCCTCGAGCTCCTTGTAGAAATCGACCGAATACTTGTGGATATGGGTCGTGGCGTAGGACATGTTGAAGAGCGGCAGGAGCCCCGCCGCATGCCATGTGGAGCCAGAGGTCAGCTCGTCGCGTTCCAGCAGCATGACGTCGTCCCAGCCGGCTTTGGCCAGATGATAGGCGATGGAGGTGCCGACGGCACCGCCGCCGACGACGAGGGCTTTGACCTGAGTTTTCATGGCATGCGACTCCCTTGGGGTATGCAGTGTTTGGGCGATGTTTATCAATCCTGCCAAATCACGCGAAGCTCAGCCGACGCAACGCTGCACGAAAGCGACCTGCATCCGTTTTGAGGGTGGAAACTGAACGGTGGATTTTCGTTTCGGCCCTTGATACCCTACGCCGCAACGCAGAATTGACCGGATGACACCATGAGCGCCACTTCCCACAAGACCGCCCCGCTGCCCGACGATATCCGGGCCATGAAGGGCGGCACGCCTATTGTCAGCCTCACGGCCTATACGACGCCAATGGCACAGATGATGGATGCACATTGCGATGTCGTGCTGGTGGGCGACAGCGTCGGCATGGTCCTGCACGGGCTGCCATCGACCCTTGGCGTGACGCTAGACATGATGATCCTGCACGGGCGCGCCGTCGCGCGTGGGTTGTCCCGCGCCATGCTGGTGATCGACATGCCCTTTGGATCCTATGAGGAGAGCCCCCAACAGGCCTTTCGCAACGCGTCGCGGGTGATGTCCGAAACCGGTGCGGCGGCGGTCAAGCTCGAAGGCGGGCGGCACATGGCCGAGACCATCGGGTTTCTGGTGGCGCGCGGTATCCCCGTGATGGCGCATATCGGCCTCACGCCGCAGTCGATCAACACGCTTGGCGGCTACAAGGTGCAGGGGCGGGGCGATGCGGCCGAGGCGCTCCTGGCAGATGCCCGCGCGGTCAGCGATGCCGGGGCGTTCTCGGTCGTGCTCGAAAAGGTAACGGCGACTCTCGCGGACCGGATCACTGCGGAAATTCCAATTCCAACGATTGGAATCGGGGCATCGAATGGTTGCGACGGTCAGGTTCTTGTCGTCGATGACATGCTCGGCCTCTTTACCGCGTTCAAGCCCAAATTCGTCAAGCGTTACGGCACATTGGGCGCAGATGGTGAGGCTGCCATCAAGGCCTATGCAGAAGACGTCCGCGCCCGCACGTTCCCGGCGCCAGAGCATACCTTCTCTGACAAGGCGTCCGGTTAATGACGGCGCCTATTCTGCGCGACCTGAGCGCTCTTCGGTCTGCGACCCGCCCATGGATACGTGCCGGCGAGACAATCGGTGTCGTGCCCACGATGGGGGCACTGCATGACGGGCATCTGTCGCTCGTGGCTGCGGCCAAAGCGCGTTGTGATCGGGTGATCGTCACCATTTTCGTCAATCCGAGGCAGTTCAACAATCCCGAGGACCTGAAGAATTACCCTAGGACCGAGCAAGAGGATGCGCGCAAGCTGGAGCGCTATGCGGTCGATGCCCTTTGGGTTCCGGATGGCGATCAGATGTATCCGCCGCACTTCGCCACGACGGTTTCGGTCGCGGGCCTGACGGATGTCATGGAAGGCGCGCATCGAAAGGGGCACTTTGACGGTGTGGCCACGGTTGTGACCAAACTCTTCACGCAGACGGGGGCAACCGACGCGTTCTTCGGAGAGAAAGATTTTCAGCAATTGATGGTCGTGCGGCGCATGGCCTGCGATCTGGACATTCCCGTCACGGTGCATGGCTGCCCCACGATCCGCGAGATCGATGGCCTCGCCATGTCGTCACGCAACCTGCTCTTGTCGGACCGTGCCCGCACCAGGGCCCCGGTGCTTCATGAAACGATGGAGCGCGTGGCTGAGGGGCTGCGGGACGGCAGACCCTTTGATGCCCTCAAGGCAGAGGCGATCGCGCGGCTCACGCGGGCAGGTTTTACGGGAGTCGACTACCTTGACCTGCGGGCGCAGGATGATCTCTTGTCATTGAATGCACCAACGCGCCCGGCCCGACTTTTTGCCGCAGCATGGCTTGCCGGGGTGCGACTCATCGACAATATAGCGATCGAGACCTGAGCGTCTTCATCGTTCCAAAAATACTCAGATTGTCAGCATTTGTCATGCGCGATCCCTCATGAGTATTTGAAGAACAGTGAAATCAGCCGCCCAACAAGGCATCGAGGGTGAGCGCCATGACCTGCGCTGATTGTAACATGTCGCCAACGCCCACGTATTCATCCGGTTTATGCGCCAGATCGAGAATGCCGGGGCCATAGGCGATGCAGTTTTTCAGCCGGCCGATCCGGTCGATATGTTTCTGGTCATAAGTGCCGGGGCTGACCACGTAATCGGCCTCGTGGCCAAAGACCTCGGCCACCGCCTGCGCAACGGCCCCGACCACCGGCGCGTCGCGCTCGGTCATGGTGGGCAGGACGCGGTGCAATTCGCGGATCGTATAGTCGAATCCGGGCCGCCCGTCGCGCACCGCCTCGAGCACGCTGCGCACCTCGTTCTCGACCGCGCCGATATCCTCTTCGATCAGGAACCGCCGGTCGATCACCATGCGGCAGCGGTCCGGCACGCAAGGCGAGGGCAGGCCGGTATAATCGGCGTCCTGCTCCGGCTCGCCGCCATGGATGGAGTTGATGTTGAGCGTCGATTGCCGCGCGCCCTCGGGGACCACCGGCATCTCGGTGCGCCGGGCCGCGAGCGCGGGGAAGAGCCGGGTCTCCATCGCCTCGATCACCGCGCCCATGTGGCGGATCGCGCAATCGCCCAGGAACGGCATCGAGCCATGGGCGATCTCGCCATGGGTCTCGATCTCGGCCCACCAGACGCCGCGATGGCCCAGACAGATGCGGTCCTTGCCCAGGGGTTCGGGGATGATGACGTGACTGACACGGTCGGGGCTGAAATATCCCTTCTCCGCCAGATAGGCCACGCCACCGAAACCGCCCGATTCCTCATCCGCCGTGCCGCTGATCTCGATGGCTCCGGCATAGTCGGGACAGATGGCGATGAACGCCTCCACCGCGACAATGCTCGCCGCCAGCCCGCCCTTCATGTCGCAGGAGCCGCGCCCGTAGATGCGGCCCTCACGCAATTCACCGCCGAAGGGCTCTACGGTCCAGCCATGGCCCACTTCGACCACGTCGATATGGCTGTTGAAATGCACGCAAGCGCCGGGGCGCGTGCCCTCGCGCCGGGCGACGATGTTCCAGCGCGGATGCCGGTCGCTGTCACCGGGTGCGCCATGGGCGCGGATCATTTCGGTTGCGAACCCCGCCTTTGTCAGCCGCCGGTCGAGATAGTCGCAGATGTCGCGATAGTTCTCGCCCGGCGGGTTCAGCGTCGGGATGCGGATCAGGTCTTGCGTCAGCGCCACCAGATCCGCCTCGCGCGCCGCGATCTCGTTTGTCAGCCGGTGCCTTAGGGTCATCCCATCGTCCATTCAGCTAAGATTGCACCGCCATGCACGATTGACATGACAGGCGGATTCTTCTTGGCAAAAATACCCAACTCCCGCGCCCTCAATCCAGCCCCGGCGCGCGGAGCAACAGCGCCTCGGCCTGCCGCACCATGCTCTCGATGATCTCGGACACGGGCGGGCGGTCGTGGATCAGCCCTGTCGCCTCGCCGACGAATGTATTGGCGCGCGCGGGGTCGCCCTCGGTCCAGCCCGCCGCCCAGTCAGCCTGTGCGGCCGGGTCGGCGCGCAATCCATCCGGATCCTCGTGCCAGCGGTCCGTGATCGGATTGCGTAGCACCCGCGCGGTGTAGCGGCCGGGCCAGCGCAGGCCCCGCGCGGCATCCATCACGGTGGAGCGGATGGTCTGATCCCCGGTGGCGGCAATCGCGGCCTCGGTCATCGCCTCGCTCACCTGCGCCTCGTCCGAGGCCCAGAGGCGCGAGCCGATCAGCACGCCATCGGCGCCCAGCATGAGGGCCGCCGCCAGCCCGCGGCCATCGGCGATGCCGCCCGCCGCCAGGAGCAGCACCTCGGGCGCGTGG